>CAZIJV010000004.1:0-156686 GCA_964539645.1 uncultured Syntrophobacter sp.
CATCGGACAGGAATTGACCATAGAGTTCTGAGCACTTTTGCAAGAGGCTCTCTGGCTATAGCTAACTGTTGAGTTTCATCAGGGGCCCGAGGGCATTTATTATAGCTAAGGCATCCAGGTCCGATGCCGTGCCCTTCATCTCGATCACCTTGTTCTGCATGTCCTGAATTGCCGCATCACTGAATCCCGCCTTCGACAATTTGTACCTGAACCTGTCCTGGTTGATTACGTTCGGGGTATTGGACATGTACAAATTGTACTTCTCAATTCCATCCACGATGCTGTCGTCCGGTGCGCTCTCTCCGAGCCTCCGTCTGTTTCTCACCCCGAGAATTACGAGAATAACCACAACGAGTGTACAGGCCGCTACAAATATCTCTTCCATAAATATTTCCCTTGTATGCTGTACAAGCGGATCAAACGCATCAACTGCATCCCGCCTGCGGGAAAACTCTCCAACGATTTGAGTTCTACCGTGTATTCCCTAAGTATCACAAGTAGAGAACACCTTGAAAGAATAACCAGGAGGGTCTTGGGCGTTGCAGGTTTCTCCTGATTGCCCGGCATGGAGAGTATGCGATAAGGGATGGCGCAGCTTCCGGCTGCTGATTGAAATTATCCTTTTCTCCGCGGGCACTGCGCCTGTGCTGCCGGATGATTTGACAAACCGGGTGGCGCCCTTATTATTCTGGGAAACATTTTTTCCAGCCTTCCATCTGTCCACCTCCAGAGCGAATGGCCAGACATGACGATGAATAAACAGGCGGTCGATGAGTCAAGCAGCAGGTCCGGGGAATGGTTCGTACCAAAGTTCGGACCTCTGAAGTTTAGAATCTTCATGGGCCTGCTTTTTCTTCCCTATACGGGGATGGTTCTTTCTTTTGCCGTTCTGGGTTCGATTGCCGCCGGGACGGCTGCTATCCATTGGGATAGAGTCCTGGCTATCATGGTCATCTATTTCTTCGGACTGGGAATCGCCGCTCACGCGCTCGATGCCCTGGGAAGCAAGCGGGTGAAACCCTGGGGAACGGTCTTTACGCGGCCTCAGTTGAAATGCATGTCCGCCGCCTCTTTGATAGTGGCCTATTCTATCGCGATCTATTACATTATCTATCAGGCGCCCCTACTCTGGACGGTTGCACTTCTCGAAGGCTTCTTTGTTTTCGCCTATAATCTTGAATGGTTTGGCGGAAAATTCCACACGGATGGATGGTTTGCCTTTTCGTGGGGCGGGCTGCCGGTCATTGCCGGCTGCCTGATGCAGGTAAATCGAATTACCTTTGGAGCGCTGGTAATCGCAATTTCCATGTCTCTTTTCAGTCTTGTCGAGATCAAGGCTTCGAGGCCTTATAAAGAGTTCAGGCGAAATCCGGCTGCGCTGTCTCCCGGTGAAAAAGAGCTGTTGAACAGGTATGAGAGCATCTTAAAGTGCATCAGCCTGGGAACCGTGCTTCTGGGGATCGGACTGCTCATTTCCCGTCTTGGCCGGTAATTCGGGCAAAGAAAGACTCCGGGTATGTTAAAAAGTTTTCAGGACTATCTCCAACTGTTCAGGCCGAGACTGGATGAGGCCTTCCAGGATCGACTCTCCCTGATTATCGGTGGCCCCGAAGGCAACGGGTATGCCGATTTGCGAACCGCACTGGCCGGAGGTAAAAGGATCAGAGGATGCCTCCTGTTCATGGTCTGCGATCTCCTGGGAGGCGCCCCGGATGCGGCGCTCCCAAGAGCGGTGGCGGTTGAACTCATACATGCCGCCTCGCTTGTGCATGATGATTTCATCGACCAGCACAAAACCCGGAGGCGCCTGCCGGCCGTCTGGACTTTCGAGGGGGCCAGGAGTGCGGTACTGCTCGGAGACGTCATTTTCGCATCGGCTATAGAAATGATGAGTGAACTGAGCCGGGAAGACGGCCTGGTCGCTTCACGAGCGATCGCTCAGGTAGCGAAAGGGGCATTCAGTGAACGCCTCGACCCCTTGAGGCTGGCAGGGGAGATCGAACGGGGGAGGCTCGACCGGAAAATCTACGAAGAAATCATATCTCTCAAGACCGGGATGCTATTCGGAGCGGCATGCAAGCTGGGAGCGGTCTCAGCCGGAATTCACGGCCAGATGGGAGAAGATCTCTACCAGTACGGCGCCGGAATCGGTGAGGCCTACCAGATAGCCGACGATCTGCAGGAGATAAAACACCATCTCAGGACGCGATCTATAGACTCGACAGCAATGTCTGCCCTCACGCCAACCCTCTGTTATTTTGTTGAGGACATAGTGCCGCATATCCTGCCGGTTCTGACCGGTAAGAGGGCCGAACTGGACAGGGAGGCGTTTGAGCTTTTCAGGATGGCCCAAGGGCTCATGGAAGATGAAATCGAGCGACGTCTGAACTCGGCGGTATCGAGCGGCATTGTGAATCTGTCTGGTGATGCTTCCGTCAGCCTGCTGACAACGGCGCCGCGGGACTTGATAGCAATGTTCAGCCAATCGTAACGGGGACTATTTACGAGCTGTTATGACCGCCGCCGAGCCGAAGGTGAGGGACTCCAGGGAAATATTGGAAAAACCGTTCACCCTGAGGGCTTCCAGCAGCTCTGTGACCCACGTCGTCCTTCTGAGAAGTTCCGGAAGTTCGATAAATACGGTCCTCCACTCCGGGTACATCCGAATTCCGAACCCTTGCATGATTCGAAAGTAGAACTCCCAGGCGGCGGCGAAATGAGGATTGGCAGGATAGGTGAAATCATGGGCTAGGAAAAGCCCTCCGTCTCGAAGCATCTTTTTACAGTTTTGAACCCATTGATCTATTTCCGCATATTTTGCCAGATACGAGGAAGTTATACAGTCGAAGCTTGCCTCCTCCAGGCATACATCCTCCGCCCGGCCGAGCACAAACTCGACACGGCTTAAACTACGAAGCGCAGCCTTCTGTCTCGCTATGCTCAGATACTCGTCGCGCAGTTCAACACCGACGATCCGTGCTCCGGGAAATCTTTCGGCAATCTTAAACGTAAGGATGCCCGTGCCGCAGGCCTGATCGATTATTTGCAAGGAATTTGCGGGGATCTTTCCGGGGATTTTCCTCTTCCACCAAAGATCGAACCCCAGGGTAAACAGAGAGACTATGTGGTCGTAGCTGTGGCCGGTGCCTTCAAAGAAACGTTCAGCCAATTGTGCTCCAGTCACGACTTGCATGTGGTCCCTCTCTTTGCCGATCAGATCTCCCATCCGGCCTCCGTGCCTGGTAAAACTCCACGGCAATAAAGTGGCATCAATGAGCACCCACGGTACTTTCACGCAGTGGGACAACGGCCACAAGGGCCTATGCTACCAGCGCCAGAGCAAAAGAAGAATCCGATTCGTTGATTATTTCGTGCCGCTTTAGCTGGCATGATAGCATTTAGCTCATCAGGCTGACAGGGCGCAACGGGTTCAGTTGCCGTGCAGGAGGCAAGAGGATCCACCGGTCTGCCGTAATGTGCACACCTGTCGCTCTCCACGGAAAAAGAGCACAATCGGAGAGAGTCTGATCCCCGAAGTGGGTTCCATTACGAAGGCAGAGTACACTATCCCCGTTGTATGGTCTCAACGGCTTAGGTCGGGCTTAGGTCAGCAGCATTGCTGCCAGTACACCCGTCCCGACTGGAAAACTTACGCTGTGCACGCTTTCAGGAAGGACACAGATTATCTTGCCCTTGAAACTTTTAGAGTCCCGTCATCAAGTGAGATTAGTGGTTCCTCATGTGCCTCATTCATTTCTTTTACGTTTTTTGCCAGCTGAGTTTTCATTTCCTTCATGAAATCAGCCATCTGTATCTTCGAAAGAGCAGACTGGGTAATCTCATAGTAAACACAACATGGGCACTTCACAACTTGGCGCCGCCCATAGTCTTGGTTGTGGATTTCAGCCTGACCTCCACAAAGGTAACACTCCTTCATAGCTAGACTCTCCTGTATTTGGATATCTTATGGAAGTGTGACTACATTGGTGGATAGGGCGCTCTCGATTATCCCTCACAGCAGCGCAGCCTCTTTGATCACCCGTTCTCTAATACGAGGTTTCATTCCCCTTTCGGTCAGTATGTCCACCCTGCAACCGAGAACCTCCTGGAGTTCAAGCTGAAGAGCCGCCTGATCGAACAAGGTGCTGTTTGCCGGCATGTCAACAAGAAGATCGATATCGCTCAGTTCGTCCGCTTCTCCACGAGGCGCGGACCCAAAAACCCGAACCCTGTGAACCCCGTGTTTGGATGCAATCCGCAGAATTATTTCTCTTTTGTCTCTTAAAATGGAAGCTGCGCCCATTTTCAAAACCTCCAGCTTATCAACAACTTGAGGGGGATATTTTCTATAGAATAAGCATTCCGGCAAGGCTCCCTCATCTAACATGTACCGATCACGGGAAGGGATGCACAGTAGGCCCAACTTCAGAAAAATTAGCGTATCATGAGTTAGCTGATTCCAAGAGGTTTTTGTGGAGGGCGACCCGGGGATCGAACCCGGGACCTTTGGTTCCGGAGACCAACGCTCTATCCACTGAGCTAGTCGCCCTCATCAAGGCTGGTAATCGGTGCGTGGTGTCAGTAACTGATTCCGGACAGTAGGGGACCGGACATCAGGTGCAGATGGGTATCACAGCCGGCGGTTTTTGTCAATGGGAGGAGCGGTGCAGTGAGCAGTGAGCAGATTGTGCCGGTCCCGCCCGTCATGTCAAGAGAATTAGTGGGGGTCAATTATACGAAATTTAATAAAAAAAGCTTGGCGGAATCAGAGCTTGGGAGGTTTTTCCGGGTATTCAGTCCAAGTGAAGCTGGAGCTTCTGATCAGGAGTTCCCAAGCTGAGCTTGGGAACCAGCGGGTTGCACTCTTCACTCTGCGCTGGTTCACTGCTCAGTGTTTACTCTCGCACTCCGCCCAGCGAGGCGATGACGGGGGGAATGACGCTGACGGCGATATCGCTTCGGGAACCTCCGCCGAGCACGACCTGGAGGCGGCCCCGGCACAGTTCGTCTGAGAGCCGTCGCATCATTTCCGCGATGGGAAGGTAGGCGGCGATCGTGAGTCCCATATCGCCGTAGTCGCCCTGGTGGGTGTCGAAGCCGAAGTACCAGAAAAGAAACTCAGGCATGAAGCTGCGGGCTCGTTCTTCAAAGCCGTCGGTAGCAAGCGCCGCGTAGCGTGCGTCGGGGTTTTCGTCCCAAAGGAGACCGGAGACCCGGATATCCACTTTCGTCCCGTCCTTTGATTCATACCCGGCGTGGCAGACGCAGACATGAAGGGTGTCAGGATCATTGCGGACCAGTTCGCGGGTACCGTCCGCGTGGTGGGCGTCGGTGTCGAGTATGGCGAACCGGGTGATGCCGTGCCGCTCCCGAAGCACCCGGATGGCTATAGCGACATCATTGAAACAGCAGTAGCCTCCGAAATACCTCCTGCCCGAATGGTGGCCTCCGGCGCCGATGAAGGAAAAGGCGTTTCGGATTTCTCCGGCGGCTATCTTCTCGGCGCCCATGACAACCGAGCCCACCGAGCGCCAGGCCGTCGCACAAAGCGGGTCCTGCCTGACTCCCTGCAGCAGTTCGGGTGAATGGACTTTGAGAATCCATTCTTCGTCGATGGGGCCGGGCTCGTAGAGAATATAGCGTTCGTCAGAGAGGAGGCGCTCAAGAGCAGCCGGGAAATCACGGAGCCTGGAACCCTGCGTCAGGTAGCTCTTGCGGCTGAAGCTCGGGTGATAGAAGATCCCGGTACGAGGCACAGGAGTCCGGCTTGCCGCGGCAGCTTCCGTTGACTGATCCAACCCTCTGGTGGTCATGGCTTCGATCCGGTCTGCGAAATTCCATGCCTCTTTTATCGACTATCCACAGATCCACACAAACCCATTCCGGCCAGGAGAAAGCTGGAGCTGCCGCCAAGCGGAGCGTGAGAACCCACGGTTTTCCTTCACTCTTCACAGCTCACAGCTCACGGCCCTACCACTTGGGATACTCGGGCGGCTTGGCGCATGACGGCGCCATTTCCTCTTTAGTGGCCGGACGGACTTCTTTTACCAGGATGTCGAATTCGGCACAGGTGCCGGCGCGGGGATCATTGAAGTCTGCAACGACCACATCCTCTTTCACATCCCTGACCATGAACTGCACGAGGCATTTGTTCTTGATCTGCCGATACATTCTTCCCGGCGCAAGCCGCTCCGGCTTGTAATCGCACTTGGGAAGATCGCGAACGAGAGTTTCGTCATGAGCGCCGAACATTTCTTCGGCCGGAACACATACCTTCACCCTGTCCCCGGCCTTTTTGTCCATGAGGGCGGCTTCCACGGAGGGGTACTGGGCATCCACACCCATCACGAAGCTGCAGCTCTGGGATTGGGTTATGGGCGCCGAGCCGTCCGGAGAGATGATTCGCATTTCGCATTCAATCGTCACGTTGGAGCATTCCTTAATGCGTTCTTCCATTGGTCTCCTCGAGGTGCGGGGTCATTGCGATCACTTTTGAAAGTACTCATTTTAACCACGCTGGAATGAAAAGGGGATATTTTCTGTTTACCGGCGGATATAATGTGGATAAAAACAGTGAGCAGTGAACAGTGAGCTGTTAAAAGCAGTGAAGAGTGAAGGGTGAAGAGTGAAGAAGGGGTTGTATGCAGGTTGGTGATTCAAACGGGAAGGTTCCTTTTTTGACTTTTAGAAACTTGTCCAGTATTCCGGGGTTGGTGCATGGGGTGTTCACGCGGCACGGGGGAGTGAGTGCGCCTCCGTTTGAGAGCCTCAACGCCGCGTGGACAAATGGGGATGAGCCGGGGGCGGTGCTTGAAAACCTCGGCAGAATCAGGAGATCTCTGGGCCTGGAGAAACTCGTCTCCAGCCGTCAGTTTCATAGCGATACCATCAACTTCGTCAATGGTTCCGACGTGCTCGTTTCCTGGAGCAAGGCTAATGGGGCTCTTTCAGGGGCAGTTAATGTCGCCGACAAGATGTCTCCTTTATTCATAGCTCCCCCGGGAGACGCCCTGGCGACCGACCGGTCGGGAATCGGCCTTGTCATAAAGATTGCCGACTGCCAGTCGATCCTGCTCGTCGATCCTGGAAAGCGTGTCATCGCTAACGTTCACAGCGGATGGCGGGGAAGTGTCCAAAACATTGGCGGAAAAACCGTAGAACAGCTCAGGGAGCGCTATGGATGTGATCCGTCCGGAATGTTTGCAGCCGTTTCCCCCTCTCTTGGCCCGTGCTGCGCCGAATTCGTGAACTACCGTGATGAGCTTCCCTCCGAGTTGTGGAAATTCAGGGTACGGCCCGATTATTTCGATTTTTGGGCGATCACCCGGAACCAGCTCACGGAGGCCGGAATTCCGGCGGAAAACATAGAATTTGCACAGAAGTGTACGGTTTGTGAAAAACATGATTTCTTCTCCCACCGCGGCGAGCGCGCCAAAGGGCGTATGGCGTCCGTGATCGGATGGAAGGATTTGGATTGGAAAAGATAATTGAGAATGCCCGAATACTTTCCCAGGAGCGCGTTATCGGGCAGATCTTCAAAATGAGGCTGCATTCGCCCTTCATAGTGCGGGAGGCTCGGGCGGGGCAGTTTGTGATGCTGCGCGTCCGTGAGGGAAACGATCCGCTGTTGCGCCGGCCCTTTTCTTTTAACCGCATTTACCCCAGTGACGGAACATTCGATATTCTCTACAGGGTAGTTGGTCGAGGTACCTGGTTGCTGTCAAGACTCGAGCCCGGTGAGACGGTCAGTCTCATCGGCCCGCTGGGCAATGGTTTTCAACTTCCCGTTTCACAGACGGCGTCCCTGGCGTTCATCGCCGGCGGGATCGGCATTGCACCGCTTCAGGAACTGATTGCGCAGGTTTCCGCCGTGCAAGACCCGAGGGGCGCGAGGAATATGCACTTATTCTATGGTGCGCGTACTGCCTCCGAACTTCTGCCGGAATCAAGCCTTGGTGATTTCGGACTTACCGTTCATTACGCAACCGATGACGGCAGCTTCGGCTATAACGGGCGCGTAACCAAGAGGTTCGAGGAATATTTGGCGGAGAATACATTCCGCCCGGTCGAAATCTATTCCTGCGGCCCCCTTGCCATGCAGTACCATGTGGCGAAATGGGCCCTTGCCAACGACACGCTTGCGCAGCTTTCGCTGGAGTCCCTCATGGCGTGTGGTATGGGGGCATGTCTTGGGTGCGCTCTTCCCGCGCTCAACCGGGAAAATCCCGAATCCGAGCATTTCGTTCACGTCTGTGAAGACGGTCCCATCTTTTCGGCAGGATCAATCAAATGGAACAAGATCTTATTACAGCAGACTCCGCCCCCGACACATCTGTTCAGCTAGGGCCCCTGCATTTAAAAAATCCTGTGATGACCGCATCAGGGACCTTCGGCTACGGCCGGGAATATGCCGGTTTTTCCGACATTTCCCGCCTGGGCGCCGTGGTGGTGAAGGGTATTTCGCTCCTCCCGCGTCCCGGCAATCCTCCTCCCCGCCTGGTGGAGACCGCAGCCGGTATGATCAATTCGATCGGCCTGGAAAACGTCGGCGTTGACCGGTTCATGGCCGTAAAGCTCCCCTGGCTGCGTGAAGCGGGGGTTCCGGCCATCGTGAACATTTTCGGCAATACCGTCGAAGAGTACGCCGAGCTTGCCTCGCGCCTGGACGGCGCAGCCGGGGTCGCCGCTCTCGAAATAAATGTGAGCTGCCCCAATGTAAAAGAAGGCGGAATGGTCTTCGGAACAGATCCCGCGATGACTTCACGGGTGGTCAATGCTGTGAGGCGTGCAACCTCGCTTCCGGTTATCACCAAGCTGACCCCGAATGTGACGAGCATTTCCGAGATTGCCAGAGCGGCTGAAGACGCCGGCAGCGATATCCTCTCCTGCATCAACACCATTGCGGCCATGGCGGTGGATGTCTTTTCGCGACGACCCCGCCTGGCAAACATCTTTGGCGGACTTTCCGGGCCTGCGGTAAAACCTGTTGCTCTGCGCTGTGTATATGAAGTAACCCGGGCGGTAAAGTGTCCCGTAATTGGAATCGGCGGAATCTCCTCTGCCACCGATGCACTGGAATTTCTGCTGGTGGGCGCCCGAGCCGTCCAGGTGGGTACCGCCAATTTCATAAATCCATGTACAACGATGGAGATAATAGAGGGAATCGAACGGTTTCTAAGGGTTGAGGGTATTTCCAGCCTTTCGAGCTACATCGGGACCCTTGACACCGGCTGCCTTTTCCCCTTTGCCGAAGATGCCTGTGCATTGGAGTGAGCATTCACTGCTCACTCCAAAAACGCCTTTCCCGCCTGCCTGCATTCGTCCAGGGCAGTCGGATGTCGCAGCACGGCGCCTTTTTCCTCCATTTCCCGGAAACAGACTTCCCCGGCGTAGCTGACATCGATGGCATCGAAGAAATAGCGAGCGGTCAGGATGGGGCAATCGAAAAGGCGTTTGCCCCGTGTTGCCCCCGCAGTGAGGAAAAAGCCTTTGCGCGAGTTGGGAGGATCTGGCGGCAGCCCTTCTTTTTTGCGCTTGAATTTTCGCATGAACAGGGCCTGGCTCCTGTCGACGAGCAGTTTTGCCTGTCCGCTCAAGCCGTAGAAATAAATAGGGCTGGCCATGACGATGCGCTCGGCGGATTCGAGAAGAGGATAGACTCTCTGCATGTCGTCTTTCTGAAAACACTTGCCGTGCTCGTCGCAATAGCCGCAGGACTGGCAACCAGACATATTGAGTTCTCTCACGAACACCCTTTCTACGTGAAGGCCGGGGGAGGAGGAGAGAGCGCCTTCCAGGAAGGCTTCCAGCATCATGTCAGTATTGCCGCCTTTGCGGGCGGAGCCGAAAATTGCGAGCAAAGTCATCGGTGTGCTCCTGCTTCGAGTGGACGGTTGCCCGCCCCCCTGGAAAGAAGGGGGTAACGGGTGCGGAGTCTTCCAAGCCTGCGCCGGCAGCCCCGGGCGCCCCCGACATTGTGATCTGGCGCAACTATTGAGATTGCACTTTAATCATATCGTAAATCAAAGCACAATGTTCAACAGCAGATATGAGGCGCCCGCTTTTTGCAGGAGACCGCCAGGCGTATCGGATGGTTTTTCGCATTGCAGGCGTGCGGATTTGAGCTGCTCGCCGCAGGATTGTGATTATGCGCACAATGGGAGGGCTAGTGCACGATTTCACCCCATCCGGCTTTACAGCCTAAAGCTTCTTTGCTACTTTACCCTGTCTGCGCGGCTGAGCATCTATTTCGGGCGCCATGCACCAATCTCAATCTCGACCTGCCGAGGAGCGCGAAACATGTCCGACTGCATTTTCTGCGGTATCATAAGAGGCGAACTTCCCTGTGCTAAAGTGTATGAAGATGAGCGCGTCATCAGCTTTCTGGATATCAATCCGGTCAACGCAGGCCATACCCTGGTTCTTCCCAAGGCGCATCACGCAACGTTATTCGACATTCCGGAAGAGGATCTCCAGGCCTGCACGTCCGCTTGCCGGAAGGTAGGCATGGCAATTTTCCGAGCTACGAATGCAGCGGGGCTGAATTTTTTCCAGAACAATTTCCGTCCCGCAGGCCAGTTGATCGATCATGTTCACTTTCACCTGATTCCGCGCTATCACCAGGACAGCTTTATAAATTCATGGCCTGGAAAGCCCTATCACCAGGGTGAGCTGGAAAGAGTATTGAAAAAGATCAAGGCGGAAATCTGATACACCCCGCAGCTTTGTTCTGCCGGATCAAGCAGAAAGGCGGACCCTCCGGTCCGCCTTTTTGCTTTGTGAGGTTCTTTCGCGCCGGACGCCTATTTGGGTGCTTTATAGCTTTCCTGGAAAACCTTTTCGTCAACCGTGCCCGCACCCGGGCCACCACAGTCTGGGGTGTAGCACGAGACATCGACGAATTCGCACTTCATCTTGCATGACGGGCAAACAGGGGGTGGCGCCGCTACATCGATCGTGTTTCCGCAGTTGTTGCATTTCCAGACAGGCATGGCTCCCTCCAATGAATGAATGTATTAAATGCCGTGACTAAGTATTTCTGACGAATACCGTGTTCGTAGAGTTGCCGCGCGCGGGCTCATTCAAAAAGCCGCACATCGGTGCTTATTGTAATTATAGTGTGAAGGGAAGGCAATTTCGGTTGGCGACTTTTTGAAGCTGTTTCATGGGTAATGAACGCCGGGACTCGCTGCATCATCGTGGTGTGAAGACTTTCCCAAAATGCCCCGTGCCGAGGAGGACTCCAAATAAAGATGATTGAGTTAAACTGGTTTTTATTCACTTTTCTTTTTATCTTCGCCGGGCAGAGGGCCTTCACGATATGGCTCGAACACCTGAATTCCCGGCACTCCCGCAAGCATCTCCGAAGAGTTCCGAGCGGTTTTGAAGATCATATCGACAACTCCACAATGATTAAGATCAACGAATATGGCCTGGAGAGGAGCCGGTTGGGGATAATCGAGGGCCTGGTTTCAGACGGCGTGCTCCTGGTTGTCCTCCTGTCGGGGTTTCTTCCGATGATCGTCGCGAGGTCCGATCAGCTCGGCCTGTCGGTGATCCCTGCGGGCCTTCTTTTCTTTTTTGCCCCGGGACTGATCCAATACCTCGTGGAACTCCCCTTCAGCTACTATCATACGTTCGTCCTGGAGGAGAAATTCGGCTTCAATAGGTCGACTCCGAGGCTCTGGATTGCCGATCTTGTCAAATCGGGAGTACTGTCGGTGGCGCTCTTCGCGATGCTCTTCTCGATTCTCCTGCTGATAATCAGCCATTCACCGGTTTACTGGTGGTTCTGGGGCTTTCTGATTGTTGCGGGTGTGCAGTTTCTCCTGGCGGTGCTATATCCTGTCGTGATAGCGCCGCTTTTCAACAAATTCGAGCCGGTACGGGACGAAGCGCTGGCTCGAAGCATATCCGACCTGATGGAGGAGAGCGGTATTCGGGTGAAGAGAATCCTCCAGATGAATGCAGGACTCCGGAGCAGGCATACCAACGCTTACTTCACCGGGATCGGGAAGACCAAACAAATTGTGCTCTACGACACTCTCCTCGAGTCCCATACGCATGATGAGATCCTTTCCGTGCTTGCACATGAGGCCGGGCATTACCGGAAAAAACATGTTTTGAAACAACTCGCTCTTTTCGGCTCATTCTCGCTGGCGGCCTTCTACGCCACTTGGCTTTTCGTCCAATGGCCGCTCCCCTATGTAACCTTCGGGTTTGACTCCCCGGTCTCCTATGTCGGGCTCTTCTTCGCCGGTGTGCTGTGGCAGAAAGCCGGTTTCTTTCTGCAGCCTTTCTACATGTGGCTCTCCCGGCGCTTCGAAAAAGAGGCTGACGTTTTTGCCGTGAATATGCTCAGGACCGCCACCCCCCTTGTTGAGGCGATGAAGCGGCTTTCCTCGGATAACCTCTCCAACCTGAATCCTCATCCCCTCTATGTCTGGTTTCATTACTCCCATCCGCCGATTGCGAAAAGAGTCGCCGGGCTTGAGGAAGCCGGAAGGCAGTTCGGTGAAAAGGAAGCGCTCCACCTGGAAAGGGTGGGCGGCTGAGTATGACAGGTACTCTTCTCAACGGTGGGGCGATCATCCTCGGAGCCGCGATCGGCTCATTTGCCGGGTCGAGGCTTTCTTCCGGCATGCGCCGGATTGTGCTCTACGGCATCGGACTGGTGACCCTTTTGATCGGATTCCAGATGGCGCTGCGCACCCGGAACATACTGATCGTGCTCGGAGCGATGCTGATCGGCGGCATAATCGGGGAGGCGCTCAGAATAGAAGAAAGACTCGAAGGATTCGGACAGTATCTTCAGGCGAAAATCTCGGGTGATTCATCCACCTTTTTCGCCGAAGGATTCATAACTGCGAGCCTCGTGTTCTGTGTCGGTCCCATGGCGATACTGGGTTCGATCTCGGACGGACTGAGCGGCGACTACAGCCTGCTCTCGATGAAGGCGGTACTTGACGGATTTGCATCCATCGCCTTTGCGGCAACGTTTGGTTGGGGAGTCGCCCTCTCTTCGGTTTGTGTTTTCATCTACCAGGGGGCGATCACTCTTTTTGCGGGCAGCCTGTCCGGAGTCATGAGCGAGGCAATGATAGCGGAGATGACCGCCACGGGCGGTCTGGTTATCGTCGGAATAGGAATCAAGCTGCTCGATCTCAAGGACCTTCCTCTGGCAAACTTCGTTCCTGCGATTGCGGTCGTACCGCTGGTCGCGGCGACGGTGCAGTTTGTAAGGACTCTTTTCTAATCAACGGGTCTGCGAATGTTGACATAAACATCTAAAGATGCTTTATATTGTGATTTCCCGTAATATAGGGCGCGAGAGTGGCGAAAATGGCAGACGCACTGGACTTAGGATCCAGCCCTGGCGACAGGATGGGGGTTCAAATCCCCCCTCTCGCACCAGAAAAACGCCTTGCCCGGACGGTAATATTTATAATTCATTGAGAAAGGTGAAAAAGAGTGGAAATGAAAGTTTCCGTAGATGAGATCAGCGCAAATCAGAAGAAAATTCGTGTGGACCTTCCTGCTGAGCAGGTTCAGGGAGAATTCAAAAAGAAGTATGCCGATCTGGCCAAGCGTGCAAAGATCAAGGGATTCCGTCCTGGTAAAGTGCCGCTGAGCATAATCAAATCCTATTACGGCAAGGCCGTCGAGCAGGAAGTTTCCTCCCAGTTTGTTCAGGAGACTTTCCCCGATGCGCTTAAACAAACCGAAGTCAAGCCGCTCATACCTGCCGACGTAAGCGAGTCCCATTTCGAGGAGGACGGCTCCTTTTCCTATACCGCGCTGGTTGATGTTTCTCCCCCATTTGAACTCCCCGGCTATAAGGAGCTGAAGCTCTACAAAGCTCCAATCGAGATCAGCGACGAACAGGTACAGGCGGAACTCGACCGGCTCGTCCAGAGTCACGCCCAACTGCGAGCGGTCGAAGAGGACCGCCCCGTTCGGGAAGGCGACGTCGCCGTCGTCGATTTCACTCCCAGCATTGGGGGAGAGGTTTTTGAAAAGGGCAAAACCCAGGATTTCATGGCGGAGATCGGCAAGGGAAGCCTGCACCCGGATTTCGACACTCACCTGATCGGACACAAACCGGGGGAGAGTTTTTCTTTCGACCTCGAATATGCCAAGGATGCCCCCACCCAGGAAATAGCGGGGAAGACCGTCCGATTCGATGTTACGATCAAGGAGTTGAAGCTAAAGGAACTCCCGGAGCTAAACGATGAATTTGCTCAGTCTCTTCCGTCCAGCCAATTCGATACCCTGGATGCTCTCAAGGAAGAGTTTCGCAAAAAACTCCAGGAGCGCGAGGAGGGCAGGGCCTTTGAACAGGTTCGCGAGCAGATCATCGACAATCTTCTGAGCCAGGTTCAGATCGACCTGTCGTCCAGGGTGGTGGAGCGGGAAGTGGATGGGATGGTACAGAACCTGAGGTACCAATTCGAATCCCAGGGCCTGCAACTCGATTTCGATAAGCTGAATGCCCCGGAATACCGGACCGGCTATCGTCTTCAGGCTGAGCGGAATATTCGCTCCAGGCTGGTATTGGAGAAAATAGCCGAAGTTGAAAAAGTTGAACTTGATTTTGAAGAAACTGAATCAATTTTCAAAGATATCGCGCTCTCCTATCGAGTGGATCCGGAGAGGGTCAAGCGTGAGTTTGGGGACAGCGCTCTCGTAGAACAGGCGAAAGAAAGAAAACTTCAGGACAAGGTTCTTAAACTAATAGAGCGTGAAGCCGTTTTCGTCGATAAGCCCGAAGAGGCCGAAAAGCCCGAGACGGTCGATGAGGCCGCAGATCCCGCCAGTGGCGGATCTCAAGAGGCTGAAAAGGAGTAAACAACAATGGGACTCATTCCAATTGTCATCGAACAGAGCAGTCGTGGTGAAAGAGCTTTCGACATATATTCTCGGCTGTTGCGTGACCGGATAGTATTTCTCGGGACCCCTGTCACAGATGAAATAGCCAATGTCATTATCGCCCAGATGCTCTTCCTTGAATCCGAAGATCCCGACAAGGACATCCATTTTTACATCAACTCCCCAGGCGGTCTGGTGACTGCCGGTCTGGCGATCTATGACACCATGCAGTACATCAAGCCCAAGGTCTCGACCCTTTGCATGGGCCAGGCGGCCAGCATGGCGGCTATCCTGCTTGCCTCCGGGGAAAAGGGCAAAAGGTTCGCCCTGCCGCATTCGCGCATCATGCTGCACCAGCCGATGGGCGGCTTCCAGGGACAGGCAACCGACGTTGACATTCAGGCTAAGGAAATCCTTAGATTGCGCGAGGATCTGAACCAGATACTCATGGATCACACGGGCAGGGATCTTGAACAGATAAGACGCGATACGGACCGTGACTTTTTTATGTCCGGGGCCCAGGCCAAGGAGTACGGTTTGATAGATGACGTGATTCTGGAGAAAAGCGCTGACCGGTCTCTGAAGCCGGTTTGATCGTTATTCATCTATTCAGGTAAGTCTCGCCCCCGCCGAATTTTCTCGTCGTCGGGGGTTTTTTGTTCGGAGGAAGCGGGTTGTGTTCGCTTGTTGTAGGCGTTCATTGCTGCATCGAGGCAGGAGGAGAGCACGGCGCAGGCAGCTTTTTCGGCCTGCGCCGTCATATTGAGGAATTCTTCTCTCTCGTCGGGGTATGGCGGCTGGAGGACGAACGATTCAACCGGTTCGCCATGCCTGGGGCGGCCGACACCCATTTTAAGCCGCGGGAAATCCGGATGGCCGACATGGTCGATTATTGACTGAATGCCCCGGTGTCCGCCTGATCCTCCCCTCTTGGCGATTCGGATGCGGCCGTAGGGCAAGTCCAGATCGTCATGAACCACCAGCATCTGTCCAGGAGGTATTCCGAAGTACTTGATGATCTCCCCGACCACCTCACCGCTTCTGTTCATGTAGGTTAGCGGCTTGACGAAGAGCACCTTGCGTCCCTCGGCCATTCCGAAACCCCATGAGGCGCGAAACTTGCGCTCCATCATGCTCGGCGCATAGAGCGAAATCAACCGGTCAAGAACCAGGAATCCCGCGTTATGACGCGTATTCTCATATTCTTTTCCGGGATTTCCCAGACCGATGACGGCAAGGATATTATTTTCCGCGGCATTCCGACAGATATCACCCATGGGCTCGAGCCTCTTTGAGTCCACGTGGCCAAGTGGATGGCGCTACTTCTTGGGCCCTGCGCCTTCCTCCGGCTGGGATGCGGATTCCGGAGCGATGATGCTCACCACGCCCATGCCTGCATCTTCCTCGAAAGTGAAAGAGGTCTCCGCGAGCAGGTCTCCAACGTGCAGAATCTGCCCGAGGTCGAGCTTACTCACGTCGATTCGGATGCTTTCCGGAATCTGGTTGGGCAGGCAGCGCACCGAAAGAGTCCGCTGTATGAGGTTCAATTCTCCGCCCTTCTGAACGCCGATCGAGTCGCCGACAAGCTCTATTACGACCTCTACCACTATAGGCTGGTCGAGAGGGACTTCATAGAAATCTATGTGCAGAAAACGTCTGCGGAAGGGATGCACCTGCACTTCACGGATGAGTACCTGACGTGCGGAGTCGCCTTCAATATTCAAGTTGAGGAGCTTGCTCTCACCGCCGGTCTCCCTGAGCAGCTTTTCGAGTTGCATGGCTGAGACGGTAAGGTGCGTGGGCGCCGTTTTCGGTCCATAGAGGACAGCCGGGACATTGTTTTCCCGGCGAATCGCCCTCGCGGCGCCTTTCCCGCTCCCGTCTCTTTTAACTGCTGTCAATTCGAGATTCATTTACCTGTACCTCCTGGTTAAAGAGCGCGGCTTCACGCTCAGTTTTCGGCAAATAATGAGCTTACCGGTTCTTCGAAATGCACCCGTTTGACTACTTCGGCAAGTAATGGGGCTATGCTGACCGTATCGATTTTGCCGGTAGCCAGGGCCTCTTCTGATAAGGGAATCGTATCCGTCACCATGAGTTTGCGAATCGGTGAAGATGCTATGGCGCTGACCGCTTTGCCGGAGAGCACCGGGTGAACGGCGCAGGCATCGATTATCTCCGCGCCGGAGGACCTGGCGACTTCGGCGGTGCGTGTCAGAGTTCTGGCAGTATCGACCATATCGTCAAGGATCAAGACCCTTTTGCCTTTTACGTTTCCCACTATTCGGGGATAAGTTCCGTTTTCTTCACGGTAGTCCATAAGGGCGAGGTCCAGCTTCAGTCGCGAGGCGAACAACCGTGCGCGTTCGACCCCTCCGGAGTCGGGAGCGACCACAATTTCGTCTCCTCGCATATTGTTCTTAACCGCATCACCCAATACCGCAGTTCCCAGGAGATGATCGACGGGAATGTTGAAAAACCCCTGGATCTGTGTGGCATGCAGGTCGATAGTGATCACGCGGTCGGCGCCCGCAACAGTGAGCAAATCAGCGACTACCTTGGCGCTCAGAGAGACCCGCGGCTTTTCTTTCTGGTCCTGTCGCCCGTATCCGTAATAGGGAATAATGGCGTTTACCCGTCGAGCGGAAGCTCTTTTGAGAGCGTCGATCAGCACGAGAAGTTCCATTATGTTTTCATTAACCGGCGGGCAGGTGGACTGAAGCACGTAAGTGTCTTTCCCCCTGACGTTTTCGCCGATTTCGACCCTGATCTCTCCGTCGCTGAAGCGCGAAATAAGAGCTTTGCCCGCGTTTATCCCCAGCCTGAGACACACTCGTTGTGCGAGCAGGGGGTTCGAATTTCCGGTGAATAGAGTAAGTCGGCTCCACATAGGATGAAATTCGCTCGCTCAGCCAGCGGCTGTTTAGAAAATCCGGGAAAATACCACCTGTCCGTCTGAAAATTGACTGGGGCGGAAGGATTCGAACCTTCGAATGCGGGTTCCAAAGACCCGTGCCTTACCGCTTGGCCACGCCCCAATATATCAAGCCGCCGTCGGCGCCGTGAATGATTTAGCGGCAGACAGCGGCATCCAGCCCGATCAACTCTCGGTGCAGATCACCTCAACAGCCTTGACCCAGCAATCCTGCCAGACCTTTTGTGCGCGAGCTTCAATCTCCATTGCTGCCCGACGGGATGAAAAGACTCCGAAAACCGTGGGGCCGCTTCCGCTCATGGATGGCGCCACAGCTCCATTTTCGTGCAGCCAACGCTTGATTTCGGCTATTACCGGGTACCTCGGTATGGTAACCGACTCAAGATCGTTTACGACGAATGTTTCAAGCTCCCATGGACGGGCATTCAAACCGTCAAGTTTAATTTGAGGCGCATCTCTTGTCAATTTTAAATTTTGATAAACCCACCCGGTAGGGACGCTGAGAGGAGGTTTTATCAAAACAAGAGGGTATTCCGGCACACTGGAGGCAAATTCAAGTTTCTCACCCACGCCGGTGGCAAGCGCAGGCCTGCTGTACAGGAAAAAAGGAACATCCGCGCCAAGCCGACAGGCCACCTTTTCCAGATCATAGAAAGAGAGGAGGTTGCCGAAACAGCAGTTGAGGGCCAAAAGAACCCCGGCGGCATCGGAACTGCCTCCTCCCAGTCCGGCGCCGGAGGGGATGCTTTTTTCGAGCGTGATGTGAATTGAGGCCTTAATGCCAGTAACCTTCTGAAACAGATCCGCGGCCTGCCATGCGAGATTACGCTCATCTCCCGGTATTTCGTCCGTATCGCAGTTCAGAGTCACCGGACCGTCTTCAGAGCGGATTTCCACCCCCAGTTCGTCGAAAACCGATACAGGAAGCATGAGGCTGGATATATCGTGGTAGCCGTCCTCTCTTTTGCGTACAACCTCCAGCCACAGATTGATCTTTGCAGGGACCTTGATCTTTTGAACCAAAACCAGCCAGCTCCGTTTCTACTTGCCCGATGATTTACTGATATAGCGCATCCTGAGATCGTAGAGCACCGACCTGAGCAGGCGATCTTCATCAGGGTCGAGATTGCCCTTCGTTTTGTCCTGGAGCATACCCAGTGTGTCGATGATCTGCTTAGCCATCGGCAAATCCACCCGGGTTATGTTCGTCTCCGGTTCGGGAATCTCTCCCAGGTGCACAAGTGCAGAAGAACTGAGGGAAAAAACAAAAGTGGCCAGCGTGACTTCCGGGAAGGGACCTCGTTGCTGCTGCGCTTCTTCCCCGACGCCCGGTCCAGGAGCTTTCTCACTTTCCTCTCCTCCAGTTGCAGCGGTTCCGCTCTCAGGCTGAGCTTCCTTTGCCTCTTCCGGTTCCTCGGGCGAGAATCTCCGCCGGTCCTTTATGACAAATCCCTTGTCTTCTTCTTTCTCTGCCATTGGTTCTTTTCCTCCTCCTGAATAGCGCGCGTCTAAAGCTCGATGGCCTGGACCACGTCCACATTGTCCATTGCAAGCAGTTCCCCGGTAACATGGGCGGGAACCGGGGTATCCGTACGGAGAAAGATAATGTTTTGTCCGCGTTCGAGCACCTGTCCGACATCCATCATGGAAATATTGATATTATGCTTGCCCAGGCAGGTGCCGATGGCGCCGATCGTGCCGGGAGTATCGATATTGTAGATCAGGAGCAGATGCCCTTCGAGCGCTGCTTCCAGCCGAAAGTCATTAATCCGTACCATGCGGGGTTCTTTTTTGCCGAAAATGGTGCCCGCCACCAGGTTTTCGCCCTCCGAGGTCTTCACCTGGATGCTGATCAGGTTGGTATAGTCCTCAGCCTCGCTGCGAACGGACTCCGTCACCCTGATATTCCTCTCCTTTACGTGGATGGGAACATTGACGAAGTTGACCATATCGCCCAATATGGGCGTGAGCAGCCCCTTGAGAATTGAGATGGTGAGCGGTTGTGTTTCGAGAGATGCCGCATCTCCCACATATTCAATAGATACCTTCTCGATGCCTCCCCGGGTGATCTGGGTAAGCACGCATCCGAGCTTTTCCGCCAGCGCGAGGTAAGGACGAAGCTTGTTGAGGATGGCGCCGTCGATATTGGGGGCGTTTACGGAGTTACGGATGGTTCCCCGAGTCAGGAAATCAAACATCTGGTCGGCGACGGCAATGGCGACGTTCTCCTGGGCTTCTTCGGTGGATGCTCCGAGGTGCGGGGTGGCTATTACCTGGTCAAGCATGAGAAGGGGGTTGTCGGTTGGAGGCTCTTTGGCGAAGACATCCAGCGCTGCTCCGGCGACAATGCCCTGTTTGATCGCATCGTAGAGGTCGGCTTCGTTGACGATTCCCCCGCGTGCGCAGTTGATGATGAAGACCCCATATTTCATTTTACTGAAGGCTTCTGCATTGAGCAGGTTCCTGGTCTCCGAGGTCATGGGAGTATGAATGGTAATGTAATCGGCGGTTGCGAACAACTCTTCGGCGCTGACGCCTTTTATTCCCAGGCTGTCGATCACTTCCGAATTAATATAGGGATCGTAGCCGATAACCTGCATTTTCAATCCCTGGGCACGGTCCGCAACGATCCGACCGATGCGCCCCACGCCTATGATTCCGAGCACCTTGTTGAAGACCTCTTTCCCCTTGAATTTCTTCTTTTCCCACTTGCCTGCCTTGAGTGAGCCGGAAGCCTGAGGAATGTTACGGGTCAGTGCGAGCAGCATTGCGATAGCGTGCTCGGCGGTCGTGATGACGTTGCCCTCCGGCGTGTTCATGACCACAATGCCGCGTTTGCTGGCGGCTTCGATATCCACGTTATCCAGACCTATACCGGCTCGGCCGATCACTTTGAGGTTGGCGGCATTTTCCAGGACCTCCGCGGTGACCTTGGTCCCGCTCCGGATTACCAGCGCGTCGAATTCCTTTATGACCTGCCTGAACTCCTCCGGCGTCAGGGTGGTGTTCACCTCCACATCGGCGCCGGGGATCTTCATCAATTTCTCGATCCCTGATTCGGATAGATTGTCGCTGACCAGAATTCTCATCGTTCTCTCCTGATACCCTGTCCCCCCCGAACAGCTTGAAGCACAGCATAATGACAGCTTACAGCCCGACGAAGAAGGCTTTTATTGAGATTGTCCCGCCCATGGCAGGATCGTCCTTGAAGGCATCCGACATATTTATAAGCAAAGTGGTAAATCAAAAAGAAAAAAGTCTTCCCGGCAAGAAAAAACAAGGCGCCGGCTCATTTCTGCCCCGCCTTTGCCAACTCCTCCTCGATCACTCTTTTGAAAGTATCGAAACCGTGGCCGCCGACGTAAACGGCGCCATTGATGACAAATGAGGGGGTTCTGTCCACTCCGGAACGCGCCGCATCCTGGATATTCTTTTCCACCAGTTCCTTATACTTGGAATCATCCAGGCAGCGGCTGAACTTCTCACTGGACAGGCCGAGATCACCCGCGAGTTTTACGAGGTTTGGCACGCTAAGGTCATCAGCACCGAAAAGCAGATCCTGGAACTCCCAGAATTTTCCCTGATCCTCAGCACAGTGGGCGGCCTCGGCCGCCTTGAAGGCAAACTTGTGGCGCCTTAGCGGGTAATCCTTGTAGACCCACAAGACGTGGCTTCCGTATGCAGCCTTGACTTTCTTGATCACTTCATGGGTCGAGCGGCAGGCGGGACATTCATAATCGGAAAATTCCACGATCATGACGGGTGCTTCCGGGGAGCCTTGCGTGGGAGCGCCCTCCAGGTCTATCTTCACTCGGGGAAGGGCAGGCGCGGGAAGGTTGATCCGGACTCCGTATTTTGGATAAAGAGAATGCGCATAGTCTTTCAGAGCCTGCGACCTCTTCTGCTGCTGCAGGAAACTCTTGACCCGCTCCCGCAAATCTTTGACCGTGCCCCTGAAATCCGCCAGTTTCTCCTCGTTGTCCTGCAGGTACTTGTCGATCTCGGCGTCGGTTGCCATAAACCGGCTCAACGGGGCGGTCTCCTCCAGGAATTGCTCGGTCGTCTTTCCCTGTGCTTTTGCTTCCCGATGAAGAATGATCTCGACGATCAACTGGTCCAGCCGATCACTCTTCATCCGGTAGATATCTTTTTTCAGCTCGAAAAGCTTTGAGCCGAGGAGCACCTCCAGGCGATCATCGGTTATTTGCTCATCACCCACAATAGCGGCAACGCCGGGCTCTGAGCCGGTGGAGGCTGAGATTGCGGAGTTTTCATAAGGGATCAGGTGTGAAAAAAGGGCGAAAAGAAACAGGGCGAGCGATACTTCCTGCCACGCAAGTCTTTTTTCAAAGGTGACGATCAGCAGGAGGGCTAATACGACTGCATTGGCTACACAAAAGGTGCACGGCGCATTCATCTGGATCATCAGCAGGATCAATGCGGCTTCAACACCGGCGGCCGGGGCGATTATCCATGCTGCAAGCTCCCGGCGGACCAACAAGAACAAGGAAGTGACCGCATAAAAAACCGTACCCCAGATCCAGAATGGAATGGACAGGAACCTGATCTCGGCCGTGTCCCGGCAGGCAGTCGGACAAAGAGACTTAAAGAACGGAATCTGCTCCAAAAAGCCGGATAAGACGGAGATCAAAAGCCCCGAGAGGCTCAGGAGCAGTAACGCTGAACTTATTCCCTGACGCTTGGTCATCTCCCTTTCTTACACTCCTTCGCTCAGTAAACCATTCATCAACGCCCCAAGGAAAATCCGCCCTTCTTCTTCTTTTCGAGTTCTTTCAGCACCACGCTAATTTCCTCGATCTTGGAGGGCGAGTCTGTAAGGTAGGCTTTCGCCTTCTTAAAGTGCATCGTAGCAAGTTCACGGTTTTGCTTGATAAGATAGAAACGTCCGAGATGGTAATGTGCCCGGCCAAGCTTATTGACCTGTCCCAGGATGATACCGAGTTGGTAGTCCACATCGGGAAACATGGGAGCAAGTTCTTCAATCTGCATCAGGTGCTCGAGGGCTTCATCTCTTTTTCCCAGTTCCTGCAGCACCAGCGCAAGCCTGTAGTGGGCGATCGATGAAGAGGGATCGAGCACCAGGGCCGACTCCAGAGTGCTTTTCGCCTCCTGAAGCTTGCCATTCTTATGGTAGGCAGACCCCAGGGTGCTCAGGACAAACGGACTGGAGGGCATAGCACGCGCCGCTTCCTGAAGCTGGGAGACAGCGTCCGTCCACATACTCTGCCGCAGATAAAGCCGTCCGAGGCCAAAAATCGCGGCCTTGTCTCCCTTCTTGATGCCTGCCTGAAACCGTTCCTGTGCCCTTGCCTGATCGGTACGATCCGCTATGAGCGCTGCCTGCATGAGTTGAAATTCCCCGATCGGGGGTCTTTTCAGTTTGACCGAAGAGTTCTTCGCTTTTTTTGCCATCTCACTCAGGTATTGAACTCTCTCGCCAAGGGCAGGGTGGGTTGAAAGGTATCCGGGTATCCTGGAGTTGCCCATCCACTTGCACTGGTCCATCTTGCGCATGATTGAGGCCATGTCAGCGGGGTCGTAGCCTGCGGCGCAATGAAACCTGAAGCCAAGCTGATCGGCCTCCATCTCATGCCCGCGGCTGTACTGCAAGGCTGCGGTCTGCGAGGCGGCCATAGTTCCGGAGGCGATCGCCGGCCCGAGGTTCCCGCCGCCCATGAAGATTCCGGCAAGCAGACCCGCTATGGAAGCCACACTGAGCACTTTGGCGTCCTCGATCCTCCTGTGAATGTGCCTCGCCTGTATGTGAGCCATTTCATGGGCCAGGATGCTCGCCAGTTCCCCTTCCGACGCCATCATCTCAATCATTCCGCGGAACATGAAAATGTAGCCCCCGGGAATCGCGAACGCATTTGGGACGGTATGATCGATAATGAAGAATTTGAATTGGTAGCTGGTCAAGCCTACTTCTTTGGCAACGCGGTTTCCAACACTCCGAACATAGGTGAGCACTTCTCCGTCATCGATCAGCGGCATTACCTTTGTGATGGTTTCGAGTATTTGGCGTCCCAGTTCTTTTTCTTCGCTGAGGCTGAGAGCGAGTGCTCTGTCGGGAGGGCACAGGACCACCATCGTGAAAATCACGACAGTGATCGCCGCCAGGGCTTTTTTCATTCTCTTGCCGGATAAAAGAAGGGAAAACATCGCCTTTTACCTTGTTTCCTGTAAAAAAACGCAGGACTTACCTTGATTCATTCACGATTCGGTTCGTCCGGACCGTGTTCCCACTGGAGGTGAGGAGCATCGGCCCAGAGGCTTTCCAGGTCATAGAAGAAGCGTACCGGCTCATAAAAGACGTGAATAATTACATTCCCATAGTCCATCAGTACCCAGTGGCCTTCATTTTTTCCCTCCACGCCGAGTGGTCTCAACCCACTGGCTTTAAGGCGAGCCTCCACGTTATCGGAAATGCCCTGAACCTGGCGGCTGGACTTGCCGCTGCAGATAATAAAATAGTCGGCAAAAGAGGAGAAGCGCGAAACGTCCAGCACCACCAGGTCAAGCGCTTTGAAATCGGAAGCCTCCCTGGCGCACAGTACCGCCTTATTCCTGCTGCTCATAGTCTCTGGCCGGGCCTTACCCTGCTTGTCCGCTCCCGCGGTTATTCCCAAATCCGGCATTCATCTGTCCTCAAGATCTATTTGTACAACTGATTGTCCGTAATATAACCCGATACCTCATCCGGGACCAGATAGCGCACCGAAAGGCCCTCCGAGGCGAGTTCCCTTATCCGTGTGGAAGAGACATCCAACCGGGTATTCCTCAGTATATAGACGGGAGGCAGATCGGGATGAGATATCATGCCCCCGCTGCAGACTTGGTAGGAGTCGGATACCTTATCCTGAAGATATCGCCCGATTTCCTCCTCGGTGCATTCCGGCCGGTTGAGTACGCCGATACTGGCAAGCCCGAACACTTCCCGGTACTTGAACCACGTATGCATTTCAAAAAAAGCGTCCCGTCCCACCAGAAAGAAAAGCTCCGATTGCGGATACTCCTCATGCAGCCTGTTGAGCGAATTGACCGTGAAGGATTTCCCCGGCATCCGGCTCTCGACGTCAGACAGGCGAAAGCGCGGGTTGTTCTTTGTCGCCAGGTGGAGCATGCGCCAACGGTGCTCGAAGGGTAGGGTCTTTCTGCCGGGCTTATGGGGAGGAATACCGGCCGGGACAAAGAGGATTTCATTAAGTCCGAGCAAGTCCAGAGCCTCTTCGGCAGTTCTCAGGTGCCCTATGTGTACGGGATCGAACGTCCCTCCCATCACGCCAAGGCGCATAACTCTTCGTTTAGATTCCATCGGTGCTCAACTGCGCAACTGTCCGTTTCCGAAAGCGATGAACTTCGTGGTCGTAAGCTCCTCGACACCCATTGGACCGAAAGCATGGAGGCGAGAGGTGGAAATCCCGATTTCCGCGCCAAGTCCAAGCTGAAAACCGTCATTGAAACGTGTCGATGCATTGACCAGAACAAGCGATGATTGAACTTCCCGCACAAACCGGTGCGCCCTCTCGAAGTTCTCGGTCAAGATCGCCTCAGTATGCTGAGAGCCGTACTGAGTGATGTGCCGGATCGCTTCATCCATATCCGGTACGACCCGAACAGCCAGAACGAGATCCAGGTATTCGGCATACCAGTCCTCTTCGGTGGCGCTGCCACAATCGGGAACCAGGGCTCTCGTCTTGTCGCAGCCGCGCAGTTCCACGCCTTCTTTCCGGAAAGCCTCTGCCATGCCGGGCAAGAACGAGGAGGCAACACCTTCATGGACCAGGAGGGTCTCCATGGCATTGCAGACGCCGGGACGCTGGACTTTGGCATTCAAGCATATCTTCCTCGCCATCTCCAGGTTGGCATCCGAATCCACGAACACGTGGCACACTCCCTTGTAATGTTTTAGGACGGGCATCCTGGCGTTTTGGGTTACAAACCGGATCAAGTCCTCTCCGCCGCGGGGTATCATAACATCGACGTACTCTTCCAGGCCGAGCAGATCAAGTACTGCCTGCCTGTCGGTAGTCTCCACGAACTGAACGGCGTCTTCCGGAAGCCCTGCTTCTTTCAGCGATTCGCGCAGTATCTGCGCCAGGCGGCTGTTGGAATGAAACGCCTCGGAGCCGCCTCTCAGGATGACGGAGTTTCCGGCCTTTATGCAAAGAGCCGCCGCGTCTACAGTCACATTCGGCCGCGACTCGTAGATGATGCCGATCACGCCGAGGGGGATGCGCATCTTGCCTACCTGCAGCCCGTTGGGCCGTGTCCACATCCTGGTCACTTCACCGACAGGGTCGGGAAGCAGCGAGACCTCTTTAAGTCCTCCGGTCATCTCGGTGAGGACCTTTTCGCTTATTATGAGCCGGTCAATCTTTGCCTTCCCCAATCCCTTGCGCTCTGCATCCTCAACATCTTTTCGATTGGCGGCGAAGATCGATTGAAGTTCCCGTTCGAGCGCTGCGGCTGTATTCTCAAGAGCGACCCGCTTCTGATTGTCGTTGGCCATTGCCATGAGATGGGCTGCTCTCCGAGCTTTCTTGCCCATCTCCAGGATTTGCTCGCGCATCGTTTCCTCCATGACGGATATTCTATCTATCAGCCCTCAGGCCGTCTCGCCGGTCAGGACGAAATTATCCCTGTGTATTACCTCATCGGAATGCTTATACCCGATGATCTTTTCTATCTCTTCGCTGTGGCGGCCTTTGATGCTGTCAATTTCGGTAGACTTATAGTTGGTGAGGCCGATCCCTATGACGTTACCTGTCTTGTCCATGCAGCGAACCGGCGCCCCGACGCCGAAGCTGCCGCGCACCTCGCGGATTCCTATGGGCAGGAGTGATCTGCCCCGCTGCCGAAGGGCCGTAGCTGCGCCGTCGTCAAGGGTAAGGTCCCCGGCAGGCTTGGACAAGTTGGCCAGCCAAACTTTCTTGCCATGGTAGGCGCGCTCTTTGGGGAGGAAAAGCGTGCCGAGCCCTTCACCGGCAAAGAGGCGCAACAGGATGTCCCTCTGCCTGCCCGGAGCGATCACCATCGGGATTCCGGAGGCCAGGCATTTTTTTGCGGCGTTTACCTTGCTCAGCATGCCGCCGGTCCCCACCGCGCCCGCTGCGGGGGTCGCACAGGCCAGAACCTTTGAATCGATCCGGTAGACTGTCGGGATAAGCCTGGCCGAAGGATTGGCGCGCGGATCACAATCGTAGAATCCGTCCGTGTCGGTCAGGTTCACCACCAGGTCGGCGCCCACAAGGCCCGCTATAAGTGCAGAAAGATTGTCATTGTCCCCGAATTTTATCTCCTCGACGGCAACGGTGTCGTTTTCATTGATCACGGGCACAATACCCCAGGAAAGAAGGGTTTCGAGTGTGTTGCGGGCATTGAGGTAGCGGTGTCGATGAGCCAGGTCTTCGCCGGTGAGCAGCACCTGGGCCACCAGCAGGTCGTATTTGTCAAACGCGGCCTCCCATGCCTCCATCAACACACTCTGCCCAACGGCTGCTGCGGCTTGTTTGTGAGGAATTGTCCGTGGGCGTTCCGTCATCCCCATCCGGCGCATTCCGGAAGCGACTGCGCCGGAGGATACGATAAGCACCTCGGTCCTAGCGCCCCTTTGGCGGAGTTCTGCAATCTGGTCGCTCAAACGATGTACCATTACGCGGTTGAGGCCCTTGGGACCAGTCAGCACTGCGCTGCCCACCTTGATGAGAATACGCCTGCAATGGCTGAACACCTCGATCCGCTCTTCCAATTCCTGCATAGCCTTTTTGAATTCCTCGAGCTGTGACTATTGTTTTATACCGCCGTTACCGGAGACACACGCATGAAAAGCGCTCTCCTTTCTCCAGGACATGGCGCCGACCTTACGACAGAATCAAATAGTCAATAATATCAGAAATGAGCCTAGTCTCAATCCCCATTGGGGCCGTTTTGAAAAATGTCTGATAATATTCTCATGTGGTGCTTTTTACAACGAAGGAAAGAGGAGCAGGGGAGGGATTGTCGCCATGCGCCGCCGTAGATGGCGGAGCGAAGGCTCTGCATTATTCAACAACCCTGAAAAACCATGCACCGATATGTGGTAGCGCCGCCTTCCACGGCGGCGCTTCTCTGCCGGTCAGGCAAACGGATTCCCATGTAAAAAGCGCCCAGCCAAGGGTCATCTTCATGCGCGACCAGTTGATGTCTGAATTGGTTCAGGCGGGTGTATCTGTGCATGTCGCCTCCAAATCGCCGCCATGGAAGGCGGCGCTACCGGATTGGAGGCTCTGCCATTATTCAAGAAGCGTGTAAAACCATGCACGGATATGTAGCCCGTGGTAGCGCCGCCTTCCACGGCGGCGCTTCTCTTCCGGTCAGGCAAACGGATTCCCATGTAAGAAGCACCACAGCCAAGGGTCCCCTTCATGTCCGACTAGCTGATGTTTGCATGGGTTCAGCCGGATGTACTCGACGTGCATGGAAAAATCCATCTCAGAACGAATCCGGTGATCCATGAAACGAGGCTGCCAGCGGATGATTTTCGCTGCGCCTTGCTGTCTTGAAACATGAAATACTCGTTGTTTTATACTACCGACGATAGACTCAATGACTTCATTTCCGAGCGGCGTTATCAGAGCGTGCCAGTGATCAGGCAGGATCACCAGACCGCCAAGCCGGTAGGGATGTGCAAACCTGGTCGAGCGGCAGGCATCGAGTAATATCTGACAGGCCTCTTCAGCTTCGAAATAAGGGCGCCTTTGGAGGGTTACAGCGGTGACAAAGTACCATGCGTGCTGGAAATCCCAGCGAGTGGGAAGGTGTTTGTGCATGTCGCCTCCAAAGCGCCGCCATGGAATGCGGCTCTACCATTAAAAGGAAGAATCGTTTGCCTGGATTCTACAATATTCAAGGCTTCTGCCAGTCGCATCCGGTAATTTATTCAGGAGGCTGAAGATGGTCCGCAAATGAAAAGCCCCGCCGTAGAAGGCGGCGCTACCGGAGCGAGGGCTCTGCATTGTTCAATAGCCCTGAAAAACCATGCACGGATATGTGGTAGCGCCGCCTTCCACGGCGGCGCCTCCCTGCCGGTCAGGCAAACGGATTCCCATGTAAGAAGCGCCACGGCCAGGGGTCATCTTCATGCGGGACCAGTTGACATTTGCATGGGTTCAGCCGGATTAAGGGTTCCCTGGACAGACGCTTCTGCCTTACCCACTGGCGATGCAACATCTCATGACTTAGATTTTCTATTATGCTTCTTTGGCAAACAGAAATCCTTCGCACATTCCAGCTCTCTAATGCGCCTTTCTCATCTCCCCCGGTGACCGATAAAACTCAAAATCTGAAGGGATTGATGCTGAAGGATGGATTCTAACACGATAAATACCGCCTGAATTCTGGAATCCAGGCTTGAAACAGAAAGGAGATCGCTATGCAGCATGACGATAATGATGATCAATGTTTCAGGGCCTTCTGCCACGCGTGTAATGGAAGCGGCTTTGACTGTTTCGGTAATCAACAATGCGAATCCTGCTGGGGCGCGGGTGATTTTGAAATCTGCAGTGTATGACCTTGAGATAACCCCTCCCCCGGAGGAGGGGTAACATTCTGCAACGTATTTTGAGTTCTTTACATATCGTCGGGAATATCGGAGAATTGCCTGCGGGTTAGGGAATGGCGCCTGCTTCTTTTAAAGCCGCCTCTTCATTTATGCCGACAGGATGCGCTTGTATGGCAGATGGAAAATCTTCGTCAGATGAAAGAGACGATTTGACCTCCCGGGTCGAATTGGCAAAGGAGTCTCAGGCATTAGGGAGCGGCAAGTCCGAACCCGGCAGCATCTCGGGCCGATCAACCCATTCTCCCGTGGATAAGACAGCCGGAAATGACTCGATAGACTTCTTCCAGGAAGAACGTGGTTTCGATCAGCGAAAACCTTTCAGCCTCAAAGAACTGAACGATCTACTCAGGCACGAGTCACACAGGCGCGAGGAGGAAGACTCCCGGCCGGAATGGCGAACTGCCCGGAAAGAACTGCCCGGCCAGAAATATCAGTATGGTATTTTCAGACACATTTATGAGTCCCTCAATGAAATCGATGAGCCGTCCTGTCCCCCCGATATTCTGCCTATGGCTGGCACAGCCGATGGATTACCTGCCGGCCCCCCCGACCCCCTGGAGAGCGGCGCCGTTAAAGCACGCCAAAGTCCTTGCCAGAGCGCCATGATTGTATTGGAAGAACCGGGCTGCAAAGTTCCTGAACCGGAAGTCGCCTCATCGACTGAAGCATATCGGTCGTTAGAGCTTGAGAAAGACGCCTTCACCTGCGTCAATGAGGAATTGAAGAATTCGCTGGAGGCCGAAAAAGAAGAACATCGATCCACGACCCTGAAATATGAAGCGCTGAGAAGCGAACATGAGCAGTTGCGGGCTGCGTATTCCGCTCTGATGGAAAGACTTGAGACCTCCAGTGCGACCGGAAGCGAACAGGAAAGATACCAGGCGCTTGTTCGCGAATTTGAACTCGAAAAGCACTCGCACAAACTGGCGCTTCTCAAGTATGAATCGCTGAAGCGTGAACACGAGATTCTGAAGCGTGATCTCGACGTTCTCAAGTCAGAATATGATGGGCTTAACGAGATACTTTCCAACTTTCTCGCGTAGCGTGTAACCGCACGGAATTCTCATTCCCCATGGGCCGGGGTTTAAAAATCCGTCATTTTGAGATATGAATAAGAAGGCAAAAATACTATTTTCGGAGAAGCATGGAATGGAAGAAAAGGCGCTCGAATTCTGGCGGCAGCACTCGGTCAACTTCCTTGAAATGGCATTGAAGAGCGAGAAGCGCGAGAGAATACTGCACCCGGACGGCTACGGCAAAAGCTCACGCGAATGCGGAGATACGGTAGAAATCTTTCTCGTGATGCGCAACGGCCATATCAACTCCGCCTCTTTTTACACGGACGGCTGTATTTACACGGTGGCCTGTGCAAATACAATCGTACGGATGGTGGAGGGAAAATCTCCCGAGGAAGCTTGGGGCATTTCACCTCAGCAGGTTGTAGATTTTCTCGAGACTCTTCCGAAGGCGGAAAAGCATTGCGCGGATTTAACCGTAAAGGCGCTACGCCTTGCCCTTCTGGACTTGAAAGAAACCGAGCGCCAGCCGTGGGTCAAATTTTACAGAAAACAATGACAATGACTGCAACCGATCCTTCATGGAAGAGCGAGGATCGAGAATGGTAAATGCCCGTGTTGTCTCGCGCACAATGCCTGAAATTGCTCAACGAGTTTGAAATGCCTCATCATATCCAGGTTCACAGTTTCCTGGTAGCGGAGGTCGCTCTGCTCATTGGAAGGAAGTTGAACCAGAACAGCTCGGAACTCAACCTCGAGTTGATCGAGGCAGCGGCACTGCTCCATGATGTTGGTAAGCAGCCAAGCTTTAAAACCCGTGAAGATCATGCCGTCCTCGGCGCTCGGATGCTCGAGGGGCTTGTCGATCCGGCCATCGCCGATATCGTCAGGGATCATATTTTCCTGGAATCCTCCCTGATTGACGGCCCGATAACCGAGTCTTTGCTCGTGAACTATTCAGACAAGCGTGTAAAGCATGATCAGGTAGTCTCAGTCGAGGAACGATATCACGACCTCATCGCTCGCTATGCGAAATCCCCTGCTCATCGCAAGCTTCTTCTGGAGAAGATGGAACTCTACCTCGAACTGGAGAAGCGGATATTCTCACATTTAAGCATAGCGCCGCTCGGAAAAGAAATCATGGGGATTGGAATGGATCGTAACTTAGAAAATGGATCGGAGCACTATGAAGGACAAGTTAACTGTTGCGTTGCTGGCGGGGGGAAAATCTGCTGAGCGCGAAGTTTCCCTCAAAAGTGGCGACCAGGTGTACAAGGCTCTGGATCAGTCACGCTATGATGTCTTGAAATACGATCCTGCGACCGATCTGCCGTTGCTTGCGCGGGATGCAGGCAAAATCGACGTTGCGCTCATCATTCTCCATGGCCGGCTGGGCGAGGATGGAACGATACAGGGGATGTTGGAGTCGCTGGGCATACCTTACCAGGGGAGCGGAGTTCTCGGAAGCGCTATTGCGATGAACAAAATCCTCAGCAAGCAGCTCTACGTTCAGGCCGGACTGCCGACGCCTCCATATCATGTAGCCGACCGGTCTAATCCCCCGGATCCCAAAGCCGTGATTCGTAGCCTTGGCCTGCCCCTGGTGATCAAGCCGGAACATGAAGGCTCCAGTATCGGCCTTACGATTGTGCGGACCGAGCAAGATTTCCATAAAGCATTCGAAACGGCATGGCAGTATGACAGGCGCTGTCTTGTAGAGAGATACATCGACGGAATCGAGATAACGGCGGGCGTGTTGGGAAACGAGGACCTTCTTGCGCTTCCACTGATTGAAATCCTGCCCGGGGAGGGATACGAGTTTTTCGACTATGAGGCGAAATACAAACCCGGCGCGTCTAAGGAGATATGCCCCGCGCGCATAGCTCAGGATGTAACTTCTCGGGCCCAGGAAATTGCGAAGCAGGCTCACCGTGCGCTGCATTGCAGGGGCTACAGCCGAACCGATATGATGCTCTCGGGCGATGATCTCTACATCCTTGAGACAAACACCATACCCGGCATGACGGCCACAAGCCTTTTCCCGCAGGCGGCGGCGGTGGCCGGAATATCCTTTTCAGCCCTCCTGGACAAACTGATAGAACTGGCGCTGCAGAAATAGAGAAAGGCGGCCTTTTGAGCCGCCTTTCTCGGACCACGGGATGCGAAAATTTCGCAGATTACCGGAGCAGTGTGAGCACCTGCTGCGGGGAAGGCTCACTATATTTGAAATATCCGATGATATAGAGTCCCCTCCCCATTCCAGTGATGCATGGGGTTTCTACCAGCAGTCCAACAACCTGCTGTTATTAAAAAGGCTTGCCCACTACTGTGATGCGGTGCAGTTCGGCACACCCATGTTGGAGAGCAAATATCGCTATCTGAATTCCAGGACTTGCGTTTTGCCAAACCAGATGTTGGTTGATCCTCTTGAGAAACCTGAGAAGACGGATGGGATGATCCTGGTAGGATGGGGGGGATCAACCGGACATTACCAGGACATCGCCAATATTTCCCAGCACCTCATGCGGTGGGTGATGTCCAGGAGCGACGTCAATCTATGCCTGATGTGCAACGAGAAGATATGGGAACTTTTCGATAATCTTCCGGCCAGCCGGAAGAGGCGGTTTCCCGTTGGCTCGATCAACGACTACTATCGTTTTGTCTCGCACCTGGATATCGGTCTGGCGCCTTTGGAAGACACCCCGTTCAATAGATCGAGATCTGACCTTAAAGTGCTGGAATATGCAGCACACGGTGCGGTTCCTGTCGCGCAGGCGGTCGGCCCCTATCCTTTTTGCATCGAGCACGGCAGGACAGGATTTCTTTTCTACAATCCCGAGGATCTTGTCGCCACGCTCGATTACCTTGCTTCGGACGGGTCGGCAAGAGCCCGTGTATCTCACGCTGCGAGAGAATACGTTCTTCGGGAGCGCAACTCCATCCGGCATGGGAAAAACAGGGTAGAGTTTTACCGCGGCCTGGTCGCCGAGGAGTGTGGAGGCGGAAATCCGCCCCTCCGCGGTGCTGCTGATGCTTTTGCCGAATTGAAGGGCTGCGAGGGCGCCATACAAACCGGCCGGCATCTGCTTTTGAGCAGGACACGCTATGAACTTCTCCTGGAAGCTGGTGGACTGGCGTCCAGTCTGGGAGAACATGGGAAAGCCCGGAACAGATTCATGGAAGCTATTGAAATGGCGCCTTTGCAGTACATGCCCTACCTTCTAGGCGCTCCCGTCTTTGACGACCCGATCAAAACCCTGAGGAAAGCCCTGGAGAGAAACCCTGATTCGCTGGCGTCCTATATCCAATTGGGAAAGGCCTACCAGTCAAACAGCATGTACAGGGATGCCCTGGCAAATTTCAAAGCTGCGGCCGCAATCTTTCCGGAGTACGAATTGCCGTATATCGAAAGCGCCTTCTGCCTGCGGGAGATGGGGTTGATGGCGGAAGCAACAAGACTCATGAGGAAGGCTGTCGATCTCATTCCAGAGGCCATACGCGAAAAAAATTGATCAGTTCTGTCTCTAATGGATTTAAGACTTCTCGCAGCATTTGGCGATAGTCTCTTCCACCTGCGTGCGCTTCATTGCGTAGGCGTTGCTCAGCATTCGCGCCAGGTTGGATGATATATCTTCCGTCGTATCCACCTTCAGGTGCATGGCAGCCGGGAACCTGTCGAATTCCTCGAATTCATCCAGCAGCCCCGGCAGATTCATCAGCCTGGCGTCCGATCCTCCGCCGGCCTCGGACTCGCGCCGTCCCACCCGCTCCGTGATTACCTCTTTCGAGGCGCAACACTCGATAAACAGGATACTTGCGTCTGTGTCGGCTGCGAGCCTTAAGGCTTCCTCGCGCCATTTTCGCTGCGAAAAGGTTGCATCCAGAATCACCGAGCGGGCGCTTTTCAACTTTTCCTGGGCAAGAGAGAGCAATCGGGAGTAAACCCGTCCGCGCATTTCCTTTCTATAGACGCCCTCTCCGAAGGGCGCCGGTCCGGCATGCGCGCGGTATTCCGGCAGATCCTTGCGTGTTTCGTCCGAGCTGAAGAGCGCCATTCCGAAAAGCTCGCGCAAGGCTTGAGACATGGAGGATTTTCCCGAGCCGGGCAATCCGCAGATGATCCATAGTACGGGCCTGCTGAACTGGACGGCATATCTGAAGGCGAGGTCGAGATACTGGCCCGCTCGAGCCTCCATCTCTCTTTTCCTTGAACCCTCCTCGAGTTCGGCCCAGGTCAGGCAGGATACCTTCATCTTCACGATCGACCTGTAGCAGGAGTAAAAATCCAGGACCGTATATATTCCGAGGTCTCGGCTTACTTGCGTATATCCGTCCAGCAGCGCGACGCTCAGCGCTGAATCCCCCAGCCTCTCGATGTCCATGTGCAGGAAAGCCAGGTCGATGGCGGCATCGCCGTAGCGGAACCGTTCGTTAAACTCGATGCAGTCGATGATCTGGATCTGGTCCAGGAAATAAACATGCTCAGCCCTGAGATCTCCATGACCGTCGCGGATTCGTTCTTCTTTTACCCGTAGAGTGAAAAGAGGGCCATGGTCCTTGAAAAACCCGCGGCTGGATTCTCTCACCGATTCCAGGAGATCCTCCTTTAGAAGCGTACCGGTAAACGGCGCCAGTTGCCTGAAATTCTCCTCCGTGTTGTAGCTGATGATATCGGGGCCGCCGTACGGATCGATTTCATCACTTCTTTCGCTTCCGGCGTAATAAGCGGCCAGGTGTCCGCCGAGCCGGACCATGTCCTTCCTGCCGACTTTTCGCGCAACGAGCAGGTTCGCAAGCGAAGCTTCCTCCGGAAGCTGTTTCATCTTTACCGCATACTCGACGATTTCGCCCGAACCTTCAAAGGAAAAGCCTGCGCCTTTCCTGCGGATAGGGACCACCCCGTGATAAACGCCTCGGGAAAGCCGCTGATTCAACCTGACCTCCAGTTCGCACATTCGCCTTCTGGTCTCAAGTCCCGTATAGTCGAGGAAGCCGAAGTTCAGCGGTTTCTTGAGTTTGTATACATGGTTGCCGGTCAGAAATACCGCGGATATATGGGTCTGGCGCATTTCAACACCCGTAACGGAATGTGGATAGAAGCCGGGGTCGGACATTGCGCGGCATAATTTCTCGAAAGTCATTGGCTCGTCCATGGGCGGATTCCTTATAGAACCGTGGGCCAGGCATACAGCAGCATGAGTACGACATCCGGCGGCAGCCATCAGGGAGTGTATCTGGAATAATTCCTTACACTGGGGAAATAAAGCACAAAAATGGTTCTTTCACCAGCTTTGCTCATTTTCCTTCATACAGAAACCGATTGCCAAAATTCGCGATACCCCGTAATTTTCAGGAAGGCCGCGGGAGCGGAAAAGTCTCAACATTGAAAGAGAATAATGGAACCCACTGAAGAACAAAAAGCCATTCTGAAAGCCGGGGGCAGGGTCATCCGAATCAATGCCAGGGCAGGCACGGGGAAGACGACCACCCTGCGTATGCTGGCGAACGAGCAAGCCGATAAGAGAGTCCTCTACCTGGTGTTCAACAGAAAGGCAAGGGAGGAAGCCCAGAGCAAGTTCCCCCCGCACGTGAAGGTCAAGACCGTTCACGCACTGGCATGGGAGTATGTGGGGCGGGAATATGGCAGCTTTGCTGATTTTTCTCCCCGGGATCTGCTCCCTTATTTTCGCTCTCCTCAGACTGCACAAATCCTGGCTAAGGTCGGTCATGATTTCCTGGTCTTCTTCATGAATTCTCCATTTGTACAGATCGAAGATGCGGTCGATGAATTTGAGAAACTGCTGCCTGTGCAGGCAAGGGAGTTGTTCAACCGGCGTCTCCCCAAAGTGATTGAATCCATCCGGCATCTTGCTACTCAGTGGAACAGGAAAGAAAAGCCCTGCCCGCACGACTTTTATTTGAAATTATTTCATAGGTCCGGCAAGTTCGATCAGGCTCTCAGCCGCTATGATCTTGTCCTCGTGGACGAAGCCCAGGACCTTTCCGGAGTCATGCTCGATGCGCTCAGGAGATGCAAAAAGAGGGTCGCCATAGTTGGGGACAGCCATCAGCAGATCTATGGATTTCGGTATGCAGTGGATGCTATGCGGATTCTCCCCGCGGATGAAGATTATAATCTCACCCTGAGCTTCAGGTTTGGCAAAAGAGTTGCGGAGCTTGCCAGCCTGCTCATCAGGGAAGCGAAAGGGGAGAAGGGCTTCAAGATTATCGGCAACCCGGACAAGAGGTCCGAATTGACACTGGTAGAAAACCCGCCGAAGAAAAATTGCGCTGTCCTCAGCAGGACTAATCTCTCGCTCTTTGGCAATGCGATGTCTCTTTTTTCGAGAAAGGCGCCTTTTTGTTTCGAAAGAGACATTGAAAAGGTGCTCTGGCAGACCCTGGACGTCTACTGGCTCTTTAGCGGGGACAAATCAAGAATTCGAAATGAATGGCTGCGCTCTTTCGACAACATGGATGCTCTTGAAGAGTATGCCGACAAATGCGACGATTTTCAGCTCAAAGGTGTCTCCCAGATTGTCCGCAGATATTCGAATTCTTTTCCGGAAATCATTTTCGAGATGGCGGATATTAACCGGAACAGCGCTGAGAGAGCCGGTTCAGGAAGGACGATCCTTTCCACGATTCATGCCGCAAAAGGTCAGGAATACGAACGAGTGTTCGTAGACGCGGACGTCGCCGATATGCTCGCCTCAGGCCACAGGCTGGCGCCGGCGCAGTACGATGAGGAAATCAATGTGGCCTACGTAGGGTTTACAAGGGCGATCAACCACCTGTTCCTGTCGCCATCCTTCGAATCCGTCCTGACACCCGATTGGTTTGATCTCCTGATGAACTGCGACCGACAGCTTCGGCCGGCGCCGGAATTCCACCGGGTTGCGCAGGCCTATGCGAAGAAGAAAAAAAAGGGCAAGTCGCCCCGGATATAAGCCCGCAGCAATTGAGAGCACATTCAACTTTTACAATGGCTGCCGATTGGAATCACTGTCGAAACCGTGATAGAGAAGCACTGGAAAAACAGGGGTACTTTGCCGGAATGAATCGCGACCAGTTTGGAAGGCAGGTTGAACAGCTCCTGGAGGTTGTTGTCAGCGGAGTGGTTCCCGAGGATGTGGAACAGGGTCCTCTTTCGCTGCTGGCCGAAGAGGTCCGGAGCTTCGCATGCAGGGACACCCGCGTCGTGGCTTTTGGCGGAGGCACAGGACTGTCCACGGTAGTCGGCGGCAACTCCCAGCTTGCTGACTGGCCTGCCGATCCGTTCATCGGTCTCAAACAGGAATTTCCCCTCCTCGACGTGGTGGTGTGCACTACCGATGATGGCGGGTCAACCGGTTTGCTCCTGCAGCAGTTACCCGTCATCGGTATCGGTGATTTGCGCAAGCTCCTCCTCTCTTTGGTTCTGAAAGACGACCTGCGAGCGGCATACAGCCTGGATGATGAGGGAGCGATGCAGGTCATTCGGCTGATCCACGGTATATTCAATTATCGTTTCCCCTTTGAATGCGACGATTTCTCGAGTGTATCAAATCCGCTCTCGGTTGTATCCAAAGAGCTGCAACGGGCCTGCCCCGAGCCTTTAGTACAATTTCTCGGCTCTCTAGGACGCTGCGTTTCCCCGGGAGGAGATGGACCTCTCATAAAACCGGGCGGCCACTGTCTGGGGAACCTGCTTCTCTTGGCAGCCTTTTTCCGGGAAAGCGCCTGCTCCCGGGATGAGACACCCTCCCTCGAAACACTCGCAAAAGGCCTGGATATCATCGCGGGTGCGATTGGCGCCGTACGCGGCCATCTGCATCCGGCAACCGCGACTCCCGGCCAGTTGATACTCCGCTACAGCAATGGAGTTGCTGTACGCGGTCAATCCAAGACCGCCAGAAGTCGCCGGGATTTTCCTATTGACAGCATAGCTGTGGAGTTTTCCGACGAGCCGGTGGTCAACTGGAAGCTCTATCGAATCATAAGGGAAGCGGATCTTATTATTTTTGCGCCAGGAAGCCTCTACACGAGCATTCTGCCCATACTGCAACTGCCCGACATTGTGACTGCCATCAGGGAGAACCGGAAGGCCTTGAAGATCCTCGGCGCTAACTTCTGGATACAGGAAGGAGAGACCGATATATCGCGGCGCGGAAGGAACCGTGGCTTCTATGTGTCCGAGCTTGTGGAGGCCTACGATCAGAATGTTCCCGGAGGAGCACAAGGCTTGTTTGACGTGGTGTTGAGCGCCAATCTCGAGTATGTCCCCGGTAACGTACTCAGCAACTATGCCCTCGAAGGCAAAAGCCCCATCTATCTTGACCGTGAACGGGTAGAACGCTTCGGCGTGCTGCCGTTGGAAGCCACAATCTATTCCAGAGAACGGCTGAGGCTTGCTCACGTCATCCATCATGATCCCCGCAAATTTGCCCGGGCGGTGCGGGCGCTGCTCTTTGCACACAGGCGTTATTCGCTGAAGCGAGAGTCCTTTTGGCCGTTCGGTTCCTACCCGGCAGCCCCGGATCGTGGGACTGTACGCGCGTCCCTGCTCTGCTCCTATAGAAGGAAAACGGCTGAAGCGCTTGAAAGCAAACTCTTTGCGCCGCTGGAACTCCTGGAAATAATTGAGGAACTGGTTTGGGAGAACCGCGACATCCGAATCGATCACTTCAGGTTCTTCCGGGGAGCATCCGTCATATCTGCGGGAGGGTGGGGCAGGAGGAATGAGTGGGACAATGTCCTCGGCTATTACGATCCTGCCGTCGGCATGCTCAAAATGCACGAGCAACTGCTGAGCGATCCGGAAAAGTTGAAGGGGAACCTGCTGATTGCGATGGGGGAGTCATTGCTCGGGCGGTACCTGGAAGGACGCCGCTGGGTTGATTGGCGCGACGACTGCAAGTGGGGCGCGAGGTCCTATGAAATTCTGCTTCGCCCCGAGGAAGAGCGGGATTGTTTCCTGGATGATTCTCAACTCCGCGATTACCTGTGCCTTGCCCGCATGATACCGAGTCCCGAAAACGGAAGAAGTTTCCGGATAACGCTGAACGGGGCCGAGGGATTTATCCCTCCCGGCCTGCTCTTCGGCCTCATGTACGCGTGGTACCTCAATAGCTCTTATGCAGAGATCATGGAGTACGAAATGTCCGTACTGCGCTGGTCTCCGCAAAAGCTCATCCCCTGTCAGTTGGAGGAACGCGAACGTAAACAGGCCCTGGTCAATTTTTTCCGCAAGGTGGTATTCAAACATCCCGATTGATGCCATAATCCATTCTTTCTGCATAGGCAGAGCTTGAGACACAACTGAAAGGTTTTTGGGATGCAATTTGACGGTGTGGCAGTAACCGGCCTGGGGGTGGTTTCGTCTATTGGATTTACAAAAGATGCCTTTTGGAAGAACCTTGTGGAAGGGACCTCGGGCATCGAGGCGATCAAATCCTTCGATGCTTCGGGCCATAAGAGCCGGATCGCATCCGAGGCTTTTGACTTCAAACCCGAGACTCTTCTCAATCCCAAACAGGCTCGCCGGATGGCCAGAGTCTCCCAATTCGCCGTGTGGGCCGCGACAAGTGCGGTGAAGGACGCCGGACTCGAACCGGCAGTGATGGATACCTCGCGCGTTTGCTGCATTGTTGGTTCCGCGGCCGGCGACTACCATAATCTGGAAGAGCAGTTCATAAGGTTTCATGAAAAAGGGCCGGGATCTGTAAATGCCCTGACGATACCCAAGGTTATTCCCAATATGCCGGCCTGCAACGTGGGCATCAGCCTGGGAATCCGGGGGCCCAATCTCGGCATCGCTACAGCCTGCGCCACCGGGACGCACGCCCTGGGCATCGCGTTGAGCCTTCTTCGCGGCGGCTGGGCCGACGTGGTCATCGCCGGAGGCGCGGAGTCAACCATCACGCCGTTCGTTGTGGATGGTTATGCCTCAATGGGGGTGCTCTCCCGCAGAAATGCCGAGCCCCACAGGGCGAGCCGTCCTTTCGATGCGGACAGGGATGGCTTTGTCATCGGAGAGGGCGCGGGCATCCTGGTGCTCGAGACCATTCCGCATGCCAAAAAGCGCGGCGCTGAAATACTCGCTCTTTTCAAAGGTTTCGGTATGAGCTGCGATGCCCATAATATCGCCATTCCCGAACCGGATGGCGCTGCGGCTTCCGCCGCGATTCTGAATGCAATCGGAGACGCCGGACTGAACCCGGAGGATATCGGGTACATAAACGCACACGGGACATCCACAAAGGTCAATGACAGGGTCGAGACAAACGCCATCGTCAGAGCCTTTGGAGAACATTCAAAAAAAGTCCGGGTCAGTTCGATCAAATCGATGATCGGCCATACCCTGGGGGCCGCCGGCGCCATAGAGGCCGCGGCCACCGTCCTGACACTCCGTCACGGGATTGCGCCTCCCAACATAAACTACGAAACCAAAGACCCGGAATGTGATCTCAACATCGTAGCCAATGAGGCCCAGGAAGCCGATCTCAATGCCGCTATTTCCAACTCCTTCGGCTTCGGAGGCCAGAACGCCACGGTGGTTTTCACGAAGAATTAAATCCTTGCCGTTTTATGCGGAAAGAAGTGAACCGGGTAGATATCGAGGTGGATGTCACTGCTCCGGGAAAAGATGCCGGAAGCAGGGACATCCGTGAACGGCAAACGGTGGCCTGACCGGCCACTGTGCGTTACGCTCAGGCCATCAAGATAATCAATGGGAGGGACATCACTCCCATGAAACGGATTTTCGACCAAAGATGTGAAATGTATTCAGCCATACTTGTCTCCTTTTCCTCACAGCCGAAGTTCACCATCCTGGCCTAAAGATAAAGAGCAACTCCGGGGTTGGCCAGACATGAGCAAGTCGCCTTCCGCGGCGAGGGCCTCTTCGGCTTTTTCCCTCACATAGGATTCGATAAAGATACGAAGCGAATCGTAAAGGCAATTGATTCCGTGGAAATCGCCCCGAGTGGCCAATGCCTGCTGCCTGCAGCCTCCCATGCACAGGGGCAGGAGTTCACACTCGTTGAGGCACTTATCGGGAAGTCTGCGCATGAGGAGCTTCGATTCCTCGACAAAATTGACCCCTTTTCGCACGTCGCCGCAGGCGAACTCCGCACCCTGGAGAGCCGGGCACGGCACTATTTCGCCGCCGGTATCGAACACGTAGTGATAGCGCAAATCGGCGGCGCACCGATTGGAAGGAGGAACGTCGAACTGTGTATAACCGCGGTTTCGGGCCTCCCTTGTCAGGCGAAGGTAGATTTCGGGATCTCCGATTCCTGACTGAAAGGGAGAATCCGTCCTGGTGGGGAGAATCGGGCAGAAGCGGATCTTATCAATTTTGACGCCGTAGCGGTCGAAGTCATCGAACATCTCGGGGATGGCTTCATGATCATTGGAGGCGCTGTCGTACTGGCATTCAATCATGATCGAAACAAGATCCGAAACAGCCGCCAGATTTCTCATGATGACCTCATAAGTTCCTCCGCCGTCCTTGAAAGGCCTCAGTTCGTCGTGAATCCGAGCGGGCCCGGCAATGCTCACCCGGATCATTTTCAGCCCCACCGTCCTGAGGCGTTCGATCGTACGTCGATCAACAAGCGAGCAGTTCGTCACCATGCTCAGGCTGTATGGAATGCCCAGCCCTTCGCAGAAGTAAAATCTTCTTGTGGCGCTTTCAATGAGCACACCCGGGTTCAGCATCGTCTCGGCCCCTCCGGCCTCATCGCAAACCGCAAGGGGGTGCGCCTCCCTGATAACGCCAAGGTAAAACTTGTCAATTTCCTCTGCAGTCTCGGAAGTCATGTCCCGCGCTTCCTTGTCGATCAGGCAGTACCTGCAGCGCATATTGCACCGGCGCGTGACGATCATCCTGGATTTTATTGTCCTGGGACTGTAGACATGCTGGAGTCTCCAGTTGTGATAGAGCTGTGTTTCATCCGTGCCCGACTCTTTGAGGATGCCCTGCTCATTCAGGTGCTCCAGCGCCGCCGGGTCTCCTCCGTTGTGGAGGATGGCGGCCCAATCATCGCGGGAGCAGAGCAGCAATGCCCCCGAGAGCGTATTGTAAATGGCGGACAATTCAGCGCCGCCGCTCAAAATTTCTACTTCGATGGTGAAACGGCTTTTGGAATAGGGATACACGGCAGCATCCTCTCTCGTTTGAGAAGCCCCGAGCCGGGGGAACTGCCCGGGGCCTGGCCGTCATGGCCGGAAAGATGTTAATACCTACGCGACCGAGGTCGGCATGAAGTAGCAGCAAAACATGCCGTTGCGCGATACGCTGAAATCTGCCCGCCTGATCATAAGCATTTTCATTTTCCTCTCCTCATTTTGAATTTGTTGATGTTGTTTGATGCGTTGATCTGTTCAGGTTCTGGCCAATGCTCTTCACGAGCTGGCAGGCAATAAGATCAACTTTGGCGCCATCGAACGAGGGGAGAGGGCCTCTTTTGTAAGATTTTGAAAATACGGCAAAAACAAGTCAAATGTCCCGAGAGCGGAATTGGTTTTATGAAATGATGATTGAACTTGTTCTCAATAAGTTCGAACACTGATTCAGAGGTGTGAACTTTTAAATTTTGGAGCGTAGCCTATTCGGAGGCAGGGGAGACTTGCCGGAGCTTGAACTTGTAATACATATTGGAGAGATCGCATGGCGCTACAAATCTTTTTGAGAGAACGTCAAGCGAAGTCTTTTGGACCAGCGGCGTTGCAGGCTGCAAAGATTCCAATAGTGAATTCAGTTCAGCCAGCAGGGCTCTTCTCCTGGAACTGTCCGGTTCCTTTTTGATCTGATCGACAATCGCCGTGATACGGTGGTTCGGAGGATTTCCGTTTCCCGCACACTTTCGATTCAAAAAGAATTCCCAGCAATCCAGAACGGGACTCAGACCATCCCGTACATCGACAAATTCCGTGAGGACCACCTGGAATTCAGGCTTATGCCAATACCTGCGAATGAGTTCATTAAACGGCAACGGCTGAATGTAGACCCTGATGCCAATTTCATTGAGGCAAAGCTGGACGTATCGGGCAATCGAGTTGTGCAGCCTGTTTTCGTCGAAACAAAGGATTGTAAGTTCAAAAGGCTTGCCCTCTTTTTGAAGATAGTGACCCCGGCTGTCATACGTCCAGCCTGCTTCATGGAGGAGTCGAAGGCTCTTTGCGGAATCATATGCTATGGGCTCAAGCTGGGGATTGCCCAATGAGGAATAGTGGCCCATATATCCGTGCGGCGCCACACCCATACCTCCCAGAACAACGCGGACGATGTTCTGCTTATTGATAGCATGGGAGAGAGCCATACGAATTCTTGGATCGATCAGGGTCGCATCCCGGGGATTATAGAGCAGCAAAATGAGATAAGGTTCAATTGTCGTCTTAAAATAGAATCTGTCATCGTAACGTTCTATTATTCTGTAATCCTGAGGCTCGATGCCTCGTACGATATCCGTCTTGCCAGCCAGGAGCCTTGCCCAGGACTTTTCTTTATCAGGCTGATAGTAAAAAACCACTTTGTCCAGTTTGGGACGGCCGAGGTAATAATGCTCGTTAGCGGTCAGTCCGACCTCGGAATTTTCGATTCGGTATTCAAATATGAATGGTCCCGACCCTATGGGGCGCCCGGGGTCTTTCTTGTGGTTTTTTTCCGGTCTTTTCAGGATTTCAAAGGACCATATCTTCTCCAGGAATAACGGATCATCCTTTTTCAGCGATATCACGATCACGTGATCGTCTTCCGCCGTTATTCGCTCCACGTATTTGCCCTCTGACGGCAGGACCATTTCGATAGCGGTTACCAGCGAATGCACGACATCCGATGCAGTTACCGGACTGCCGTCATGGAATTGCGCCTCCTTGCGGATGTGAATGGCCCAGGTGAAATTCGCCTTATCATAGCTCCATAATGTGGCGAGGTCCGGTTCGAGGCGCCCATCTTCATTCATGATAAAGAGATAGCTGTACAGGAAGTTGAGCACCAGAGGAGCGTCGCCTTCACTCTGCCTGGAATCCAGCGCGCCTATGGGATAGAAGAGGTCGAACCGGAGAGTTTTTCCCTCCCGGCTTTTGACTCCGGAGTACCCGCTCTGCAGTTCGGTGCGGGCAATCAGGATGCCCGCCGTACTTATCAGGAGAAACACGCAAAGAATGCGACCGATTCTCCAGAAGGTTGGCCTACTGCAGAGGGAACCGGCCCATGCCCGGACGAGTGAAAGGCCGCAGGCGGGCCTCCATCCTAGAAGTCGCACCTTAGTCCTCCTTCCATCCATCGCCCGGGTTGAGGAAATACTCTGCGATATAGGTAGGGAGCATCGGTGATATTGTGAACGGCGAAAAAAATGCTGGGACTCAGGCCCATTCCCGGAGAGGGAATCTGAAGCCTTGCGAGATAGTCGAAGACGAAGATATTGTCTCGGGTTTCCGAAAAACTCGAGTTGTTGTCGATAAATCTTCCGATGACGGACTGAGAAAATTGCCTGTTGCTATAGGAAACTGAAAGATCGAGTATCTTCCGGGGAATGTCTTTGATGGGCAGTCCGGTTGCTTCGTTCACCACATCGACAAAGGTCCCTCCGAAGGAAACCCCCAGAGCGCCCGACTGGCCGCTGGGGATACGGGCGCTCACGCGAGTCTCTGCCCCCTGCCTTCTAACCCTTTCGATATTATTCCATTTAAATGCTGCCTGATCAAAATTGATGAAGTCATCAATATCCGCCATGAAAAAATTCAGTTCCAGCTTCAAAGCTTTATCGGGATAGATCTCAGCGCCCAGTTGATAGTTGAGGGCCGTTTCGGCTTTCAGGTCCTCATTGCCGACTGTGGGATCATGTATGAGTCCCGGCGGCGGGGCCGCAAACCCTCTCGTCACCTGCGCCCGAATACGCGCATCCTTCCAGGGCAGGCGATAGACCGCTCCGACCAGCGGGTTGACCTCGGCGCCGAAATCGATGTTATTGTCATACCGAAGTCCGCCAATGAGCGAAAAAGCCCCCAATGTAAGAGTATCGTTGGCGTACATTGCCCAATTGCCGGTTGAGAAGTCGCGACTATACAGACTGTAGGAGTAATTTCCCCAATCGCCGTCGAATCCCAGGACGAGATGGTTCCTGCCATCGAGATGGCAGCTCAGCCTGGAACTGATCCCGTAGAGTTCTTCGTTATAATCCCACCCCTTCTCTTTGGGTCTCAGTTCGAACAGGTGGTCGTCTACGAGACCGAATTGCTGGTGGCGCCCTTCGATGGTGTAAGTGATGTTGTTCGATAGCCTGGCTTCGTATTGGAGTCGCTCGTAGGTGCGATTACGATGGAACTCTTCCCAGTATGGGTAAAAACCGGTGAGCAGTGCGGCGGGGTCCTCATACCTGCCCTCGCTATGGTTCACGACAAAATTGAGACGGCTCGATTCGCTGAGCGAATAGTTTAATTTGCCGTAGACGGCATCCTGCCGGTAGCTCGTGTGAGCGGTAAACCCGTTGCTTTGATCGTGATCGAACGAGACGAAGTAGCCCAAACGCCCCTCGGTTCCGCTGAAAGAACCGCTGTTCCTGAGAGTACCGAAGCTCCCATATGAACTCTGAATACTCCCGGTAAAAGGCTTCTCGGGGTTCGGTTCCCTGGTGATTATGTTTATAACGCCTCCCATCGCCGTTCCCCAGGCTGATGAGGCGGTCCCCTTGTACACTTCGATGCGCTCAACACTGGACAGGGGAATAGACGAAAGATTGGTGACCGGATTCGCCAGCATGTTGAGCGGCACGCCGTCCTGGTATACCGCTACTTCCGGAACGGGGGAAAAAGAACTTCCCTGAATGGAGGCAACGGCCTGGCCACCCGGACCTCCGTTGAACTCAACATAAACGCCGGGCACGAATTGCAGCGCCTCGGCAAGGTTCGTGGCGGGAATCTTTTCGATTTCTTCCCTCGTAACCACCGTGATATCGGCAGCCACATTCCGTTTGGGTCCTTCCTCCCTGGTGTAGGAGCTGATCAATATCTCGATGCTTCCGTCTTCGTTGATCCTGACGGAGCGGGGATCACCCGCGGCTGCAAATGAGGCGGAGAGGAGCAATATGAACAGAAGCGCTGCGCAATTACTGACCGGGTGTTTGCGGGAGGGGCCTCTGATGACCGACGCAATTCTATGGAGAAACATCGGTGATACTACTCCATGCTATACCGGCCTTTGAAGCCGGTCCAGATGAAGACTCCTCTCCTTATCTCACGGAGTGGCGTCTCATTTCGGCTAATGTAAGAGGGAATCAGTTCGAGCAGAATAGTATAGATTGGACTGCAGGTAAAGAATGGATTGAGTAATAATTACCCTTCCCGTGGATGGTCAAGGCCGTAGTCTTTCATCTTCTGAGCCAGGGTCTTGCGATTGATGCCCAATAGTTCGGCGGCCGCGGTCTTGCTCCCTTCGGAATGCTTGAGCGCCATCCGAATAAGAAGCCTCTCTCCGTCCCTGAGGCTGAGACAGGGAGCTTTCTCATCTACACTGTTCGATTCGCCTTCTTCAAGGGGCAACGGGATGTCCCGCCGGGTAATGTGGGTCGTTTTGCAGGTGATCACGGCTCTTTCGATGACATTGACCAGTTCCCGTACGTTACCGGGCCAGTCATAGTTCATCAGAGATAAGAGGGCTTCGGCGGACAAAGCCTCGACAGGCCTGTTAAACCTCTTCTTGAACACTTTAAAATAGTACTCGGCGAGGAGGGCAATATCATCCCTGCGCTCTCGTAGCGGGGGAATATGGATCGGATATACATTGAGCCGGTAATACAAGTCCCGTCTGAATCTTCCTGCCGCTATCTCTTTTTCCAGGGCAGAATTGGTCGCAGTGATAATACGGAAATCCGAGTGTATAGGACTGGTTCCGCCCACCCTTGTAACCGTTTTGGTTTCCAGAACCCGCAGGAGCTTGGTCTGGAGTACGTGTGAGGCTTCTCCTATTTCGTCCAGGAAGAGCGTTCCGCGGTCCGCCAGCTCGAAAAGCCCGGGTTTTCGAGCCACCGCTCCGGTAAAAGCGCCCTTTTCGTGGCCGAAGAGTTCACTCTCCAGCAATCCTTCCGCAAACGCGCCGCAATTGACCGCCAGAAAACAGCTCTCAATCCTGCAACTGAGATCATGTATGGCGCGGGCAACCAGTTCTTTTCCCGTCCCGGTCTCTCCCGTTATATGTACCGTAACCGGCAACTCCGCTATTTCACGCACCGAGGCGATCACAGCCTTGATCTCCTCCGATTCTCCGATAATGGTGGCCGACGGGGTCTTCGCCAGGATTTTCTCTTTTTCAAAAAGCGACAGCTCTTTTTGTATCCGTCGCTTTGCAAGCGCCTCCCGCACTGTCGCCTGAAAAAGTTCAAGCTTATCGATCACCGGCTTCTCGAAATAGTGGAATGCCCCCTTTTTTACGAGCTGAACCGCCTGAGCCGTGGAACCATAGGCGGTGATGAAAATCACGGGGATATCGGATTGGAGTTCCTGCAAACGGGTGAAAAAATCCAAACCGTTCATCCCCGGCATTTGGATGTCGGAAATGATGAGGTCTACGGTACGCCTCTCCAATAGCTCGAATGCCTCCTGAGGGGAATTGAGCGCAATCACCTCCATGTCCCCGCTTGCCGCAACGACAGGGGAAAACTGCTTCAGGAAGAGTTCATTATCATCTATCAGCACGGACAGAAATCGAGAAGACATCGCGGAAGATCCTTATACAATAATGATTGGAAGAGGGTCCCAGTTGGCTGACGGTATAAGATACTATATCGTAACCTTGGGAGAAAGCCTGAAAGAAAGACTTCTCCGGGAATTTCGGGAATGAGGCCCCTTGCGTACGGAAAGGCAAAGCTCCGTGGTTTTGAGAAAAAACAACCTATTGGTAAGGACTGCCGTCTGAATCTGGGAAGAAATACCACGCCATAACCTCCTTTATATCATCACAAAGTGTAATTCTACCACACTAGTCTCAGAGAGGTTTTCTTAAATTAGCAAAGTATAGTAGTAAAATCATAGGCTTGAGTGCTGACCGGAATTATGCCCAAATTGGCATAAAGATTGCCATAAATAGCTGATTCAGGCGGAACGATATATCGAATCTATACTACGATATATAAAATGATATGTAAGATATAACGTAACCATTTTCGACAATATATTTAACTTGACACGATCAATAAGGAGTGATATTAAGCGGTAAAACTCAACGCAGGCTTGGTGTGTGAAGCCCGGATTCGTAAATTTTATTGGTTTCTTAACAACTGATAGTCATCGCTAAATAACTAGATCGCATACTAGGTATTGCTGGGTGGCAATTCAGGCCCCTAGATGCTGTCAATCGTGCATGTAAGTTTAATATTGGCATATTTCTTATTTTATCTTTAGTGTTGTAAGTTGTACTTATGCGTTATTATCTTGGCGGGTAATGACGGTATAATACGCGTACATTCACGTGTTAATGGCAAATATTGAAGTTTAAAGCCGATATGTAATCGAGTTGGCGGAGCTTTGTGAACGTAACGGGTGAGATCATAATTATTATACAAATTACGACTTTTTTTAATGGTTGAGTAAATTGATTCATTAACATAAGAGTCCTATCTCTAGTTAATTAAGCCTAATTGGCGGGTTTTTCTCCTGCGGGTGTTTCGAAGGATATTCTTTTTCTCTGAGACAAAGCCTTAGACCTAAAAAAGGAGCTGGGATGCCCACAAATAACGAAATTGCATGTAAGACTAATGCGTCACAGTTCTTTTGCAGCAAGGTCGACGACGTGATGTGGAGAAAAAGGATAAGGGTAACTGAACTGATCAGGAAAACCGGGCTTTCAGCAGAAACTGTGAATCGCGCCAGGAAGTCAGAGGCATTGTCCTCCTGTACGCTCAAGACACTACACGTGATAGCACAGGCGCTTGAGGTAAAGACCAAGGACCTTTATGAAGAGCAATAATTCCGTACTCTCGTACACTCAGGCCTCGGCACCCCATGGACTCCGGTTTATAAATTCCTCTATATGTAAAGACCAGATCGGACGGGTTAACCCTTATTGCAATAGGAAAACCACTTGGCCAAGATCCTGATCGTGGATGACGACGAGGCGACTTTGCATCTTATAAGCAATTACTTGCATATTTTTGGTTTTGAAACTGAGGTTGCACAAAGTGTTGCCGGCGCTCGAAAATGTTTGGAATCATCGAATTATGATGCAGTGGTTTCAGATTACAGTATGCCTGGCGGAACAGGGCTTGACCTGCTTGGTTACCTTTCCGCAACCTGCCCGAAACTGCCCTTCCTTCTGATGACAGGGCAGCACAGCGAGGGCCTGAAACAGGAGGCTATGGAGCGGGGAAGCAGCGCATACCTGGAAAAGCCGTTCAGACCGCAGACCTTGATTGAGGCGCTTGCTTCCGTATTGGACCGGTATCACAAATCCGACCCCTGATATTCTTCCTTCATTGACTGCAATCTGCGGCTTCAATCCGTTGTCGGTATATAGAAGGAGGGACATGATCAAGAAAATCTTCAGCGACAGCCTGCGCTCTGTAAGGTTGGAAAGAGGCATGAGCCTTGGGGATCTCGCAAAGCGGACCGGCGTAAGCAAAAAGAACCTTCGGCGATACGAGAGCGGCAAGAATCTGCCCCGCGCTGCTACGGTATTCAATCTGGCACAGAGTCTGGATACTGACGTCGCGAGTCTGCTCAATATGCGCCGGATCTTTGCTCGTTTGAGAGAGGAAACCGACAGGATCGTAAGGCAGTTGTAGGGCCAGGCCGGATTGACCGTAAATATGTTTTAATACCTCGCGCATTTCAAGGTCTGATTGTGTCCAGAGCCTCTTCTCTGGGAATGGGGATTGTTCATGCTCGCCCAACTCACAAACTACCGCCTCTATTTGCTGGTTATCATTGAATCATTCATTTTTGCGACTGCCTATGCGGGAGCATATCTTATCCGTTTTGAGTTCATGCTTGCACCCCAACACCTCCATCAGATCATGCTCATCCTGCCCTGGCTCATCCCATTGAAGATAGTCGTCTTTTTCGCTTTTGGACTTTACAGGGGTATGTGGCGCTATTCGAGTCTGCACGACTTCTGGCGCCTGGCCGAAGGGTGCTCCTTTTCCACTGTGTTGGTTGTCGCCATTATATACGTCCTTTATGGTCTTGACGGCTTCTCCAGAGCTGTTTTTTTCCTTGACGCAGTCCTCGCCTTCCTCATCACAGGCGGGGTCAGGATGGGAATTCGCACCTACTATGAGGTCCAGGACGTCTCACCGAGTGAGCGGTTCTGGCCGCTCCGATGGCTCACTCGAAAGTCGCGCAACTGCGGACGCATCCTCATCATTGGGGCCGGAAGAGCCGGTGAAAAGATTTTGCGCGAGATTTTCGACAACTCCGATCTCAATTACGAAGCGGTTGGCTTTCTCGATGACGATCCGGGCAAGAAAGGCCGTTCCATTCACGGAGTGCCTGTCCTGGGAGCAGTGGATCTTCTTCCGAAAATCGTCGAAAGAGAAGAGATAGAACAGGTGTTCATTTCCATCCCGTCGGCTACAGGCCCTGAAATGCGGCAAATCATGCGAACATGCAAGCAGTGCAAGGCGCCCTTCAAGACACTTCCCGGCATCGGTCAGATAATGGATGGGAAAGTCAGCATAAGGTCGTTGCGGGAGTTCAATTACGAAGATCTTCTGAGGCGTCCTCCAGTCAATCTTGACAGTAATCCAATACAGGATTACCTGGCCGGCAAGAAAGTACTGGTGACAGGGGCCGGCGGATCCATCGGCTCCGAACTCTGCCGCCAGGTGGTCCGTTTCCATCCTGAAAAGCTTATCCTGGTGGACTCAAGCGAAGCCAGTCTGTATGCCATCCAGATGGAATTACGTCACGAAAAGAAATTCAATGCTTGTCCAAGCATTTTGTCTCGGGTTCAGCATGAAGAGATCATGGGCGAAGTCTTCGAGGCTCACCTTCCCGAAGTGGTTTTCCATGCAGCAGCATATAAGCATGTCCCAATGCTCGAGAGGAATCCCTGGGAAGCGGTCTTTAATAATGTTATTGGAAGCCGGGTCGTAATGGAAATGGCCGCCAAATACGGCGCCAAACGGTTTGTGCTCGTTTCATCCGATAAAGCCGTGCGTCCCACAAATGTCATGGGAGCGAGCAAGCGCGCGGCCGAACTCATCATGCAATCCCGTCACAAAGGCAATACACGGTTCATGGCCGTACGGTTTGGAAATGTTCTTGCCTCTTCCGGTTCCGTGGTCCCCCTTTTTCGAAAACAAATCGAGCGCGGCGGACCGGTAACCGTCACCCATCCGGAGATGACTCGCTATTTCATGACGATTCCCGAAGCATCTCAACTCATCTTGCAGGCGGGATCGCTGGGCGAGGGAGGAGAAATATTTGTACTTGAAATGGGTACACCTGTGAAGATAGCCGACATGGCGGCAGACCTTATTCGCCTCTCAGGCAAGGAACCGGGAAAAGACATCGAAATCATCTTTACCGGTCTCCGGCCCGGAGAAAAGATACATGAAGAACTCATTACTGCGGGTGAGGATGTGAAACACACAAAATATGAAAAGATCATGGTTCTTCATCATAATGGCCGCTGGAACTGGTACGGCCACAAAACCCGGGACACTTACCGCAACTTGCTGAATTCACAACTGGAGGAACTCAGCACCGTTGCCGGGATGCTCAAACCCGGTTGTATCAAGGCAAAGCTTGGCCAAATAGTCCCCGAGTATGTCCCGCAGGAAACCGAATGTGTCCTCGATCCAATCATTAGGAAGACCGGATAGGGTCAGGTAGGATGAGTCTCGAAATTGAAGGGTGCTCTGCTTTTTTACTAAAAGAACGATCATATTTACATACCACACTATTTAAGTAAATCCCCGATGAGGTTGAGATGTTCCAGAAAATCCTTGCTGTCTGCGTCGCCAATATCTGTCGAAGCCCGATGGTGGAGTACCTTATACGAAACGATCCGATGGCTCGCCGGGCAGGCGTGGTCGTCTGCTCGGCCGGCTTATCCGCCTTGCCCAACCATCCTGCCGACTCGACAGCCCAGGATCTGATGCGTGAGCGCGGAATCGATATTTCGGCTCATCGCGCACGGCAACTCACTCCCAGGCTCCTTTTCGCCTCAGATCTCGTGGTGGTAATGGAGTCATGGCAGCAGCGCGAGATCGAGCGGCTCTATCCGATTTCACGAGGAAGGGTGCAAGCCCTGGGCAGGTGGCAGGATGTCGATATTCCCGACCCCTATCACAAACCGCGCGAAGATTACGAGAGAGTGCTCGCACTTATAGAAGGCAGCCTCGCGGAATGGAGACACAAGCTATGGTAGGGCTCCACAGAGTATTGGCGCCGCTCCTTGCCGTGGCGCTGGGCGGGTGTTCTCTTGCCCCGGGACTGCATATCCCCGACAGCAGGCTCAAATATGAACCCCCTGCCGCCGGCGGCAGCGGCTGGAAGGCGCGGAACAAGAGTTTCGTTTATGGATCTGAGCGAGAGGAGCCTACTTACAAGGTTACAATTATCGACGCCGCGGTGATCGCCTCCCAGGAGAGGGAACGCGTTGCGCCCAGACGTGAGGGGGGCCCCGCGAAACGCCCTGACGAGCTGGAGCACTACGAGTACCGCGTCGGACCTCAGGACGTGCTCGCTTTCACCGTCTGGGACCATCCCGAGCTGACCTCGCCGACCGCCGCCGCCAACGCCGCCTTTACAGCCGCGGTCTCCCCGCTTGGCGCAGCAGCCTCGCAACCGGTCCCGACCGATACTTTCGGGCATCATGTCAGCCGGGACGGCAAGATTTTCTTCCCTTATGTCGGCGAGCTGAAAGTCTCCGGTCTCACTCTTGAGCAAATCCGCAGGAAGATAACAGCAGGCTTGGCCTCCTATATCCCAAAGCCACAGGTGGATTTAAGGGTGGTGTCCTATCGCAGCAAGAAAGTCTATGTCACGGGCGAAGTGAAAAACCCCAGCACCATTTACATAACCGATACGCCCCTGACCGTGGCAGATGCTATTACTGGCGCACAGGGCTATACGCCAGACGCCGACCTCCAGAAGGTGCGGCTCACACGGAACGACCAGAGCTTTACACTCGACCTGGTGGCCCTTTATGACAACGGGGACATCTCGCAGAACTGGGTGCTCCAGGATGGGGATGTTCTGAACGTTTCAGATCGCAAGGACAGCAAGGTCTTCATAATGGGCGAAGTCACCAAGGCCGATGTCCTCTTCATGAGAAAGGGCCGCATGAGCCTGTCGGAATCCATAGGCCTTGCCGGCGGGTTGAACCAGACCTCCGCCAACGCTAAACGGGTGCTCGTAATCCGGGGGCTGGACGAGAAGCCGGATGCCCCCCCGTCCATATACCACCTCGACCTCTCAAGGCCGGACGCCCTATTGCTCTCCACCCGCTTCCAGCTCAAGCCGCTCGACATAGTATATGTATCGACGGCCGATATCACCCGCCTTGGGCGCGTGCTCAGCCAGATCCTTCCAACGGCGCAGGCCTTGAGCACTACGGGAATACTCGCGACACAATGAAACCATCACACGCCAAAACAGATCTTCCGTCATCCGCCGAAAAGTCACGGGACAATCCCCGTGGTTCCGATGGATACCGCCGCCCCTTCGAGGATAACCGTTTGAGCAATCAGCGATTTAAGCTGGAGGAGATGCCGGCGCAGGCAGTGGATTTCGATCCCTACGAAAATGAGCCGGGCCTGCGCGAATTTATCGGCTTCCTTCTTCGAAATTGGCTCTCTATCCTCGCTGTTGCCGTGCTGGTCTTTCTTGCGGGCCTCTCCTACGCTTTCCTTGCCGCCCCCGTTTACCGTGCCGATGCGCTGGTCCAGATCGAAGAACGGCAGGGCAAATCGAAAGATCTTTCCGATCTCACAGCCTTGCTCAGCGGCGGCGAAGTCACCACGGAAGCGGAGATCGAAATCCTTCGCTCCCGCTTGGTGGTGGGCAGGATCGTGGATGACCTCAAACTGGACACCGAGGCCTATCCCGTCCGCTTCCCCATTATTGGAAACTTCGCCGCCCGCCGGTACGAGGGGGACCGGCCTGCCACGCCCTTCCTCGGCCTCGAGTCCTTCGCCTGGGGCGGAGAGACCATTCGCCTGGAAAGCCTCGAGGTCCCGGACGACCTGCTGGGTTTCCCCCTCACCCTGGTCGCAGGCCCCAAAGGGAGCTTCAGCCTGTTCGATCCCGATGATCGGCTTCTTCTCGCAGGCCGGGCGGGGGAGCCGGTCATGGGGCACGGCGTCAAGCTTCTTCTCAGCAGTCTCGATGCCCGGCCCGGTTCCCGCTTCAGCCTTATCAGGCAGCCGCGCCAACAAACCATCCTCGATCTCCAGAAGGCGCTGCAAATTTCGGAGAAGAAAAAGAAGACGGCGATAATCTCCGTTGCGCTGGAAGGCGCCGATGCCCAAAGGGCAGCCGACATTGTCAACGCCCTGGTGGAGAACTACCTGCATCAAAATATCGCACGCCGCTCCGAAGAAAACCAGAAAATGCTCGATTTTCTCAATGCCCAGGCGCCCCGTATCCAGACCGAGTTGCAGAACATCGAGACCGCGCTGGGTGATTTCCGCTCAAAGACCGGCACCCTGGGCATGAGCCTCGAGGCACATTCATTCGTGAACGCTTCGGCGCAGATCGAGCAGCAGGCCGCGCTGCTGCGCCTTCAGAAGGCGGAACTCGAGCAGCGGTTCACCGGCAATCACCCGGCCCTCGCGGCTATCAACAAAAAGCTGTCGCAACTGGCCGCGGACAAGGAGAAGCTCGCCGGGCAGATCAAAAACATCCCGGAGACGGAGTTGCAGGCCGTGCGCCTGGAACGCGACTCCAAAGTGGCAGGCGAAATCTATGTCATGCTCCTGAACAAGGTCCAGGAACTCTCGGTGGCAAGGGCGGGCACTATAGGCAATGTCCGCATTCTCGATCCCGCCGAACGTGCCGGTAAACCGGTCAAGCCCAAGAAGCCCATAGTCGCAGCCGTGTCGCTGCTGCTTGGCCTCATGCTCGGACTTGGCTTCGCCTACATGCGCCGGTCTCTCTTCAAAGGCATCGAAGACCCCGATGAAGTCGAGCGCAAACTTGGCCTTCCCGTTTACTGCGCTATCCCCCACTCCCGGAAACAAAGGTCCGCGAGCAGGGCGATGCGCGGCGGGAACGGAGAACGGTTTCTGCTCGCTGAGAAACACCCCGGGGACCTGGCCGTCGAGAGCATCCGCAGTCTGCGCACCACCCTGCAGTTCGCCCTGATGGACTCGGTCAATAACATTATTGTGATCGCGGGCCCTTCTCTCGGCATCGGGAAGAGCTTTATCTCCGCAAACCTGGCGACGACCCTCGCCGAAGCGGGTAAAAAAACCCTGCTGATAGATGCGGACATGCGGAAGGGCCACCTCCACACCATCCTCGGCATCGAGCGCTCTCCCGGACTGTCCAACCTGATAGCCGGGGAGGTCTCCCTTGAGGATTGCGTGCGCCCCGACACCATCGCGAATATGGATTTTATCTCCGGCGGCATCGTCCCGCCGAACCCCTCCGAGCTTCTCATGAGCGAGCGCTACGGCGACCTTATCAGGGAGTTGTCCAGCCGCTACGACATAGTGGTGATCGATACCCCTCCCATTCTTGCCGTGACGGATGCAGGCATAGTCGGCCGGTCCGCCGGCGCCTGCTTCATGGTGCTGGGGCATGGCCAACACCAGGTCCGGGAAATCGAGCTGGCCCACAAACGGCTCACCCAGGCCGGGGTGAGGATTCAGGGGGTCGTCTTCAACAACCTCCCGATGGGGCGAATGGGGTACGGCTACGGCAAGTACTACGGCTATCATTACCAGTACAGCTACAAATAAAGGGCGCCCGCCGCTCATTCTCATCGATCTCGATTCACAAGTGGCTTGGCCCTCCTGGTCTGTATTGCGCGCGCTGAAACCTGTGGAATAAGAATCGAATCCATGTTGCTTCATGACTGGAAGATGCTCTCCAGGTGCTTTATCGTTATGCCGATAACAGGAGTCCTGTATTTTCTGGTGGTCGGCTCCCTGGGATACTTTCTCTTTTGCCTTGTATATGGGTACAGCAGGCAAGGGTTTTTAATCTCGACGTCCTGTTTCTCAGCCCTGGGTTTGCTCATCGGCACGTTAGCCGGCATTGATTACCTTAAGCGCAATAGAAGAATTCTGCCCTTCGCTTCCTCTGAGCTAAGAGACCCTAAAGGCTGGTTTCTCCAACTTAAGCCAATGACTTGCCCGGATGACGTCCTGATCGAAATCGTAAAGAACCTGCGTGGGATTTACAAAGCCGGTAAATGCGAAACAGTGATTGTTCTATTGTTTGTAATCTTTCCGGGTATAATTGGCCCGGTGCTGTTTCTCCTGGTACTTATCGAACAGGGCGTTCCATACCCTGACTTGAAAATGGCGCTTTTGATTTATCTGCCGGCTATACTGATTTTAATTGCAACGACTGCTCATTTATATGTGCGATTGGGTAAACACTATGAATTTACCGGAGAATCGGTAATAGAGCGCAGCCGGTCAGGCGCCGTGCTGAATGTCATCTCCACAAATAATATAGAAAGCATTCTGGCCAAGAATCACGTTTTTGTGGTCACGGCAGGGGATAACAGGATGAAGATCCGCCGATACAAGCGACTGAGAACTGATATGCGACGGATCGTGGAACGTATGCCTTAAACAGCAGTTTTTTCCACCGTTACATGCAGCATGTTCAAGGGGCTAATCATCATTAATTTCAAGGACTCAAATGAAAACTGAGCTTCAGATCTCCACTGTTCCAGACCCGCAATTACTCAGTGAATTCGGGGTATCCATCTGTCCTGCCGGTGAGCGGTTTCCACTGCCCCGTCCCTCGGACTACGACCACGAAACCAATCGTCTTCACCGGCTGGTTAGTGAACAGCGGCTTATGGGTCGGGAGATAGTTGTAGTAATGGGCGTCGGTTTTGTCGGGGCTGTAATGGCAGGTGTGGTTGCCGATTCGATAAGTCGCAAAACCGGTGAGCCCGCTAAATTCGTTATAGGCCTGCAGCGCCCCTCGACGAGGTCCTATTGGAAGATTCAATATATCAACCGTGGAGTTGCACCTGTGCAGGCGGATGATCCAGAGGTCGCACTAATGATCCGGAGGTGTGTGCAGGAGAAAAAGACACTGACAGCCACCTTCTCGTACGATGCACTCTCGTTTGCCGATGTCGTAGTCGTTGATGTGCAATGCGATTATAACAAGGATGCGCTCGGGAATGTGCGCCAGGGCCGGGCGGATATAGCCTCGCTCGAAGAAAGCCTCAACATAATAGGGGAGAAGATAAAGCCTGATTGCATGGTCCTTATTGAGACTACAGTGCCGCCCGGGACGACTGAATATGTGGCCTATCCAATTATAAAGAAAGCCTTCGAGAGACGGGGGCTTCGCGACATCGAGCCGGTTCTGGCGCACTCATTCGAGCGGGTAATGCCGGGAAAGAACTATGTGTCCTCTATTCGCGAATTCTGGCGGGTTTGCAGCGGCGCCAATGAAGAAGCACGCGAACGGGTCAGAGATTTCCTCTCAGATGTATTGAACGTTGAAAGGTATCCTCTCACTATTCTGGATAGCCCGATCGAAAGTGAGACCTGTAAGATTGTCGAAAACTCCTATCGTGCGACTATTCTGGCTTTTCTGCACGAATGGAGCCTCTTCGCCGAACGAAACGGGGTCGATCTCATCAAGGTTATAGATGCCATAAAAGTGCGCCCGACGCATTCTAACTTGATCTTTCCCGGTCCCGGCATCGGCGGCTACTGTCTGCCAAAGGACGGCGGCCTCGGGTTCTGGGCCTATCAGACACTCTTGGGATTCGAAGATGATATCTTTAAAATCACTCCTCTGGCCATCGATATAAACGACACGCGCGCCCTGCATGTCGCGCAACTCGTACGCGACGCTCTACGCAATATGGGGAAGATTGTCGCTGCTTCAAAGATCGCCGTACTTGGTGCATCCTACCGGGAAGATGTGGGCGATACCCGCTACAGCGGCTCAGAACTCATTGTGCGCAAGCTGACGGAAATGGGAGGAGAAGTCGTTGTTCACGATCCTTACGTAAAACACTGGTGGGAATTTGAAAAACAAGATACTTACCCGGCCATGGGCCATTCCTGGGCTCGATTCTTCCGAAACCAGGAGAGTCTAGCAGATCTTCGCATCTGCACTTCGATTGCCGAAGCTCTTCGAGAAGCTGATGCCCTGGTATTGGCCGTACGCCACGAGGACTACCTTAAGCTCGAGCCATCCGATTTCATGGAATTAACCGAACGGCCCGTTGCGGTAGTGGACTGCTTTGGCATCCTGGATGATCTGAAAATTCGACAGTTTGTCGAATTCGGGTGCGAGGTCAAAGGTCTTGGGAGGGGGCACATAAAAAAAATCAAAGATAAAGTCAATGCTAATCGCAACAGCCCCTTCATAGCTAAAAAATCTTAACTACTACTCCCGTGCTCAACCTTGCCCAGTTCCTCCGGTTAGCAATTTCTTACTCATACAAAAGCTCTCGAATAACGAAAGGCGTAGGATGAAATTCATCGATCTCGAAGCTCAGCAAAAACGGATAAAAGATTTAATTGACGATCGCATTCAAGCGGTATTGAGCCACGGCCAGTATATCATGGGTCCCGAAATCCATGAGCTTGAAGAATGTCTGACGAATTATGTGGGAGTCAAACACGCCATTGGCTGTGCATCCGGCACCGATGCCTTGTTGATAGCGCTCATGGCCTATGGAATAGGACCGGGAGATGCGGTTTTCACAACTCCATTCACGTTTATCGCCACAGCGGAGGTAATTAGCCTCCTTGGCGCCACGCCGGTATTTGTGGATATAGATCCAGAAACGTTCAATATTGATCCTGCGAAGCTGCAACTTGCTGTTAAGGCTTTGAAATCAAACGATGGGAGTCTTTATCCGCTGCCTTCATGCTCGGGAGCTTCTGTTTTTAAGCTAATGCCAAAGGCCGTGATCCCGGTGGATCTCTTCGGCCTCCCTGCTGACTACGATCTGATTTCATCCATTGCCCGGGAATACAACCTGTATATCATCGAGGATGCCGCCCAGGCTTTCGGTGCTGAATACAAGGGGAAGAAAACCTGCAGTTTCAGAGACATCGCCTGCACTTCCTTTTTCCCGGCCAAGCCCCTTGGCTGTTATGGCGATGGAGGAATGTGCTTCACAGACGATTCTAACCTGGCCGAAACAATGCGCTCCATCATCGTTCACGGCAAAGGCCATCACAAATATGACAACGTCCGGGTTGGTATCAATGGCAGGCTTGATACCCTGCACGCCTCCATTCTGTTGGCCAAATTCGAGGTCTTCCCAGAAGAAGTGGAACTTCGCCAACAAGTCGCCAACAGGTATACCCAACTCCTTGCCTCATCTTCCACGGTTCAAGCTCCGCGCGTACCGGAAGGCTACAGAAGCGTCTGGGCGCAGTATTCCGTGGTGACTAAAAATGGGCTAAGTCGTTCGGCATTGCAGGATGAGCTGAAGAAAAATGGTGTGCCTACTGCTGTCTACTATCCTAAGCCGCTGCACCTGCAAACCGCCTACGCTTACCTGGGTTATAAAATCGGCGACTTTCCGGTAAGCGAAAGCATTGCCGAGCGGATTTTCAGTCTCCCCATGCATCCTTACCTGGAACAGGCCGATCAGGAAAGAATCGCGGCTGTGTTTGAAAACCTGTAAGTAACACCAATGCTAAAAAATCTGACATCCTTGGAGAAACCGAGCAGTCGGAGTTGAGCCCCGGTAAATCAGGGATGCTGTCCACGAATGCGCAGGTAAAGAACCCAATCTCCAGATAGATCTCAACGGGGCAATGGGGGCGGGAAGATAGTGTCCATCTTGATGGGAAATTTGTTTCCTGCTTAGCGTTCAGTTCCCAGACATTCTAATGAGGTATAGAATTGATCAATAAATCTCCTTCCATGAAGATTTCGGTTGCTGTTGTAGGTTCAGGATACTGGGGCAGAAATCTTGTCCGAAATTATCATGAACTTGGCGCTTTGAAGCTGATTTGCGACAATAACGAAATTGTGCTGGAGCGGTTCAAAGAGCAGTACCCCGATGTCGATACCTGTCTGGCATTAACCGATATTCTTTCACGGCAGGACATAGCAGGGGTTGTAATAGCTACCCCTGCGGAGACCCACTTCGAACTGGCGTGTGAATCGCTTCTAGCAGGCAAGAATGTCTATGTGGAAAAACCCCTGGTCCTGGATGAGCAGGAAGCAAAAGAGCTTATCAGCCTAGCCGATGATAAACGCCTCACACTCATGGTGGGCCATCTTCTGCAGTACCATCCTGCCTTCATCAGGCTTAAAGAACTTGCCGCTTCCGGAGAACTGGGTCGCATCAATTACATTTACTCTCACCGGCTGAATTTCGGCAAAATTCGGCGTGAGGAGAACATTCTGTGGTCTTTCGCTCCACATGACATATCGATGATTCTTTCTCTTGCGGGAGAGGAGCCCGAAGCTGTTCTGGCTAATGGCGCCAACTATCTTCACAGCAAGATTGCAGATGTCACCACAACTCACCTGGAATTTCCCTCTGGTCTGCACGCGCATATTTTCGTCTCATGGCTGCACCCATTCAAAGTACAGCAACTGGTGGTGGTCGGAGACCGCAAGATGGCGGTCTTCGACGATACCCGGCCGTGGACGGACAAATTGCTCCTCTATCCCCATGAAATCATATGGGAGAACAATATCCCGGTGCCGGCGAAGGCCGATCCCGAAAAAGTAGTTATTCCTCAAGCCGAACCCTTGCGCAGGGAATGCGAGCATTTCCTGGAGTCCATCGCCAACGGCAAAAAACCGGTTACAGATGGCAGGGAAGGTCTCCAGGTTCTTAAAATCCTCAACGGGTGTCAGCGATCCTTAAATGAAAGCAGCGCCAGGGTATGCATACCCAGCGGCAACGGCCGCAATCAGGCTGAAAAGCAGAAGGTCTCGATTATCAGAGACGCCGCAACCGCCGAGAGTGAATACTTCCTCCATCCCACAGCCATCCTGGACGACAATGTCAGTATCGGCAAGGGAACCAAAATTTGGCACTTCAGTCATATACTCGGTGGTGTCCAGATCGGTGAGCGCTGCAACATCGGTCAAAATGTCGTTATCGGTCCGGATGTGACGATCGGCAAAGAATGCAAAATCCAGAACAATGTCTCAGTGTACAAAGGGGTCATCCTCGAAGATGGAGTATTTTGCGGTCCCTCTATGGTATTTACCAACATATACAATCCTCGGGCCGAGATCCGCAAGATGGACCAGGTGCGGCCGACCCTGGTCCGCCGCGGCGCTACTTTCGGCGCCAACTGCACAATCGTGTGCGGGGTCACAATTGGCCGCTACGCCTTCATCGGCGCTGGGGCCGTGGTTACCCGCGATGTTCCCGACCACGCTCTCGTCGTCGGGAACCCAGCCCGGCAAATTGGCTGGATGAGCCGTTCCGGAGAACGACTTGCTTTGCCCGTCGATGGAAATGGCGAGGCGGTTTGCCCCGGTAACGGGGACCGATACCGTCTTTCTGAAGGGATTCTAGCGAGGCTGGAAGCAACCGAATCAAAGAATCTCACTGCTAACTGAACACACCCATTCGGTCCTTGGAGCTTTTGCGGCTCCGGTAAACCACAGAGAATTTTTATGGCTGTAACATACTCTTCTCCGCTGAAAATTGTCACCATAGTGGGCGCTCGGCCACAATTCATCAAAGCGGCCATGGTCAGTCGCGCTATCCTAGATCACAACCGCTCCGGGGCACACCCCCCTATTGTCGAAGAGATCATTCATACCGGTCAGCACTATGATGAAAACATGAGCGATATCTTCTTTCGTCAGATGCAAATTCCGCAACCGGTTGTAAATCTTCAGGCAGGAACGGGTATGCATGGTGATATGACGGGGCGAATGCTGACACAGATCGAGAAGGAGATTGCCGCACGTAGACCTGACTTGGTTATGGTATATGGCGACACCAACTCGACTTTTGCGGGAGCAATGGCCGCGGTCAAGCTCCATGTGCCGATCGCCCACGTGGAAGCGGGACTTCGGTCCTTTAACAAGCGCATGCCGGAGGAGGTCAATCGCATACTGACCGACCACATTTCATCTCTGCTGTTCTGCCCTACCCAAGCAGCTGTCGCCAACCTGTCCAGGGAAGGCATCACGCATGGAGTTTATCATGTAGGCGACGTAATGTACGATGCCGCTCTTGTCTTTGGCGAAATTGCGGAGCGCGAGGCCACTATCCTGAGCACTCTTGACTTATCGTCCAAAGGTTACCTCCTGGCGACCGTCCATCGGGCGGAAAACACTGACAACGATGAGCGTCTGCAAGACATAATGGCTGCATTTAAGGAACTGGCCAAGAAGCAGACCCTGATCTTTCCTGTTCACCCCCGCACAAGGCTGAAACTGTCCAGCCTGCCTGCTTTGCCATCTGGACTCAGGCTAATCGAGCCAGTTTCTTTTCTCGACATGGTGCAGCTCGAGAAACACGCCTGCTGCATTCTCACTGATTCCGGCGGGATACAGAAAGAGGCATATTTCCATGGCGTGCCATGCGTCACACTTCGGGACGAGACCGAATGGGTCGAGACCGTTGCGGCAGGCTGGAATCAATTGGTGGGTGCTGACGCCAGGAGGATTGAAGCCGCTGTCAGCCGTGCGACAGTTGGGCAACCGATCCTGGAGTATGGAAGGGGTCGCTCCTCAGAGGCTATTGTTGCCCTGTTAAAACCATTATAATCTCAATCTATCAATTCTACAGGTTTCCACACAGCACATAGCTTCTGGAATTATTGAAAGATTAAGTGAAGTGGGGCAAAGGTCCCGGCAGAGATATCGAGGCCGTCTTCACCGGACTCCGCGCGGGAAAAAAACTCAATGAAGAGCTGATAACCAGGGGCGAGGACGTTATTTCTACGGCCCATGAATAGATCATGACCCTGCAGTACAACGGCCGCTGGAACTGGAACGGCTTCTTTTCCCAGGAGCGCTACCCTCAAAATGGAAAGATTATAATGGTCAAACGGCCTGCTGACTATGTGGGTAGGCAGCTGGAGAGTGGAGTGCCGAACAATGTTGTCAATTGAGGCAGAAAACAGCAACCAGGTACGGAAACATGCTATATGAAGGAGCCCATGCTCCTTCGGCTTTAACCTTACAGTACCTGCGCCCCGGCTCTCAGTTAGTTTGGGCTAAGTACTCCCTACTGGGTCGAAAGTAACATTGCAGGGCTCAAGGCAGACCTTGTGTCAAATGGACTCAGGTTCCCACGGCAGTTTACTGCCCGCAGCCGCCCTCTTGTACCCCATGCTCGCAAAAGCCTGTTGCTGGTGGAGTCGCAACACTCCAAAACCTTGGCGTGGTGCCCTTCCCCAAGGTCCGGTCAGTCTAGATCATGATGGACTTGAAAGAATTGGAGTATTTCACGTGTCATCCTGTTGCCCCCTTTAAAAGAATGATCATAACGGTTCTTGATGATCACGACATTTTTTTCAGGCGCTGCCGAAAAACCACCCAAGCGACAACTATCCTGACACAGAGGGATGCCTTCAAGGACGAAGTGGCACGGCTTGAGTGGTGAACGCCTTGCTGACGCGACCGCCCTCCCGCAGGTCGCCCTCGGTCTGAATCCCCCTCGCGGAAGCTGACTTGGTTATCTCCGCCATAAGCTCGTCGGAAGGAATAACTTCATGAATCTGGACTTGAAACAAAAGCGTGTTCTGGTAACCGGCGCTTGTGGCACCGTGGGAAGCGAACTTGTGCGCCAACTATTGGAAGACTGTGGCGTGGGAGAGTTGATTGGTCTGGATAACAATGAAAGTGAAATATTTTTCCTTGAACAGAGATATTCTAAATTCAGTAATGCACACTTCTTCCTTGGAGACGTGCGCGACCGAGACAAGCTCACAAAAAAATTGGAAGGCATTGATGTAGTATTCCATACTGCCGCTTTCAAACATGTTATTCTCTGCGAACGATCACCGTTCGAAGCCGTGCAAACCAATATATTAGGTGTTGAAAACGTAATCCGAGCAGCATGTGAAAAAGCTGTGGGTCATGTGATATTCACTAGTTCGGACAAAGCTGTCAATCCTACTAATGTAATGGGGACTTCCAAGCTCATGGGTGAGCGGTTGATGACCGCTGCGAATAGCAACCGCAGAGGAAAATGCCCAATATTTGCCTGTACGCGTTTTGGAAACGTGCTTGGATCCAGAGGCTCTGTTATTCCCATTTTTCGGGAACAAATACGTCGTGGGGGGCCAGTTACCCTTACCGACCCAAGTATGAGCCGTTTCATTATGAGTATCCAAGAAGCTGTCGGGCTTGTTATTGATTCCTTATATCTAGCAAAAGGCGGTGAGGTTTTCATTACCAAAATGCCGGTAATACGTATTCAAGACCTTGCAGAGGTAATGATTCGAGAATTGGCTCCAGTTTATCTAAATCGCCCAGAGGACATTGGAATTGATGTGATTGGTAATAAGCCCGGTGAAAAGTTGTTTGAAGAACTTATGAACCATGAAGAGACTAGGAGAGCATGGGAGCTTGATCGATATTTTGTAGTAATCCCTGCATTTACTACTCTTTATGGAGATATCGATTACGATTATCACAATATTAAGTCCAAAGAAGTGCATAATCCATATAACTCCGGAAATGAACATCCGCTAAACCAGGTGCAGCTGACTCATTTCCTTCGAATTAATAATCTGCTGCAAGAGATATTTGAATATCAACCAGACCGAGTAATACTAGCAAAGTAGTTATGGAAGGCTAGTAAATATCGAATCATATTGGAGAGTTGATATCGCCAGAGAATTTAAAATCCAATAGTTGATCCACCCTTAATGGAAATCACTTAAGCGCGTTACCATTCTTTTCAATGTAGAAAAGGAGCAGAGATGCGAGTCCTAATTCTCGGGGGTGACGGTTATCTCGGTTGGCCTACTGCCATGCACTTGTCAGCCAGAGGGCATGAGGTATCGGTGATTGACAATTATCTCCGGAGGAGTCTTTGCCGTGAACATAACGTCGAGCCTTTATTCGAGGTCCCAAATCTCCACGAACGAATACAGTTATGGCAAGCTGATTCAGGTTTCAAAATCCATTATGCAATTGGCGACCTTATCGAATGGGATTTTGTAGCAGAATCTTTACATAAGTTTGCCCCTGATGCAATCATTCACTTCGCAGAGCAACCTTCAGCGCCATACTCCATGATCAACCGAAGAACAGCCATGCTTACTCTCCAAAATAATCTCTCGGTTACTGCAAATGTGATCTTTGCAGTGCGCGAGTTCGCCCCGACGGCACACATAATCAAGCTCGGCACAATGGGTGAGTACGGTACGCCCAATATCGACATAGAGGAAGGTTGGATTGAAATTAACCATAAAGGCAGGAATGGGCGTTTTCTTTATCCTCGCCAAGCGGGGAGCCTCTACCACACAACAAAGATAATGGACACTGACTTGCTTTGGTTTTATGTTCGCATGTGGAATCTATCCGTTACTGATCTCATGCAGGGACCTGTCTATGGACTAACGACATGGGAGAATGCAGAAGATAGAAGACTACTCCCTTTTTTCAACTACGATGAGATTTTCGGAACAGTCCTAAACCGGTTCATAGTGCAGGCTGTGGCAGGTTATCCTCTAACCGTCTATGGGAAAGGCGGTCAAACGCGGGGATATCTAAATATCAAGGACACCCTTAGTTGTATAAGATTATCACTTGAAAACCCTGCTGAACGAGGGGAACTTCGAATCTTCAATCAATTTGTTGAGACTTACAGCGTAAACGAACTTGCCAAGCGTGTACGGTCAATTGGGAATTCCCTTGGTTTAAAAGTTCAAATACAAGAGGTAAAAAATCCCCGCAAAGAGGCTGAAGAGCATTACTACAATCCTGTTCATTCAGGCATTCTTAGTCTAGGTTTAGAGCCGACCTATTTAACAGATGATGTACTAGCTGAAATGATAGAACTGATAATTAAATACAAGTCCCAAATTAAGATTGATCAAATGTATTTAAAAGTTAAATGGTATTGATCCGAATACAATATCCCGCTTGCTGCTTTTTCCTCTGACAAATATATATCCGCAACTATGATCTTGGATTTGACCAGGCCCTCATGGTGCAAACACAAAACAGGCGCTGAACTGTGCCGAATTTAAATTCTTGATTGATTGAAGAAACCACCTCTCGCTTTGAAGTCACTAGGCAGTTACTTATGAAGTCAAATTTCAGCTTACTCCTCTCGCTTCTGTGCGCATTTAAGTCTGTTGGTCATGTTCAAGCAAAAAAGGGATTATTTACTCTTGTTGCAAGGGACATCTACAAACTTGCTCCGGGTCAATTAGCGCAGATACTCTGTGGTTTCGGGTTCAGCATTCTCCTTGGAAAATATATGCAGCCCGAAGCTTTGGGCGTTTACACACTATTTTTTATAGCTCAGAGCTACATCGTCAGCCTATCCAGTGGCTGGCTCACAAGTGCAGCGGTTAGATTTCTGCCAGAAAAACCCAATCTTCTAAATACACTATTACATATATGTGTTGTCCAGTCGCTTCTGCTAGGCATTTTAGGAATAGCGACAGTCACGCTATTGACTAAATACATACCCGATTTAATCAATGCAAAGTATGCCTATTGCACTGCCTTCATTGTATCTTTATCGATGATGTTTTCAGTATTTCAATGCCTGCTCAGAGGCATGTTTGAACAAAAGTGGTTCAGTTGGTGTGCAGTTCTGTTAGCGACTACTAAGATCGTTTTTCTGGTAACACTTTTACCCAAGTCAGAAGATCCAGTCTTGACAGCTTTGATAGTGTATGGGATTAGCCATGTACCCGTTTTAATATTCCAAATCATAAAACTAATGCTAATGGAAAAACAACCTACTAAGAACATTCAATGTATACATATTTTTAAAAGAGCTCTAAAGTACGGGATGCCATTAACTATTTCTCTTTTCCTCATTAGTTTTTTACAAAGTGGTGATCGATATATTTTAGTCGAGCATTTGAATATCAAGGATATTGGCATATATGCATTCTGGGCTGGGATAGGGGTGCAACTAACACACGCTTTATATAGTTTTGTGTCTATGGCCTTGAATCCCAGGCTTTTTCAGCTGTACAATAGTAATCAGTCCCATGCGATCAGCTATGTCAAGAGATTATCAGGAGTTTACTTATTGATTGGCGGCCCAATCCTCGTAATGATTTCATTGTTGGTACAGTATGGAATGGGCTGGATAGGAGTTAAGAACGAGTATATAAATGGATCATATTTGCTCAATTACGGCATCGTAGCTGCTTTTCTTACTGGTTTAACGAATATGGCTGGAATGATCAGACATTTTCAAGAACGGACTGGTATATTTGTTTTCGCTTCATGCATTTCTATCCTAGTGATGGCATCTGGTGTTTTTGTTATTGTGCCTTTGCTTGGTTTGCCAGGAGCAGGTATCGGGACATCGATTGGTTTTATCACATATTATGCTATTGTATCCTTCAGCTGCAAGAACTGGCCTCCCATTTTCGACCTACTAGTTTGCTTTGGAGCAAGTGGATTTCTGCTCGTACTGAACTTCTTTGCGGTGAATAAGGTTGGAATGCATTTGACTGTGCTACTATTGCTTTGTGCCCTAGTGATTCATTTTATTTTCGCCTTTTACAGAATTCGCAAAGTAGGTTTGATCCTACATTCACATGCATGAATAGATTCGGAAGCTGAATAGATATTTACATCCAAATGCGGAAGCTATAATTGTGAGTCCCTGATGTAGCACATCTTGTTTCTACTTGTAAACATTATTAATTTGAATTCGGAGGTGTCATGAATCCAAAAATCGCAGTTGTTGTGGGTACTCGTCCAGGAATAATAAAAATGGCACCATTGATAAAAGAGATTAAAAGACGCGACCTTAAAGGGTTGGTCATTCACACTGGACAGCATTATTCATATGACATGGATATGGCCATTTACAACGATATAGGACTCGAACAACCACACTATAGGCTCAATAGCGGCAAGCATGGACGATCCCATGCTAAACAGACAGCTGTGATACTTGTCGGAGTTGAAAGAGTATTGTTGAAGGAAAAACCAGATGTTATTTTAGTATGTGGAGATGCTAACACTAACATGGCATCTGCTCTGGCAGCTCGTAAAGTACACGTCAAAATTGGACACGTTGAAGCTGGGTTGCGAAGTAACGACTGGACAATGCCCGAGGAGCATAACCGGGTAATTATCGACCATATTGCGGAATATTTATATGCTCCCACGTTAGGAGCATCTGATAACCTCAAACGTGAAAATGTTCGTGGGGAAATTTACGTCGTTGGGAATACCGTAGTAGACGCCTTCAGACAGCATAGCGAAATAGCTATTCGCTGTTCACAAATATGCACACATTTAAGTTTGAAGGAGAGTGGCTATTTTGTTTCTACAATCCACCGTCAAGAAAATGTAGATGATCCCATGCGCCTGAGCAGCATAGTGGATGCATTTGTTCAGCTTGGAGAGCATTTCGGATGCCCCATTGTGCTGCCTGTTCATCCACGGACTCGAAATCGTTTGTCTGAATTCAGACTTATGGACAGACTCCTGAGTATACCAAATATCATGTTAATCGATCCTGTATGCTACCTAGACATGCTACGGCTTATTGTCTCAGCCCAGTTAGTTCTGACTGACAGTGGCGGCCTTCAGGAGGAGGCATGCATTGCTAATGTGCCGTGTGTTACTCTCCGCGATAATACGGAACGGCCTGAGACTGTGAAAGTTAGCGCGAATATTATTGCAGGGGTATCAAAAGATTCCGTGTTGCGCTCAGTCAATGAAATGCTGACAAGAAAGACTGACTGGCCCAATCCGTTCGGCGAGGGAGAAACGGCTATAAAGATTATTGATACATTGATCGATAACACAAATTCATGATTTTACTCCATCGCGAATTCTCGCGCATTTTTATACTCCTGTTTTTCTTTTTCATGAGCTTCAGTGATTGAGTAAAGTATCTGCAATCCTCCACATTTTTAATTTTTACCTGTTGCAAGTGAGCTTATGAACTGAGTCCTTATGGCATGTTAAGACTAGAGAGGCCATGAAACATATGAAATACAGCATCATTCTGACAAACTATAATTATCCTGAAAATAGAGGCATAACTCAGCTGGCAAACAAACTTAGCAGAAAAGGACTGCATCCGATCATTATTTCTCTACCTCCTCATTCAAGCGATAAGCAAATTACAAATGATATCACGCTAAAGCCATTTTACTCAAGCGAAAACAGGTTGTATAGAATTATATTTGCCCAGTCCTTTTGGTGGAATCCAATATTGCTTTTCCACATTGCTGTTAACGTTATAAAGTACAGGCCAGTTTGCATCTTTGTAAGAGAGCCTAATTTTTTACTGGCTCCATTAATAATTGGACGTATATGGAGTATCAATGTATATGTCGATATTAGGGAAAATCCAGAGTTTGCATTTCTCTCAAATAAAGGCGTGTCGTTCACACGTAGGTTACTAGCAGGCCCAAGGCTAGTGAAGCTGTTTTTCTTAAAGCGCGCTTTAAAGATGACTTCACATATTTTTGGAGTAAGTTCAGAACTCTGCCAATTTATTGGTCATCAATATGGAATTGACGCAAAGAATTTGAGTGTTTTACCGAACTACCCTTCAAGACCTTTTTTAGTCAATGCTTTTGCTTCTGAATCGTTAGCATTCGCTGAGAGTCAATATTCCCTACGGTTAATACACGCTGGTAATGTCACGGAAGACAGAGGACTACAGGACATCCTTCCGGCGATAGCTCGTTTGAAAGAGCAAGGTTACAGATGTTTGCTAACCATTGTTGGTAATGGCGGCTATATTACTCGATTACAACAACAGAGTTCCGAACTGATGATAATAGACATGATTGACTTCATCCCTGCTATCGAACCTTTGCATCTACCTGACCTTCTTGCGAAAAATGATATCGGCATTTGCAGCAATAGAGTCAATGAAAACTCTGTTCTAACTATTCCCGGGAAGCTTTTTGAATATATGGCCGCTGGACTAGCCATACTCAGTAGTCCCAGACCTACTGTTATGAGTATTATCGCAGATGCTAACTGCGGAATTGCTTATGATTGTTATGAAACGAGCAATATCGCTGACAAGTTAAGCGAGCTGGCTGCAGATCGTGATCGGACCAAGGCATTTGGAACGAATGCAAGAGCATACCTCAAAGCTAAAATTGAGGGTAATCGATACGATCTCCCTGATTGGGTATGCAACAGTGCTCCTGCCTCGCCTTAACTTTAACAAATAAATGTTAGTGACTTACAAACGGGCTTAGACTTATTAATGCTTTCTTTTGGCGTTTTATAGATAGTATTTATATCTATATATTATCAACTTACACTAAACGCTAATTGGATCAATGCGTTATACATATATTTCAATAATCTTTAAAAAGGCCTATCACCAACAAACGCCACTGATGCAGTGACGATAGATGCCTTAATATAAATGTGACAACGGGCAATCGCATCGACCAATCTTTATGTTAAACGGTTAAATATTCATGCATCGAGGACCGATAATGCCTGTATCCTTATGCGTTAGAAAACACGCTTATGCGGTTAACACCAACGGTAAACACCACTTAAATTTAAAAATAAGGTTACTTGGATTATTGTTAACATGTATTCTTGCAAGTTTCGTTATTGTTTACGCCTCTTTAACTGAAAAAGCATTTCTCATTGGGACAAGCTTTGTTTTGCTCGGAACTCTAATCTCAGTTCTCGCTGGATTAAATTTGCACTCCTCCGCTTCAGATAGAGACTGTTTATACATAGCCTTGACGGTTTACTTTGCCACAGTTATTGTGACTGTATGGGTATATTATAGTTTGATTTCACAGTATGGTTATCCATATCTCGGAGGTGGCTCTGATGACCTTACGTATGAGACGGATGCAATATTATCCGCAGATCTTGGTGGGATTTCTAGCTATAGAGGGTTTGCAGACTTATTGGGTCATACCTACTCGGGTTACTATTACGTCATAGGGGTAATCTACATTTTCGCAAAGATGTTTGGAGATTACCACACATTGCTGCCAAGACTTTTTAACGCTGCTGTATTGTCGCTTGTTTCGATACTGACATACAAAATAGGCAAAATTGTAGGTATTTCAAAAGCTGCTTCTTTGAGAGCAGGATATTGGGTTGGCCTCTATCCTTTGCTGAGCTTTTTTGCCGCAAATGTTGTGAGGGACACGATTATAGTTTTACTCGTATTGGTTATGGTGTATCTTTACCTGAAAGTTATTCAATCTGGAATCCATACTAAATCGCTTATATACATTACTTTAGGTATGATTACACTAGTATGTATTTGGAGCCTAAGAGATTTTTCTGCAATAGCCTGCATCGGATCTATTGCTGCTTCGATGGCTCTAAGTAGAAGAGATGCTAGAAATAGGGCTTCTAGATGGCCACAACTACTTTTATTGTTTTTGATCGTAATTGGCACGATTGTTTTTGGCGCATTGGTACTCGAGCGTGTTCTTGACTTATCTGGAAGACTCAATGAGTTCTCATATGAAAGGTTAAGCATGACAAGCAGTGGTGGCCTTTCAGCTTATGTTTGGTTAGCCCCCGTACCATTGTCGAACATTCTTAGGCTTCTATATGGCCTTATTTCTCCATTGCCCATAGATACAAATCCACTCAATATATTCCAAGGTTCAGGAACTATTTTCTGGATCGTAATTATGCCATTTATGTTTTTAAATCTTTGGCCAGCATTTTTGAATCCTTATAAACAGATTTTGGTCATCTTTTGGTTCGTGTTCTTCTTTGGACTTACTCAGACGGCGTTCGTACCCCGCCAATTCGTCCAATTTTACCCATTTGCGCTCTTGCTTGCATCAGATGGTTATGAGAACCACAAAAAGCTTGCATTTCCCATTTTGGCTATAGAAGTTTTTATCCTACCCTTTTTTGGAGGAGCATATATCGCTATGAAGCTATGATCAATTCCCACGTTTAGTTGCATTGTTAATTAACACTTTTGGCTGAATCGTTCCATTTAGAATCCCAAAATTAGTTTTTTACATCTTTCATTAACGAGTGCTTTTTATGGGCCTTATATATTATCTGTGCCTTGATGCCACGCGACAGGGCCAAGCGTCCTTCGCTCATGTCCACGAGATCATCAGAGGCTTAAAGAAGAGAGGTTGGCAAGTTAGGTTGTTCGAGCCTTCATATGCTTCGTCCACTGCTCCTCCCAGCATGCTATTGCGTGTTATGGAATTCATAAAAGTGCAATGGAGTCTATGGTGCGCTGTTCCTAAGCCCAATGTCTTGTATATAAGAGAGCATTCTGCCTCATTTCCGAGTACTATATGGGCAAGGCTTCTCGGTATTCCATTCATATGCGAAGTCAATGGCCCGTATGAAGATACGTTTTCCGCTTGGCCGTGGACTAGGAAATTTGCATCCGCATTCAGATTCTTGACACGAACTCAACTACGTTTGGCTGGTAGTATCATTACAGTAACTGACGGGCTCAGTAACTGGGTAGCATGTGAAATTGGACGTACTGGAGTGGCTCACGTAATACCTAACGGTGCTAATACAGATCTATTCGAACCTAAAGCAGAAGTGCCGATCAATATGCCGAAGCAATACGCTGTATTTTTTGGGTCATTTGCTGTATGGCAAGGCATAGAAACGATTCTAGAATCAGTACAGTTACCAACTTGGCCCAATGATGTTAAGCTCGTCTTTCTCGGAGACGGGACATTAAAGCACAAGATATTCAAGGCAGCAAACACATCTGATAAGGTGATTTACGTTGGAATAGTGCCTTATAATTTGGTGCCAGGAATAGTTGCTGGGAGCATTGTTGGTTTGTGCCCTAAGACCAATGTGGGAGGAAATGTGCTGACCGGCCTTAATCCACTGAAGATATTCGAGACATTGGCTTGTAGCGTACCCGTTGTAGTTACTGATTTTCCAGGCCAAAGCGAGATCGTACGCCTGCATGGTTGCGGGTTTGTCATACCTCCAGAAGACCCCCATGCGCTCGCAGCAGCTGTTGAATATCTTTACTCCCACTCAGAGGAACGACAGCAAATGGGAATTCGAGGTAGACAATTCGCTGAAAAAGAAGCGTCATGGGATATAAGGGCAGAGCAGACCTCAGTTATTCTGCAAAGCATGATTAGGTCTGACCCTCTCTGAATCATTCGCCCAACGCTTATTCGCCAATGCACGAACCATATTAACTTCATCTGTTGCACCGCGTCTAAGCGACACCGCTCCTCAGCTCTTGTGAACGAATTATTAGCGAAGTTTTACTTGTATGTATTTGGCCTCTTTTATGATAATCGAGAAATAAGACCTCGGTTTCTGATGCTCATTCATTTTGCTCCGATTAATATGGACTTGCAATTGCTGAGGAGGGAATAGTTGAAGATTGCACTTGTCAACCCTGATGCTTTTACTGTATGGCAATTTCGTCGTGGGCTTATTCAAATGCTCTTAAAACGTGGCTTAGAAGTGCACATATTTTGCGCTAGTGATGGATTTACCGAAAGGGTAAAATCACTGGGTGTTTCATACCACGATATAAGGTTTTCACGATTCGTCAATCCTTTTGGGGATGCAAATTATTTTGTCAATCTATATCGAATATTCCGCCGTGAAGGTTACCAAATTGTCCACAATTTCACGATCAAACCCAATATTTATGGAACATTAGCTGCTAAACTAAATAAGGTGCCAAGAATTGTTGCAACTGTCGAGGGCCTAGGATTCACCTTTTCACAGACAATCGATATCCGATCAAAATTTATTAAATATGTGGTCAAGCCTCTTTTGCAAATGGCATTTATGTTTGCTGACCGCATCTGGTTTTTGAATAAGGATGATCTAGATTTATTGGTAACATCTAACATTGCTGAGGCTCGAAAATGTATATTGATTCGTAGTATCGGGGTGAATGTTTCCGAATTCTCAATAGCATCTATCGATAAATACCAACTGGAGCGTTTAAGGATTCAACTAGCTTCTATACCAGACAGCCTTTTTATTTCAATGATTGTGTCGCGTTTAGTGTGGAGCAAGGGAGTCGCGGAATATGTAAAGGCAGCTGAATCGTTGCTTTCTGAGTTTCCTAACGTTAGCTTTATTTTGGTAGGGCCTGTTGATAACACTAGCCCTGATGCAGTTCCCTCTGAGTTTTTACAAAGTAAGTTGCCTGACAATCTTTTGTGGTATGACTTCAGAGAGGATATCAGAGAGATATTGGCTCTATCAGATGCCGTTATCCTCCCGTCGTATTATGGTGAGGGTGTTCCGCGGATTTTACTTGAGGCGATGAGTATGGGAAAACCTATAATTACTACCATTAATGTCGGCTGTAAGGAAGTTGTTGAAGATGGCAGGAATGGGTACCTAGTGCCGGTCAAAGATGTCAGAGCTCTGCGTGAGGCAATAAAAACTCTTCTTATGGATAAAACAATGAGGTTGAGATTCGGACAATACTCTAGAATTAAAGTTGAACGAGAATTCGATGAAAATCAGATCAATTATTTGGTACTACAAGAGTTGTATGGCGCTCCGGATGGTTGTACTTAGAAAATAGTAAGTTATTTAGTATTAGCGTGTCATTTTTACTGTTTGTTGATGCCATAGTAAAAGTGAGTAAATATATAAGGTAAATGGTTACTACATAAGCAATGTATTTACTATCACTACACTATGTATAGCCTGTGATTTAATATATACACTGGTTAGTAGCTTGCAAGGAGGCAAGATATGAAGTATGTACTAAAGCTTTGCGAAGGCCTTAAGGCGGGTGGAGCACCACGTATGTGGGTACGTGTATTAAACAATGCGTTTCCAGTGATGCAAGAGCTTGTCTTGCCAGGCAGCAAAGTTCTAGAGGTCGGTTATGGAGACGGCCTTTTAAGCTGCTACTTATGTCAAGAACTTGGATGGCACATGGTTGGCCTGGATGTCGAATGGAAAGCACATAATATGGCCACCCAAAATGCGGAGAAGTACAATCTTACTGATGTAGTGTTTTTCCACAACGCACCATGTGAAACTCGCAGACACCGAGGCCTCTATGATGCCGTGTTTATTAAAACTGTACTATATAGCTCTCCAAACATGGAAGAATACACTTGTTGGCTAGACTGGATATTGTCGGTTTTGAAACCAGGAGGGATTCTTATCAACTTCGAGACAGGAAAAGCCAATGCACTGACCCAATGTTACCGCCGAATCCGCCGGCGCAGTTACACTGACCTTTGTCTCTACACCCGTAAAATTGAAGCTTTGTATGACTCTCGTTTTAAGATTATTGATCGTCAGTACTATGGCGGGTTCAGCCAGTATTTCGCACCGTTGCCGGTTCTTTATTCCCTGGCTTCGCAAACAGAGGAAAAACTGAGCCCCCGCCACGCCGACAATTCTTTCATCGTCAGCATCATTGGCAGAAAAGTGTAAACTTTCTAATATGGAGATCCCGCCATCAATTTATATCATAGGTTGACACGGGACATGCGAACTGAATGGGAGAAGGCGCATATACTGAGCCTCAAAGCTATTAGGTTTGCGAGAGAATATTTATAAGGTATTGGCATATTACAGGAGTTCTTGCTCCGCCCTTTGTCTTCATTCTAATTTGGATCTTTGAATCACTAGGCAGATTGGCAACGACGATTCCACTTACAAGGTTACTTTCTTGGATATTTACATTTGAACTAATTAACTAAAATATAAATCATCTGAGTTGGTGTCAATGTTGCATTATGAAGGAATTCAGTCATGAAACGCCTCTTTGATACGATAGCATCTGTTTTCGGCCTGGGGTCTTTGGGTTTGATACTATTATGTATAGCTCAGCTCATCAAAAATGAAGACAACGGTCCGATCTTTTATCGTGGTCTTCGCGTTGGTCTTCAAGGGAGGCCGTTTCGCATTTATAAATTTCGAACAATGGTTGTTGATGCTGAGAAACTGGGTGCATCCTCTACTACCAACGAAGACCAACGGATTACCAGGGTAGGACGATTTCTTCGAAAATATAAACTCGATGAACTTCCCCAACTTATCAATGTCCTCTTAGGGGAGATGAGCATTGTCGGGCCCAGGCCGGAAGTCAGCCGTTTCACTGATATGTATACTGAAGAGGAAAAAGTCATTCTCTCAGTCCGCCCCGGAATTACCGATTGGGCATCCATCTGGAACTCTGACGAGGGATCAATTTTAGCCGGAGCTGCTGATCCTGACCAGGCTTATCTCGAACTGATACGACCTACGAAAATCAAGCTGCAACTGAAATATGTTAGAGAACGCTCAGTCTGGACTGACATAAAGATCATTTTATTAACTTTGCTTGCAATAATTAGCCCCGAAAGCCAGGCTGTTCGCGAAATAAGACATGCGACGAGCATTCACTGAGACGGCAAGGGTGGTAGCCTCTGCCGTGATTTGGAGAATTGAAGTGGAGTATACGAAGCAACTCCTCGAAAACCTTTATCGCATGATGATAAGGATCAGGCTCTGTGAAGAAGAATTTGTGTCGCCGATCCTGAATGGCGACGTGCGCTGCCCGTGCCACCTCTACTCCGGACAGGAGGCAGTTGCAGCAGGTATTTGCGCCTCACTCACCCGGAACGACTATGTCTTCGGAACACACCGCTCCCATGGGCACTTCCTGGCCAAGGGTTGCAGTATGGCCGAGTTATTTGCTGAGATTTATGGTCGTGAAAGCGGCTGCGCCCGGGGAAGAGGCGGATCGATGCATCTTATTGCACCCAAGCAGGGTATGATGGGGGCGGCCCCAATTGTTTCGGGCACCATTTCACTCGCAATGGGAGCCGCGCTGGCGGGATCGCTCAGACAGGATGGCCGGGTGGCGGTAAGCTTCTTTGGCGATGGGGCGACAGGAGAAGGAGTTTTATATGAGTGCCTCAATTTCGCTGCACTCAAGAAACTGCCAATTATCTTCGTGTGTGAAAATAACTACTACGCAACCCATATGCCCATCCGAGAATGTCGGGTGGAAAACAGTATCCACTCGATTGCCGAACCTTTCCGCATAACCAGCTATCAGATTGATGGAAACGATGTATTACAGGTCTACGAGACCGGTAAACAAGCTATCGAGCTGTGTAGGGCAGGTGACGGTCCCGTATTCATCGAGTGCCTGACATACCGATTACGGGGACATGTCGGGCCCGATGACAATATCCAGGGCACCCGCACGGACATCCGACCCAAGGATGAGATTGAGAGCTGGCTGCGTAGAGACCCGATTTCAAATTTCGAGAGGCATCTCCTGGACAACAGACTTGTGGAACGGCAGACTCTGGATGGGATCCGACGTGGGGTCGAAACAGAAGTTTCCGAAGCACACCGATTCGCAAAGGATAGTGCCCGCCCTGACAAAAAGGACATTTTCAGCTATGTCTTCAAATAGAAAGCTGCAGTATAGCCTTGCAATCAACGAAGCCCTGCATCAGATGATGGCGGCGGATTCATCGGTTTTCGTTATTGGTCAGGGGGTCAAGAGCCCCTGGTATGTGGGGAATACTGCTCAAGGATTACTTGAGCGGTTTGGAGAAACCCGCGTGATTGACACGCCGGTATCTGAAAACAGCATGACAGGCGCCGGCGTCGGAGCAGCGATCGCGGGAATGAGGCCGGTTGTCGTACATCCCAGGATGGACTTCATGCTCTACGCTATGGACCCTATCATCAATGAAGCTGCCAATTGGCATTACATGAACGGCGGAAAGTCTTCGGTACCTGTCGTCATTTGGGGAATCATCAACCGTGGAGGAGAACAGGCGGCTCAGCACTCACAAGCTCTGCACGCCACTTTTGCCCATATCCCCGGCCTCAAGGTAGTCATGCCCTCCACGCCCTATGATGCCAAGGGGCTGATGATATCGGCAATAAAGGACCCTAATCCGGTTATTTTTATCGATGACCGGTGGCTTTATAGAGTCGAGGAACACGTACCCGAGGAACCGTACGAGGTGGAGATCGGGAAAGGCGTTGTCAGAACAAGTGGAAAGGATCTCACGCTGGTGGCATCATCTTTTTTGGCTCATGAATCAGTGAAAGCCGTTCAGCAGCTAGCGGAAGAGCAAATCAGCGTAGAATTAATCGATCTTCGCACCGTAAAACCACTGGACCAGGACATCATTTTTGAATCGGTCAAGAAGACCGGGAGGCTGGTTGTAGCTGACGGTGGATGGAAAACATGCGGACTGGCCGCAGAAGTTGCAGCCCTGGTCTCTGAAGGCGCATTTGAATATCTCAACGCCCCCATCACGAGGATTACTCTTCCGGATTGCCCTGCCCCGGCCAGCGCACCCTTGGAGAAGGCATACTATCCGATGGCCGAGGACATCGCCCTTTCGATTCGAAAAGTTCTTGGCCGACCATGATAAAAAGGCAAGTTCCTGGTTGGTACTGTTCATTTTGCCGATGCGCCTGGTGAACACCCACGTGTGGCTAGGCTGCGTTCCATTTTGCATTTGGAAAACAGAGAGGATTTAAGTAGATGTCTTCTAGAGTGCGCTTTGTGGATCCGGGTAGACTTTACTTGATGCTTAAGGATGATTTGGATGCAGCCTATTTCGAGGTAATGACAAAGGGAGATTTGATCGACCGAGGGCAATTGAAACAGTTCGAAGAGAATCTGGCATCATTTGTCGGCACTAGATATGCCGTAGGGTTGAACAGTGGATATGATGCATTGCACATGTCCCTGCGGGCTACAGGAATAGGCCCCGGAGATGAAGTGATTGTACCGGCCCATACTTTTGTGGCCTCGGCCTCTGCTATTGTAAACGTGGGCGCCGCTCCGGTTCTTGTCGATGTCGGCAAAGACTTCAATATCGACTGCGACAAGATAGAGGAAGCGATCAGCCCTCGCACAAAAGCAATAATGGCAGTGCACCTGAGCGGTTATATGGCAGACATGGTCCGGATAATGGAGATTTCCGAAAGGCACAATCTTGTCGTGATTGAAGATGCCTGCCAGAGCCTGGGATCGAGCATGCAGGGAAAGCAAGCGGGCTCATGGGGCGTTACCGGATGCTGGAGCTTTTATCCTTTCAAAATCCTGGGCGGCTACGGTGACGGTGGAGCCATTACGACAAACGATCCGGATGTGGCGCTTTTCGCAACCAGAATGCGCTACAATGGTGAAGACCGCGACACGGGCGAATACCACGGACATGGTTTCACCTGCTTGCTGGACAACATGCAGGCAGCTTTTCTTGACGTGAAACTGCGATATCTTCCCTCCTGGATAATGAGGCGAAAAGAAATTGCGGAGCGATACAGAGCAGCCCTTTCGGGCATCCCGGATCTCCTTCTGCCTCATTATGACGACCCGAGGCGGGACCATGTCTATCAAAATTACACTGTGAGGTCCAAACAGGGCAATGAGTTTTCGGATTACCTGAAAGCAAATGGGGTTGAGGTTCTCACGCAGTTTCGGAAACCCTATTACAAGCATGAGGCACTGGACCTGGAGGACAGGGGATTCCCCGAAACGGAAACACTCAGCAGGGAGGTCTGCTCGCTCCCGATGAATGTCGAGATCTCGGACGAGGAAATCGAATATGTAATTTCCGTGGTTTGCCGGTTCTACGGAAAATCGAAGCCGGCTGCCAGATAGAGTTATTTGCTTTCCAGAGGGGAAGCCCGGCAGGCTGAATTAAGTTCAAACAAGGAGCAACCTGTGAGTCTGAAGTTGAGTGAACGGCACGAATGGGTGCTGCAGTCTGAAATACGCAATATGTCTATCGAATGCGACCTTATCGGCGGAATAAACCTGTCGCAGGGTGTCTGTGATACGGAGGTTCCTCTGGTTGTCAGGCGGGGGGCCCAGGAAGCCATGGACAATGGAATAAATACATATACCCGCTACGACGGGCTTGATGAACTCAGGGAGGCGATAGCAGCAAAACAGGAGCGCTTCACGGGGATGAAGGTCGATCCTCAGAAGGAAATAGTGGTAAGCGCCGGGGCGACAGGAGCACTCTACTGTGCATGCCTCTCCCTGCTCGACCCCGGTGACGAGATCATCCTCTTCGAACCCTATTATGGCTACCACGTGAGCACCCTGGTCGCAACCCAGGCCGTCCCCGTTTATGTGAGGACCCTGCCTCCGGACTGGGCCTTTACCTATGAAGATCTCGAACGTATAAGAACACCGCGAACGCGGGCAATAATGGTGAACACACCGGCCAACCCGTCCGGGAAAGTATACAGTCGAGCCGATTTGGAAATTATCTCCCAGTTCGCGGAAGATTATGATCTCTTTGTTTTTACTGATGAAATTTACGAACATTTTATCTATAACGGCAATCGGCATATCGCGCCTGCCACCCTGCCCCGCATGGCGGAGAGGACCATCACCATTTCCGGTTTGTCGAAGACGTTCAGCATCACCGGATGGCGTATCGGTTACTCAATCTGCGATTCAAAATGGGCCCAGACCATCGGCTACTTCAATGACTTGGTCTACGTCTGCGCACCGGCCCCGCTGCAAATGGGGGTGGCGCAAGGATTATTGAGCCTTGGTCAGGAGTACTACGAAAATCTTGCAGCCGAGTATCTGCGAAAGAGAGACAAGATTTGCGGGGCGCTTTCGAGAGCGGGTATGGAACCTTATGTACCCCAGGGGGCCTACTATATTCTTGCCGATATCACCAGGCTTCCGGGGGGAAGCAGCAAGGAGCGGGCGATGTACCTGCTTCAGCAGACCGGTGTTGCCAGCGTGCCGGGTGAGGCATTCTATCATGATGACGCAGGGGAAGGTCTGGCGCGTTTCTGCTATGCCAAAGAGGATAAGGTATTGGACGAAGCGTGCGAGAGAATTGAACAGTTGAAGCTTTAAGGACGAGAAATAAAGCAACCGTCGGATAGCCGGCGCTCCTGCATGGCTTCTCTTGAGAAAGGCCAATCAGTTAACTTCGTATATCCGGTCGGCCAAGCCGACGGAAATTGATGCTTCGACATTACTCACCTGAACAATGCGATTTACCGCTTCATGCCTGAGAGGTCGCCTGCGTGTTTAGCGGAGCAGAGACTTCCGGCCCTTCTGCCGCCGGCGGTTTCTTCACGCAGGCGCCCGATCTGGATGCCGCCATTCCCCGGATCAGGCCCAGCACCAGCATCCCGCCGAATAGCCCCAGAATAATTCCCGCCCCGAATGCAACCCAGATCATGACTGTCTCCTGCTAGAATGTATGCCTCCATTACATAATCAGTCTGTAAGGAGGATAAGAAGCCCTTGTGCAAATGTAAACGATTGGAGATCCCTGCTTCACCCTCAGAAAGACTAAGGATGCTTATCGATCAGGCACACTCCCCCCGAAGCGAGCCCGGAGAGTCCAAGAGAACTCTCATACTCGGTTGCTGAACATAGCACGAACAGGAGTCATATACTAGGCATTATTGCTTGAGAACTCGGGGAAATTAAGGGGATATATATTGCGTGAGGCTCTCAGAACGTGAACTTCAAGGCTGTCATGAGCAGGTGGTTGTCCCGGTCCCGGCCGGGGACCAGGTTGAAATTGTCTATGGATTCAAAACCGTAGCGGACACACACTCGCCACCGCTCGCTGTAGTCGTAGGTTACATCGGCGCCGACCGCATTGGATTTTTCTTCGACGCGCCCGACCGTTACTCCCCGCTCCATGTGTTCGTAGTCGAGGCCCAGGGCGAGGTCATTTTTAAGGTGGTGGGTAACGCGGGCAAAAATGTCTTGTGCGTCGGGACCCATGTGGTGTCCCAGGATCATCTGTTTGTAGGTGTAGCCGGATGTATACTGGGTATGCCCATACCAGATCCCGCCGTGGCCCGGCCCCTGTTTGAAAGCATTGTTGGAGTACTCCACGCGGAAATCGGTCCTGCCGTCGTCGAAAACCCTGGGGAAGTAAATACCGACGAGCCATGCGACATCATTGAATAGAGGCTCATACCAGTATGGCGAATCAGTCAGGAGATCCTCTCCCGCGTATTCGGCATAAACTTCGGCGTTCCTCAGGAAGGGGAGCCGCAAGCGCATATCGAACGCCATGCGGCCGTCTTCCTGCGCTGTTTCTCCAGGAATGCCGACGGGGCCCGCGCCTTCACCGCCGAAAATGAGCGTTCCCGCCACCCCGAGTTCAAGGAGAGGGTGGGGTTTGATGACCACTCGCCCACCCGCCAGGATGGCATGCGGAAAATCGCGCTCCTCCTCGAGCCTGGCAGCGAAAAAAGTGTATTTGAGAGGGCCCAGGTAGCTGAAATACCAGGGCAGCATCGTCGGTACCGGATTGGAGAGCTTCAGCATATCGAGCGGCGGGGCATTATTGGAGAGCAGCAGTGTGCCGTGGTGTCCCTGGCCCAGCCACATCGTGTCCCGGCCTGCTTCCAGTTCGATGTTCCATTGCGAGACTTTCGCGTAGCCTTTATGCAGGTCTACCTCCACGTGGTCCCGTGTGCCGAGCCTTCCCAAGACCTGCCCACCGCTCAACAGGGCCAGATCTCTGCCTGCTGTCTCATTCTCGCGGAGGATGAGGAGGGGCTCCACGTAGCCTGAAAAAACATCCCACAGCCTGAAACTCGAGGAAAAGCGCAGGGAGAAGTTGTTCCCATTACCGTATGCGATCCCCTCGTTGTTCGGAAGCAGCGGCGTCCCACCGTTCGCAATGATGCCGCTTCCACCCGCGTTGGGAAACTGGCCTTTTCCCCCGCCAAAGTTAACGAAGTCGCGGGGTTTTCCATCCACGAAAACATAGCTCGCCTGGACCTCTTCGATTGGTGTCACCACCAGCTTGACGCCGCTCTCCGCTTTGCCCCACCCATGTACGGCAAGCTCCTCTGCAAATTCCTTTTGAAACCGATCCAGGAAGTGCTCGATTAAGGTCGGAAGCCGAAGCCCCTTCTCCTCTCTGGCCCTCAGGGCATCGCTGACCAGCCTCGCGGTTTCGATCCGGGTGAAGGGACGTATTCCATGTATGTCCGACTGGATGAGGCCGAAGCCTGCCAGCTTATCCAGCGCCTCGTAGGACCAGTTGTCGAGGGGGACATTGTTGGACGCGAGGCCATGGGCATTGGAGGTCACGCTGAACAGGCATAAAAACAACACACCAAGACCGAATGCGCCGGTCTGGAGCAGCTTGCGAAGAGCAGCCGGGCAGGTAGTCATCATATCTGCAGTTTATCCATGATTGAAGGAAACAGAGTTAAGCCTATTTTCGAAAATACAATTATACCGCGAATAACCTAAATGCGCTTACTGCGTACCTGGTGAATTTTTTCGCCGTGTTCTACATGTATGTATTAAACTTAATAGTGAAGTTTTCTTGAAAGATCAAGTCATTTTACGATACTTGATCAACGGGTTTGAAAGGCGCCGGGTTGATCGAGGATGTTCTTGCGCTTTGTTAAGACAGGCGATATGCTGCCCTGTATCGCCGAGGCGATCATCCGGGCATGGGTGCGGGTCTGTAATCAGCCCGATTTGGCGGCGGGGGACTTGATCTCGAAGCTGAAGGGCCATATATATCTTTAGTTTTTAATGAGAGCAGGGTACAGACCGGCTCGAGTGAAACATGATTTTTGCTTTCGCGGCGGAGCAACGCCCACCCGGGAATTCCGGACCGCCTTTCGATATGGACCTCTTTCTTCAGCACAGGTCTCTTTTCGCTTCACTCTGGCACGCTGTCTATTCGGATCAAACGCCATGACCACCATCTCCGATTCTTCCTTTTTCGCAGCTCTGCCGAAAGATGGACGGCTCCTGTTTCTAACGCGCGCGCTCCGCCTTTTCGCCTATGGCGCCCTTTCCGTCATTCTCGTGCTCTACCTGGCGGAAATCGGCATGTCGGGTTACAGAATAGGCCTGCTGCTTACCCTTACCCTCCTCGGCGATACCCTGATATCCTTGTGGATCACAATGGTCGCCGACCGCGTTGGCCGAAAGAGGATGCTCCTGCTCGGTTCGGCTCTGATGCTCCTTGCCGGACTGGTGTTCTCCTTTGCGGACGGCTTTTTCCTCCTCCTTGTCGCCGCCACCTTGGGCATAATCAGTCCCAGCGGCTACGAAGTCGGCCCCTTCCTCTCCATTGAACAGGCGTCCCTTTCGCATATTGTTCCCGATAAGCAGAGGACCTTTGCCTTTTTATTGGAGGAGGCCTGAAGATTATCTACGATCTGCTGCTCTACCGGAGTTTTAAAAGCATCCGTCCGCCCGAAGAAGATGAATCCTGATCAAAAGGCATGGGGGATGGGGTTGGCCTGAAAGAGGTCAGCCCTGGCGTCCGAGTTCGACCCCCGAACGGCGCTCTCGAAGGATTTGGGCCACACGGGCGGCTATCTCCATTGCTGCTTCCGCCGGCAGGGTCGCCAGTCGATGGATTCCGCAAATCGCGGTTGTGCGGGAATGATCCATGGAGCGCTTCCAGCGATATTGTCCAAAGCTGTCGCGCCCATAGGTGATATAGGCGGAGAGGGTATCGAGGCCTGCGCCAGGCCGCTCCCCGATGAGGTGGATGATGACGTCGGCGCCCAGTAGTTCTCCTATTCTATAACCGGCCCTGACCCTGCCGTTCTCGACCAGGATGTCGGTATCCCCAAGATTGCAGGTCTGTGCGCCGAGCAACTTCCTGAGCGGGGGCAGGAGTTTCCTGAGGTTTTCATTGACGGCATTCGCATTGAGCCCGTCCGAGATCACTATCTGGACGAACGGTGTGCGGCCCGGTGCATGAAGGCCTGAAATGCGCGCTTCATCTTCGTTGTGGAAATGCTCTCCCTGTTCAGGATGCGAGATATAGTCGTCCCTGCTCAGCGCCACTGTTCTGAGGCGCAGATTTTTGGGAACAGCATCTCTTATGACCGATTCGTCCAGGGTCGAATAGAGCGCGGCGCGGGCCTGCCGGTAGATAGCATTCATGCGGGCGTCGATTTCGGGAGGCGCGCCGAATTCTGTCACGTGGCCATAGCCGAGATCGAAGCCGCGTTCGCGCAGTGCGGACATCTTCCTGGCGGCCTCAGCCTCTATTTCAGCGGCCGGGCGTTTGTCGCCGCCCTTTTTCCTATAGAGAGCGTAGAGGGATTCCGCGCCCGGCCTGGTGGCAAGGAGGTTCCCGGTTCGGTCCATGATTCCAAGATCCATGAACCAGAGATGCATTTCGGTGGAAACGCCCTTACCCGTGCGTGCGCGAAGCAGAGGATGCTCTCTGAACGAGGTGGTGAGATAGCCGAGCATGGGATCTGCGTTACCCGCCACTGCCATGAGGTATGAGGGGGCGGCCATGCCCGCGATTTTGAGAGTGAGTTCCCGGAGGGCGCCGGGGTCTATTCCCATGTGGAATGTCGAACAGATATCGAGACCCATGCAGAGGCCGTGAAGTCTGGCCATGACGGTATCTTCGAGGCACGCCCGCAACAGTTGATCCGGGCCGCGGAACACTTCGGGTCCGATGAATCCGGCGACGTCGTTGACGATCATCCAGGCGCCGGTCTGCCGGCGGATGTACCTGGCGAGCCCGTAATTGCGCGCTTCAAGAGTCACCATATCGACATTTTCCGCAGCATGATTGGTTAATGCCGATCCCTGTCCGGTTTCGAAATAGAGCCCATCGAAGCCGCGAGCCAGGTCCAGCAGTCCCTCGACGTCGAGTCCCACCATGCCCTGAAGCGCCTTGGAGGTACCGGACAGACTTTGAAAACCGACATCCACTTTTGTTCTCACACGTGCGGAATCCTGTTTCACGATATCGGAGAGCACGCAGTAGCGGCTGGGCAGTGCAAAACGCTCCTTGACCGATTCAAGCAGTCTCTCAAGCCGGACGATCGTATCGAGATCGCTGCCTGCCGGATTGAGGCCGAGAATGACATCCCCGCAGCCATAGGAGAGCCCCTCCAGAATTGAAAAGAGGATCTCTTCTTCATTATCCCCCGGGCTGTTGGGTTGAATACGTGAACCGAAATGGGCAGGGGCGCCGATCCGGACTCCTGCGCCCGGCAGGGGATTGAATATGGAGTTCGACACTGTCGAGAGTTCTTCGTTTGTCATCAGTTTCACCACGGACGCAATCTGCTCGCTCGAAAGCCCCTCCCCATGGGTTCGCACCCAGTTGCTCCCGCCGGCGCCGAGCAGTATCAGCCTGAGTTCTCCGAACGTCAGCCGAGAGATTTCAGCCGCGATCTTCCTGTCGACGGAGCGGGCCAGGGCTTCGGTCACGCCATCCTCTACCACGGGAACGGCCGCTACTTCGCCAAGCTGCAGAGCGGAGAGAGACTCTTTGGCCTCCCTGCGTTCTATTTCGTCGGCAGTTCCCCCGACGAGGAGGTCTCCTTCCTTGAATTCATTGGCTTTTACCAGGATGTTCAGTAAATCCCGCCTCAACATGTGCGCCTGCCTCTTTAAGGAACGATTAAAAGCTTGATGTTTCTCCTGCGCTCTGTTTTCATGCAAATTGTACAGTTCATAACCTAAGTTCGTTGAATACGTGGAACAAGGCGGGAAAAAGGATTGCGTATTCGCGGGCGGGCTTGGGAAAGTGAGTGTGGATCATTCCCTGTGCAGGTCGGGAAAAGGCTTGCCGCAAGATCAGTGTCTAACCTTTGGGAGTAAAAAGATGCCGGCAGTCGAGCCTGCTTCCAAGTCCTCGATTCTCAATCATAGTTTTTACGTCAAGATAGTGTGTACGTTCATAGGATTGCTGCTGATCACCGTAGCGCCCATTCTGTATTACAATTTTCATGAGAGTAGAAAGATAGTTCTGGGGCTGTGCGATGAACAGTTGAACCAGACTTCCAGAACCGTAATCGAGAAAATGAACCACTATTTTCTGCCTGCGTCCATCACGGTAGAGATGAGTTCAACCCTTTCCGAACTCGGCGCAATCTCCCGTGACAACCAGGAACAGGTTGAACGCTATACCCTTGGCGTCCTGAAATACTATCCCCAGGTGGCGATGTTTTTCCTTGCCGATGAACATGGTAGCTATATTCGAGCCTGGAGACTTCCGGACGGAACCATGGAGAGCCGGTTGATCAGGCCGGATTTATCTCCGCCCTCCGATGAATTCAAATACTATGATTCGGAATTCAAGCTGCTCAGGACTGAAAAATCGAACAAGCCCATAGACTACGATCCGCGGGTTCGCCCCTGGTATACGGGCGCCAGGGACTCAAACGCGAACTTCTGGACGGATTTGTATATCCTGTTTAGAAACAAGAGGCCCGCAATCACCTCGTCACACCCTGTCTTGGGGCAAGATGGGAGGATTGTGGGCGTCTGGGCGATGGATATCGAACTCGAAGAAATATCCGGCTTTCTGAAGAACCTGAAAATCGGAAAGCGCGGAATTGCTTTTATTATCAACCAGAAGAACGAGGTCGTGGCCTTTCCTGAGGTCCAACGCATCATCAGGGAGGACAACGGGACGTTGAATCCGGTGAAAATTGGTGATCTCGGGGTTGCGCCGGTCACGGAAGCGTTCCATGTGCATGAGAAAACCGGAAAAAAGAAGTTCACCGTCGAAAGTGGCGGGAAAAGATACATGGCCGCATTTTCCGAGTTCCCGCGGACTTTCCCCGTGCCCTGGAAAATCGGCATAGTGGTTCCGGAAGACGATTTCATCATGAACGCCAGGGAGTTGATGATTCAAGTGCTTGTGATCAGCTTATTCATACTGGCTGCCGCAATTCTTGCCGCATTCTTTATCGCCAGAGGCATCACCCGGCCCATACAGCTTCTTGCGGAGGAAACCAAGAAGATCAAGAATTTTCATCTCGAGGAAAAAATCTCGATAAGTTCATACATCAGAGAAATACAAATGATGAGCAATGCCATCTCCGCAATGAAATCCGGTCTCCAGGCCTTCAGACGGTATGTTCCCGCCGAACTGGTGCGCCAGTTGATTCATACGGGAAAGGAGGCTCGCCTTGGGGGCCAGAAGAAAGAGCTGACCGTATTCTTTTCCGATGTTTCCGGGTTTACGACCATTGCGGAGAGCATGTCGCCGGAAGATCTTATGGTTTATCTTTCCGAGTACTTTGATGAACTTACGATGATCCTGAGCCGCCACCGGGGAACGGTGGACAAGTACATCGGTGATGCTATCCTGGCCTTTTGGGGAGCGCCTGTCCATGACGATGAGCACGTTTACAACGCCTGCTGCGCCGGACTGGAATGCCAGGAAAAAATAGCCGAACTCAATCAGAGGTGGGAGAGTGAGGGCAGGCACCCCTTTATTACACGCATCGGCATCAGCACGGGCGAGACCGTCGTAGGCAACGTCGGTTCGAGCGAACGGATCAATTACACGGTGATGGGTGATAATGTGAACCTGGCGAGCCGGCTGGAAGGGGCCAATAAACTGTTTGGCACGAAGATAATCGTTTCCCACAGGACTTTTGAGGTGGCGGCGGACAGGTTCTGGTTCAGACTGCTCGGGACAGTGGCGGTCAAGGGAAAGCATGAGGAGACCACCATATACGAACTTATGGGGCGAAAGGTCGAAGAGCAGGCCGAAGAGGAGATTGCCTGGCTCTGCACGCACTTTACCAGGGGGGTCGAAGCCTATCAGGCAAAGAAGTGGGATGAAGCCTGCCGGATTTTTGCAAATATCCTCGAGAAGCATCCTGCCGATGCTCCTGCCAATTTCTACCATTCCCGGTGCACCCAATACCGGGAAAACCCGCCGGAATCCGACTGGCGCCATCTGGAAAAACTGCGCTCAAAATAGTCCCCCAATCCCCCAATCCCTAAATTCCTAAATCCCCCAATCCAACCCCATCACTTTCTGGTCCTTTTCCCCTTCTTCTGGTCCTGCTGCCCGGAGGGGGGCGCCTCCTGAACAGCCGGGGGTTCTTCTTTCGGTAGTTCCGAAAGGCTGTCCGCCTCCGGCTCTTTTACGCTGTTCCGCTCTTCCGCCGGGAGCCTCAACGCTTCGTAGACGACATTAAAAATCTCCGCCACCTGGCTTGCTTTCTCGACCCTGAACTTATCAAGAGCTTTTAGAGTAAGTTGTAGAGCAATCTCTTCCCTGGTCATCAATAGTGTCCTCCAAGCAAAGTTGTATATCTTTCAGAATAAGCATGGAGAGAGCTTTTGCGCATTGGGCCGTTTTCTCCGCCTGGATGTATTACAGAGAGAATTCCAGAGTGTTTCAAGCTGAACAACAGGGTTGTTTACCGTACTTCTCCAATTATCTGGAGATGGAAAGGAGACGAAGCCCTTCGATCCTTTCGAAATGGTTCACGTTGTTGGTGAGGAGAGTAAGCTCGCGGCAGAGACAGGTGGAGGCGATCAGAAGGTCGAAATCCCCGATCATCTTCCCCGCTTTCCTAAGTTTGCCTCTTTCTCGACCAAAGCATTGGCAGGTTTCATGGTCTACACTCCTATTACCGGAAATTTGCCAAGGAAGGTACGTAAGAGAGCATCGTTTTTCTTAGGGTCGGGAGTAGTACACGCCTTCATAGAGTTCCGCCAGCGAGACGATGCTTACGGCAATACCCTGCGGTTGAAGCTCTCGCAATTTCTGAGTGGTAGCATGAACATTAGCAAAGTGATCGATAATCCAATCGGTATCCACCAGGTATTCGACCTTCATAGTCTCACCTGCGGACGGGATGAGAGGCGGTCCTCATAAATCCGGCGCTTGAGTTCCTCGCAATCAATAGTATCTTTCCAGGCTCCAGCCGTGGCTGAGAGGACATCTTCAGGAACTGATACGTCCCTTTGAGATTTCTTTTTAGAGCGAATCTGTCTTGTTTTGGCTTTCTTCCTGAGGCGCTCAGCAAGTGTCTCCAGCAGCACAATGTCTTCCTCGTCCAAACCTTCAAGTTCGATGAAATGGGCCATCTGCTACTCCTTTTGGGAGAAAATACATGAAAGAACTGACTGCGTCGATTCCAATCATCATCATCACAAGGAATCTAGAAGACTTCCCGGACTTTGTCCAGGACACCGGCATTCCTCTCAATCAGGTCCGCCTACGGTAATCTCCCGGTCAATCCCCAGAATCCGCCATCCATATCAAAGTAATTACATTGTCCTGGCGTGGCCTTCTTTCATTTGATCTGTTCAGAAACATCCTTTGACTTTGCCAGGGATGCTTAACTTCAAAGGAGTTGAAGTTAATACTGAAGAACCGATGATTTGAAAAAAAGCTCTCAACTCCGGATGAGGTATCGGAAATTTATGCCTTCCAAAGTAGATAATGGCCTGAAAGAGATTTCCCGTCTGAAAAAGGTGACAGTCCTGATTAATTCGGAAGCAGGCAGCTCCGAAAAAGCCAACATTGTCTCGGGGGCTTTCGAGGAGGCTGGGATCGAAGCCCAATTGAAAATAATCCGTCCCGCGAAACTAAACGAGGAGCTGTCACGGATCGTGCGCTCCGATGCAGAGGCGGTGTGCTTAGGCGGTGGGGACGGCACAATCCGCGCAGCCGCCGGCTATCTCTACAAGACGAATATAGCTCTGGGCGTGCTCCCTTTCGGCACGCTCAACCATTTCGCACAGGACCTCGGGATTCCGATGGACCCGCGGGATGCTGTGCGCTCACTCATTAAAGGTACAGCGAAGTTCGTCGATATCGGCTCGGTTAACGGCCACATATTCGTGAATAATGCCTCTATCGGCATATACCCGGAAGCCGTGAGAAAACGCGCCGATTACCAGTTAAAACTGGGGATCTCCAAGTACTTTGCGATGACCATTGCACTGGCGGGGATTCTCTGGGATCTTCCGGCGCACCGGCTGGGAATCCGGGGCGAAGATGTACGGGAGCAGATTGAGACTCCTTTCCTGATGGTGGGCAATAACCGTTACAGACCGGAATTCCTCTCTGTCGCGCAAAGGGATTCTCTTTCCGAGGGGCTTTTCAGCGTGTGGTATGCCCAAAAGGCTTCAAGGCCGGTTCTGCTTCTGTCCGCGCTTAAGGCTTTACTGGGCCGGGTGGATGAGGCGCCGAGTCTGCAGACGATTGATACGACCGAATTGATCGTGGAAAGCCACAGAAGCAGGATGAGGACCGCGCTGGATGGGGAGGTGCTGATGATTAAGCCCGCGCTCCATTTTCGCATCCTCCCCAAATCCCTTAAAATCATCGCTCCGGGATCTGTACAATGAGAACCCTGGCCCACCTGTCGGACCTGCATTTCGGCGCCGTGCTGCCTTCGGCGGTCGACGGCGTGCTGAGTGCCCTGCATGCAATTCGACCGGATCTGGTGGTAGTGAGCGGCGACTTCACCCAAAGGGCGCGGGAATGGCAGTTCAAGGCAGCGAGACAGTTCCTCGATCAACTCCCATTTCCAAAGCTGCTGGTCCCGGGGAACCACGACGTGCCGCTCTTCAACTTATTGGCCCGTTTCCTGGCGCCGACCGACAACTATCGGAAATACCTGTCCCGGGATCTTTCTCCGGTTTTTCGAGACGATGAAATAATCGTTCTTGGAATCAATACGGCGCGATCTCTTACCTGGAAAAACGGCAGGGTGTCACGCGAGCAGATGGAAGTCATCCGGGACAGATTTTGCGAGGTCTCTGATGAAACCTGCAGGATACTTGTCACGCACCATCCTTTTGTAGCCCCGCCCGGCAAACCGCGGGAGGGCGTCGTGGGAAGGGCTGAAGAGGTCTTTCTGAAAGTCCACGGCTGCGTGCCGGATCTTGCTCTTGCCGGACACTACCACACGAGCTATGCCGGGGGGACCCACGAGGTCTATACCGGGGCCAAAGGATCGACTCTGGTGGTACAGGCGGGAACCGCCGTCTCCACGCGCACCCGGCTGGAAAGAAATGCCTTCAATATCATTGCGGTTCAAGACGAATTCGTCAGGGTGGACGTCTGGATGTGGGACGGAAGCGGTTTCGCAGCGGTTCGGTCGGGCGAATATGCAAAAATAGACGGACGTTGGGCTTTAAGAGAAACCGAAAGAGTTGCCTGATGCGCGTTTAACTGCTATTTTCCAACCGCCGATGCCGCTCTTCCGAGGACTAATACCGTTCGTCATCAATCGAATTCAGCCGCAATGAGAAGACTATGACAACCGACATGAAATTTACCGGTACCGAGCGCTACTATCTGACTGCCGAACTCGGTGAAATTGTAAATATCTCTATAGCCCTGGAGAAGCCCCTTCTCCTGATGGGTGAAGCAGGTACAGGCAAGACGCAGCTTGCCTTCGAGATCGCACGGGCGCTGGGGCTCAACATGGAGGAGGCCCGGTGCAAATCGACTTTCAAAGGCGAGGAGTTATGCTACGTCTACGATACCGTGCTGAGGCTCAATGACTCCCGGTTCGGAAGCGGTGAAACCGGCAGGGACGTAAACAATATCTGGGACTATCTGCGCTTCGGACCGATTGGAAGGGCTTTTCTTTCCGAGGACAGAAGGGTCCTGCTCCTGGATGAGATCGATAAGACCGATTCGGATACTCAGGACAACCTGCTCGACGTGCTGGAAGACGGTTCGTTCATTATCAGGGAAATCAATCATAAAGTGGCGGCCCGGCAGCGCCCCATCATCATCATAACGAGTAACGCAAAACGGGAACTCTCCGATCCGTTTCTTCGCCGCTGTTTTTGCCATTTCATTCCTTTTCCGGGACCCGAAGAGGTGGAGATAATTGTCCGGCTGCATTTCCCCGATATTCAAAAGACTCTGCTCGAGGCCTGCCTCGCCACATTTTACGGTCTGCGGGAGAAAGGGTTTGAAAAACCGCCCGCAACCGCGGAGCTGCTCGACTGGATCGCCGCACTGCGCTCCAGCGAGGCAAGAGATCCGGGGGCGGGCAGAAAGATCCTGCACATTGGAACCCTTTTGAAGCGTTCGCAGGACCTTCTCAAGTTCAAAGGCGCGAACAAGCCGTCCCGGTTCTGATGAGGCCGGCGGTGAAGGACAGGAACTGATGCTCGCATTCATTTATGAACTTCGGCGCGCGGAAATTCCCGTCAGCGTGCAATATATCCTGGAATTCTATCATGCTCTCAGGCGCGGGCTGGCCCCTGACCTGGACAGGCTTTTTCTCCTCTCCCGCCTCATTTTTATCAAGCGAGTGGAACACTACGACACCTTCGAGCGTATTTTCTCATCTTTTTTTCTGGGCAAAAATTCCCCGGCCTTTCCGGGAGACTGGGAGGAAGCGCTTGCCGGAAAGCCTTTTCAGGAATGGCTGAAGGAACAGATCGAAAAGGGCGCCATTTCCCCGGACCAACTCCATGACCTCACAACCGAGGAACTGCTTGCACGATTCTGGGAAACGCTCCTGGCCCAGCAGGGTGAGCATCATGGCGGTAACAGGTGGATAGGGACCCGGGGGCGGTCTCCCTTCGGACATGGGGGCAAATCCAAAGGAGGAATGCGAGTCCATGGGAACAGCCTGCACGGAACGGCCCAGAAGGTAATCGGCAGAAGAAACTATATCAACTACAGTGACAACTCTACTCTAGCGCAGGAAAACCTCCGGCAGGTGCTTGCCTCGTTGAAAAATTACCAACTGGCGGGGCCGGAAACCGAACTCGATATAGATCAGACCATCTCCCGCACCGCTCGAAACGGCGGGGAAATCGAGCTTGTCTTCACCAGGGAAATGCGGGACCGGTTGAAGGTGATCCTTCTGCTGGATAACGGCGGCTACTCGATGTGGTCTTACGTTAATCTGGTAAAGGAGATCTTTGGTAAAATCCGGCAGCAGTTCAAGGAGTTGAAGCACTATTACTTTCATAACTGTATCTACGGAACGGTCTATCAGGATAAATATCGCACCATGCCCGTACCATGGGAGACGCTTCTGGCCCGGGGCGCCGATACGCACCTGATCATCATCGGGGATGCCAATATGGCGCCGGCCGAACTGATGGCGGCGAACGGATCACTTTATATGCAACCTGTAAATGATCGCAAGCCCGGGCGCGAGTGGCTGCAGGATTTGCGGGCGGCTTTTCCTGCAAGCGTATGGCTCAATCCCATCTCTAAAGACCGTTGGATGAGGGAAAGCGTCACCATCAACCATATTGCCCGCATCTTCCGCATGGAGGACCTGACGCTGGCAGGCATAAAAAACGCTGTTGAATATCTTAACCTTTTCCAGAAACGGCAGTAAGGAATTCACCCCGGAATAGTCGAGAGGCTTCTTGGAAGTTCCCCACCATTCAGGAGGGCGCCATGGCGACAGTCACCGGCGGTCAGTTGGTTGCGAAATTTGCAGGACATGCAGGCATAAAAGTGCTTTTCACCCTTTGTGGCGGGCACATCATGGATATCTATAATGGATGTGTCGAAGAGGGCATCCGGGTGATCGACGTGCGTCATGAGCAATCGGCTGCTCATGCGGCGGATGCCTGGACCCGCCTGACGGGTGTTCCCGGACTCGCCGCCGTCACCGCGGGTCCGGGGGTGACCGATTCGGTAACGGGGGTGGCAAATGCTTTCCGCGCTCAGATACCGATGCTCCTGATCGGCGGGCAGGCGCCGTTGAGGAATCTGCTCAAGGGAGGATTGCAGGAGCTGAACCACGTGGACCTGATGAAGCCGATAACAAAGTTTTCGGCCACGGTTTTTGAAACCGAACGCATCCCGGAGTACATGGCCATAGCCCTTCGTGAATGCTACAGCGGCCGTCCCGGGCCTTCTTTCCTGGAGATCCCCAATGATGTGCTCGACCGGAAAGTGGAGGAGAGCGCCGTTGCTTTTCCAAAGGACTACAGGGCGATGGGCAGGACAAGGGGGGATGCCGCGCAGATCGAGCGGTGCATCCAGTTGATGGAGAAGGCAAAGCGGCCCGCAATCCTTGCCGGGACCCAGGTCTGGCATTGCAGGGCAACGGAGCGGCTCGAAGCGCTCGTAAGAAAAACGGGGATTCCGACCTATTTGAACGGCGCTGCACGAGGAGCGCTTCCATCCGATCTGGAATGCCTTTTCAGCCGTTCGCGCAAGTACGCGCTCTCCAAGGCCGATGTGGTGGTGATAATCGGTACTCCCTTCGATTTCCGATTGGGGTACGGCAGCCGGATTTCCCCCGATACCAAAGTAGTACAGATCGATCTCGACTATTCGGAGTTGTGTCATAACAGGAGCGTCGACATTCCGATCAACGGGGATATTGCCTCCGTGCTCGATGATATTGATGCAGCGATCTGCGCCCGATACGATCTGGCCGGCTGGCGCCGTGAGTTGATGGCCAGGGAGGAAGAAATACTGGAGCAGGAGAGGCCTTTTCTTGCTTCCGAAGAGATTCCCATTCACCCCTTAAGGCTTGCCCGGGAGATAAACAGCTTTCTTACCGAGGATTCGATATTCATCGCCGACGGAGGAGATGTGGTGACCATCTCGGCGAACGTGATCAAGACGCGCAAGCCCGGTAAATGGCTTGATCCCGGTCCTTTGGGCACGCTCGGAGTCGGCGCTCCCTTCGCAATCGCCGCCAAAGCCGCCTGCCCCCAATGCGAGGTGGTGGCGCTCTTTGGCGATGGAGCTTTCGGATGCACGGGATTCGACTATGACACCCTGGTGCGGTTTAAAATGCCGGTAGTCGGCATTTTGGCCAACAATGCCGCCTGGAACCAGGTGCGCTTCGCCCAGTTGCTGAAATACGGCCATGAGCGAGACAACATCGCAAACACGCTCTCACCGATCAGGTACGATCTGATCATTGAGGCAATGGGAGGGCACGGCGAATACGTGACGGCGCCGGACCAGATCCGTCCCGCCCTTGAACGTGCCCGCGACTCCGGAAAACCGGCCCTGCTCAATGTGATTGTCAATCGGGATGTTTTCAGCACCAGCACCAAAAGCATGTCCATCTATGGATAAGGATCAATGAAAGGGAGTAGCTGCACTGTAATGTCAGAGAAAAGAACCCCCTCACCCTCAACGGGGCCTCACCATTTTGAAATGAAAGAATGGATCAGTTGCGCGCCGTTCGAGAGCCTCCTCAACATGAGCATTCTCGAAGCCTCCGACGGTAAGGCCGTATTGACCATGCCTTTTCTCATCGATTATGCACAGGGAGCGGGCCTGATGCACGGCGGCGCTCTGGTGAGCCTGGCAGACACCGCGGTCGTCATGGCGATCAAGAGCATCATTCCGCCCCTGTCGCATTTTGCCACCATCGATCTCAGCGCCAAATACCTGGCCCCGGTGAAACAGGGAACAGTCACGGCAAAGGCAAAGGTGGTCGGCAGGGACGGCAGGATTCTCAAGGGGCAGGCGACCCTTTATGACCTGGAGGGCAGGGCGGTCATGGAGTTTTCCTCGACGTTCAAGATCGCAAAAGACACCCAGATCAGGGGGATCACCTTTGAGGATGCCGCGCGGGTTCCTTCTTAACCACGAAGCTCACGAAGGAAAGCGCCTTGAGGGACATAGCTGCAGCCGAAATGAGGGCGAGGCTGCCATGTAAGTCTTTCTTTTGCACACATTTTAATGAGGCTTCATTTCTCAAGGAACGCCGGAGGGACAAAATAGAGTTTCACACTCGTTCAAACCACGTCCGATGCTGACGGTTCGGCTAGATTCCGGCTCAGAAGCCCTGCCGGAATGACAGGGTAGGTGAATTTTGCGAAATTGAACCGGTAACTCGTGACTCACTGAAGAAGCTATTGCCGATCCCTCCCGCAATAGCCCGCGGCGCCAGAAGCAGGCGGCTTGGCCATTACGACCAACGTGGCAAAGATACTTGTCGAAACTCATTGAAAGGCTCTATTGTCGGTCCACTTCCCTATGCCAACCGGTGAGCCGTGAACTCCCACTCCGTCATTCCGGCAGGGCTTCTGAGCCGGAATCCAGCCCGGGAGTTGCACTCGGGTGTTCTTTTGTCTGCTTTAAGAAATCCGGCTAAACGGGACTCATTTCATGGTTTCAGGGGTGTGCCGGAGGACTCAAAAACTATTATGTAGCTAGTATTGCTCTCCGCAACGATAATCATCACATCCCGTCATACCGGCAGTCCTTCTTATTCAGGTACCTATTCCTCCGCGGCGATCTTACCTTTAGCTTGAATAACTCGATGTCGGCTATGTTTGCCTGCCGAATGACGATAGTGCGCCTGGTATGATCCGGGGTTTTGAGAAATATGATATGAAGGAAGAACCGATCATGAAAAAAGCATTGATCCTGGCCTATGGAGTGATGTCCTATGTGGCCTTTCTGGGGGTGTTCCTCTATCTTATGGGCTTTGTCGGCGACTTCTATGTATCCCGGACGATCAACTCCGGGACCGGGTCTGATCCCTTGAATGGCATCCTCATCGATATGGGCCTCATTTCCCTTTTTGCCCTTCAGCACCTGGTAATGGCCAGAGGCCGCTTTAAGAAGTGGCTTACCCGCCATATCCCCGAGCCGATGGAGCGGAGTACGTTTGTGCTGGTCTCAAGCGCATGCCTGGCTCTTCTCATCGCTTTCTGGCAGCCGGTTCCCCTGGTGATCTGGAATATCGAAACGGAGGCCGTACGGTGGCTGCTCCGGGCGGTTTTCATTATCGGCTGGGGTCTTGTGGTCTATTCATCCTTTCTCATCGACCACTTCGACCTCTTCGGGCTCAGGCAGGTTTATCTGCACTACCGAGGCATGCCATATTCGAATGTGCCTTTCAAGGTCCATTCCCTCTACAGGTATATTCGACATCCCATGATGCTGGGATTCATTCTTGCCCTGTGGGCCACCCCAGTGATGACCCTGGGCCATCTTGTCCTCGCCGCCGGATTCACCCTGTTTATATTCACCGGCCTGTGGTTCGAGGAACGGGACCTGGTAAGGAATTTCGGGAGACAGTATCTGGAATACCGGCATAGAACCTCCATGGTGATACCGATTCCGAAAAAGAGCGCTGTCACCCCTCCGAAGGAACCGATTAGCGGAGACAACCCGGGGTGTACGGACGGGATCTGCTGAATGTCCTGGAGCACGAAAGGCGCAAAAGTACTCAAGAGGGTTGAAAGCTCTATTTTGAACTGTATATAGTACCGTTCCCGGTATAATCTGCCAGACGCCGCCCCGCATAATAAAGTGTCCGGAATGGATTCGGCTGGAGTCCGGTTCGGAAGCGCGCTCAAACACTGAATGACGGGGTGTGATGATTCCCGGCTACTCAAATGAGGGGCAGTACTAAAGGAGGCAACAATGAAAATCATGCGCTATTCTGAAGCGGAGACCAAAGTCTTCAGTGGAGACCAGGTAAAGGGTGCAATCGGCAGAGTACTTATCGGACAGGCTGACGGGGCGGAGAAATTCTGCATGAGGCTCTTCGAGCTGGCGCCGGGTGGCTTCACCCCGAAGCATACCCACGACTGGGAACATGAGATATTTATCCACAGCGGGCAGGGCGCGGTCTTCAAAGACGGCGAACTGGTCCGGGTTGAGAGCGGGACTGCTGTCTTCATTCCGCCCAATGAGGAACACCAACTTGTCAATACGGGCGGTGAACCCTTAATGTTTGTGTGTCTCATTCCCGGCGGATACCCTGAGATTTAGGCGGATTCAGGAAAACAAACAGAACTGGAGATTTCAAAGCAATGGCCGTTGAACCGAACAAAGTGATCTACTCCATGATCGGAGTGAGCAAGTACTACAATAAGAAGCCGATTCTGAAGGATATCTATCTTTCGTATTTCTACGGCGCTAAAATCGGCGTTGTCGGGCTGAACGGTTCGGGAAAAAGTTCCCTGTTGAAGATTTTGGCGGGAGTAGACAAGGATTTCAACGGCAAAACCGTTGTTTCACCCGGTCACAGCATAGGCTATCTCGAACAGGAGCCGCTGCTCGATGAAACCAAAACCGTTCGCGAGATAGTCGAACAGGGTGTGCAGGGAACGGTTGATCTGGTTAACGAATACAACCGCATAAACGAACGCTTTGCCGAGGAAATGTCCGACGATGAGATGGACAGGCTCATTGAGCGCCAGGGCGAAGTGCAGGAAAAACTGGATTCGCTGAACGCCTGGGATCTTGAATCGAGGCTCGAAATGGCCATGGATGCCCTGAGATGCCCTCCGGGAGATGTGCCGGTAAACGTACTCTCCGGTGGGGAAAAGAGGCGTGTCGCCCTCTGTCGCCTCCTGCTCCGAGAACCGGACATTTTGCTTCTCGATGAGCCTACCAACCATCTCGATGCCGAGACGGTGGCCTGGCTCGAACATCATCTTCAACGCTATGCAGGCACGGTTATCGCCGTCACCCACGACCGCTATTTTCTGGATAACGTGGCGGGCTGGATTCTGGAACTCGACCGGGGGCAGGGGATACCCTGGCAGGGCAACTATTCCTCATGGCTGGAACAGAAGAGCACTCGCCTGAGGCAGGAAGAAAAAAGCCAAACAGAGCGCCAGAAAACACTCGAACGCGAGCTTGAGTGGATCAGGATGTCGCCCAAAGGGAGGCATGCAAAGTCGAAGGCCCGAATCAGCGCGTACGAATCTTTGCTGCGGCAGGACACTGAAAAGCAGGCGAAGGAACTGGAAATATATATCCCTCCAGGGCCCAGGCTCGGTAACGTGGTTATCGAAGCTGAAGGCGTAAACAAAGCCTATGGCGAAAACCTGTTGATGGATGGGATGTCCTTCACCCTGCCCCCGGGTGGGATTATCGGGGTCATCGGCCCGAATGGGGCGGGGAAGACCACCCTGTTTCGGATGATCACGGGACTTGAGAGGCCCGATTCGGGAACGCTCAGGATGGGTGATACCGTGAAACTGGCTTATGTAGAGCAGAGCCGCGAAACCCTCGATCCCGAAAAGACCATCTGGGAAGCAGTCTCTGAGGGTAAGGACACTATCGAGTTGGGGACCCGCAGTGTGAACTCCAGGGCGTATGTGGCCCGGTTCAATTTTTCGGGCGCCGACCAGCAAAAGAAGGTCGGGCTTCTCTCGGGAGGCGAGCGCAATCGTGTTCACCTTGCGAGGATTTTAAAAGAGGGCGCAAACGTGATCCTGCTCGATGAGCCGACCAACGACCTGGATGTCAATACAATGAGGGCGCTCGAAGAAGCACTGGAGAATTTCGCGGGTTGCGCCGTGGTTATCAGCCACGACAGGTGGTTTCTCGACAGGATCGCCACGCACATCCTCGCCTTCGAGGGTGACAGTACGGTAGTCTGGTTCGATGGAAATTACTCCGAATACGAAGCCGACAGAAAAGCACGCCTGGGCGCTGCTGCCGAGCAGCCGCACCGGATAAAGTACAGGCAACTGACGAGGGCGTAAGCAGCGCCTGGTTTCCACGCTGATTCCCGAACCTCCCGGTTCGGGAATCAGCGTGCTGATTTTTTAATTGTATTTCTTGTCCAGAATGCTAACCTGTATACACACGGATGAGAGCCAGCCGCCGGGACGTCCTAATTCGCCTCTTCAGAGTCCACGTTCATCCGAAAAAATCGGTTATTCACTCCCTGATCCTACTATAATTCCTTGCGGTAGTCGCGAAGTTGTGATTTATATATTTGTTCCGGCGCAAATCTTACCTGCCAGATATCCTTGTCTAGTGATGCAGCACCGTGAGGAGCATACCATGTCACAATATGTGTATTTCTTTGAAGAGGGAAAAGCGGACGGAAATGCCAAACTTAAAGCCCTTTTAGGCGGCAAGGGCGCGGGACTGGCTGAGATGGCCAATCTTGGCATCCCTGTTCCTCCTGGTTTCACGATTACAACGGATATCTGCACCTATTATTATCAACACAATGGTGAGTACCCGGTTGAATTAAAAGGACAGGTCGAGGAGTCCCTCCATCGCCTGGAGGCTCTCATGGGGCGTAAGTTCGGCGACCCGGAAAATCCCCTGCTCGTTTCGGTTCGCTCCGGTGCGGCGCTCAGCATGCCCGGCATGATGGACACGGTTCTGAACCTGGGCCTCAATGACCAGACGGTGCAAGGATTGATCAAACAAACGGGGGATGAGCGGTTTGCCTACGACTGCTACCGCCGTTTCATCGCAATGTACGGGGACGTGGTCCTGGGCCTGAAGCCGCAATCCAGGGATGAACACGATCCTTTCGATATCCAGATCGAGGAGATGCGAAAAAGATGCGGTGTCGAATTCGATAATCAGCTTCCGGCCCCCGATCTGCGAGAACTCATCGAGCGCTACAAAGGACTGATCCGGGAGCGCAAAAAGGTGGAGTTTCGCCAGGATCCCTGGGATCAGCTTTGGGGCGCCATAACAGCCGTTTTCGGCTCATGGAACAATCCCCGCGCAATTGCTTATCGCGAAATGAACAACATCCCCGAATCAATGGGCACGGCTGTCAATGTGCAGGCCATGGTTTTCGGCAATATGGGCGATGACTGCGGCACCGGTGTCGCTTTTACCCGCAATCCGGCGACCGGAGAGAATGTCTTTTTCGGCGAATACCTCATTAATGCCCAGGGAGAGGATGTGGTTGCCGGTATCCGCACGCCGCAGCCCATCAACAGGAATCAAAAAAGCGACGGCAGCGGCCCCTCGCTCGATGAGACCATGCCCCAGGTGTACTCGCAGCTCGAAGACATCCGCACCAAACTCGACCGGCACTATAGCGACATGCAGGATATCGAGTTCACCATAGAGAAAGACAAACTCTGGATGCTGCAGACGCGGACCGGGAAGCGCACCGGGTTTGCTTCTTTTAAAATTGCGGTGGACATGGTTCGGGAGGGCATTATATCCAAGGAAGAGGCCCTCATGCGTGTCGATCCGGATCAATTGAACCAGCTTCTGAGACCCACCTTCGACCCCAAGGCCAAAATGGATGCAATAAAAGACGGCGCTTTGCTGGCAAGGGGACTCAACGCGGGTCCAGGGGCGGCTACCGGCAGGGTGGTATTCAATGCCCATGATGCTGAAGAATGGGCGAGAAGAGGCGAAATAGTCATCCTGGTCCGGCTGGAAACTTCTCCCGATGACATACGCGGGATGAACGCCTCGCGGGGAATTCTCACCGCCCGTGGAGGGATGACATCGCATGCCGCGCTTGTGGCGCGTCAGATGGGAAAGGTTTGCATAGTCGGCTGCGGCGATCTGGAGATCGACTACCATAGCCGGAGGATGACTGTCGGCGACCGCCTAATCAGGGAAGGTCAATACCTTTCGCTTGACGGGACCGCCGGAGAAGTGTTCGCCGGACAAATTCCCACCCGGCCTTCGGATATTTTGCGGGTATTGATAGACAGGAGTCTTGCTCCGCAAAGGTCCCAGGTCTACCAGGACTACGTCGCCTTGATCGGCTGGGCTGATGAGTTCAGGCGCCTGGGAATCTGGACCAACGCCGACCAGCCCAACCAGGCCGAGGAAGCCATAGCGTTCGGGGCCGAGGGAATCGGTCTTACGCGCACCGAACATATGTTCTTCGAGGGCAATCGCATCGAGGCCGTCCGCCAGATGATCCTGGCGGAGGACAGGACCGGGCGGGAGGCGGCGCTTGCCAAACTGCTGCCCATGCAGAAGGAAGATTTCAAGGGACTCTTCAGGGTGATGAGGGATAAACCCGTGACCATTCGGACACTCGATCCGCCCCTGCACGAATTCCTGCCCAGCGAAGAGAAGGATATCCACAAGCTGGCGCTTAAGATGGGAGTCTCCTTCGAACAGCTTCAAGCCAAGGTGACAAGCCTGCATGAGGCAAACCCGATGCTTGGCCACCGCGGGTGCCGACTCGGCATCGTCTACCCGGAGATCACTGAAATGCAGGCCCGGGCAATTATTGAAGCCGCCTGCGAGGTTGCAAGGGAAGGACTGGGAGTATTTCCGGGAATCATGATCCCGCTGGTGGGCGACTCGTCTGAATTCAAAAACCAGAGAGAAGTGGTCGATGCCATAGCACGCGAGGTCATGAAACAATACGAGGTGGAAATCGAATATCATGTTGGCACCATGATCGAAATACCCCGTGGCGCCCTGACCGCCGATGAAATCGCCGAGGGGGCGGAGTTTTTCTCCTTTGGAACCAATGATCTTACGCAGATGGTCTTCGGCATAAGCCGTGATGATGCGGGAAAGTTTCTGCCCACCTACCTGGTTTCCAGGATTTGGGAGCATGATCCTTTCAGCCGCCTCGATCAAAAGGGGGTGGGGCAGTTGATGGAAATTGCGGTAAGGAAAGGCCGTTCCGTCCGGCCGGACATCAAAATCGGCATTTGTGGCGAACATGGAGGTGATCCCAGTTCTGTTGAATTCTGCCATCGCATAGGCCTGGATTACGTGAGTTGTTCTCCTTACCGGATCCCCATCGCAACCCTTGCGGCGGCGCAAGCCGCGATAAAGGAGAAGCGCGCAAAAGCGGAAGAGGCACAGTCCATGGCGGACTTAAACAGTGTTCCGGTTGCCGCGCCGGCGGTGGCCGGCGGCTCAAAGCAACGCGCCGCGAAACACAGGTAAGGGACCTTTCGGCATCTGCTCAGTCCAGATTCGACATTCTCAATTGGAGATTACGATGGAAAACTCGATTCGCCTGCGCCGCTCGATCATCTCTGTTCCCGCTAATCGTGAAAAAATGGTGAATAAAGCCTTTGGCCTCGATGTCGACATGATCATGCTGGACATGGAAGATTCCGTTCCGGTGGCTGAAAAGGAGGATGCCCGACAGCGGGTGGTCGCCACTCTCCGGGAACAGGACTATAAGGGTAAGGTCAGGGCATACCGGATCAATTCCATGGATACACCCTTTGCCTACCGGGATATTATTGATATAGTCGAAAATGCGGGCGAATTCATTGATGTGATTGTTGTTCCCAAAGTTGACGATCCTGCTGAAATAAAGGCTATCGATTATCTGCTGACCCAGATAGAGAAACGGATGGGATTCAAAAAGCCGATTGGGCTGGAGGCTTCCATCGAATCCGCTGTGGGAATGCTCCGGGCGGGTGAGATCGCGTTCAGCTCTCCGCGGCTGGAGGCGCTCGTTTTTGGGGTTGCTGATTACGGCGCCTCCCTGACCATGATGAGCAAGGGCATCAGCGGCCACGGTGAGATGGAGGACTTCTATCCCGGTCACCGCTGGCATTTCCCGCTCAGTAAAATGGTTATGGCCGCAAAGGCGGCCGGGCTGGCGGCAATTGACGCCCCCTATGGAGATTACAGAGATCCGGAAGGACTCAGGCGTTCGTGCCTGTTGAGCGCGGCTCTCGGCTTTGACGGCAAGTGGGTAATCCATCCGGACCAGATCAAGATCATCAACGAGGTATACACTCCTTCGGTGGAAGACGTTGAGCGTTCCCGGCGCATTCTTGATGCGTACGAAACGGCTCAGGCCCAAGGCGCCGGCTCGCTTGCCCTGGATGGTAAAATGGTGGATGCCGCTTCCATACGTCTTGCACGGGTGATCAGTAAGCAGTGGGAAACCATTTGCGCGCGTTCCGGGAGCGTATGATTTATTGCCCGGGCGAATTTCAGGATCTTTTATTAACCGACAATCAGAGGAACTACTTGGCGGAACTGATAAGCGATATGAATGATAAAATGTCAAAGACGATTGGCGGCACGGTCGACGGCCCTCGCCAGGAAGATTTGACCCGGCATTTTGAACTCCAGATTCTGTACGATATCTCCTCCGCTCTCTACAGTTCACCACATCTTCAGGATGTGCTCCAGCGCGCCCTTGCAAATATTCTCAGGACCCTCAAGTTCAAGATGGGGGCATTGTACCTTGTCAAGGAATCCTCGGAAGAGAAGTGGCTGCTGGAGTTGGCGGCCCACCACGGTTTTTCTGCCACTCTGCTCAATTGCATCCAGTATCTCACTATGCCGTCTGAGATGATGGACAGATATGATGAGCAGGATCCAATCCGCTGGTTTCCGATCAGCAAGATAACCTTTTCCGCATTGCGCGAACGCATGACGGAGGAGGGGGTAGATGAAATAATCTGCATCCCTCTGATGTCGCAAAAAAAAGTTGTGGGTCTCCTCTATGTCACCAATGACGGCGCCTACCAGTTGGGAGACGATCAGAACGACCTGCTCAGGGCAATCGGCAACCAACTCGGTGTATCCATCCAGAATGCTATGCTCTACGACTCGGTCGAGCGTGCCAAGCGCGAGTTGGAGATCAGTTTCGACGCCATTCAGCATAGTATTTTCCTTGTTGACAAGCGCATGCGCATCTATCGGGTGAACCGCACCAGTGAGATGGTTTACGGTGAGCACCTGGAAGGTCAAAAATACACGAGGGTTCTCTATGGATTGGACCAGCCCCACATAGAATGTCCCATATGGGCCTGCCTCTGGGGCGCGCAACCGGTGCAGCGGGAAGGCCCGCATCCGCGCTGGGGTGGATACTACTACTACTATGCCTTTCCCGTGTTCAATATTTCCGGCGATCTGGAGCGCGTTGTCTACTATGAAAAAGACGCAACGGAAGCGCGCAAACTCGAGCAGCGGCTGCAGCAGTCGGAGCGGCTCAAGGCTCTTGGCACGCTCGCCGCGGGTATAGCTCACGAGATACGCAACCCGCTCGCCACCATCAACTTCAACACGCAGATGCTCCAGCGTGAGCTGGAACTCAGTCCCGCGCAACAGGAAATGTTCGAAGACGTCTTCCAGCAGATTCGGAAAATGGATCGCATCATTCAACAGGTGCTCCATTTTGCGCGTCCTCGCGACCCGCAGTTCCTCCCGACACGGCTGAATGAAGTGATTCGCCACTGCCTGGATATGTCGAAGGTTTACCTTATCAAGGCCCATGTCGAAGTACTGCCGGACCTGGCGGAGGATCTTCCCCCCGTAGTTATGGATTTTAACCAGATCTGCCAGGTAGTGATGAACCTCATCATCAATTCCATTGAAGCAATGCCGGAGGGCGGCAAACTGAGAATCAAGACATCCTTTCATGAGGATGCGAATGGGCAGATGATTCAAATATGTGATACGGGCTCAGGGATTCTTGAAGAAGACAAGAGCAGGATCTTCGATCCTTTCTTCACGCGCAAGCCTGAAGGGACCGGCATGGGGCTCAGCATTTCGAGGCAGATTCTCGAAAAACACGGTGCGATAGTAGAACTCGACTCCGCTCCCGGCGAGGGCGCTACCTTCAGGTTGATCTTTCCGGCGCCTGCCAATTCGTTTGAAATCGTCACGGGCCAAGCTTTGGAAACCGCACCGGATATGACTGCGGGGACGGTTGCATTCCGGAAAGAGAACGAAGAGTAGGATTCACTGCATTCCGGTTCGACTGAAAAGGAAAAGCTGCATGTCCAGGAAGAGACTGCGGATACTCATTGCAAGGTTTGGCGAAGGATATGAAAACGCGATGCTGAAACTGGCTCATTCCTGCTGTGAGGCCGGGTTTGAGGTGGTCTACACCGATTTGCAGGACCCGGAGGCGATTGCGGCCTGTGCAATGCAGGAATCCGTCGACCACATCGGAATTACCACTCTGCCGGGCGCCGGTGTGAGAGACTTCGAGCACCTGTTTGAAGTCCTCTCGCGTGATGGTCTCTCAGGTATTCGGGTTACCGCCGGAGGATTGTTTGCGCCTGAGGAAGTGGAACGAATAAAGAAAATGGGAGTCGTCGATTTTTATCCGGGTGGTTCGATTTACGACAGGATTGAAAAATGGCGTGAAGATTACGGCGAGGAGCCCGACTCTCCGGACTGCTCGAAGTTCGAGAACCCCGAATCCTGAGATTTGCCCGAACTCGAAAATAATGCTGTCAAGCGGTAGGGTGGGCACGGTTTTCCGTGCCCACCGTTTTTCGAATAGGCTGTGCGACTTTGCCGTCTTTGGTGGTGGGCGCGATGAATCCGCGCCCACCCTACGGTTTCCCCCTCAAAGGGGAAGATGGCTGATAGGTGAATCTATGGCTTCGCTCCCTGCTGAACCACCTGCTGTTCCAACTCTTCGCCCTCGCCGCTTATAATGTTCAGCCATTTCGAGAGCCCGGCATCGAGGAGTTCTTCCGCCCTCCGTACGTCTATGCGGTATTTTTCAGGAATAAACGAAACGGTGGTCGTATAGATGCCGTCCTTTTTGGCAAGGAACGGACATTCCTGCAGCAGATCATCGGTGAGCCTCACCAGGTGAGAGTGAGTCCGTGCATGCACGGACCGGCAGACACGGATCGGGACGTTCTCAGCCGTACAGCAACCGGCAAAAAGACGAAGCCCGACAAAGCCCGGATCGGGTTTGAATTCGGCCGGATCTAGAGCCTCTCTTCTCAGAAAAGGCAGGGGGGCTACCATGGAGATCCTCAGAGGAGGAGCGGCCGGTCCGGTATAAGCTTCTTTTATTTCCTTCAAAACATCCTTCAAACTCTCTCGCGCAGGGTCGAATTCCCGGATGATTGTCATGCCGGGGAGCGTTCCCAGGCGTGCGAGAATATCCTCTTTCACGTCGCTTCTGACGAGAACGATACACCCGTAGTCTTCCGTGCAGAAGTTAGTCTGGAGCAAACCCTCGTTTGCGTCATCCGGATTGTCAACGTAGTAAATGCGCAGCCTCCTGAAGGTCGCCGGCCGGGCGCTGGTGATCTCTTCAACCGCCTTTCTTGCGTGAACTTCAAAGAGATCTTCGAGTGAATCGACCTCCTCCGGGTAGATGAAGGCTACGTCCGCGGCCTGGACAATATTGTCGACGGCTACTACCTGGAGCACATGCCGTGTATAGTCGAATTGTTCGTGATTGGACTTCCACTGTGCGTAGGTAAGAATCTGGAGTTCCTGCTTCAGCGCCTCGGGAAGCCTGTCGATGCCTTCGGGACCGGTGAGGTTCTCTCGCGGAATGATCAGAGTCTTGGTGCCTGCAGCGTAAGCTGTTTCAAGCTTCACGCCCATGCCTCCGATACCGGTGATCCTCCCCTGAGTATCGATCTCCCCGGTCATCGCCACATCCCGCCGGATCTTCCTTTTTCCGAAAATCGAAGCCAGCGCCAATGCAATCGCCCCGCCTGCCGAAGGTCCGTCCTTCTTTGTCGATCCCCCCATGAAATGGAGGTGCACCGGCATGGACATCATGGCAGGGTCGATCTTGAGTTCATCCGAGCGGTGAAGAATCGCTGTCGAGGCGACCTTGCGGCTCTCATCCATCACCCGCTCGATATTGCCGGTCGTGTGGACCATGCTCAGGTACGAATTGTGTCCGTCTCTTCTGTCGTGACCTATGGGGGTAGCCTGGATGGGTATGAGCGTGCCGATCCCCATCTCCATGTTGACGCCAAGCGCCATCATCTCGCCGATCCGATCATCCTCGTTTACCAGGCGGGGGCGATTCGGCACGTCCAGGTATTTGTTGACTTTGTTCAGGCTCAAAACCGCGGAGCGTTTCCCCTCACCCAGTACCTCCTTGCGTTGCGCGCGGAGGAAAAGCGTGCGGATAATCCTCTCCAGGTCGCGTACTCCCGCCTCTGAGGTATAATCCCGAATCAGGTAGCGCAGTATTTCACTCTCTTCGTCCGGGTCGAAGAATATCTCGTCCTGACCGATCAGGTAGCGTTCCCTGATGCGCTGGACCAGAAAGCTCCTTGCGATGGCGATCTTTTCCTCCACACTGTAGCGGTCGAGAAAAATAACCTCGCAGCGGTTCAGGATGGCTGCCGGCACGGAATCCAGGCTGTTTGCCGTAAGTATGAAATGGCAGTTGGACAAGTCGATATCGACGGTGCTCTGGGTGTACTTGTCATGAAAGAGGTGATTCTGCTCCGGGTCGAGTATTTCCAGGAGCGTTGCGATGGCGAATTTCTCGGTCTTGTCCGCTTCGTCCATAATGAACATGCCGTTCATTACACCCATCTTGATCAGTCCCTGAACGATGGGACCGGGTTTCGACCCTTCATAGGTGAAGCCATAGCCCCTTATATCCGCCTCATCCTTCATCCCGCCCAGCGAGAGCTTGTGATAGGGGATTCCGAGGTTGCGGGCTATGGATATGGCGAGCGAGGTCTTCCCCACTCCCGGAGGCCCGACAAATAGCAGGGCGCTGCCGGTCCTGCGCCAGTGGCGCTTGTCCGATTCGCGATAGTGCTGGTATCGCCATATCAGATTGGCGAAAAAGTCGGAAATAATCTCCTTTGGTGTTTTCAGTCCAAAATGAGAACGGTTGAGTCCTTCCTCGAACTCCTCCGGAGATACCCAGATCTTCTTTATCTTTCCCCATGGTATCGCAAGCAGTGTCTCGATGAGTTCCGAGTACTTGGCGCCGCTCTGGCCTGCTGCGTTCAATTTGTTTTTCTCAATCAACTCGATCACCGACTGAGGTACGTCAGGGTCCGTTCTGGCATCCTCAATTCGTTCCTTGAGTGTTTTCGTCTGCTGGGGCGTCTGCTCCGCTCTGGGTTGCGGGAACACGGCCTCTGACCCCTGTTGATTGATCATGTCTCCTGGTTCCACGAATCCCTCCAAGTTCTGTCTGAAAATATCGAAGAGTTGAGGAAACGGTTTCTGCTCGATCAGAATGGCCGGAAGATCAAGTTCCTTGAAAAGAGTCTCTACTCCCCAGCGCTTCTGAAATGCCCTGAAAATCTCCATTCCTTCGTTCACGTCACGATGAATTGTCACTGCAAACAGCCTCAGTACCTTTTTTAAACTCGATGCCCTCTTCACCAGGGACTGCCCCGGTCTGCGGCTATTGCGGTAGGCATCATTAATAATCCTCATCTTTATTACCGCATCCAGGTCCCGGAACAGGTCAAACAGAAACCTTCCCGGCAGGTTGGCGATATCGCGTGTGTAGCCAACCGTGATGCGGGCCAGCCTGAAGTCGCATTCTTCGCTCCTTTCGGCCCTGTCCAACAACTCAATATAATTCCTCCCCATTATTCCGGTCAGTGGATCGCTCAATGATTCACGAAGAGTGTGGTAAGCACTCTGATCCTTGCGGCGCCATTCCATGGCGAACTCGATGTCGGAGCGAACCACGTCCAGTTCGCTCTTCTCCGGGAAGACGAGGTGCTCGAAATGATGTCTCAAGAAAAACTCCGCAAACACCAATACCTTGCGCTCTTCGGACCGACCTCCGGAAGAGGAGATTTCAGGACGGACGGGAAGCACGAAGGCCAGGTAATCGAAAAGGCGTTCGTGGATCAGAATGGTCCAGTTTTGACGGTGCTGTATCAAGATAGTCGGAAGTGCAATCCGGTTATCCTCGTCCTCCAGGCGCCTGAAAAAAATGCTCTGGCGCAGATTGGAGAGCTGTAGCAGGCTGACTCCTTTGCTGTTGCGGAAATACGGGATCGTGTTCTGACTCAAAATATTTTGCAGCGTTTGAAAAACCCTGTTAATGGCCTTATCCGCCGGAAGTGGAAGAGTGTTCAAAACGCTGTGGTCCAACTCGATGGGAAGCATGTAAGGAAACCCTCCGTCCATATAGGGGAAAATGTTACACCCGAATAGGTTTGTATATCTTCAGAAAAGATAGACATAAGTTCTGCTGTTATCCAGAGGCGATTATTTCAGTGGGATTAATCGTCAGTAAGATTCTATTGCGCTCTCGAAGTTGTTCACAGTCTTGCACGAAGTGGGCAAGTGCGACGTAAATGCCTAATATCACTGAATATATTTGGAAATCGAAGCGCTTGGGAAAATGGGGTGCAACGTGAGGACTGAGGCTAAGAGGCTGTCCGGCCGCTTGGCCGAACAGCCTGTCTGATGCGATTTTTTCTGATAATCAGATTCTTGTAAATTTGATACAAATACGGTCTATAATGTATAAAAGACAATATGCGTATTGGCAGTAGACCTTATCTACAGTATTAGCAGTATAGGCTAAGATGAAATCTCTCTGATGTCCTCTAAAATAGCCTCTTCGTGCGATTATCCTTTGCCCAGTTCGGCGGATCTCTTCGATGCGGCTTCAACGGCTTCCATCAAAGCGCTTCTTACCGCGTAGGATTCGAGTACCTTCAGGCCCACGATGGTGGTGCCTCCGGGAGAGGTTATCATGTCTTTGAGTTCGGCAGGGTGTTTGCCGAGTTCTTCCAGCAGCGAAGCGGTGCCGGCCACCGTGGGAACTACCAGTTCACGGGCTGCCTGCCGGGACATTCCCATGAGCACTGCCGCGTCGATCAGCGCTTCGATGACGAGCAGCACATATGCCGGCCCGCTCCCGCTGAGTCCGGTAACGGTATCCATCAGTTTTTCTTCCACCTCGACCGCTTTTCCAACGGCCCGGAACAGGGCTAGGCCCATCTCCATGTGCTCGGGGGAAACGGCTTTGCCGCGCGCGAGTGCAGAGGCGCCTTTTTGCACGAGGGCGGGAGTGTTCGGCATGACTCGAATGACCGGAGTTCCTTCGGTGAGGCGGCTTTCGATAAGAGAAATGGGGATACCCGCCGCAATCGATACAATGAGGGTCGTGCGTGAGACATGGGGGCGCAGTTCATCCAGGACGGAAGGCATGACCTGGGGCTTCACCGCAAGCAGGATGATCCCGTTGCCCTGGGCGACTTCCGCGATAGCACCGGGGGTGTGAATGCCGAATTCTTTGCCCAGGTAAGCCATCCGAGCCTGACTAACGTCATGAACGGAGATCCTGTCTGCGGAAAAGAGCGAGGCGGCCAGCAAGCCGCGAATCATCGCCTCTCCCATGTTTCCGCCGCCGATGAAACCAATACTCTTATCTTCGAACATGGTCTTCTCTCCAAAGCGTATTTGCGATTGACTGCACAGCAATAGCAGAGTGGCCTGCTCTTCGCAAGAAAAGAGGCTTAATCCCTCTTCCTTTAAAGAGTTTCATATAAGCTCGGCCGACCGTGTTCCCGGACGCAGCGCGGTAGATTGGGCAGGCTTTTCATGCCCAACAGCTTTCGAACGTGCCGCCCTGACCCGGCTTTCACGATGACCAGGAAAATGATCTTCATCAGAAAAGCAGGTCTGGTCCCGATCTGCTGTACTAAAACCCGTTGGGCATGAGAAGCCTGCCCAACTTACAGTGAAGATTCATAAGGAGCCGACTCAGTTTTGAACGTCAAAGGCGCATGACGACGAATCGCGTCACTTAAGTAGCATTTATTGTCACTGACCGGAAAACGGCCTGCCTTGAGGACTTCCGGAATAGACTCTCCTCTATTTGTCGGACCCCTTTCTGAAGCAGATCTGCTGACACCATCCGTTTTTTTATGCCAGGAGGAGGCCGGTAAGCATTCCAGCGGCATCATTTTTGCTCATAATCCACTGCAAAGCTGTCATCAACTCTGTATGCTGAGCATCAGTGATATTTTACTGAATGGCTAGTCTTTTCCCAAAATGAGAGGTCCCAGCAGAGTATGTGGTACGCAGTGAGTCTTCTGTACAAGAGCAGCAATGGAACTCCCGTTTCCACTGATGATGAAATCTGGGAGGAATCCATCCGTCTGATCGAGGCTGATACGTGGGAACTGGCGCTGGAAAAAGCAAAGGGGATCGGAGATTATAAGAAAGTCGGATATATTGCCGAATCAGACAATGGAGTCAACTGGGAGTTTGTGCAGGTCGAATCCATATTTGAGATAAGAAATGAGTCACTTGCCGATGGAGCGGAGATCTTCTCCCGCTTCCTGCGTGATTCAGAGGCGAAAAGCATACTCAGACCGATTATACGTTGATTGTCTCCCCATCCCAAGGTTCAAGTCGAAGAATCTACGAGTCGCATGTGAGATAGCAGCATGCCTCTTTGGGTTTGCAAGGGCGCCGGGAACAAGGCCCTGTGCTACGCCGCTTTGAAGTCAATTATCCATAATGCTGAGTCCATACGCAAAACATGCAACGCGCTGCTCCGCGACCTGGTCGCCGGGCAATCGAGATTACCTCAATATTCCTCGCGATTCCCGGAAGATGTCGGGCAGATGGAACATGGCGCCGTCGAAGATCTGATATTCGCAGACCGAACCGACGGTTTATGCACTGAGGTTCGCCCCAGTCTCCCGCTTGTTTTTCGGCATGGTGTCATTATTATTTTGTGATCTCTACAGTATTTCTATATCCTGACCGATTGTAAGACACGGAATAAGGTACACGCACCTAACCTGGTCTATACGACAGAAACGATGGAGGAAAGAGCCGAAAATGGAGGATCTGTTTTTTAAAGTTGGCCAGACTGCCGGGAAGCGCTCTCCGCTTGAAGAAGAGATACGCAAGCTTCCCATTCCGATCAGTTCGGTTTTCATCGGCAAAGACGGTAAGATCAAAGCTTGCGCATTCAAAGAAACTGATATGACCCTCATTTGCAAGGGACATGACCGGATCGTGGAGGTCTTTGAGAAGACCCTGGAGAAGAGCCGGAGCATAGTGCTGGAGGCAGTCCCCGCTTACGATGCGGCCCAGGTGAAGGGGAAAAGAGTGGCTGTGCTTTTTTCCGGAGGTCCGGCCGCCGGAGGACATAACGTTCTTGCCGGGCTGCGTATGGCGCTTGGTTCTGAAAACACCCTCCTGGGCATTCGCAAAGGACCCAAGGGGCTGATCAACGGGGATCTCTTCGAAATCAGCCTGGAGAGTGTGAAATCTATTCTCAATATCGGAGGATTCGATTTTCTCGGGACCGACAGGACCAAGATCAAGACTCCCCAGCAATTCGAGAAGGTAAAGGAGACGGTGCTCAGAAACAAGCTCGACGGCCTGGTGGTTGTCGGCGGCGACGATTCCAATACCAACGCTGCATTCATCGCCGAGTACCTGGAAAGGGAGAGAGTCAACTGCAGTGTCATCGGCATTCCGAAAACCATCGATGGGGATATGGCTGCGGGGAAATACCTTCCGATTTCCTTCGGCTTCGATACCGCAACGAAGATCTTCTCAGAGCTGGTCGGCAACCTCAACCAGGATGCCGCTTCAGCGGTTAAATACTATCACTTTGTGAAGCTGATGGGGCGGACGGCCAGCAAGATCACACTCGAGGTGGCCCTTCAGACAAAACCCGCGATTACCCTGATCTCCGAGGAAGTCGCCGAAAAGAATATGTCGCTCAACGATGTCGTCAACTACATTGTCAGGATCATTACCGAGCGACGCCTGAAGGGAATAAACCACGGAGTGATCCTGGTGCCCGAGGGCCTTGTCGAGTTCATTCCGGAAATGCGGCAACTCATCGGCGAACTGAATAAAGTACTCGGGGAATACGAAACGGACATCGCAGATCTGCCGACACTGGAAAACAAACGTGAATTCATCTACCCGCGTCTTTCGGCGCAGTCCGCCCAGCTCATGGCTTCGCTGCCTCCCGACCTCCAGGAAATGCTTATCCTCGACCGGGATGACCACGGGAATGTCAAGGTCTCCCAGATCGAAACCGAAAAGCTGCTGATCGAGAAGATCCGGTTCCGTATGTCGGAAATGAAGCGCCACACGGACCGCTTCTTCGGCGACGGGGAAGAAAAAATCAAGGCCACGGCCGCCCAGGTGGATGACTTCAAGAAGGCCGCGCTTTCCACGCAGTCACACTTTCTCGGCTATGAAGGAAGAAGTTCCAAACCGACCAAGTTCGACGCCGCCTTCACTTTTCTTCTCGGCCTTACCGCCGGCTCCCTGGCGCTCGCAGGCAAGACAGGCTATATGGCCGCGGTCACCGACTTCCATAAAGGGGGCCGTGTTCTGGCCCTGCCGCTGGCCGGGATGATCACCGCTGAAATGCGCAAAGGGAAGGAAGAATTTGTCATTGAGAAGTCACTGGTCGATCTGAAATCTCCTTCATTCAAGGCTTTTGCCGAGAATCGCGAAAAATGGGCTGCCGAGGACCTGTTCAACAGTCCCGGCGCCATCCAATACTGGGGGCCGACCAGCCGCCAGTTGCCGATTATTGTGGCGCTCGATCAGGAATACCCGGATTTCAGCAATTTCGATCTCGGTGAGGAAAGAGAGATCCAGGTCGAGGAATAACTACGCGCCGCGACGATTGCGCCGAGACTGTAAAAAGCCCCGCCTGCACCAGGCGGGGCTTTTTGCATCACAGGAGACGGAGCACTCTGCCCAATAGCTGGTGAACGTTCCGCCCTGGCCAAACCTTAATGACAGCCGGGAAAATGATGTATGAGGCTGGCGAGGTATTGCTCTCAGGGCCGGCGCAGAAGTCGCCCGCCCCCGCCCTGAGAGATTTTGAAGCTATTTTGAACGAGCCGCTGCGGCGCGCTTTGCTTGAGAGGGTTTCTTCTTCGTCGTAGCGTCTTCATAGAGGATCAAAAACGGACTTGCTATATAGATCGTGGAATATGAGCCGGCGATAAGCCCGATGAGCAGAGCGAAACTGAAATCGTGGATGACGGTTCCGCCGAAAAGAAAGAGACAGAGCACTACGAAAAAGACCGTGACTACGGTGAGGATCGTGCGGCTCAGAGTCTGGTTGATTGCACGGTTGATCATTTCCGCGAAACCGAGCTTTTTGTCCTTGCCGCGGTTTTCACGGATACGGTCGTAGATGACGATAGTATCGTTGAGCGAGTAGCCTGCAAGGGTCAGCAGGGCTGCGAGAACCTCAAGGCTGAACTCCTTGTTGAAGATAGCGAAAAAAGCGACGACGATTCCGATGTCGTGCAGAATGGAAATCAACGCGCCAATTGCAAAGGGGAGTTTCAAAAACCAGCATAGAACAAGGGTGGTGATAAAGGCGCCGATAATCAGGTATACGGCGTTGAGTCCGATGGCTTCGAGCAGGTAGATCGCCACGATCATTACCGCGCCCATGATCATACTGTTCACTAACCTGAACTCAAAGCGCCAGGAAATATAGATGGCCGTGAGCAGCAGCGCATAGAATATCGCGTATAACGCTTTCTGGCGCAGATCCTGTCCGACTTTTGGTCCCACCATTTCGACACGGCGCACATCCTGCCCGGGGCCGTATTTTCTGGCAAGTTCCTGCTCGACCCTGGTCGAAAGACTTGCGAGTTCCTCCTGAACTGCCTCTGTGCGAACCATGAACTCGTTGTCGCTCTGGGCGCCTATCTGTTGGATAAAACTCGTTGGGAAAAGATCCTTCAGGGCGTTTCTGACGTCATCCGCGGTGGTCTGCTTGTTGAACTTGACCTGGATCAGTGTACCGCCGGCAAAATCCACCCCCATATTCAGGCCGCCGCGAAGGTAGCCGGCAACGCCGCCAACCAGCAGGACCAGCAGGGAAATCAGCACCGCTTTATAGCGAAACCCGACGAAGTTGATGTTTAGATCTGGTCTTAATAATTCCATTCTTTTCACCTTATGGTTTGGCTAAATGCTCAGCTCTTTCACCCGCCGCTCCGACAGGAGATAGTCAAAAATGATCTTGCTCACAAAAATGGCCGTAAAGAGGTTTGCGATCAGACCGATGCTGAGAGTGACCGCAAAGCCTTTTACCGGGCCGGTCCCAAACTGGTAAAGAACCAGTGCGGCAATAAGGGTCGTGATATTGGAGTCCAGAATGGTGGTGGTAGCCCTTTCGAAGCCGGTGTCCACCGCTGCCCGGGGTGTCTTGCCCGTTCGCAGCTCCTCGCGTATCCGCTCATAGATGAGCACGTTCGCATCCACCGCCATGCCGATGGTAAGAGCGATACCCGCAATGCCGGGAAGAGTCAGCGTAGCGCCGAAGGCGGCCATTGCTGCAAGCAGCAGAACGATGTTCAGCACGAGGGCAGAATCGGCAATGACTCCCGAGAACCTGTAGTAAATCACCATGAACACCACAACGCCGAGGCCGCCGATGACTGAGGCCAAGATGCCCGCGCCGATAGAATCCTTGCCGAGGGATGGACCCACCGTGCGCTGTTCGAGAATCTTGACGGGGGCCGCAAGCCTGCCGGTTCGCAGAGCAATTGCCAATACCTTTGCCTCTTCATCGGTGAAAGAGCCCGTGATCTGGGCCCTGCCGCCGCCGATCCGTTCCTTTATCTGGGGTGCGGAGTAGACGACGCCGTCCAGAACGATGGCCAGACCGCGGCTGACATTTGCCTCGGTTACCCGCTCGAAGACCCGCGCACCCTGCGGATCAAACTCCAGCGCGATGTGGGAGCCGCCGAAACCCGACGTTCCGATCTCGACTCTGGCATCCGTGATGTACTGACCCGTCAGCACGGTTTTGTCCTCGAGGGCAATCCGGTTCTCGCCGCGAGCGGAGCGCTCCGAGGGCCGCATGGAGTAGACTTTTACGCCTGGGGGGAGTTTCCCCTCGCGTATATCCTGGTCGCTCACATTCTGCGCGACCAGCTTGAATTCGAGCACCGCGGTCTTGCCGATGAGGTTTATTGCCTCCTGCGGGTTCTCGATACCGGGAAGCTGGACCAGTATCCGTACATCCCCCTCCGGCCTGATATCGGGCTCTCTTACACCGAACTGGTCAATGCGGTTTCGGATGGTTTCAAGGCCCTGGGCAACTGCCATGGTACGTATATTCTGAATTTCCTTCTCGTCCAGAGTCAGCAGTATCCTGGCGCCTTCAGGCGTTGTCTCCGTGTGTGTCCACTTGAGCCTGGGAAATTCCCTTTCCAGGACCTGCCTGAATTCGTTTTGCTGCTCGGTGGAGGGCAGGATTGCTTCAATGTCCCACCTGCCTGTCCTCGCAACCTTGGTGAAGCCGATCTTCTGGGCGCGCAGAGCGTCCTTGATCTCCTCGGAAATCCGCTCGGCTGCATTCTCAACAGCCTTGTCCACCTCAACTTCAAGCGCCAGGTGAATACCGCCCTGGAGGTCCAGACCGAGGTGAATCTTCTCGGTAGGCAGCACCTTTGACCATCCCGGGGGCAAGGTCGAGGTAAAACTTGGAATGAGGAAAACCGCGGAAAGGATGAGTACCGCCAGAACAATGAGCGCACGCATTCCTATGCTTTTCAATGATGCCTCCAAAATGCTTGCGATGGTATTTCAAAAACGAAAGCGCCCTCCCCGACAGGGAAAGCGCGCTTCCGTCCCTATTGGTCCAAGACTACGACTCCTTCGGGGTCTCTTTCTCAGAAGGCGCCTCGCCTCTTGAAATCAAACCGCCTACGGCGCTCCGATTTATCTTTATCCGGACCCTGTCCGCAATTTCGATGGTGGCGGTGGTATCGGTCAGGCCGGTTATTTTTCCATGAATTCCGCCTGCTGTGAAAATGGTGTCGCCTTTCTGCAGACTGCCAAGCATCTCCTTGAACTCTTTTTGCTTCTTCTGCTGAGGGCGAATCAACAGGAAGTAGAAGATGCCGAGCATCGCAATCATGAGAAAAAGAGGGTTCCCGAGGCTGAGCATCCCCGCGGCGCCGCCTGCGGCGTCCTGTGCATACGCATCGGCGGCATATGCTAAATCCGCAAAATTCATCTGATTTCCTCCAAAGATCTAATTTTTTATACTACTTATTCTCGTTAATGCAGTCAATCCTGCGTCGAGTCCAACGATCACCAAAATGGAAATATAAACGATATTCCTCCATAAATGTCAATCCGTATCGTGACAAAAAAGGCAGCCGATTTATATTGAGTCGAATGACTGCGGAAGATCTCTGGGAAAAAAGGTAATGCCTACTAAAAGAGTGGGATATAGATTGATGTTTTCGATGGAGAATGGTACTTACATTTTACGACCGAAACTGTTCCTGACATGATTGGGCCGACCCGAGGTCTGCTCTATCCTCAACCACAAAGCATCGATCTCTACCGGCTGCTCTTCCATCTCCTCACCAAGGCGCTACGAACAAGACGTTTTGTCTAGAATACCGGGAAGCATCCAGACTGCGCAAGTTTGCGCCGACTGATCGCAAATCGCCATAGTTACCGATCCAGGATTCAAAGTGGACCCCGCATTTCTTGCGGATGGGGACCGAGTTTCTAAGACTACTCGTGGTGGAGGAAGACTATGCTCAGCAGTACTTTCATGAAACTATTCCTTTTTTTTCCGGTACTCGCTATTGCCGCCTGCAGTTCCGAACAGGCGGTCAACCTGCAGGCAGTAAAAAGCCAGCCCAAATCTCATGTGGGCGCCGAGACCTGCAAAACATGCCATCTTGAGCATTACGATTCGTGGAAAATGACGCTGCACAGCCGGATGCTGCAGGATGCTCAGCAGAACCGCGATGCCATAATCGCCGAGTTGGACGAAAAGAAGATTCGTGCCGATCTGGCCAGAATTGCCGACAAACTCAAGGTGCCGCCTGAACAGGTCTACATTCCCAAGATCGAGGAAATCAAGTACACCATCGGCAGCCAGTGGAAACAGCGCTATATCCTGGAGAGGAACGGCAAACTCGTCATTGCCCCGATCCAGTACAACGCGGATACACACAGGTGGGTAAATTACCATGAGAGCGATTGGGAAAAACGCTCCTGGATGGATGGCTGCGGCGGATGTCATGCAACGGGGGTGAATCTGGAGAAAAATACTTTCAAGGAGCCGGGTGTAGGCTGTGAGGCCTGCCACGGCGCCGGGTCCTGGCATACTGCTCTTCCCAAAACGGCGGTATTTGAAAAACGGCAGACCATTTTGAATCCTGCAAAACTCACCGCGGGTGTTGCCGTTCAGATCTGTGGCTCATGCCACAACCGTGGTAAAGCAACCAAGAAAGAAAAGATCGAGTGGGCCTATGGCTATGAGCCGGGAAAAGCCCTCGAAGCCTATTTCCGTTCCGTTTCCTTCGCGGCCGGCAATGTCAAGGATGTCTATGCCAATGAGTTCTCGAAGGGGCACCACCAGCAGTATATAGACTGGGTCCAGTCGAAACACTACCAGGAAGGTGTCAGTTGTGTCTCGTGTCATTTCGTTCACCAGATCGGGGTGCCGCCTACCCGCTCCCAGACGCCCCAGGCCGGATCGAGGCAATGCCTGAGTTGCCACACGGCATTGAGCAACAATAAGGCTCACTCCATCCACAGCTTTGGGAATTGTGTCGGCTGCCATATGCCGCGCATCGCCACAAGCGCTGAATCCGGGGATCTTCACAGCCATGTATTCGCGACCCTGTTGCCGAAAGACACTCTTGCAAACCCGGTGATCCCGAACTCCTGCCAAACCTGTCACAGGCATAAGGATACGGACCTGCAGAGCCTGCAGAATGCCTACGATGCTTTAACCGTACTGCCGAGACCAGCTGGACAGGTCATTCAACCCGTCGAGGTGAAGTCCAAACCCAAAAAATAACAGAGAGTCAGGAGTTCCTTATGAGAAGGATAAACCCTCCCCGCTGGACTCTGTTATTGGCGGCAGCCGCTTTCTTAGCTGTATTGCTGCCGGATGTCGGGTTTTCGCAGGAGGAGACGGCCTCTTCCATTCGTCGCTACAAGGACAGAGAAGCCAGCACCGGTTACTATGAGGAATATGAAGTCAAACCGCGTCGATCTTCTCCGCTCGTGGAGGTTCCGGGAGTAAGCCGGGGCGTCTTTCCTTACAGCCCCTCGGGGGCCGATGTGAGGGTTCGCAGCCGGTTGGCTGACTCCCACCAGGGGATCAAGTTCTATGAGCGGCGGCGCTGCGAGGAGTGCCATGCCGATCAAACCAGGGATATTCACACCGTGCGGGGCAACATCACCTGCCGGCAATGCCACGGGGGAGAACCGATAGCAAGTATTCAACACTACTATTCGCCGCTCAACCCCATTCGCAGGCATGCTTATGTGTGCTCTAAATGCCATCAGGGATCCAGCGCTTCTTTTGCGAGTTATATCGTCCATGAACCTCCCGCAGGAGAACCGGCGACCAGGAAGAGCTTCCCGCAACTGTATTATGCCTACTGGTTTATGCTCATACTCCTGATCGGCACCCTGGGGTTCTTTATTCCTCACAGTCTCCTGGTAGGGCTTCGAGAGATACTCATGAAAAAGAGGAAAAAGGTGGAAGACGATGTCGAAGATGATCATTAGACGGTTCAGTAGGCTGGATCGGGTATTTCACGTATCCCTCATGCTGACATTCCTGATACAGACGGCTACCGGGCTGAGCCGCCTGTATATAACCACTTCCTGGGGAAAGGGACTGAGCAGGGTGTTTGGCGGTTACGAAAACGCCCTGGCGGTCCATCAGGTGGTCGGAGTCCTGATGATTGCAGGGTTTTTAGCACATGTCGCCTATCTTCTCTCTAAAGTCGACTGGCGGAATCCCGCACAGAGCTTCTTCGGGCCCGACTCACTGGTTCCGAACCTCCATGACCTGAAGCATTTCCGGCAGCGGGTCCTGTGGTTTTTCGGCAAGGCATCTCCTCCCCGGCTGGATCGTTGGTCGTACTGGGAAAAGTTCGATTACTGGGCCGTGTTCTGGGGATTGCCTTTACTGGCGGTAACCGGGGTCATGCTGATGTATCCCTTGGCATCGAGCCGCATTTTTCCGGGCTGGGTTCTGAACATCGCCGCGCTGCTTCACCGGGCCGAGGCAGTTCTGGCCGCTTCTTACATCTTTATAGTCCACTTTTTTATCGGGCATCTTCGCCCCTTCAGTTTTCCGATGAATGAGGCGATGTTCGCGGGCGGGGTTGAGTTGGAAGAGGCGATGGAAGAAAAACCGGCCTGGGTGGAGCGGCTGGTGGAAGAAGGAAGATTTGAACAGGCCCGAGCGCAGGCGCCCGAACAGTGGTACAGGATTGCTTATTATCTCTTCGGATACAGCGCCTTGATTTTTGGCGTATACCTGCTCTTCAACGCGATCATCTACGCTCCCTATGCCGCGGTGCATCTGCATTAGATTTGAGCGTCCGGAACATAGGCCCTGCCTGGAAGCAGAGCCCTATGTCCGGAAACGGTTCTTTGCCGGAGAGGCGCTTCATACGGCGATTTCATCGCCGGTCCCTTCGATTTACAGAATCATTCGAGCCCTCTTGATAGATACATTACCAATTAATCTGCTCCCGTCAAACCATGATCGTCCGTGCCCAGCGCTTCCCGCAGATAAACAGCCGTGTGGGATTCCTTCGAGCGCGCAACCTCCTCGGGAGTTCCCGAGGCGACTACCCGCCCACCGCCTTCACCTCCTTCGGGCCCGAGATCGATGACATAGTCTGCGGTTTTGATGACGTCCGGATGGTGTTCAATAATTATCACCGTGTTTTCCTGCTCCACGAGTTTTCTCAGAACGTGGAGCAGCTTCTGGATGTCCTCGAAATGCAGCCCCGTAGTCGGTTCGTCCAGAATATAGAGGGCCTTTCCCTGGCCGCGGCGGCTCAGATCGGCGGCAAGCTTGATCCGTTGAGCTTCACCCCCGGAGAGAGTAGTCGCGGGCTGGCCCAAGCGGATATACCCCATGCCCACCTCTATAAGGGTGTCCAGTTTATGGCGAATCAACCTGAAATTTTCGAAGAATGTGGCTGATTCGAAAACGGTCATGCCCAGCACCGAGGCAATTGAATTGCCGCGATAGGTGATTTCGAGGGTTTCCCGGTTGTATCGCCTGCCCTCGCAGGAGGGGCAGGTAACGAAGATGTCGGGGAGGAAATACATTTCGATTCGCTGCAGGCCCTCTCCCCTGCAGTGCTCGCACCTGCCGCCCTTTGCATTGTAGGAGAAGCGGGCCGGGGAGTACCCGCGTGCGCGGGCTTCCGGGACACGTGCAAAAAGTTGGCGGATCAGGCCGAAGACGCCTGTGTAGGTGGCAGGGGTGGAGCGGGGCGTCCTTCCGATCGGACTCTGATCCACAAGGATCACCTTGCGGAGCCGCTCGGCATTCTCAATGCCCTGGAAAGGCGCCGGATGAGTTTCCACGTTATAGATCCTGCCCGCCAGGGCGCGATAGAGAGTGTCAAGGACCAGGGTGCTCTTTCCCGACCCGGAAACACCGGTCACGCAAGTCATGCAGCCATAGGGAAATTCGACTGAGATGTTTCGAAGATTATGGCCGCCGGCGCCGATGATCCTCAGAAAATCGGCTTTCCTTCTTCTGCGTTTGGGAACGGGGATAGTTCTTTTTCCCGAAAGATACAGTCCGGTGAGTGATCCCGGGGATGCGGCTATCTCCCCCGGCGGCCCGGAGAAGACCACTTCGCCTCCCTGTGCTCCCGCGCCCGGCCCCATATCCACGATGTAGTCGGAGCGCAGTATCGTTTCTTTATCGTGTTCCACTACAACGAGGCTGTTTCCTGCATCGCGGAGTCTCATGAGGATATCCAGGAGCTTGCCGTTATCCCTCGGATGCAGACCGATGCTCGGCTCATCCAGGACGTAGAGGACTCCTGAAAGGGTCGAACCGATCTGGTGAGCAAGCCGGACCCGTTGCGCTTCGCCGCCTGAGAGAGTGTTGGAGGCGCGGTCAAGGGTGAGGTAAGGAAGCCCCAATTCCACCAGGTTACTGAGCCTGCTCAGGATCTCCCTTGCCGGCCGCTCGAAGATCTGCCGTTGAGCTTCATCAAGATCGAGACTGTTCAGCCATTCGGTCAATGCAGCAGGGGTCATCGCGGTGGCTTCGCTGATAGAGAGATCTCCAAGTCTTACGGATCGGGCAGAGTCATTCAGCCTTGTGCCGCCACAGGCGGCGCATACCGGCAAATCAGAAGCGAAGCCGGGGACTTCGATTTCCTCTGAATCGGACAGGGAAGAGTTGGTTTCGCCTGAATCGAACTGATCTCCCGGTTCTTCAGCGCCGCCGGCGCCGAGACCCCTGCATGACGCACACGCGCCCAGCGGATGCTGAAAGGAAAAGAGGCTCGGTGATAACTCCGTGGCCGTGTACCCGCAGGAAGGACATCGGGGGGATTCCGAGTAATACATCTCCTTTCCATCGGGGGTTGCAAGCCCGGCAACTCCCTTGCCTGTCCTCAGAGCAAGCTCGAGTGAGTCGATGAACCGCCTTTGTTTTTCATCGTCTAGAATGAGCCTGTCCACGACAACCTCAATCCTGTGGGTCGGGCGGCGCGGAAGCAGGGGAGGGGGGTCCAACTCAAATACCGAGCCGTTTGCACGAATCCGGGCAAACCCATCGCGGCGCAGTCTTTTCAAAAGTCGCGGCAATTCCTTTTCCCCGATATCTCCAAGGGGAGCGAGGAGCAAGACGCGGCTCTTCGGCGCAAGCACAGTCGATATATCCCCCAGAATCTCGGGCACGGTCCAGGGGCGGACAGGAAGATTGCAGCGGGGACAGTAGATCGTTCCGAGGCGCGCGAAAAGAAGCCGCAGGTAATCGTAAATCTCGGTGAGTGTACCAACCGTTGAACGGGGATTATGCGGAAGGCCCTTCTGCTCGATTGCAATGGAGGGGCTGAGGCCCTCTATTTCATCCACGAGCGGTGCGTTGAGTCTTCCAGCAAGTTGTCGGGTATAGGTGGAAAGCGCTTCGAGATAGCGTCTCTGGCCCTCAGCGAAAAGCGTATCGAAGGCGAGCGAGGATTTACCCGACCCGCTTACGCCTGTGATGACGACCAGTTTGTTTCGTGGAAGAGTCAGGTCGATGTTTTTCAGATTGTTCTGGCGAGCGCCGCGTATGGTGATCCATTCGTTTGCCATGGGCTTTAAATGCCGTCCGTCGATTTTCTGTCGAATAGCAGCCTGTTTCGGGTGATGAGCGAAGCGAAGCGGACCGCGGCAACCAGGCTGCCCGCGTCGGCTTTACCGGTTCCGGCTATATCGTAGGCCGTTCCATGGTCTACGGATGTGCGAACCACGGGAAGCCCTAGGCTGATATTTACCGCCTCATTGAAATGGGCGAGCTTTACCGGGATCAGGCCCTGGTCGTGATACATTGCGATGACTGCATCGAATTCTCCGGACCATGCGCGATAAAAGAGAGTATCAGGAGGCAGCGGGCCGGTGATTTGCCATTTGCCTGAACAAAATTCCCTTACGACCGGCTTTATGATGTCAATCTCTTCGGTTCCGAACCTTCCAGCTTCCCCGGCGTGCGGATTGAGGCCGGCAACGGCGATGCGCGGCGCGCGCAGGCCGAAGTCACGCTCCATCGACCAGGCTGCGATCAGGATGGTCTTTCGCAGTCGCTCTTTTGTAATCAACGCAGGCGCCCTGGCTATTGCTTCGTGGATTGTCGCAAGCGCAACCTTGAGCTTGGGTCCGGCAAGCATCATGACAACCTCTTCCGCATGGGTGAGATCTCGAATAAATTCAGTATGTCCCGGAAAAGGGAAGCCGGTCCGGTGGAGCTGTTCCTTGTTAACAGGGCAGGTGCAAATTGCGAGGGCAGGTTGCTCCTGCGCGAAACGCGCCGCGGTCTCGATGAAGGAGACGGCAGCCCGGCAGGCGTCAGGGGAGGGTCTGCCGTAGGCAATATCCGCGCCGGTAAGCATGGATGCGGCAAGTAACTGGATGACCCCCGGCTCATGTGGCTGCACGGCGTGCACGTCGTCGATCCGGCTGATTTTTGCCGGTGAACCCATGAGATCGATGGCGCGTTCGAGCGTGAGTTTGTCACCGATTACAAACGGGGCGCCCCCGGGTGAAAATGAGGGATTGTCAAACGCTTTCACGATCACTTCGGGTCCGACCCCGCAGGGGTCTCCCATGGTGATGGCTATCTTGGGAATGATCGGTTCTTTTTCCTTTTCCATCTATTCCGTTTCTCCCACCCCCCCTCAATCCGTAGCGTTCGTTACCGCCTGCCAGGGTAACCACCCGCCCCACACTGCGTCGTTCCCGCGCTTTAGGCGGGAACCCAGAGGCTTTACCTATCGGATTGTGGGAACCCAGAGGCTTCTGATCCAGGCCTGCGCGCCAACAAAAGAAGACACTGGGTGACTTCCCGGTTGGGGCAATTACTCTCTACCGATGTCCTACCCCGCGCAATAGAAGTCACGGTTAGTTATCCGCATCGTTCATTTCCCGGATGAGATCCTCCCCTTCAACTGCTCTATTTCGGCAGGGGGAAATTCGCGTCCTTCCGAATCGAATATCTTGCCTCCCGAAGGGACTTCCAGGTGGAAGAGCTTCGGATCGAGGCCGGACTTGGGGGTCCATGACTGGAGAGTAATCCGGTTGGTGTTGCCAAGGATGTCCTGGCTTTCGATACGCGAGATCTGGTAGGTCTGAAGATCGATCCAGAGAAAGAGGAGCTTGATGTTCGGATCTTCCTGTTTGGGAACGAGCTTCAAGACAGCCGAACTCTTGGTGGATTGGGTGGAATCGAGGGTAATATCGAAATGGTTCTTGAGCCCGACCGTGCCTTCAAAAAATGTCTGGGCGAGAGGCGATGAGAAGAGCCGGTTCGCATCGAAAAGAGAAATCTGGTTCTCTCCTTTGACATAGATCCAGGCGTACTGGTTATTTGCCACAAAAACCTGTTCCTCGGGCTTGTCGTATTCCCAGCGCATCTGCTTTGGTTTGGCGTAATAGACCCGTCCCGTGGCCTCTCCCGGAGTGATGGTTCCTGCCGCGGCCGAAGTGGTCATCTGGCGGAAGGTGGCGGTAAAGGCCTGAACTTTTAGATAATTTGCTTCCGTTTTGTTCAGAATCTCCCCCAGCATAGGGGGGGCGGCGGAGAAAACAGGATTCGCGGGCCAGAAGATGATAAGAGAAAGGAAGAGGTACACGACTGACTTCATGAACTCAACTCGGCGCGTCATGGTGTTGTCCTTTAAGATTTATGCCTGCCCAGCACTTCCCTGGGCTTGATTCCATCGGAAGGGGAAACGATCCCCTGCTGTTCCATAACCTCTATCATCCGCGCGGCGCGGTTGTATCCCACTCTGAGCCGTCTTTGCAGCATTGATATGGAGGCCTGCCGGGTTTCCACAACAATCTGAACCGCTTCTTCATACTTATCGTCCAATTCTTCTTCGGCAATCTCCTGGCCGGAACTTTCCTCGCGGAAATCGACCCGCTCCTTGAGGGGATCCTCGACAAGTTTCTGAGCTTTCCAGTGTTCCGTAAGCCTGAGGACCTCGGCATCAGAGATGAAGGCGCCATGGATGCGCTGAAGCTTTGCCGTGCCGGGGGGTAGGAAGAGCATATCGCCGGAACCCAGCAATGCTTCCGCTCCGGACCCGTCGAGAATTGTCCTGGAATCGATTCGTGAGGATACCTGAAACGAGATCCTGGTGGGGATATTTGCCTTGATAATTCCGGTAAGGACATCCACCGATGGCCTCTGGGTGGCCAGTATCAGGTGTATTCCGGCTGCGCGGGCCATCTGGGCCAGCCTGGTAATCGATTCCTCCACGTCACGTGAGGCCACCATCATCAGGTCTGCGAGTTCGTCTATGATGATGACGACGTAGGGGAGCTTGTGGTGTTGAAGTCCGGAGTTCTCCTGCTGTTCTTCAGGATCTTTCTCTTTTTCCCTTGTCGGTTTTTCGCGCGCGAGAACCCGGTTGTAGCTCTCGATGTTGCGCACGTTCTTATCCGCGAGCAGCTTGTAGCGCAGTTCCATTTCCTCGACTGCCCAGCGAAGGGCGCGGGTAGCCATTTTAGCATCGGTGACGACCGGATGGATCAGTTGCGGGATGCCCTCAAAGCTGCTCAATTCAATGCGCTTCGGATCAATCAGAAGGAGTCGTAGATCCTCCGGGGTATTCCGATAGAGAAGGCTGCTCAAGATGGTATTGATGCCCACGCTCTTACCGGTGCCGGTTGCGCCTGCAATCAGGAGGTGGGGCATCTTGCCCAGGTTTGCGACCGCCGGCGTCCCGTTGGTGTCTTTGCCCAGGGCAATGGTAAGAGGAGGCGCAGAAGTGGAAAAGACATCCGATTCCAGAACCGCCTTTATCGAGACGAGTTCCCGTTTGATATTAGGAAGCTCGACTCCGATAGCCGCTTTTCCGGGAATGGGCGCGACTACCCGGATGCTGATGGCTTTGAGCGCCATGGCAAGATCATCGGCAAGATTGACTATGCGGCTGATCTTGATTCCCGGTGCGGGAGCATATTCGAACATCGTGATGACCGGACCGGGATTGATGGCGACAACTTTTCCCTGAACGCCGAAGTCCGCGAGTTTCTCCTCCAGGACAGCGGCATTTTGTTCAAGCTTCTTCCAGTCCGGCTTGCCGGTTTCCGTTTCGTAGGTGTCCAGCAGGCTGAGGGGTGGAAGAACATATTGTCCAGGCGCCGCGGGTAAGGGCGAGGGCGTGATCGATTCCTTGCGCCCCTGTTTTTTGATAATGACCGGTTCCGTCTGAACTGCCGGAGAAGGCGGTTCTGCCTTTTCCTTCTTCCTTCCTCTGGGCTTCGGGGAATCAGAAAGCTCCCGGACGGCGACATCCGGTTCCTCGTCGTCATCGTCACCCAGCAGCCACCTGGTGGTTCTGCGCCAGGAAAGCGCGAAATTCTCCAGCAGGGACTGAAGCGTCAGAGGGGTGGAAAGAAGGAGAGCAATAAGAAAGAGACCGATCAGCAATATATGAGAGCCGAAGGCATTGAGGCGGTCGCCGAGGAATTGAGCCAGGGCGGTTCCCAGGATTCCGCCCGTAGCGAACGACTGCCCCATCAGGTTGATCTTTGGGAGGTTAAGGGTAAACAGGGTGATAAGACTGATGATCAGAAGGGCGATCCCCGAGAACTGAAGCCATACGCGCTCGAAGGCAGGTCCCCGGAAAAGCCGCCAACTGGCCCAGAGCCCGGTGATAACCAGCCCGTAGGCGCCGATCCCCAGGAGTTGAATAAGGGGCCAGGCAATAAGGGCGCCGAACGTACCCACCCAATTTTTGGGCGTTTTCGAGGGTTCGGAGGCGCTGATAAGGGTGCGGTCCGACAGGTCGAAGGAGAAAATGCTGAAGAGAACCAGAAGCGAGATCGTTAAAATGCATAAAGCCCAAATTTCGTGTTTCTTGCGATCCATCCGATCCCTCACCTGAAAATAAAACTATAGGACCAATCGGACCTATATTGCCCCGCCTAGATTTGAACGACAATTGGATAAATTACCGGCCTTCGGTCGAGCGTCCGATTGAAAAACCGCTTGAGTTCGCGGCGTATATCCTCCTGGAGTGCAGCGCAGTCGAGTTCGTGGTCCTCTTCCAGCAATTTGTCTATGCACTCGAAAATTATGCACTTGGCTTCATAAATGATCTCAGGCTTCGTGGCTTCATGGATGAAGCCCCTGCTGAAAACATCCGGTCCGCTCAAAAGCTCGCTGCTCTCCTTGTTTATGACGAGCGAGGCGATCACCAGGCCGTCTTCCGACAGGTGTCTACGGTCCCGAATGACCAGGCCTCCCACGTCGCCGACACCCTTTCCGTCGACAAAAACCCTGCCGGTTTCCACTCTTTCTCTGGTGGAGACAGAGTCCTGCGTGAGTGCGATGACATCACCATCCTCGACTACAAAGCATTCTTTGCCGGACATGCCCAAAGACATGGCAAGCTTTCGGTGCTTGACCAGGTGACGGTATTCGCCATGGATCGGGATGAAATAGCGGGGCTGCACCATGTTTATCAGGATCTTTAATTCTTCCTGGTACGCATGGCCGGAGACATGGATGTCTTTGACCTGCTCGTGAATCACATCCGCTCCATGCCTGCACAGGTGATTGATGATATTCTGAATGGTGCGCTCGTTGCCGGGAATGAACCGGGAGGAGAGGATGATGGTGTCGCCTTCCTTTATCTTGAGCTTCTTGTGATCGTTGAAGGCCATCCGGCTCAAAGCGCTCATGGGCTCGCCCTGGGTCCCGGTCGTAAGCATCAGAACCTGTGAGTCGGGCATATAATGAAGATCCTGAAGAGTGATTTCATCTTCCAGGGTGAAATCGAGGTAGCCAAGCTCCTGGGCCAACCGCACATTCGTTATCATGGACTTGCCGTTGAGAAGTACCTTGCGTCCGAATTCGCGCGCAATGTGAATCGCCTGCTGCATCCTGTGCAGGTTGCTCGCAAAGACGGCTACAATGATTCTGCCCTGCTTTTCCTGGAAGATTTCGCGGAGGGTTGCGCCCACCTCTTTTTCCGATACCGTATAGCCCTCGCGCTCCACGTTGGTCGAATCGGAGAAGAGCGCCAGGACACCTTCTTCGCCGTAGGAGCCGAGGCGCGCGATATCGAACTTCTTGCCGTCCACCGGGGTATTGTCGATCTTGAAATCGCCTGAATGGATGAGTATTCCGACAGGAGTACGGATAGCGAGCCCGACACCGTCGGGGATACTGTGGCAGACCTGGATGAATTCGAACCCGAAGGGGCCTATCTGAACTACCTGGCGCGGCGTAATCTGGATGAGTTGCGTCCGATCCAGCAGGTTGTGCTCTTTGAGCTTCTCCCTGATCAGCGCCAGAGTGAGAGCCGTTCCGTAGATCGGAATGGATAGTTCCCGCAGAAGGAACGGGATTGCGCCGATATGATCTTCATGGCCATGTGTCACGACCAGTCCGGCCACCTTTTCCCTGTTCTTCCGAAGGTAGCTGATGTCGGGAATGACAATGTCTACTCCCAGCATCTCATCTTCCGGAAACATCAGGCCGGCATCGACAACCACGATCGTCTCCCCGTACTCGAAGACCATCATGTTCAGGCCAATCTCGCCGAGGCCGCCCAGGGGTATAATTCTTAGAGTAGGTTCAGTAAGTGTTTCAGGCATTTAGAAAGAAGTTACCCCCGTTGAGGAAAGCTTGGTTCGGATTGCGCCGGGCTACCGGGAACCCGGCCGGCCTCTTCATCGCTCAGACCGGCGCGGATGGCCTCGCGGACCTTTCCCATCAAGAGATCGCGGTTCCTGGCGTCCGTCCCCTCCGGGTGAATCGGCTTACCCAAGAAGAACCGGATTTCGCCAGGATGAATCAACCAACTCCCTTTTCGAAGAATCCGGTGAGAACCGCTGATGCTGATAGGTACAATAGGCATGTTGGACTTGGCCGCAAGTACAAACCCGCCCTTCTTGAATTCCATCATAACCCCGTCCGGACTCCTGGTCCCTTCGGGAAAGATGAATACGGAAGTACCCTGCCGGATAATTTCTGCGGCCTTGTTCATACTGCTGATCGCTTTCTTGTGATCGGAGCGATCTATCGGGATATACCCCGCGGTGCGCATCGCATGGCCGAGGATGGGAATTCTGAAGAGTTCCTCTTTCGCAAGCCAACTGAAACGGATCGGGAGTTTGCCGAGCGCCGCAAAGATGTCGAACCAGCCCTGATGATTGCTGGCCAGAATGTACGGCTTTTTTGGATCCACGTTTTCAGTTCCGGTCAGAATGACCTTCACCCCCGCGGCCCATATGTTTACATTTCCCCACGCACTCGCCATCCAGTGGGGCCAGCTCTTGTGGACAAAAGAGCCGATGACGGCTGAGAGCCCCAGAAGTATGGTAGAAAGGGCCAAAGTAATGTAGAAGAAAATGGAGCGAATTACTCTCATCCGGCACCGTCATTCATTGGGATGATAAAAATAAAGGTATTGAAAACAAATATTTGATCGTTTTCAACCAGCTAATGTAAACTGTTTCCAACTGTGAGTCAATCAGCAGTTTCGGCAGGCTTTGAGTTGCGCGATTCCCCGGGGGCGGCATCCAATTTAGAGCGTATAATACCTGATGGTTTTCGTGCGGAGGGAATTCGTGCTATATGAGAACCGGTAATCCATGGAATTACTTCAGGGGGGAGAAAGGACAATAAATGGCTAAAGGCACTGTGAACAAGGTTATCCTGGTAGGCAGGCTCGGGCGGGACCCGGACATTCGTTACAGCCCCAACGGTACACCCATAGCCAATTTCAGTGTGGCTACCGATGAAAGAGTGCCTGCAGGGGGAGGAAATTGGGAAGATAAAACCGAGTGGCACCGTATTATTGCCTTCGGTAAGCTGGCGGAGATCTGCGGAAACTATCTCTCCAAGGGTCGCCTCGTTTTTATCGATGGAAGCATTCGGAGCAACCAGTGGGAGGATGCTCAGGGGCAGAAGCGCATCAGTTGGGAAATTATAGCCCGTGACATACAGATGCTTGGCGGCTCTGAGGGTCAGGGGCAGTCTGCGGGGTTCCAGGGGCAATCCGGCTACCAGGGCCAGTCTCAAAGCCCGGGCCAGGGACAGGCAGGCGCCCAGGGGCAAAGGAGCGCAGGGCCTGGAGGGCGCTCCGCGGTGGAAGAGCTGCCTCCACATATTGGGCCGCCGGAAGACGATATACCCTTCTAGAGATCCTACCCGGGGGACTCCCATTCATCATTCCGGCAGCTCTCTTCGCACCGGAATGGAACAGAGCCCGCCGATTGTCGGTGTCTTGAGATCACTCCAAATAGAGCAGGCCGCAATCTCTTCGCGTATTGCGGCCTGCTCGAGTCTGTGCTGCCTCATGTCAAAATGCCGGATTTAGCTCCCGGTCTTCCCCTTGACCCCTTCCATAATCTCTTTGGATTCCTTCTTGAAATTCTTGATGGCCTTTCCAACTCCGGCGCCGAGTTCAGGAAGCTTGCGCGCTCCGAAGAGCAACACCACCACCAGGAGGACGAGTAGGATCTCACCGATTCCAAAACCTAACATATTGATCATCCTTTCGATTTAACACTGTTTTCCCAGAAGATGCTCGACCTCATCCAGAAGCTGAAGGAACTCTTTCGACTGCCTGTACTGGTCGAGTGATTTTTGATGCTCGAGCCAACTCTCCCATACACGCATCCAGGCGGCGTTGTGCCAGTAGCAAAGTGTATCCGTCTGCTTGCCGCTGATTCTTGCCCGGTACTCTTCATATTCTTCCTGGCAGGATTTGCAGAAGGTAAAAGGAGAGGCGAACTGGGCGCAGTCTTCTGCTCCTGCTTCACTTTGTGCACCGCATTTGGCGCATTTCACCACGCAACGGGTACACTGGAACAATTTACGAAGAGCCTCGATTTTGCGCTGGCGGATAATGGTGTCCCGCTCCGATTTCAAAATCTCGGTTTTCTTTCCAAACTCAATAATATCGGCCATTACGCCCCCTTGTTTTTTACAGTCTTGAGGAAGCAGTTCCCATGCTGGCCATCGTCTGTTTCAGAAGCCAGGGGAGTATCCAGCCCGTTTCCGTCCATCAGGTTGAAAAGCTGCTGGGTGAAGTCCATGTAAGTGGCTTGAGCATCTCTTTCAGCTTTCTTCTTCAGGAAGAGGATAGGATCGTGGAGAAGCTTCTTGATAATCGATTCGGTGAGTATTTCAATGGCTTCTTTCTGCCTTTCACTGAGGTCGGGAAGATGGGAGAAGGTTTTTCTGAGTTCATTGCGCCGTATCGTTTCCGCCTTTTCGCGCAGGGAGACGATTGTGGGTACGGCGCTGAGGCTGTTCAGCCATGTTTTGAATTTTAAGGTTTCCTCGTTAACGATATGTTCAGCCAGTTGAGCATGGCTGAGGCGCTCTTCCCGGTTCAGTTCTATTACGCCCTGCAGGTCATCTATGTCATAAACATAGACGTTGTCGATTTCATTCACTTTGGGGTCTATGTCTCTGGGCACGGCTATATCGATGAAGAAAAGAGGTCTGTTGCGCCGCTCGCGCATCCTCGATCTCACATCCCGGTACCGGATGATCGGTTCCTGTGCACCGGTGGAAGAGACAACGATATCCACTGCTTTCATCGAGTCCATAAACCCGTCAAAAGAGACGGTCTCGGCCTTGAACTTGCGCGCCAGTTCCATGGCCCTCTCCAGCGTCCGGTTTGCTACCGTCATCTGGCGAACGCCCTGGGCAAGAAAATGTTCGGCTGCAAGTTCGGCCATTTCCCCGGCGCCAATGAGAAGGACTCTCTTGTCTTTCAAATCACCGAATATTTTCCGGGCAAGCTCCACTGCAGCGTAACTCACCGAAACAGCGCACGAGCCGATACAGGTCTCCGTGCGAACCCGCTTTGCCACCGAGAAGGCCTTGTGGAGGAGCCGATTGAGGACGACCTTGACCGTCCGGTACTCGACGGAGTCACGGTAGGCGGCCTTGAGCTGCCCCAGGATCTGCGGTTCGCCGATAACCATGGAGTCGAGGCTGGAGGCCACCATGAAGAGGTGTTTGACCGCTTCCAGGTCTTTATGAACATAGAGGTAGGAATCGAGTGGCGTGTTCTGAGAAAGACCGACATGGGTGCGCAAAAGGGCTTTTATTTCACGCGATCCTTCAGCCAGTCTGCCGCAGGTGAAGAGGAACTCCACCCGGTTGCAGGTGGAGAGAAATACCAGTTCATCCACGTGCTCCAGGTGCGGGAGCATATGCAGCGGATTGACCTCCTGGCGGCACGCCACCGCCAGTTGCTCCCGTATCTCAACGGGCGCCGTCTTATGATTCATTCCCATTAGGACGATATGGTGCATTACATCTTACCCGGTGATACAGAATGATGACCCGGGAGCAGCAGATTCGCTCCGAGAAAGGTCAGAAGTATTGCCGTAAATCCAAAAATCGCCAGCCATGCAGCCCTGCGGCCGCGCCATCCTACCGCCAGGCGTTCGTGGACGAGGATAGCGTATATAATCCAGGTAACCAGGGAAAGGATTTCCTTCGGATCCCAGCTCCATGGCTTGTTCCAAACAAATGCCGCATAGGCGAACCCGGCGACAAGACCTCCGGTCATGAGAGGAAACCCGACCACCAGGCAGTAATGCGCAATCGAGTCCAGTCGCTCCAGCGACGGAAGCCTCATATAAAGGAATCCGAAATTCTTCCTCTTGATATGCTTTTCCTGAAGCAGGTACATAATGCCGACACTGAATGCGAGCGCAAAGAGCGCATTGGCGAGAAAAAGGCTTCCTACGTGCAGGATTACCCACCCGCTTTTGAAGAACTCGCTCCTTGGCAGGATGTTATTCGGCAACAGCGAGGAGGAGAGCATGAAAATGACCGCAAGCGGGGAGACGAAAGAGCCCAGGATGCGAAGCTGCAACCGGAGCTGAAGAACAAGATAAGTCGCCACGAACATCCAGGCAAAGAGAGAAATGGCTTCCTGGCCGGTGGTGAATGCGAGTTGGCCGATCTTCATCGAACGGATGACAATCGCACCCGCATGAAAAAGGGCGCCGATCAGCATTATGGACCACGAAACCCTATGTACCAGTTCCCTGTCCTTGAACAGGTAGATCAGGTAGCCCACCGTTGCGATCAGATAGCAAAGTGTTGCAATTACCAGGAAAAGAGCTTCCATACATCTTCCCAGATGAGCTGCAGTTCCGATTTGGCTATGAACGGGCTGCAAATCTCCGATATTTTGTGAAAGGCAGCCTCCTGTGCGCTTTCCCGCAGCAATTCAGGAAGAGGGACCGCAGCCAGTTCGCTGAAAAGTCCCTGGCTCTCACTTTCCATTATGTTTCGGGACTTGAAATACTTGCGTAACTCGCCCATCAGCCGAATGAAAAATTCCCATTCCTTTCCTATCTCCCGCTCGATCTTCTGCCGCAGGAGCTTGGCTATCGCCGGGCTGAGCCCCGAGGTGCTGATGGCGATACAGAGCGGTCCGCGCTCAACCGCGGACGGAACGATGAACGAGCCCAGTTCGGGGTCGGTCGCCATATTGCACCAGATGTCCAAAGCCCTGGCATCGGCAGCCACCGTTCTATTCAGTTCCATATCGCTGGTGGCGGCGAAAACGAGACTGACCCCTGCGAGATGGGTTTTTTCATAGCGCGTGCCTGCCCATTCGACCCGGCTCTCCGAGCATTTCCGATCCAGCCAGGCGGAAAGCGACTGCGCAATGAGTCGAACCCGTGCCCCATGCTTCAACAGTGTCCTGACTTTGCGTTCCCCGACGGCGCCTCCACCCACCACCAGGCAAGTGCGATTCTCCAGGGCCATGAAAAGAGGATAATAGCTGCTCGGCTTATTTACGGGCTCGCTCATCAACAGCTTTCGACTGATCGGTAGCAGGGCGATAAAAACATTCAGCCTGATATGAACTTGCTCAATTTAACATTGATGCAGGTTTTAAACAAGTATTGGGGGAAATTCGAGAATTGAGCGAAGGGTTTTTAAGTTCTCCGGCAAAGGACGTAATCGGCAATGTCAACGAGTATTTGTTTGCCGGGTCCTTCGGGAAAAATGGAAATGGCCTCTCTGGCTTTCCTGGAGTGTTCGCACGCCTGGTTGAAAGTATAGTCAATGCCGCCGGTGTTCAGCACCAGTTGCCGGATTTCCTTGATCTCTCCGGCGCCGATTTTTTCGTCCGAGCTGAATATCTGGCGCAGCCGTTTCTGTTCGACGGGTTTGGAGTTGCGGAAGGTATGGATCAGGGGAAGCGTCGCTTTGCCCTCCTGGAGATCATTGCCGACCGGTTTGCCAAGTTCTTCCTCTTCGCCCGTGTAGTCCAGGGTATCGTCAATGAGCTGGAAGGCGATTCCGAGGTTGTGGCCATAAGTGCGAAGGGCCTTCTCCTCGGTAACCCCGCCACCTCCGAAGATCGCTCCTATCTGGCACGCAGCGCTGATCAGGGCGGCAGTCTTTCTCGTAATCACTTCCAGGTATTCTTCTTCAGAAATTTCCAGGTTATCGGAATTGACGAGTTGGAGCACTTCTCCTTCGGACATCTTGGTCGTGGCCTCCGAGAAGACCTCCAATATCCGAATGCTTTTGTATCCGACAGTCATCTGGATCGATTTGGAATAGAGGTAGTCTCCGACCAGCACCACCGCGGGGTTTCCCCAGATGGTATTCGCAGCAGGCCTGCTCCTGCGAAACTCGGCATGGTCAACCACATCGTCATGCAACAGGGTTGCAGAGTGCAAAAATTCGAATACTACGGCAAGCGGCGCATCATTGTTGCCCTCATACCCGCAAATCCTCGAAGAGAGAATCATGAGCAGGGGACGCAGCCGTTTGCCGCCGCTTCCCATAATGTACCGGCCGACAACGGCGATAAGCTCTATGTCGGACTGGAGATGGCGGTTGATCTCCTCTTCGATCCGCTGCAAATCCGGACGCACCCGGGCATAAATGCGCTCTTTGAGGTTGCCCGGAACGGAAGGCGTGAGGCTGGAGAGGGACAAAACATCCACTATGTATGAATCCAAAACGTTGCTTGAAGGAATCAGCCAAATTTCAACTAATCTCCCGCTGATTGCCGAAAAACACCGGAAAAAGCAGGGGAGGAACAGAAGCTAAATAGCGAAATTTTCGCTGTATGTCAAAGCGTTTTGCTGTGTTGAGGGATATTGGGGCAAAGAAGACGGGCGCCGCAGAGTTCAGGATGCACCGTTTTTCTCAGTTGCGCTTGCTTCCGGGCGGGGCCTCGGGACCGCGCGCTCTGGGGGCGATAATGAGTGTCAGCCTTGGCCGGGGACATCTGACAGGACCATACATGAACATTGCCGGCAATCATGGCGAGTGGCGCCGGGTGCCGTGCGGACCCGCTGAATAAGTATAAATACTGGATACATAACAGGGATTTATGCAATCACAGGTGGGTGTATCCAGTCATTGCGGCAGAGGTAAACGGATTTACGATATGACTATGCCGGAGCGGTTGGGATGCTCGAAGAGGCAATCCAGGAGCTGATGGCGCTAATGCCGGGAAAGAAAGGAACTGCTGCAATGAAGAGAGGCAAACTTGGGTACACCTGCTATGGCGTGGATTATGAAGTCTGTGATATCGGGAGAGGGGGCTGCGACGGACGGAAGAGATCGACTCATGGCGAAGCACATCCGATGGATCATGAGGATTCCGCCGCAGAGGATATCCGCGAATTCGTGAAGAGACTGCTCAGCAAAAGTCCCTGCAGGGAAACGAACTCATCCAATAATTGATTGCCGTCCTGATGCATTTTTAAAGGCATATTGTGTTGGCGGGCGCCTCCAGCGGAGGGGAACAGCAAAAGGCCGCGGGCCGACCGGGGAAAGGATCTCTTCCCCACAACCCGCGGCCTGCTGGAGGCAAATCAAAATCTTCCCGACACTTCATTTGCGGGTCAGCGCCCGGGCGTCAGGATTTTTCCACATTTTTTGTCACTGCCTGCTTAACTCACTTGTTCCTTTTGGATTTTTTGTATACACTTACGCCTCGTAAATCACAGTAGACCCCTGTGGCCGCCGCCCAGACAATATTCGCCTCATCTCTCCCGTACTCTTTTTGCATGCCTTTTTCAAATCGGCCGGGGAAGCCAAATCGGACGCAGCGCTACGCTTGCGTCAAATGGGCTCGAACAACTGGAGTAAGCGATGGAAAATGAATCCCCACATGTATCAGCGGGCGATATGTTTGCCACCTGCTCGGCCGCCTGTCCGGTTCATACGGACACGCGTGAGTATGTGCAGCGTATCAGCAGGGGCGATTATGAAGGCGCCCTTGATGTCCTGCTCGAAGTGAACCCCTTTCCTTCCGTTTGCGGACGCATCTGCCACCATCCATGCGAGTCCGAATGCCGTAGAAAGGCGATTGATTCGGCCGTGAGCCTCAGAATGCTCAAGCGATTCGTGGTGGAGAATACAAAAGACTACCGCATCGCGAGGCGAAAGAAACCGGAAGCAACCGGAAAGGGTTCCGTGGCTGTGATCGGCTCCGGACCCTCGGGCCTTACGGCTGCACGGGATCTTGCCCTGCTGGGTTACAGCGTGACGGTCTATGAGAAGGAATCGCGGCTTGGAGGCATGCTTGCACATGCCATCCCGCGCTATCGCCTTCCGGTCGAGGCCCTCATGGAGGACATCGAGGATGTCCTCGCCGTCGGCATCGAGGTGCGAACCGGGTGCAACATAGGCAAGGACGTCAGCATGGAAGAGCTTCGCAAAAAACATGACGCCGTGCTGATTGCCGTGGGCCTGGCCGAGAGCCATTCCCTTCCAATTCCGGGAGCAGGCAGTGAAGGAGTTCTTCTCGGTATCCCGTTTCTCTGGGATGTGGCAAACGGATTGCGGCCTCAACTCGGTAACCGGTCTCTCATCGTCGGAGGCGGGAATGTGGCTATCGATATTGCAAGGGCCGCGAAGCGGCTGGGAACATCGAAAGTCTACATGGCATGCCTCGAGAGCCGGGAGGAGATGCCCGCCTGGAAATGGGAAATAGAAGAGGCCGAAGAGGAAGGCATTGAGATTTACAACTCCTGGGGGCCGAAAGCGATCCTCGAGAATGCGGGCAAAGTCGCGGGAATCGAATTCAAGCGATGCACGCGCGTCTTCGATGAGCAGAAAAGGTTCAGTCCCCAATACGATGAGGCCGAGACCAAGAAAGTCGATGTCGACAGCGTAATTCTCGCCATCGGGCAGAAGGCATGCCTCGACTGTGTCTCTCAAACGGAGATCACGGTGGACCGGGGGCGACTGGTCTGCGACCGAACGTCCATGTCCACCTCCGAACGCGGTGTTTTTGCGTGTGGAGAAGTCATCACGGGACCGGGCTCCGCCATTCAGGCAATCGGCACCGGCCACGATGCGGCCAAAGTGATCGCCCATTTTCTTGAAACGGGAGAAACGCTCAAAATCGCGCCGCGCAGCGTGCAGACCATAGGTGATCTTCCAATGGCTACGGCCGAAAGGGCGAAAAAGTTCGACCGCCTCGAGGTGAACCTTACAGACCCGGAGACGAGGGTGCTCGACTTTTCTCCCATCGAGCCCGGATACACTGAGGCGGAAGCTCTTGCTGAGTCGAGGCGCTGCCTGGCATGCGCTACCGGTGCTCACCTGGAGGAAGGCAAGGTGTGCGCGGGTTGTCTGACCTGTGTCCGAATTTGTCCCTTTGGGGTTGCTCAGGTCGACAGGACCGCTTCCATGCCCGCCGAGAAATGCCAGACTTGCGGACTGTGCGCCGCAGAGTGCCCGGCTGCAGGCATCGCCCTTTCACGCTTTGCCACAAATAAGATGAAAGAACTCCTCAAGCTGACTCTTTCAGGCGCCGATGCGGAAAAAATTTCCAGACCCTTCGTAGTTTCCTACTGCTGTCAGAATGAGACGAGCAGCCGGGAGTTCCTGCGCCGGCAGACCGAGGAGGAAATCCGCGAATCGGGGGTTCTCCTGGTGATGGTGCCGTGCGTGGGACGGCTCAGTGCGCTCGATTTGATGAGTCCTTTCGAGCTGGGGGCAGACAAGGTTGCGGTCATCGCCTGTAAGGAAGACGGCTGTTTCTATACCGGGGCCGAAGAGCTGCTGAAACGGCGGATCGGCCGCGTGGGAAAATTCTTGGATGAGATTGGTGTGGGCCGAGAGAGCCTGCAGTTTTTTACAACCGAGGGCAGCGCCGAGCAATCCTGGCCCCGAATCTGGGAAGAAGTGCGCACAGCCACTCAAGCTGCCGCTGCCCAGGGGTAGCGTCAAAATAGAGGAGATTCGCGATGATCGTTGCGGACCCCAAACCTTTTAAACAGGTAAAAGGGTATATCGATAAGTTTGAAAAAGTACTGGTGGTCGGTTGCGGTACGTGCGTCACCGTCTGCCTGGCCGGAGGAGAGGCGGAAGCCCAGATACTGTCTTCCGGGCTGCGCATTGCCTTCACGAAAGATGGAATAAACAAAACCATCCTGGAAGATAATGTTCAGAGGCAGTGCGACGAGGAATTCGTCATCCCCGTGCTGAACCGGGTGCGTGATGAGGGAATCGATGCGGTCGTTACCCTTGCCTGCGGCGTGGGAGTGAATTTCCTGGCCGACCGGCTGGGCAGCGTGCCGGTCTTCCCCGGTGTGGATACCACCTTCTACGGCGCTGCGATGGAAGAGGGGCTCTGGGCGGAGATGTGCGCGGGATGCGGCAACTGCATCACAGCGCATACCGGCGGGATCTGCCCTATCGCCCGCTGCTCGAAGCATCTGCTCAACGGCCCGTGCGGCGGCTCCGAGAAGGGAAAGTGCGAGGTCGATCCCAAGAACATCGACTGTGTGTGGCAGCTTATCTATGACAGGATGAAGCTGCTCGGCAGGCTCGATGAGCTTGCCAGCCCGCTTCCCGCCAAAGACTGGAGGAAGGCCTCCGACGGCGGCGTACGGCGCACGGTTCGCGAGCATATCTATCGGCTCGGCTACAGAGCGGCTGCCAAGGCATAAGCCGCAGGCGACACCTTCTGACGAACCGGGAACGCCTAACCCAGGAAAAGTAGAAAAACCATACCGGAGACAACGGCATGAGCGACAATAATGGCACAAAATCAGGAAGCAATCTTGAAAGGGTGCTCCGCGCCGGGAAATTTGCAGTAACCTGTGAATGCGGTCCGCCCAAGGGCGCCGACGTCGAGCACCTGGAAAAGAAGATAAATCATGTAAAAGGATTCGTGGACGCGGCCAACGTTACGGACAACCAGACCGCAGTGGTGCGGATGTCGAGTATTGGGGCGAGCGCCCTGCTGGTGAAAAACGGCCTGGAGCCGGTCATGCAGATGGTCACCAGGGACCGCAACCGTATCGCCGCCCAGAGCGATGTCTTCGGAGCATACGCGCTCGGCATCCGCAATATGCTCTGCCTCACCGGCGATCACCAGACGTTCGGAAATCATCCCATGGCCAAGAACGTGTTCGACCTGGATTCCATTCAACTGCTGGACATGGTGAAAACAATCCGGGACGAGGGAAAAGTCAACAGCGGGGAAGCCGTAGAGGGCGGAATCAAGATGTTTTTCGGAGCGGCGGTGAACCCATTTGCCGATCCTTTTGAATTCCGCGCGATCCGGTTTGCCAAGAAAGTCAACGCCGGGGCCGACTTCGTTCAGACCCAGTGTATATACGACATGGCGCGCTTCAAGGAATTCATGCGCATGGCCTGCGACATGGGGCTGGACAAGAGGTGCTTTATCCTTGCCGGATTGACCCCCCTGAAGTCTGCCGGCATGGCCAACTATATGAACAAAAACGTTGCGGGCATCAGCATCCCCGATTCCATCGTTCAGCGCATGAAGGGCGCCCCCAAGGGCCAGGGCGCCGAAGAAGGAATCAAGCTCCTGCTCGAACAGATCCAGGAGGTGCGCGAGATCCCCGGCATCGCCGGCGTGCATATCATGGCCATAGAATGGGAAGAGAGAATAGCCGAGATAGTGGAAAGGGCCAAGCTCCTGCCGCGGCCTTAAAGATAGCTCTCGCCGGGGTCGGAGCATGAACGGGCAGGCAGTACGCGCCCGGTCCTGACTGACCTCGGCCCCGGTTACCCTTGAAATCAGCAGGACATGTTCAGATTTCGTCAGGTCTGCCGCGCGACCCCTCTCAGCAGCCCTGAACGCCAACTTGCGCCGCTCGTCATTCGGCGGCGCTTCTGAGCCGGAATGAGCCCCACGATAGAGCGTCGAAAGAGCGTGGTTTGAATCAGGATGAGACTTTGATTTTTCGCTCGTTCCCAAACTCCAGTTTGGGAACGCCTCCTCCGAAGCTCCAGCTTCTTTTCGGATGTTTAGGGGAGTTGCCGTGCTTTCTCGCGAATTCCGTCAGGTTAATCGCCGGCGCTCATTCATGCCGCGACAAAAACTCATCCACCACCCGGTTGAAAATATCCGGCTGATCGAGCGGGGTGGCATGTCTCGAATCGGGAATCACCACAATCTGCGCATCGGGTATTCTGGCCATCCATCTTTGTTTGTAGCTCACCGAAGTATAGTCCTGGTCGGCTGCGACAACCAGGGTGGGGATTTTCGCTCATTCCCAAACTCCAGTTTGGGAACGCCTCCTCCGAAGCTCCAGCTTCTTTTCGGATGTTTAGGGGAGTTGCCGTGCTTTCTCGCGAATTCCGTCAGGTTAATCGCCGGCGCTCATTCATGCCGCGACAAAAACTCATCCACCACCCGGTTGAAAATATCCGGCTGATCGAGCGGGGTGGCATGTCTCGAATCGGGAATCACCACAATCTGCGCATCGGGTATTCTGGCCATCCATCTTTGTTTGTAGCTCACCGAAGTATAGTCCTGGTCTGCGGCGACAACCAGGGTGGGGATTTTGATCCGTCCGAGTTCCTTCTTGACCGTCCAGCCTTCCAGGGCATTAAAAGAAGCAAGATAGGATTTCTTGTCGTTTTGCGACCAGCGCTCCACGACCTCCCGGTATAATTCTTCCTGCTCCGGTTTCGGAAAGAGCCTTTTCGTCAAATACTCGGTAGTCGCACGCATGCTGAACATTCTTAACAGCACGTGCCGCTTGACCATCTCTATTCTCTCCCTGACCCTTCTTATGATGAATTCAGGGCCGCTGTTTACGATGATCAGCGTCTTCAGCAGGTCGGGCGCTTTTACGGCCATATCGAACGCGATCATCCCTCCCATGGAGATGCCCGCAAGATGGACGGGCGCAATATCGAGCGCATGGATCAGGGCAACCGTATCATCGGTAAACTGAGCGATGGAATAGGGTCCGGGCGGCTTCGCCGACTTGCCGTGACCCCGCAGGTCGAAGGTGACCACCCGGTATTTCCTGGAAAAGAAATCCGCCTGCTTCTCCCAGTCTCGGGTGCTGAGTCCCAGCCCGTGAATGAAGAGGAGCGTTTCTCCCTCCCCCTGTGTTTCGTAATACAATGTAACGTCGCGAACCTTGATCAACGGCACTGCTGTTATCCTTTCCCTGTTCTCCGTTAATAAACCTCTTCCTCTTTGAGGTCGATCTGTTGGAGAAGGTCTCCGAGGGCCTGCCGGTCGCGGGCCTCGTTCGGGCATTTCGGAAATTAAGCACGATTGCGCAGCGGCACTATATCTGAGGGGGCCATAAATCACTCTGGTTTATGGCCACAGAAGGAAATGCTATGATAAGATTATGTGAACGCGACAAAGACCATGAATGAACCGCCGGAGGCGAAACCCATGACCGGAAAACTCCATCGTGTAGCCTGCGCGATTATTGAAAAAGAGGGGTTCGTATTTGCCGCGCAACGCAATGCGTCCGGGAGTCTGCCGCTCAAATGGGAACTTCCAGGCGGCAAGATCGAGGGTGACGAGACGCCCGAAGAGTGCCTGATGCGCGAGTTGCGGGAGGAGTTGGGCATTACCGTTACGATCGTCACTTCATTGCCCGAACATACCCACCATTACCCGGATTTTTCCGTTACGCTTCACCCTTATGTCTGTGTCCCGTCTTCAGAAGAGATAACGCTGCGGGTACACGCCTCCGCAGTGTGGCTGCCCCCGCAGCGGTTGCTCACCCTGGACTGGGCGCCTGCCACCGTACCCGTGATCGAATCCTACCTCTCACACCTGGTCGCCGAGCATCAGTCCCATTGCTGCTATGCCCACAACTGGCCTTATTTCAAAGAGCCGATCCCTCCCTATGATTATTCTGATGACGATGACCTGGAGCGGGAGTGGAAGGAGCGAGAATCTGGAAAGAGACATTGAATTTCCATGACACGAAGAAAGACTCTCGGCCGAATGGGAACTGGGTGCAGATGCTTTCCAGGGGTGACACGGGCAACGTCTCTTGGTTGCCCGTGCCGAAGGCAGGAGGGGAATACCGGATTTGTTTGATATCGACTCCGAACCAACCGAACAGCCACCATCAAACTTAGTGAACGAGCCCGATTCTGTTCAGAACACTATTTTGCAGGGGCAGTACTGAATTGCATGAGAGTGGCTTGAGAGAGAACCTGCAAATCGCCACGGCGCATGGACAAGCGTATCAGGGTGGGTACGGCTTTTCGTGCCCACCGTTTTCGAGAGAGAACCTCTGTACGGATTAGAAGCAAAAGGGCAGGGTGATTGTGACCCTGCCTTTTGCTTACTCGTTCGCGGTGGTGAGTCCCAGTGGACTCAAATCGTTTAATAGGGGGGAGGATACTCATGATACCGGTTGTAGTACCGGTCTCTTTCGTAGGAATCCTTTATCGCGCCGCCGACTATCCCTGCCGCGCCTCCAATTGCCGCACCCATGGCCGGATTTCCACCCGCTGCAGCCCCTATTGCAGCTCCCAGACCCGCGCCAATCGCTCCGCCGCCGAGAACGTTCTGTTCTGTCCTGCTCATGCCGGCGCAACCGGCCATCACGAACACCAAAGCCAAAACTAGAGCCATTTTAAAAAATCTCATCACCATACCTCCTGTGAGAAGTCGTTCATTTTAGAGCATAACCCGTGCCACTTTATCGAATGCTCACTGCTTCTCATATCGCCTTTCCAAAGAGGCCCCTAAGACCTGCACGGGTTACGTAAACTGCACTTCACCCATCAACTTTTTGCACTCTCCCTAATGAACCGGGAGGGCGCTTTCTTTACTCGATAATAATAGTAACGAAATACCGGCGTATTTCGTCTACAATGCATTCCGCTTCAGCAAACACGTGCAAGGGCGCCAATTACCAGAAGTGAAAACAAAACCAGGCCCGAAGACAATAAGACAAGCCAGATCCCGGCCCGTGTCATCCCCTTGGTCTCAATCATGGAAGAGCCATCAGGGTGCAAGCTGGTCGAAGACTTTCCTGGACTTTGCGGCGCCACTTTTGGAGATCGCCGTAGAGAAGCCCACAAAAGAACAAGTCCAAACTGCACTGAAGCTGGCAGAGGTGCCCCTGGCGGTGCAAAAATCAACATTTCTCACAAGGAGGAGGATTCTCGCCTCTTTCGTCTGCTTGCGTAATCATCTGGTACGATTTAGGCGTTTCTGTTGCTAACTCAAATAGGAAAATGGACAAGACACATGGAAAGCTCCCCTGGAAGATGCAGCAACCTCCCGCTTGAATTGTTGACCAGCCGGTTGATGGCCGGACCGCAATGGCCTCAAAAGGATTTTGTCATCGGCCAGACGAGCTACGAAGCTCTTTACTCCATGGCGGCCCATCTGAGAGCTTCCTTTAGGAGTGTCGCCAACTGTGCGCCCGTTTGTCTTTGTACTCATGACAAAGCTGTCATTGCTGCAGCTCTGCTATCGGCTTTGGCGGGCGGTCCCGCGGTCATCATGCCCCACGCCTTCAGGTTCCCGGTATTGGATGAACTCCGTGGCTTGACTGGTTTCGAAACGGTGGTATCAGATATGGCTATTCAGATGCCCGCTGGTTTCCATTGTTTTAAACCCGAAGCAAACGCTGAAACCTGGACTTCTCCCGATCCGGCACTGTGCAGAACCAGCGACTCGGAACTGGTACGCCTGTTCACCGGCGGTTCCACCGGCGCCCCCCGCATATGGACTAAGACAGTCCGCAACCTTTTGAATGAGACTACCTCCATAGTCGCCAACTATGGCGTGACTTCGGAAGACCGCTTTGTGGCGACGGTGAGCCCGAACCATATCTACGGTCTACTCTATTCCGTTTTGACCCCACTTGTGGCTTCTGCCGCAGTGGCGCCTCAGAACCCCTCATTTCCAGCCGAAGTCGAAACTGCGGTGCGGGAAAATGATGCTTCGATCCTGATCAGCGTGCCGGCCCACTATCGGGCTCTCAACGGACACCCCTTTGCTCCTCGCTCTTTGCGGATGGCCTTCTCATCGGCCGGTATGCTCGCGGCCGATGATGCGCTGGCCTTTAGCGCCCAGACTGGCGTTGGCATCGCCGAAATCTACGGTTCGACAGAAACAGGAGGCATCGCGGCAAGAATCCAGGCTAATGGACAGAAAGATTATCAGCCGTACTCCGGCATCCATATCAAAATCGAAGAGGAGCGATTGAAGGTGCGGTCGGATTATCTCTCCCCTGAGTTGCCTTTGGACGAGGAGGGCTATTTCATCCTCGGTGATCGCGCGAGGGCTTCTGTCGGGAACCGATTTGAACTGCTTGGCCGAGTGGACGGCATTGTCAAGGTAGGCGGACGGCGTGTGGACTTGGAAGCTGTGCGCGAAAGTCTCAAAAGGCAACCGGGCATCACCGATGCCCTGGCCCTTTCCCTGCCCGTGGGTGGGAGCCGGGAAAACATGGTTGTAGCCGTCGTCGAGGGCCATCATGAAACCGTGGATTCGACCACGATGCGACTGGAAGATCTGGAACCCTGTGCACGGCCTCGCTGTATTAAGGTAGTGGAAAAGATCCCGATGACAGCAGCCGGCAAATACGATCGCAAAACGAAGGGTTGTTTCGATCCGGTGGGCTCGATCAGGGGTGCGACTGAAGCGATAGCCGAACCACTCTATGGTTCGGGAGAGGACATTGTGAAAGAGTTGCGTGACAAGGAGGGGTGGAATGGTTCTAGAAAGGGTAATACTTTTCCCGATTTTAGCCATATTCATGGGTGGATGCGCCTCTGGCTCCAACCTTTATCCGGTATCTCACCGCGCCCCGGTTGAATCCATGGTTCTGGAAAAAAATTATGAGATAGGAGAGATTCGATCTGTTTATGTGGGCGAGGCCCTTATAAAACACAAGCACTACTACCTGGCCAGTAAGCCTATCGACCAAATCAGGGCGACAAACAACTTCATTATCCATAACATTCCAGCTTTTCCATCGATGCTTCCATGGACGGCCGTCACCGGCGCTGCCGAAGAGTCGTATCCCATAATCGGTTCCATCATCCACAGTGGCAATAACAGAATTAACGTGTTCAGGATAGACAGGAGTCCTGAATGGGGATTTGCTGTGCTGGATAATGGGGCGCTGCTTAAAAATCCTTTTTCTCTTCGGAATAACCTCATGTTACCCGTGGAAATGTACAGAATTGAGCCGGAGTCTACCCGGTTCATCACATCAACAAAGACAGTGGTCGACACAAAACGTGGATACATCAACTTTGAAATTATCTACACAGGCTTGACCGACAAATATATAAATTTGCTCTATCGGGAATACGCACCCGAAGACCTTGGCAAGCCCTCTTCCTACCAGAACCTGACTTTTCCGTTAGGCTCGAATATCCTCAGGTTCCGCAAAATACGCATTGAGTTGAAGAAGGCAACGGATGAGCAAATCACCTTCAGCGTACTGGAGGATGGTGAATAGCGCCGCTCCTGTTAATGGCCATGAACTTCCGGACCATCTGATGAGCTCGAACTGAAGATGGGGACCAATAAGAACGGAAACCCGTTCATTCCGGCAACGATCAAGCACCAGATAGTTCTTTTGCGGCGCCTTTTCAACGTGGCCATCAAATGGCGGATCTACAGCGGTGCAAATCCGGTTGCTTCCGTCGAGTTACCCAAGCTCGACAACATGAAAACGGAGTATCTCTCGGATGATGAATTGAAGAGGCTTCGCGCTGTGCTCAGTTCATGGCCCTGCCGGATCACGGCTTCTCTTGTGAAATTCGCCATGCTCACCGGACTCCGACGTGGCGAGCTTTTCAGGCTGGAATGGCAGGTTATTGATTCTGCACTCTGACTTGTGACGTTGCGTGCACCATCAGCAACAACCCCGGTGATGTTGATTTCGGGGATATTATCTCTTTGCGCTTGCCGGATAACGGGTTCACGCGGCAATCAGTTTATTGTCGATGGTCAGGTTGGGGGCCAGCACAAAGAAGTTGCTAATACCATGCGCCAAGTGCAGGTAGCTTATGAATGCGCCCATCAGACGAGTTTTGCCCACACCGGTGGCGAGCGCGAAGCACAGAGAAGGAAAATCGCGCTCAAAATCAACAACTGATGAAAACTCACTGCGAATGGTCTCCAACACGGACGCCGTGTCAGCCCCTTTGCCGGGAGGTGAAATCTCGGTGATGCGCCTCAGAATTTCCAGCGACCGCCGCTGGGGAGGGCGCAGGGAAAGACGGCCGCAAATGGCATTGACATAGCGATTCATTCTGTTACTCTCGACTATTCGTTCGAGCGGTTGATCAGGCTGACGATCACCGAGACAATGGTTTCTTTCTCTTCCGGCCGGCTTTCGGCAATCAATAGCGTCAGAGCCACCAGGGCATTGTCTGCAAGTCGCTTCGAGCCGTCAGCACGGTAGAGCGCCCCGTTTGCGGCTAAAAAAACAATGAAAAGTGCGGCGCCGATCCTTTTGTTACCGTCGATGAAAGCGTGATTCTTTACAAGAAAATAGAGCAGATTCGCAGCTTTTTCTTCGATGCTCGGGTAGAGTTCTTCACCGCCAAAAGTCTGATAAATGCCATTGAGTGCGCTTTTAAACCCCTGATCTTTTTCCAGACCGAAGAGTTCGCCAAAACCGGCTTCATGGCCGTGACGATTTCCATTGCCTCCTCATAGGTCAGTATGTAAGCCACCGGCTGGGTGGTTTTCTCGATTGCAAGCGTACCATGGTCATAGCGGTCGAGGGTAGTAACGCATAGGCATAGTCTGTGATGACCTGCAATAGCCCTTTGGCTTCGTCGAGACCCATCACCTGATTTGCCAGGGTTTTTTCAAGCAGGCCCACGGTCCTGCGCAAATCGGACAGTTTTCTGTCCTGATCGCGCAAACGCTGTTCATTGATCGTGTAGCCGCGGACCAGATGTTCGCGTAGAACGCGTGTAGCCCATTGGCGAAACTGGACGCCACGTCTGGATTTGACCCGATAGCCCACAGATATGATTACGTCCAGGTTGTAAAAGCTCACTCGCCGCCGAACCTGCCGCCCTGCTTCGTCTTGAACTACCGAGGATTGCTCGGTAGTTCCTTGCCGCGCCAACTCTCCTTCTTTATATATATTCCGGATATGCAGGCCGATGGTGTCCGTGTCCTTATCGAACAGCTCGCCCATCTACCGCTGGCTTAGCCAGACCGTCTCCTTATCCATGTGGACTTCGAGGCGGGTCTTACCAACTTCAGCATCATAGAGGATAATATCCATCAGTCCACCTTCCCACCGAAAAGCTGTAGTTGGCCGGGTTTGAGCGGGGCCTTAGGCAGGTTTTCCACCTTCAGGCTGTAGTCGTCGTGGCCCCACTCACAGCGCGAAAGCACCTGCTTCGGAATCTTCTTCACCGTCAGGTTGGGGTACTCGACGCGACCTCGGAAGGCGGTGCAGAGCACAAGCAGTGAGCGTTCCGACCCCACCTCGTCTGAAAGATGTTGAAGCTTTTTGCGCCGAACCTATTTCAACCGCTTTGGCGAAGGCGATTTCAAGAGCCTGCAGCAAAGCCTTTCCCTTGGCGTTGTGTTCGATGGATGTTGCAAGCCCGGCGAAGGCGTCCAATACAGCGACTTCTTGTTTAATGCAGCGCGATCGGCCTGAGAAAGTATCGTTTGAGGTTCCTCTTCACTCCACTCTTCGGCTGTTTACGCATGTAATGGTGCGCCCAATTATAAAAGAAGCGGAATGAGAGATTCACTCTCTCTCCTTGGGTTAATCCCGGTTCAATTTGTATCGGTCACGCAATATGCGCGCAAAGGGCAGGGCGGAGACTGTGAAAAACTGATGTTTTGTAAGTTGGCGGAAGCGCATGGGAATCGAACCCACCCAGGAACGCCTTCACGCCCCTGCACCGGATTTGAAGTCCGGTAAAATTCTTTTCCTCATTTTTCCTGTTTTGAGATAAATCTTGACGCAGTAATGGTTTACTGGTAATTTTGGTGTTACCAGAAAGGGTGCCTTTTGACCAGCTAATCCAAATTAGTGCACAGGACATGCACAGGACATTCTCATCAAGGGGGAAGCCATGGCGATCCAAATTTACTGCTCGAATTGCTACACAAGCAACGGTTTGGACGCCAAGAAATGCACCAATTGCGGCAAGGTCTTCGGGCGAGCCAGAAAATACCGGGTGTCGGTATCGGTGAAGGGCAAACGAGCAACCCGCGTTGTGGACAACCTGACCATCGCTCGGGATGTAGAGGCAGCATTGAAGGGTGACCTTGTTCGGGACGAATTTGACATTGCCGACCATAAGGTTCAGGAATTACCCACCCTTGACGATGTTTGGAAGAAATACCTGCCATGGGCTAAGGAACATAAGCGCTCTTGGAAAGACGATGAGTGGAATTACAACCGACACCTTCAGACGCGTTTTGGAACAAAGCAATTGAAAAATATTTCCGCTCTGGACGTTGAGCGCATGAAGCTCGAACTGAAAAAGGGGACCAACAAGAACGGCAAACCTTTCACTCCTGCCACAATCAAGCATCAGATTGTCCTCTTGCGCCGTCTGTTCAATGTCGCAATCAAATGGCGAATCTATAGCGGAGCAAACCCGGTTACTTCGGTCGAACTGCCCAAGCTCGATAACATGAAAACGGAGTACCTTTCCGATGACGAAATAGGGAGGCTTCGGAACGTGCTTAGTTCATGGCCCTGCCGGATCACGGCTTCTCTTGTGAAATTCGCCATGCTTACCGGACTTCGGCGTGGCGAGCTTTTCAGGCTGGAATGGCAGGATATCGATTTCGGACTTCGACTTGTAACGTTGCGTGCACCTAAAGGCGGCAAGACTACGACAATTCCCGTGAGCGGTGAAGCAATCGAATTGCTCCAAGAGATGGGAAAGGTTCCGAAAAGTGAATCCCCTGGAGAGTTCTCGGAACTTGTTTTCCCGAACATAGATGGAACCCCGCGAAAAACCATAAGGGACACATGGGTCAGCATAAAGAGCAAGGCGAACCTGCCGGCCGATTTCCGTTTTCATGGCTTGCGGCATTCATGGGCTTCGCGCATGGTATCGAATGGAATGGACTTGGCCGTTGTGCAGTCTCTCATGACCCACAAACACGCTTCGACAACGGAGCGCTATGCCCACCTGATGCCCAATGCTCTCAAACGGGCTGCGGAGGCGAGCGCCGATATCATGAAGCCAAAACCAAGAGGCAGGGTTGTCAATCTGATGGAAGCTGAACGAAGTCAGGGAATATAGTTGAGCCGCAGAGAAAAGAGAGACATTAAGATCAGGAACAACCCTGGTGATGTTGATTTCGGGGATATTGTCTCCTGGCTATCCGATAGCGGGTTCACTCTGGACAGGGTGGAAGGAAGTCATCACATTTTCACCCATCGGACAGGAAAGGTTTTGAACTTCCAGCCGGATAGGGACGGGAAGGCCAAAGCGTACCAGGTTAGACAGGCTATCAAGGCCGTTGACGAACTCAAGGAGCATCGCGCATGAAAAAGGACGACTACACAATCACCATTTTTTGGAGCGACGAGGACCAGGCATATATAGCCGTTGCTGATGAACTCGAAGGATGCTCGGCCTGGGGCGAAACTTACGAGGATGCTCTCCGGGAGGCAAGGAAGGCTATCAAACTTTGGCTTGAAGTAGCGAGAGAGAAAGGTTTTCCCATTCCCGAACCTAAACCTCACAAGAGAGTTGCATAAAAGCCTGTGGAAGCGTTCGATATGGTCCAGGCGGATTACGGGAGGACTGTCTGCCGATCCCGGAACCAAATACGCAGGTTGACTATATCACGCTTGAGGAAGCAAGTTAGCGCACAAAGGTATCTCTAATCTCCAGGGATAGAGCGGGAGTCATGACCCTGCTCGACAAGGCCGGTACCTGGCCGGTTTTCCCTTGGACCCCACCAGGACGGCTACAGGAGGTCGCAAACATTGGAAAACTGTGATTACCTTGAATGGCTGAAGTACCGATGGGAGTTCATGCGAAGAGACCCTGAGTACAAAAAAGCATATGATGAGATTAAGCTTATCATGGCAGATTTGGCGGATGCAGAGGACTCTCAGAGACCCAAAGGAGAGACATTCCAGGGAAAGTTTAAATCTTTTTTAGAGCGTTTCGGATCTCTTCAAGACCCGTCTAAAAACTTCGATAATGTAATCAAAGGGTCGCCAGGGAATGCGCTTAATGCTCTTATCGATTATCCCCATTATTTGCGTGAGGCATTCCAGATGAGAAGTTGCAACTATTCGAGTCCTGACAAGATGCCTCACTTACTGGAAATCTTTATAAATTTTCAAAAGGTGAATTCAAGAGAAAAGCTAAAAAAGGAAGTCTGCAAGGCCATTGACTCTCAATGGCAGATATACAAGAAGTTAGCAAGACGGAACAGGCAGCGTCTCAATAGGTCGGACTATGACCGAATCCTGCATGTTGGAGATTTGCGAACCTCAGGCAAAACAAACCAGGAAATCGCGAAGGAATTGTATCCTGAGGAATTCAAAAATCCTGAGGAACTCGAGAACGACGAAGCAAGAGAAGGTAATCCAGAATCAGCAATTAAGCGGGTGAGCAACGACTATCAACGATTTCTCAGACTCTCTCGCGGCGGATATCGTAAAATGACCTACCCATGACATGAACTTTTTTCCCCCACCATTTTCCTTCCGAAGAAAAACAAACCTCGTTTTTTGTTCATCGACAGATATGTGCATTCTCGGCATTCTCGGAAATATGCTCACATTTAGCATCAAGAGAGCAAAATTCATAAAGGAGAAGCATATATGAGAAACCTGATACACGTGGCAAGACTCAATGAAACTCCTGGCAGCCCAATTAGAACGTCGACGGCATATAAATGGAACCATGTCAGGCGCTTCCCTGAGCTTTTCCTTCATGTCGGTGGCAAGCTCTTTATCGATATGGACAAGCTGTTTGCAATGGCCGAAGCCGGAAAGCTTCGATAATGGCCTATTGCTATGCATGCGGTGAATACTTCCACCGGGAACCGGGCGGACCTGGACTGTTACATTGACTCGCTTTGATTACAGAAAGGAATGTGAACCATGGCCGTTTACAACAAAGATGACATTTTAGGGCTGATGACCGATCCGGGTCTCCTTCCGCCGGGAGTTTTTTGCCGAGATTGTTACACCCCTGATGAGTGGGACGCAGCGAAGGAAATAGACCTTATCACAAAGAAGCGTCTAATTTCATCCGATTTGCTTTTCTTCTGCGACCGATGCGGGAATCAAATCTATGGCCCCCGAAATTAGCCAGATACCAACACGACCGATCCGAGATGATGAACTCCAGGGCTGCACGATTCCGGTTTTCATATTGTCGGACCTTCGGGACGCAATTAACGAAATGAAAGCCGACCTTACAGCGGAACGTCACGAGAGACGCCGATCAGAGCTATTGATTGCGGATCTTATAGGACTATTGACTGACATTGATGACGAAGGGAAGAGGCGCATGGCTCTCATGAAAGCGCGCCGACTCCTTGAACGAAGAGAGGCAGAGTACAGCTTGCCAAACTACTTCTGGAGGCCGGGGAACGGCAATACCGAAGATATGATCCGAGACCGGGCAAAATACCTGATCTATGAAGCTCGGGCCGGGATTCGTGATATTTGGGCTTTCCTGGTTGAATTCAATGATGAATACAGCGGGAACCCGATACCGAATGAAAGCCTTAGCCGGATCATTCAGGAGGTGAAAAATGCTCCAACCGCCTCGTGAACTGGTCGAAGATTTTGAGGGCAGGCAGGAACCGAAGTTCGATATGGACGGCTTTCCGCTTCCGCAAAAAGTACAACAAAGTACAACTGTCTATAACGCAGTAGAACACGAATGTAACAACAGTACAACAGCAGTACAACGCGACAATAACAGTGTTACAACATGGAGCAACAAGGGTGTTTCGGGCCTCATCAATGGCTATATGCGCGACTTTTCAGGGACTTTCTATTTAAGAGACCTCGACGAGTATGTCCGCTCGGGGTTGGGCCTCGATAAACTCCCCCGCCAGTACCAGTTCTACCGCAGCAAGATATTGTCTGACATGGTTCAAGAGGGCCGATTAGAGCGCACTGCAAAAGGCGGCTACAGGATCATTGACGAGATACTGGAAGACCTCGATTTTATGGCGGCAGAGGCAGAACCGCACCCGCTCAAGCTCCCGATGGGCCTAAATGATCTGGTGACCATTAATCCTAAAGAGATAGTGCTGATATGCGGCAACCCGGATGCAGGGAAAACAGCTTTCGCTTTCTCGGTCGCATTGGCGAACTTGTACAGCTCGTGTTGTACTACCTTAAAAGATAAATATATATATCACTTCGTTTCAGAAACTGGACCGGCAGCATTCAGGCAGAAGCTTTTATCTATTTCGCCGGAAATGCCTCACGAGTACCAATGCAGAGCAAGGACTCTTGTTTATAAAGCAGATTCCATTCAAGATCAGGTGCACCCCGATGCAGTCAATATCATCGACTATCTTGAGCCAAAAAACAATGATTACCGGGAAATAGTCCCGACCATTGACGCCATATTCCGGAAACTCTCTCAGGGAGTGGCTGTATTGTGTTTGCAGCAGCACCCCGGACAAGCTCCACGTGGAGGCCTGGGAGTATTCGAGAAACCGCGTTTGATCCTATCCCTTGCGAACGATAAGGAGCGGCAATGCAAGACGGCTACTATCGTGAAGGGAAAGAATAACAAGACGAACCTGGGGGATCTCATCGGCCTTGAGATGGATTACATCGTGAAGAGGAGGGGGACCCTAATTAAACCACTGATGGATGAATGGAAATGGCGCCAGCCAAGCCAAAAACCCATATACAACACGAATTGGTGAGAGATGGAAGATACCCTTGCCATGAAAGAAGGTGAACCGCAATGGAACCTCCAGGGGCAAAATTGACAGGGAAGAAAGCACAAGCTGTAGCGGCCTTGCTTCTTTATCCGAACCGTGAAGAGGCCGCGGCCGCGACCGGCATCTCGGGGGTGACTCTCTGGAGATGGACTCAAGAACCCGAATTCGCGGAAGCATACCGGAAGGCCAGAAGGCAAGCGGTACAACACGCAATAGGGCGCATTCAGCAGGTGTGCAGTGATGCTGTTAGGACCCTCCAAGATGTGATGATGGAAAAAGATTCACCTGCCAGCAGCAAGGTTACAGCAGCTAAGACAATTCTGGAGATGGCGATCAAAGCTGTTGAGCTTGAGGATCTGGAGGCCAGAATAGCGGCATTGGAAGAAAGGATGATGGCAAGATGACCGTGCACAAGAACTTTATCAGCAGATTGGAAAAGCTCGAAACCTTGAACAATGCAAAGGATTCTGATCTCTCCAGCCTCTCAGACGCGGAGCTTGACAGGCGACTTATAGCCCTGATTAGGAAACTGGGATACACTGGGCCGAGGAAACTGTTTAATTATGCTGGTTTGCTGACTGAGCTTCAAAACGACCCTGAAATTAAAAGGATGCGCAACCAATGAACATTGGGAACAGGAGCGACAAGTTAGAAAAAGCCCTTGACCAGACTGAGGAAGAGAACAAGTGGACCTTTGTCATTGTCAGGGAAGGAGAGACGGAGGAAGAGGCTTTTGCACGCCAGGGCGCAGAGTACGCAAAGTCTCGTTTCATCGTTGAGGATTGATGGATTGCCAGCTCTGAGTAAGAGAACCTCATATTCCGCTAGATCGTCAGCCATTAGGGGTTACCGGGAGACAACTACAAGCACTGAGGGGTCTCGCTGCAAGACCCGGTCAAGTAATGCATAGATCGCAGGGGGGAAAACCGCTCCGAGAGAGGTTGCTGCATCAAGCTTCTGGCGTAAATTATAAGGGTTAAAGACTGGAGGAGCACAGTAATTATAAACTTCGATCATTTTCGCGGCCAATTCATAAGGGGCAGCATTGCGTTTTTTCTTTTCTCGGTGGTTCGAAGGCCAGGTGAATAACTGCCATGCAAGATAGCAAGCATATAGACCTGCGATGAAAAAAGCCGGTATTCTGTAGCCATAGTAAAACAAAGCGAAAGAGATTGCTGGCGGTACTACGAAAAAGGCGCTGAAGATACCGATCATTGGCCCCATAAACTCGAATGAGTTCCTGAATGTTTGGAACATGAATCTATTTAAAGCTAGGGCGTCCAAAAATGGTCGCTGATATCACTTTTTTGTGCTTGGAATTTGGGC
>CAZIJV010000005.1:0-154450 GCA_964539645.1 uncultured Syntrophobacter sp.
ACTGGTATTGTGCCCATTTTCCATATGCCTCTGCCTACTGGCCGGAAACCCAGGCGGAACCAAGAGATCGTGTGATATACAAAGCGCAGATGACCTTCAACAAATCGTATCATTAACTATCGTATATCTAATAATGTTTCAACCTTGAAGAATAACAGATATCATAATTCTCCGGCATCCAGTCATCTCGGATTGTCGGTTCCGTTAAATAATCGTTTTCGTATCGCTTTTTTATGAAGAGTGGATTGAGTTTGCTGACAGATTGGCGTCAGGAAAAAATTGGGATGCCGATCCACAGTGGGCTATGTAGCCTGAGCAGATTCGTCTCCAAAACTTCACGTGCCGGACAAACCCGGCGGTATGCTCAGACGGTCCGGCCGAGCTCTTTTTTGACGGCCAGTCCAAGTTCCTCGAGCACGTAGGGCTTTCTCAGGTAGGCGCCCGCACCCAGTGCGAGGGCTCTGCTCACCCGTTCCGTCTCGGAAAAACCACTGACGATGATTGCCCTCTGCCGGGGGTGTAATTGGAGGATTTGAGCATAAGTATCGAAGCCGTCCATTCCCGGGTCCATAATCATATCCAGAATCACCAACTCGACCCTGTTCCGCGTGAGGTATTCCACCGCCTCCTCACCGCTGTCGACAGTGACGACGGTATAATTGAGCTTCCCGAGCATCTCGCGGGCAAGCTCTCTTTGTTCCCTGACGTCGTCCACGATCAGTATGGATTCGCCGTTGCCGGTGTATTCAGCAGCGGAGACGGCAACCTGTTCGGGGGATATTTCCTCTCTTGTCACGGGAAAATAGAGGGTGAAGGTGGTTTCTTTTCCTTCCTCACTTTCCACATTGATATATCCGCAGTGATCCTTGACCGTACCCCATATCACCGCCAGTCCGAGTCCCGTTCCGCTGCGGCCCATAACCTTCTTGGTATAGAACGGCTCGAAGATACGCTTCAGATCTGTGGATGCTATACCTCCACCCGTATCCGATACGGACAGAACGACATAATCCCCCTCATGGACCTCATCGTATCCGGAACGAGGCGTGTCCAGGTACTGGTTTCGAGTCTTAATGGTGACAAGGCCGCCCTCGGGCATTGCTTCTGCGGCGTTGGACACCAGGTTTAACAGGGATTTCCCCAGGTGAACGGCAGAGCCCGAGATATTGAGAAGGTTCGGCTCCAAGTCGGTTTTCATCCGGATACCGGGATGGTAGGAGAATATCTGTGTGACCTCGGGGGAATCCCGGAATTCCAGGATTATGTCATTTAGATTCAATACCTTCCTGTTGGAGACACCCCTCCTCGCAAGGGTCAGAAGATCCCGGACGATCGCGGCGGCTTTCTGGCCACCCTTTATGATTTCCGCGGCTTTTGATTTTGCCGGATCAGACATGCTCGAATCGTAGAGAAGCAGCTCGGAATAACCCACGACGACACCCAGAACATTATTGAGATCATGAGCCACCCCGCCCGCAAGGGCGCCCAGAGCCTCCATCTTTTCCGCTCGCTGCAGCCGTTCCTCCAAAATTCGCCGCTCTTCTTCGGCCCGTTTGCGCTGCGAGATGTCGGTATGGGTGCCGATGACACGGCGTGGTCTTCCATCTTCTGTCCATTCAATGACTTTTCCGCGGTCTAGAATCCACTTGTACGTCCCGTCCTTGCAGAGCAAGCGGTGTTCATTCTGATAGACCGGTGTGTCCCCACTGAAATGACGTTGCAGATCGGCGTGGGCTCGAGCTTTATCGTCCGGGTGCACCCTGCTGTTCCATTCTCTCGGGCTGTTGCTGATCTCGCCGGGTGCGTAGCCGAGCAATGCCTTCCACCGGTCGGAAAAATAAACGCGGCCGGTCAAAAGATCCCAGTCCCAGACACCGTCGCCTGCCCCTTCCAGAGCAAACTGCCAGCGCTGCTCGCTCAACCTCAGAGCATCCTCCGCCCGCTTATACGCTGTCATGTCAAAGGCGATGCCACCCAGCAAAGTGGGAACACCGTCGGCGGTTATAGGAAATTTGTGAGTATCGAAGATGTATTCGTTGCCGAGGGTGTCCGTGAGCTTCTCCTGGAAGAGCTGAGGGCCTTCCTCCATCACCTTTCTGTCGGCTTCGATCATCTTCCCGGCGACTTCCGGTGGGAGAAGCTCTCCGGTGGTTTTCCCCAGAGCCTGATTCCAGTTGAAAAGGTCCGTGAGGTATCGGTTGGCGAACAGCAGGCGGCCCGCTTCGTCCTTGATGAAGGCCCCGACGGGCAGGTGATCCATAAAGATGGTGAACCGCCTCTCGCTCTCGGCTAAGGCTGCATCGGCCCGTTTTCGCTCCGTGATGTCGCGTATCGACTCGATGGCGCCGACAATGTTTCCTTTCGAGTCGTGTAAAGGACTTGCAGTTGCGGAGAGGAATGCCTCGCCTCCCCGGAGCATCGGCATGTATGCCTCGCCAGTGAGGACATCCCCCGTCTTCTCCGTCCAGACATATTTCGCCCGGATTTCCTCCACGGGTTCGATGACCAGGTCTATGAGAACAGGCCGTCGCTCGCCATAAAAGGGCAGTGCATATTCGTAATTGCCCTTGCCCAGCATATCCGCCGCCTTGCCCCCCGTCATTTTCTCTATGGCGCGGTTCCAGGCGATTACCGTTCCTTTATTATCGACAACGAAGGTTGCATCCGGCAGAAAATCGATGATGTCCGACAAGCGTTGCTGAGACTCGTTGAGCGCCTCCTGCGCCCGCTTACGTTCAGCGAGTTCCGACTGCAGTTGAAGGTTGGCGCCCTGCAACTCTTCGGTTCGGCGGCTGACATTCAGTTCGAGCGAGGCGTGGATGTTTCGCAACTGCTCGAGCAGCTTGTTGAATGCGACAGCCACCCCACTGATCTCGTCATGGCCCTTGAAATCGACCGGTGTCAGTAATGGACTCTCCGGGTGCGCCGCAATCTCGTTGAAATGATTTGCCATGGCCGCGAGTCGCCGGGTCACAACGAAGCGGAAAACAAGGAAAATCCCCCCGAACAGCAGTGCAAGCCCCCCGGCAAGGATCATTAACTGTGAGCGCATCTCCGAGACGAGCGGGACATGTAATGCCTCTATCGGGACCGCGACTGTATCCAGTCCCGCTACATCCCCAACCTTCCTGTGGAAGCTTGCTGTTGAACCGTATCGACTCAACAGTTCCGCGGGGGCGTCCTTCGGATCGCCATGGCAGCGCATGCATTCTTCTTTCATCCATTTCGGGGTGAAGTGCGCCAGGTAACGTCTGCCCTCAATCTGAATCTCCTCAGTTCGGCGCTCGACATGGGGATTATTCCGGAAGTATTCAATCAACCGCAATTCGTCCGGACTTGCCGCATTGGTGGGATTTCTGGGACTATTCGATGAAAAACGGATGACACAGTCGGGAAATCTTGTTCGAACTGCATCAAATATATTTCGCGAAATCAATGACGTGGACATTGTTTCAGGAATGAACTCATCCTGGCCCAGCAGACTCTCCATGACGGGACGTATCTTCCTGGCTGCATATTCACGAATGGCTAAGTTGAACTCCAGGGCGAGCGCCGCCTGCCGGCTGATCAGTTGAGCCGAATGATTCTTACTCGCCTGGTAGACCTGGTAAAAGACAAGCAGCGAAATCAGAATTGCCAGCAGCCCGAAGGGGATCAGAAACCTGGTGCTCACGCTTTTCACGCTCTTACTCCGATATGTCTGAATGACTTTCGCTTGCTCAGGGAATAACATTCATTCGGTATTTTTTCCAGGCTACTGAAGGCGTGTACTTTTCAAAAAGAGCGAAGCAGGCAGAAATGGGAAAGAACCGGCGCAGGTTGGAATTCTCCGACTAAGTACAGCAAGAGCGATTGCCGTTTCCTCACGCGATAGCTCGAGGCGCCTTGCTGATGAAGATCATTTCCCGGCTATCGTGAAAGCCTGCTCAGGCCGGCGCATTAAAAGCCGTTGGGCATGAGAAGCTTGCCTGCTGCTCACCATAGCAGCGCGCCGCGCGCTATCAGCCACAAACGGTCCGGCCGTAGGGTGGGTGCGGTTCCATCGCGCCCACCATCACCCTGATTGCGGCGAAATGCCGGTGTGCACGATAGAGCCGTGCACACCCTACGTGGCTTTCACGCAATGGGACAACGGCCACAAGGGCCTATGCTACCAGCGCCCGAGCGTCCTTGGCGCGCAAGTGAGTACACGAATAGCGATTTCAATGAGGTTTCGCGCTGATGAAAGAAGGTGTGCAGGGGGCAGTAGTATAGGGAGGGCCTTGCGCCCGTGTGTTTCCCGGCCCCCCCCGCGGGTATTTTTAAGCAGGAGCCTTCACATTTCCACCGCCGCCTGAGAGGGTTATTCGGGGCTGCCGGTGTCTGCCTTCCGACGGCTCAGGAGACCTTTTCCAGCACAGACTCGGCGGGCTTCGCGGAGACAGATTTCGCGATAGCTTCCAACCGGCGAAAAAGCTCATCGGGTAGAGATGCTTCGCCCATGGGCGGCTCCCGGTCCAGGAATATATATTTCTGCGTGCCGAGCCGATGGTAGGGCAGGATTTCGTAATCCACGTTGGGATAACGGGAGACCAGTTCAGCTATTGCCCGGACATCCTGCTCCGTGTCGTTGAATCCGGGGATTATCGGGGTGCGTACGTGAATTTCCAGCTTGGGAAAGGTTTCAACAATTCGCTTGAAGTTGGTGAGGATGCGCTCGTTTGAAACGCCGGCGCATTCCTTGTGGCGCGCATCGTCGAGGCTTTTGATGTCGAAGATCAACGAATCCAGCAGCGCGCATATTTGCTGCAAGACCTCCCAGGGCGCATAGCCGCTGGTTTCCATGGCGGTGTGGATACGCCGCCGCTTCGCCTCGCGCAGCAGAGCCAGGGCAAATTCGGGTTGGGCCGTGGGCTCGCCGCCCGAAAGAGTCATCCCTCCGCCCGAGCGGCTGTAAAACATGCCGTCCTGTTCCACCGTGTGCAAAACCTCATCCACGGTCATCTGTTTGCCATAGGCGATGACTCCCGAAGAGGGGCAGGCTCCGACACAGGGCCGCTCGCAGGTGGCGCAAACGGCTCGGTTAAAAACAGGTGTCTCTTCTTTCCTGGTAATCGCATTGTGCGGGCAGGCCTTTATGCACCGGACACACTTTGACAGCTTCAGGCAGCGCCCCTGGTTGAAGGCCAGTTCGGTCTTGAAGGACTGCGACTCGGGATTGCTGCACCAGCGGCAACTCAATGGGCAGCCCTTGAAAAATACGATCGTCCGAATGCCCGGCCCGTCATGCACCGAGTACTTCTGAACGTTGAAGACCAACCCGCTGACCAGCTTATCGTGTTGTGCCGAGGACATCCCTGCATCCGTTCTACCCGTTCGGGGTGTAGGTGAGCGCTCGAGGCGCTCCTGATTGCATATGGTTCTTGAAGGAGGCGCCCCCGGGATCGGGCGCACCTCCTTCTTTGCCGGTAGAGTCGCGGCTAGCAGCTCCCGTGCTCCGTACGGGCGATCAGGTCGTTTTGCAAATCCGGCGAGAGATCTACGAAATAAGCACTGTAGCCCGCAATCCGAACGATGAGATTGCGGTATTTCTCCGGATTGGACTGAGCTGCAATAAGCGTCTCCTTGTTGATGACGTTGAACTGTACATGCCACAGCTTCAGATCGCAATAGGTTCGGATAAAGGATATGAGCTTGCGCGTGCCTTCGTCGCCGGCCAGGCATTTTGGAGAGAACTTGATGTTGAGCAGGCGCGCGGCACGTTCGCGGTACCCGGAATTTTTGGACGCATAGTTGGAGAGCAGCACTGCGGTCGGCCCGTTGACATCGGCGCCGTGGGAAGCAGAAGAGCCGTCGGAGAGCGGGGTCCAGGCCTTGCGACCGTTCGGCGTAGCGTTGACTACTTTGCCGAAGGGCACGTGCGAAGTGAAGGGAACGTAGCGCACATCGTTATGGATGCCGAGTTCCGGGGAGTATTTTTGGGCATACTCAAGGGAGAGAAGGTCGATATCCTTGGCGATGACATCGGCGTACACATCATTATTGCCGTAGCAGGGCGCGCTTTTGAGCATGGCCTGAACGTCCTCGAAACCCTCGAAATTGCTGTCGATGGCCTTGAGTACTTCGTCCATGGTCAGCTTTTCCTCTTCAAATACGAGTTTTTTGATCGCCGCCAGGGAGTCGATGACCGTGCCGAAGCCGATATACTCGAAATAGCCGAGGTTAACGCCTTCCGGTATCTGCGGGGTATGCAGGTCCAGGCAGTGCTTCATGCACAGGTCATGCATGACCGAGCCCATGGGCTGCGCGAAGTGTTTTGCGCGCAGGTTGATTATGACATGCTGCTGATAGAAGGCTGCCTTGAGGAAAAGTAGATGCTGCGCGACATAGGCGTTCCAGAGATCATCCCAGGACTTGAAGTTCATGGGGTCGCCTGTTTCGACTCCGAGTTGCCTGTCGCCGTATTTTTTCATGCGCCCGTTGGAGAGAGCCATTTCCAGGGCTGCCGCGAAATTGATGTAGGCGCCGCCGCTGGTATAAGTATCGCGGTTGGGCATGCGGGCTTCCGAACAGCCGGAGACCGCGTAGTCGAGCGCTTCCTCGAAGGTGGCGCCCTTTGAGACGTAGAGGGGCACTACTTCCTCGTCGTTAATGAGTTTGGGAAAACCCGCGCCGTCTTTGATCGTTTCCGCGACATCCCACAGGTAACGCTCAGGCGAGCGTGCATGGATGCGCGCCGCAAGATCGGGATAGTGCAGCGGGAACTCGCGCTTGGATCTGAGAAACAGGTGGGTCAACTCGTTGGTCGCGTCGCGCCCGTCCGGGGTCTGGCCGCCGACCGTTACGGCTTCCCAGTGCGCATAGCCTTCATTGAAGGCGCCGCCCGTAGGGGAAATGTACATGTCGATGAACTGCGCCATGCCGACCCACATGCATTCCAGAAGTTCAATGGCCTTTTCGTCATCGAGGCGGCCTTCGTCTACATCTTTCCTGTAATAGGGATAGAAGTACTGATCCATGCGGCCGTTGGAAATGATGGTGCCGGTCTTCTGCTCGAGGCGCGAAAACATCTGGGTGAACCACTGGGATTGCACCGCTTCGTGGAAATTGCGAGCCGGATACTCCGGAACACGCTCGCAATTGTCCGCGATGAGTGTGAGTTCCTGTTTGCGAACCGGGTCATCTTCCTTCGCCGCCATCTCGCGGGCAAGTGCAGCGTGCCGCCTGGCCCAGAGCACGATCGCGTCGCATACTATCACCATGGCTTCCAGGAAAGGCCTTTTTTCGACGTTATCCGCCGGGCTGAGAGGATCGAGCGCCTCCAGTTTAGCCTGAGCCTCTTCCTTGAGGCCCTTGAAGCCGCGCTTGAGAACCTTGGCGTAATCATGTACCCATTGGATCGAAGAACGGAACGAAGCAGTTTCATTTACGATGAAGCGGGAGATCAACCCCTCCGGATCATCGTAGGTCAGCTTATGCACGTCCGGCGGAAGAGCCATGTTCAGTGCTTCGTGAAAGGTCTTGCCCTTCCAGTAGGGGGCAATCTCTTCCACGACTATGCGAGCGTCTTCAGGGGAGATGGTCGCCGGGGATTCTTTGCGGTTGGGCAGTTCCCTGATGGCCAGATCGAGGAAATCACCGTCCAGTTCCGGGTAGAGGATTCCGTAGCGACCCTGCTTTCCGACCCGGCCTGCCAGGAGTTGGTGATCGTCGATATAAACCGTGATGTTCTCGGCAATATGCTTGAGTGCCTTTGCCCAGCGAAGCACGAGCGCCTGGCCTTCGGTCTGGGACATGGATTGGGTGAAGTACCTGGCGCGCTCGACATCAATCGCCGGCCGCAATCCCTCGAAACTCTCCAATATGGTGAATACACGCTTATGGCCGGCACGGTACTTGTCTTCTTTTCCATCCATCTGGTCCTGAAGTCTCTGCTCATGCGCGCTGTATGCACAACACTCCGACATGTACATTTCCCACTCCTTTTCCTAGTAAAGTTTGTCTCAAAACATCATCCCTTGTCCGGCAAGGGCATTCGCGATCTTAGGCTCGATGGGGCTCTGTGCAATCCCCATGCCGTTCAATAGGGAAAGGCAAAGTGTTATCTATGCTTCCGACTTTTCTAATCAAGAGATTTCATTTGAGAATGTTTGTTGGAGAGGGTTTCGCGAGCACCCAGCGTTGCGTCGGAAAATCGCGCTTGCCCTGGTGGGCGGGAACATTCAAGCAGGCAGTGTGCGCTCCTGGGCTACTCGACAGGGGGGGCGTTGCAGGTGTGCAACAGAGCTGAGGCCGACGGGACTGGATTCGCATTGCGAGGAGTTGTGTCGCAAAAATGCGACGTGATGCATTTTTTAGACAACGGCAAGAAAGTCATCGTTCTCCTTCGGCGGCTTCATCTGCAATTTTCGAAAAATAGTCGCCCTGTTAACTCCAAACAACGTGGCCACCTTGTTTACCGATCCGTGTACTTTCAAGGCTTCCTGGATCAGGTTTCGCTCGATTTCCGCAACGATTTCCTTGAGCGGCTTTCCGGCGGATGCGTCAAGCATCAGGGGTTTTTGTTCATTGAGCATGGAACCGGGCAGGTCCCCCAATTCCACCACATCCCGATCACAGATGATAATCAGGCTCTGGATTATATTTTCGAGTTCACGGACATTACCGGGCCAGCGATAGGCGCACATTGCCTTTTCGACCAGAGGGGAGAAGACTGTGGATTTGCGGTAGCGTGCGGCATACTTCTCCAGGAAGTGGTGAGCAAGCGGTATGATATCTTCGGACCGAGAGCGCAGTGCGGGAATTTCAAGCACGGCAACCCGCAGGCGGTAATAGAGGTCACTTCGGAACGTTCCGCGCCCGACTTCGGAGAGCAGGTCCCGATTAGTGGCGGCGATAACGCGCACATCTATCTTTCTGGCCTGGGTGGAGCCGACGCGAGTAACCTCCTGGTCCTGCAGTACGCTGAGGAGCTTGCATTGCATCAACAGGGGAAGTTCGCCGATTTCATCCAGGAACAGGGTCCCTTTGTCCGCCATCTCGAAGAAGCCGAGTTTGCCTTTAGCAAGCGCTCCCGAAAAAGCTCCCGGAGCATAGCCGAAGAGTTCCGACTCGATAAGATTTTCGGGGATCGAGGTGCAGTCCACCTTTAAGAAAGGCCTGTCGTGCCTTAGGCTTTCTTCGTGAATCCTGTGTGCGAGCACATCCTTGCCCACCCCCGTTTCTCCCAGCAGTAGAACTGTTGCATCCGTGGGGGAGACGCGCTTGATCTGATTCATGACATTCGTCATGGCATCGCTTACGAATACAAAAGGGTACTGCCGGCTCATTACCCTGTTCATCTGGTCGAAGTTCCGCTGATATTTTTCGATGAGCCCCCTTTGTTCGGCAATCTGATCTTTCAACTGAGACATAACCGTGATGTCGCGCGCGTAGGTTACGACAAGAATGACTTCGCCCTTTTCATCGAAGATAGGATGTCCATTCAAGACGATGCGCCGGTTATGCATGTTGGTCTGCACCCGCATGACAGTTTTGCCGGTCGCAACGATTTCCGGATTGAGCACGACGCTGAACACGCCTTCTTTGACCAGGTCACGCACGTTGCGCCCGAGCAGTTCTTCACGTTTCAGACCGCTGAGCTTCTCGTACATGGCATTGACTTTGATGGTTTCGCCTTTTCTATCGGTGATGTAGACGCCGTCCTGAAGCGTATCGAGCATGCTGTCGATGTTGGCGCCGAGGATCAATGCCAGATTATCATGCCTGCTCATGTCATCCTCCTGAAGGGGCGATTGTGAACGAAGCCGCCGGCAGGGCTTCGGGAACCGGAGTTTTTCTCCGTTCCAGGAAGCCGCGGAGGGAAGTGCTCATACTCTAGACTATTACCCTAAAAGCTTCAAATATCAATATCGGCATCCACGCATCGATCACGGAGGGGGCAGGGGGAGATTCCCGGTTGCTTTTTTGTCAAGGAGAAGGTCTGGGTCGCTATTTCCAGTTCCTCGTTCGTGGGAATGACGTAGACGGCTATCGGCGAGTCTTCCGGGGAGATTCGTGTTACCTGGCCACGCGCTGCCGCGTAGTTGAGCGCCTGGTCCACCTGGATGCCGAAATGTCCAAGGGTGTCGCAGGAAAGCCGGCGGACATCCGGATCGTTTTCGCCTATGCCGGCGGTGAAAACCACGGCGTCACACCGACCCAGCACTCCAAGATAAGCGCCCAGGTAGCGCTTGACCCGGTAGCAGAACATCCTGAAGGCCAGTTCGGCCCTGGCGTCTCCGCGGGCGCGCGCAGCATGAACATCGCGCATATCGTTGAATCCGCAGATGCCCTTGAGCCCGCTCTGTTTGTTGAGCATCTCGTCTATTTGCTCAACCGACATCCCCTTGTTTTTGGACAGGAACACGTGCAGCGAAGGGTCAACGTCGCCCGAGCGCGTGCCCATCATCAGCCCCATGAGCGGAGTGAGTCCCATGGAGGTGTCCACGCAGACACCGTCTTTAACCGCGGCCATGGAACATCCGTTCCCCAGGTGTACCGTAATGCATCTTGTCTGTTCGAAAGGCCTGTCGAGGACTTGCGCTATCTTTTTGGCCACGTAAAAATGAGAAATACCATGGGCGCCGTAGCGGCGAACGCCCAGTTCCTCATAGAGTTCCATGGGGATTGGAAACAGCCCGGCATAATCGGGAATGGTGGCGTGAAAGGCGGTATCGAACACCACGACATGCGGCGCATCCCGGAATATCTTCACGGCAGCCTCCATGCCCGATGCGGCGCCTGGATTATGCAAAGGGGCCAGCGCGGAAAGCTTTTTGATCTCCGAGATTACCCAGGGTGTGACGAGCGCGGGTTCCCGGAAGGACTCGCCGCCATGTACAACGCGGTGGCCGACGGCGCCGATCTCGGCTGCCGCGGCGACCGGGGACTCGCCTCCGGTGATCAGGCGAACGACATGAACCATGGTGTCGGAGTGATCCGCCAGATAGTCCTCGCTTGTGTAGACAGTCTCCCTTTCCGTGCCGGGAAATGCCTTGTGGGTTATCGCTCCCATCGGCTCCCCGATGCGCTCGGCCAAACCGGTGCAGAGGGTCCGGCTTGTGTGCATTTCTATAACCTGGTATTTAAGTGATGAACTGCCGCAGTTAAGAACGAGGATTTTCATTCCGGCACGTCTCCCTGGTGTTTTTGGATGGTTACGGGAACCGTTCCGGATCAAGGATCGTGCCAGTCTTCGGCATCAATATCGGATGCCTGATTTGCCGCCTTGCCACACCTTCCGGATCGCGGCAACGGCCCCGGCTGATTGAGCTTGACGGCGTTTTCACGCATCGAGGCCTCCCGCCCGGGATCGGGTCTGAAAACTGAGGCTCGGGAATCCCGGCAATCGCAAATATGCGACTATGTCGCAATTATGCGACCCACCGCAACTTTAGGCCCCATTCGCCATCCACGCGCCTCCCACGAAAAGCCAGCTTGAGATGAGTGCATTTCTGCAACACCCTCCAGATTTGTCTATGAAGTCGGACCTGGAGCATTATCGGGATTGTGCAAAGGTTTGGCCCCCGTTCGTGCTTCGTCGTTTGCGAACGAGGGGGCTGGCATCGGGCTTGCACAAGACTTAAGCAGGGGGCGCGGCAGTCCACCGATAAGAGCTGGACGAGCGCGATTCAATAACGGCTATTTAGAGAAGAAGAGAGTGACTTGTGGCGTGGCAGATCGGTTGCGGCGCGACGAGGAAATGCCTTTTCAGGCACAGACATGAACCCCTTCAAGGAGATGGTTATGAGGTCTTGGCGTGGCGTTGCAGCATTGGTCGCACTATTCGTAATGGTGTTCTCGACACAGGCCCTGGCGGAAAAGTTCGTAGTGGGTTTCCAACCCTACGATACTATATCCTATCAGGCAATTGTCAATGCAGAGCTGGGATTATGGAAGAAGTACGTGCCTAAGGGAACGGAAATAGAGTTCCAGGGAGCGCTGCAGGGCACGGTGGTGGCCAATAACATGCTGGCGGACAAGGCTCAGGTCGGCTATATGAGCGTCATGCCGGCCACTATCCTCTGTTCCAAGCCCGATTTGGCCGAGATCAAGATGGTTGCCACTCTCGGCATGTCAGAAGGTACGCGTTGCGCCATCGTGCTTGTGCGCAAGGACGCTCCCCAGTTCAAGAGCAACGAGGAACTGGCCCAGTGGCTGAACGGCAAAGTGATCGCCGCGCCCAAGGGAAGCGCCTCGGACCAGTATCTGATGAAGTTTTTTCAAAAATACAACGTTAAACCCGGCGAGTATCTCAACCAGTCCATCGAGGTTATCGGAACCAACTTCCGGATCGGCAAACTGGACGCCGCCTCCTTATGGGAGCCGACCCTGTCACGCATCGCCTCCGATGTCGGTGAGGGCACAGCCCGCATCGTGGCAGACGGGCGCGCCTGTGACAACCCCGATCTGGGCATCCTGGTCATGCGCAAGGATTTCATCGAAAAGCACCCCGAAGTTGCGAAGGGCTATTTGCGTGCAGAGTTGGAGGCGCAGCGTTACCTGCTTGACCCTGCAAACTGGAAAAACGTAATCGAGATGGTTTCGAAACACGCCACCGGCATTCCCAAAAAGGTGCTCTGGTACTCGATCTATGGCCAGGTGCCGGCGGATTCCAAAGAACCTGTGCGGGAATGGAAGTCTTTCTATTTCAACGAGCGAGAGAAGCAGAACATCGCCGAAGTCGCGCCTTTCCTGCTCAAGGATAAGCGGATCAGCGCGCTTCCCAAGCCCGGATATGTTGACGACAGTCTTGCACGCCAGGTGTTCAAAGAGGCAGGCTACACCCCCGTGAGCGACAAGATAACGCTGGGCGAGATCAAGGGCGCCAAAGCGAGTGACTCTCCTTTTAAAGATTAACCGGTTTGCCGACATGGATTATCCCCGGCGCGGGGCCGGGGATAATCCTGTGGAGATCGCTGGTAATATACGGATGCAGGAGACATTCTCGTGACAAGCGCAGCTCAAACAGCAACCGTCGGCGTAGAGATAAAGCCTGAGAACAAGGCTATCACTTCCTGGGAGATCACACTCTTCTCCCTGAAGCAATGGCTCAAGAGCCCCTCACCTTATTTGATGCTGCTGGGCATAGCGGGTTTTATCCTTCTCTGGTACCTTACCACCGAGTATCTGAAACTGCCCTGGTTCAAAAAACTTCCAGGTCCGCTGGCAGTCTACAGGGAATGGGTTTCTCACGACCCTTCCTACGGTATATCCATCTTCACGCCGGAGTACTATTCTCATATTTTCAAGAGCATCTGGCGGGTCCTCCAGGCTTTCTTCCTGGCAACTTTCCTTGGCGTTCCAATCGGATTGTTCATGGGCTGGAAGAAAAAGTTCAAGGATTATACCTTCCCGCTGCTGGAGACCCTGCGGCCGATTCCCATGCTTGCCTGGGTGCCGCTTTCCATCCTGATGTGGCCGGGACGTGAGGCGTCCATCATCTTCCTTACCTTTCTCGGCTCTTTTTTCGCAACCGTGCTGAATACGCTGCTGGGCGTCGAGTCGATCGACGAGGTTTACTTCCGGGCAGCGAATTCCCTGGGCGCAAAATCCCGCCACATCTTTTTCAAAATCATCCTGCCGGGAGCACTGCCCTTCATCTTTACCGGGTTGCAGATCAGCATGGGCTTTGCCTGGTTCTCCCTGGTTGCAGGCGAGATGCTGGCCGGAGAATATGGTCTGGGTTACCTGATCTGGAACTCCTTTATCATGGTGCAATACCCGGTCATCGTTATCGCCATGGTCACCCTGGGCGTGATCGGCTGGCTCTCCAGCGCGCTCATTCGCATCGTGGGGGATCGCCTTATGCAATGGAAAGTGAGAGAGGCCGCTCGATGAAAACTGCCGATGATAATACCGCTTCCGCACGCGGTCAGATTTCGATCCGCAATGTCTCCAAGATCTATGATCCGGATGGGGCCAAAGTCCTGGCCGTGGACAACTGCTCAATGGAGATCGAGGCCGGAGAGTTCTGTGTAGTCGTTGGCCCATCGGGCTGCGGCAAGACTACCCTTTTGAATGCTATTGCCGGTTTCCACAGCATCACCTCGGGCGAGATCCTCCTTGACGGAGAGGTTTTGTGCGACCCCGGCAGGCAGGCGTTACCCGGCTCTGACCGCATCGTGGTTTTTCAAAACGGCGCGCTCTTCCCCTGGTTTACAGTCCTGGAAAATGTGACTTTCGGCCCGGAGGTTCAGGGTGGTATCGGTCATGCCGAGATCAAAGACAAGGCACGGGAGATGCTCAGCCAGATGGGGCTTCAGGGAATCGAGAATAATTATCCGAGCGAGATTTCTTCCGGCATGCGGCGCAGAGTTGAAATTGCGCGAGCCATGATGAACGATCCCCGGGTTCTGCTGCTCGATGAACCCTTCCGGGCCATGGACGCTCTCACAAAGACCGTTGTTCACCAGTTCCTGCTCCAGGTCTACGATATGAGCAAGAAGACTATCTTCTTCATCACTCACGATCTCGAAGAGGCCATATTCCTGGGGTCCAAAGTCTACATCATGACCACGAGACCCGCGCAAATAAAGACTGTCCTGGACGTGGATATCCCCCGTCCGCGCGATTTCCGCGTGCTCTCTTCATCAAGCTATATTCGGCTCAAGAAAGAGTGTATCGAGGCGGTTCACGAAGAGGCGCTCAAGGCTTTCGCAGCGGGCGAGCGAGAAATGGCCTAAAGGCAAGTGCAACAAAACCTGAAAAGGCATTCATCATGGCGACACAAAACTCAATGCAGGGAATAAACTGGGTAAAACTCCGAAAGAAGGTCTTTAGCCTCACGACCTTTCGCGGCATTTCGGCCATAATCGCGTTCACTCTGATCTGGGAGCTTTGCTCGCGCTTTGGCGTTCCGGTCATAGGCAACGTTCCACCGCCTTCCAAGGTGCTTGGAGCGCTTGGAGAGCAGTTGACCAGCAAATTCTACTGGGTCTCCTGGGTTGACAGTTATGTGCGCATTTTGACCGGCTTCATCATCGCCCAGATCATTGGAGTTCCGCTTGGTCTTCTCTTGGGGATCAATAACACGGCACGCGGAATCATCTACCCGGTCTTCGAAATCATGCGCCCCATTCCTCCCCTTGCGTGGGTGCCCATCGCGGTCATCTTCTGGCCTACAGCCGAGCTGTCCATGATCTTCGTCACATTCCTGGGCGCTTTTTTCACCGTTATCCTCAATATCGTTGGAGGCGCGCGCAGTATCGACGTCCGCTACATCCGCGCCGCCTATTCGCTTGGGTCAACCCGAGGTGACATTTTCTGGAAGATTCTGCTGCCGGCCGTCCTGCCGAGCATTGTCGTGGGAATGACCGTAGGCATAGGAATTACCTGGGCGGTGGTGGTGGCCGCCGAGATGATCGCCAGCCGCTCGGGACTGGGTTTTCTCACCTGGCAGTCCTACGTTGCGGGCCAGTATCCAACGATTGTCATTGGTATGATGAGCATCGGCATTGCCGGCTACATTTCTTCCGCACTGATCCGCATGGTCGGCAGCCGCTTGACCCCCTGGCTGCGGACATTCTAAGGGAGCCCTCTAATGAGCGAGAATCAAACTATCGCGGGCATGGGCGCCAGCGAGATGGTCGTGGAGGGAGTCGCCAAGGGCTTCGGTCTTGGCCCCCTGCACAAACAGGTCCTGTGCGACTGCTCTTTCACCCTCGAGAAGGGCAGGCTCTCCGTGATGATAGGCCCTTCGGGCTGCGGAAAGAGCACGCTCGTTAATGTACTCTGCGGATATGAGAGTCCGGATTGCGGCAAAGTGCTCATCGACGGCAAACCTATCAATGGTCCGGGCCCCGACCGGCTGCTCGTCTTTCAGGAGACGGCTCTTTTCCCCTGGATGACTACCTTCGAGAATGTCGCCTACGGCCCCAAGGTGCAGCGCAAAGTACCCAAAGATGTCTATGAAGAAGAAACCCTGAAGCTCTTGGAGCTGGTCGGTCTCGAGGACTTCAAGGACAAATATCCCTCGCAGCTCTCGGGCGGCATGCAGCGGCGGGCCGAACTGGTAAGGGCCATGATCAACCACCCGAAAGTCATGCTCATGGACGAGCCGTTCCGGGGATTGGATGCAATGACCCGCTCGCTCATGCAGGAATATTACGTGCGCCTGTTTGAAGAGCATCGGGGTACGAACCTGTTCGTCACCTCGGAACTCGAAGAGGCCATTTTCCTTGCCGACAGCCTGCTTATTCTCACCAACCGCCCTGCTCGCGTGAAGAAGATCATCGAGGTGAAACTGCCCAGGCCGCGGCAATTCAGCATGCTCACCTCCACGGAGTACCAGGAGTGCAAGCAGGAAGCGCTGGAGCTGTTGCACGAGGAGGCGATGAAATCTTTTGCGGCAGGGGTTGTCAACGCGGCGGATTTCCTGGAGGCCTGCGCCCAGATGGGCCAGGATCAGGCGACTCCCACCTGCAAGAGCCAGTAGGCAGCCGGACACTAACCGGCCTGAAGAGCGGGCCGTTCACAATTGGGAGGGGGTATGGCAAAAAGCATCATCACTGAAGCCGACGTTCTTTCAGCAGTCGCCAGAGGGGAAAAGAAGCTCGTTGTCTGTGCGGGTGACCTCGTTACGCCCCAGGCGCGCGATACTGCGCTTGCAATGGGTGTTGATATCGATGAGGGCCTGAGCGGCTCTCTTCCCTGCGCAGTGGAAGCGGCGAGCGCCTCTGTCGCTCCGCAGGAATCCTCATCATCCGGCAAGTCCCTTCCAGTGGGAATCTCCGAGCTGGCGACGCAGATCGTTGAGAGCCTGCGAGGCAAAATCCCCGCCGGGGTGGACAACACCCAGGTCGAATGCCTCGTACGCGAGGTGGTGGCTGCCAGAATGGCCGGCCCGGAAAAAAGCGGGGCAAAAAAGAGCGGCTCGACCGCCCGCGACATGGGGATAGTGTTCGTAGACTGCTCCAGATTGCTGTCTGCAAACGCCCCGACCGCCGCGATCAGGGACAAGGCCATACTGGCCGATGCTTTCGGCCATCTGGGCGAATGCAAGCTGGCCGCCGGCTACCTGGCCTGGGAGAAGTCATCCATGGAACGTGTGGTGGAAGCTCCCGAGGTCTGCATAGTAATCGAGGGCGAACTCCACTTGACCGCCGGAGGCGAGACCCTGGTCGGAAAGCCGGGAGACATGCTCTACCTGCCGCCTGGTGTGAAGGTTACCTACAGCACACCGTCGCGGGTCAAGCTGGCCTGCGTTGGACACCAGGCATAACACTATGGGCCTTATCGAGCGCTGTGCGCAGGCATGCCGCGAAAAGCCCGGCGTCATCGTCTATCCCGACAGCCTTGACGAGCGGGTGCTGACTGCTGCCGTTCGGCTCAAGAAAGAAGGGCTGGCCGAGCCCGCACTCATGCACTCCCCTTTCACTATCCGTCAAAGACTGCGAGGAACGCGACTCAACCCCGCGAGCCTGCTCGTGGTGGACCAGTCAAGCCCTTCCCTGGCGGCGCGCAACGCTGAAGAATATATGTCGCTGTGCTCGGAAAAAGGAAAAACAGTCAGCATGGAGGATGCCCTGAAAGCCGTCGCCAGCCCTTTGACCGCCTCGGCCATGATGGTGAGACGGGGTGAAGCCGACGTGGGAATGGGCGGCAACCTCTCCTCGACGGCCGATGTGTTGCGGGCCGGCTTGGCCGTTTTGCCCAAAAGGCATGGTGTCAAAACCATTTCCAGTTTCTTCGTCATGATATCTCCTGATGAAAAGCGGCAGTTCATTTTTTCAGACTGCGCCGTGGTTCCCGAGCCTTCAGCCGATAAACTCGCGGATATCGCGGTAAGTTCTGCCGAGATGGCGCGCACCCTCTTCGAGGAGGAACCCAGGGTGGCGATGCTCTCCTTCTCCACCAAGGGGAGCGCCAAACACTCCAGGGCCGAAATGGTGCGCGAGGCGGTCGAGCTTGTGGCGCAACGGGCCCCGGATCTCGTCGTAGACGGGGAGTTGCAGTTCGATGCGGCATCGATACCGGAAGTGGCTGCGCTCAAGGCGCCCGGCAGCATATTGGGAGGCCGGGCCAATGTTTTTGTCTTCCCCTCCCTGGAGGCCGGGAATATCGGCTACAAGCTGGTGGAGCGCCTTGCGGGATACACTGCGGTGGGGCCTTTTCTTCAAGGTCTGGAAGGCGGCTGGCACGACCTGTCCAGGGGATGTTCAGCCAAAGATATTTACAAGGTCTCTGTCATCGGACTCTTTTTACAGCGCGGACAGTCGCTTTCATAAAGGCTGGCCGATTCAATCAACTGCAGGAGGTTTAAGAAATGGATTCCATGGATGCATTGGGTATGATCGAAACCAGAGGACTGACCGCGCTGATCGAGGCGTCTGACGCGATGGTCAAGGCTGCGCGAGTACAACTGGTCGGCTATCAGCAGATCGGCGGCGGGTTGGTCACCGCCCTGGTCCGGGGAGACGTCGCCGCCTGCAAGGCCGCAACCGATGCAGGCGCTGCTGCGGCGAAACGCGTTGGAGAAGTGATTGCCGTGCACGTCATCCCACGGCCTCACGGAGAACTTGAAGAGGTTTTCCCGATTAAGAAGAAGTAAGGGTAGGAACAGGCTGAAATGTCCATGGGAAATGAGCACATAAATGCCTCATCCCTGATTCACGCCGTGCGGCAGGCGGGTGTAGTGGGGGAAGGCGGGGCCGGGTTCCCTGCGCACGTCAAATACGGCGCCCGGGTCGCAGTCGTTATAGCCAACGGCTGCGAGTGCGAACCGCTGCTCTACTCGGATCAGCGCATCATGGCCGAAAATGCGGCAGGTGTGGTGCGCGGCCTGAAAGCGGTTATGGCTGCGGTGGGGGCATCTCGCGGGGTAGTCGCCATAAAGGCGAAATACCACGAGGCTTCACAGGCGCTGGAGGGACCGACAGCCGCCGCGGGCCTGGAAATCGCCCGGCTCGATAACTTCTACCCGGCGGGTGACGAGCAGATGCTCGTCTACGAGATCACCGGCAGCACCATCCCTCCGCTGGGTCTTCCCAAGGATGCAGGGGCGCTCGTGGCCAATGTCGGCACGCTCGCTTCGGTCAGCCGAGCGCTGGACGGTCAGCCCGTCACGCGCAGAATGCTCACGGTTACGGGTGAAGTCAAACGCCCGGCGGTGCTTGACGTTCCTATCGGCGCAAGCCTTGCGGCCTGCCTGGAAATGTGCGGCGGCGCAACCGTTGAGGAACCGGTATACCTGCTGGGAGGTCCCATGATGGGGCGCTTCCTCGAAGAGGGCAGGGACCTTGCCCGGGCTTCAGTCACCAAGACCACGGGAGGGCTTATCGTTCTTCCGCGCGGGCATTTCCTGCACGATGCGGCAACGCTCTCGACCGAGGTCATGCGCAAGCGCGCGGCCACGGCCTGTATCCAGTGCCGCTACTGTACCGACCTGTGTCCACGTTACCTGGTCGGCCAACCCTTCGAAACCCACAGGGTGATGCGGGCCTTTGCGTTCGGCGAGGACGACTCGCAGGCCGCGGAGCAGGCCTGGCTCTGCTGCGAATGCGGAGTGTGCGAGCTGTTCAGTTGTCCCATGCGGTTGTCGCCCCGGCGCATCAATTTACTGCTCAAAGCGGGGTTCCGCGAAAAAGGCAGGAGTTACCAGGGCTCGCGCGAGATTCGGACCGGGCAACGGGACCTGAGGCAATACCGCAAGGTTCCCACTACCCGTCTGGCCATGAAGATCGATATCGGCAGGTACCTTGAAATCCATCCGGAATTTCCGGGCGCCTGTTCTTTTGCCGAAGTGAATATTCCTTTACGCCAGCATGCGGGGGCGCCGGCCGTACCGGTTGTCGCCGTGGGACAACGCGTAGAGGCGGGAGATCTGATCGGAGAGATTCCCGAGGGCGCTCTCGGCGCTCGGATTCATGCCTCGATCAGGGGAGTGGTGACGGAAGTGGGCGTATCTATCGTCATCAAAGGAGCCTAAAGGATGGCCAGACTCTATGCGGTCTGCATGATCGAATGCAACAGCATCGCCGCCGGCATAGAAGCCGCCGACGCAATGCTCAAGGCCGCGCAGGTAAATCCGCTCATTGTGAAAACCATATGTCCGGGGAAGTTTCTTGTCGCGGTGCATGCCGACGTTGCATCGACACGAGCCGCCCTGGACGCCGGGCTTGCAGTGGGCGCGGATGCGGTGGTGGACCATTTCCTGATACCCAATATCAGCCCGGAAGTCGTCGCTGCACTGGGTTGCGCGGTGGAAAGCAACCGCGGCGGGGCCATCGGAGTGATCGAGACCTTCTCGGCGGCAGCATCCATTATGGCTGCTGATGTGGCGGTAAAGACCGCCGATGTGGATCTGATCGAGGTGCGCCTCGCCATGGGACTCGGCGGAAAGGGAATCGTGCTGCTGCGCGGAGATGTTTCCCCGGTTCAGGCCGCAACCGAAGCCGGCGCCGCTACGGCCGCTACCTCCGGGCTCCTGGTGCGAAAGGTCGTCATTCCGGGCGTGGCCACGGAGCTTCTGCCCTACATCATGTGAGGAGTTGAGAGTGGCGGGAAATGACAATGCTATTTACGGAGATGCGCTCGGCTTTGTGGAGACCTTCGGTCTGACCGCCGCAATTGAAGCCGCGGATGCAATGGGGAAGGCGGCACGGGTGCAGGTAAAAAGTGTATGCAACGCGGATGCGGGGCTTATCACCGTGATCTGCGAAGGCGATATCGCAGCATGTAGAGCCGCCGTTGACGCCGGCACGGCCGCGGCGAGGCGGATGAACGGCTTTTTGAGCAGCAACCTGATCGCCCGGCCTTATGAAGATGCCCGGGAACTGATCACGAAACATGTGGGCTCAATGTTCGACCGGAAGAAGAGCATTCCTGCCAGGGCCGATAAGGTTCGAAAGAAGAAGAGGATCGAACCCGATTCCGACCCTGAATAAGATAGCAACTCACGAGGAGACAACAAATGGATGCTTTGGGCATCATCGAGACCAAAGGGATGACCGCACTCATCGAAGCAGTTGACGCCATGACCAAGGCGGCGCGGGTTCAGCTTGTCGGCTACCAGCGCATCGGGGCCGGCCTGGTGACCGCACTGGTGCGGGGGGATGTAGCGGCGTGCAAAGCGGCGACCGATGCCGGGGCCGCTGCTGCTCAGCGAGTGGGGGAGGTAATTGCCGTGCACGTGATTCCGCGTCCGCATCCCGATCTGGAAGCGGTTTTTCCCCTCTCCAGGGAGTAGGAGCGCCGGTCCGACGTCCATCCGGGCGGGCAATCCCGCCCGCGGAAGGCAGGGAGGAATTCGTAGCCTGAACTTGTGCCCGCCGGTGTAGCATAGCCCTTTTGCGGGCGTCAGACGAAGTCCCCGCACGCGGGCAGCTAAGGAGATGAGGTTATGGAGCTTGGCAAAGTGAAAGGGCAGGTCGTATCCACGGCGCGCTATCCGGGGCTGCCTCGTTTGACTCTTCTGCTGGTCGATATCGTGGACGCGGACGGCGTGGTACAGTTTGCCGACCAGGTCGCGGCGGACATCGTAGGCGCCGGCGAGGGAGAACTGGTGCTGCTGGCTCGCGGCAGTTCGGCCAGGCTGATCCTTGAGACTCCGGCGCCTGTTGACCTGAGCGTCATAGGTATCGTCGATCAGGTGACATCCAACGAGAAGACATTTTATACCAAATAAGCTTAACGGAGATGTTTAGCCATGCGCGGCGTAGATATTGAACAGATTGTCGTCGAAGTGCTCCAGCAGCTCAATGCGGCGGCGCTTGTAAAAGCCCCGGCGAGCGGCGATTTCGGCGTGTTCGAGAGGTTGGAGGATGCGGTTGCTGCCGCGGACAAGGCGCGCAGGCGCCTGGAGACGCTGACGTTGCGCGAGCGCGTGGTCGAGGTGATCCGCCGGGCCGCGCGGCTGAATGCGAAGCGGCTTGCGGAGATGGCGGTGGATGAAACCGGCATGGGCCGCATAGAGGACAAGGTCAAAAAAAACCTGCTCGTGGCCGACAGGACGCCGGGACCCGAAGCCCTTGCGCCCAGCGCCATGACGGGCGATATGGGTCTGACCCTGGTGGAAAATGCCGCCTGGGGAGTCATCGCCTCAGTCACGCCTTCGACCAACCCGGCGGCCACGGTCATCAACAACGCGATAAGCATGATCTCGGGCGGAAACGCCGTTGTCTTTGCTCCCCACCCGAGCGCCAAACGCACTACGCAGGAGACCATCAGGATACTGAACAAGGCGATTTTTGAAGAGACCGGCATCGGCGACCTTCTGGTCTGTGTCCGGGAGCCCAGCATCGAAGTCGCCGCGCAACTCTTCACGTATCCGGGCATCAATCTGCTGGTGGTCACCGGGGGCGAAGGCGTTGTCAATGCGGCCCGCAAGAGCACCAACAAGCGGCTGATCGCCGCAGGAGCGGGCAATCCCCCCGTGGTGGTCGACGAGACCGCCGATATCCCCCGCGCGGCCCGCGCAATCTATGACGGCGCTTCCTTCGACAATAACATCGTCTGCGCGGACGAAAAAGAAATCATCGTAGTGGACTCGGCAGCCGATGCCCTCAAGCGTGAACTGGCGGCGGTGGGCGCCGTCGAGATTACCAAGGAGCGTGCGGAGGCCGTCGCCAGGGCCGTACTGCTGGACTATCCGGGGCCAAAATGCCGCCCGAATCCGCAGTGGGTCGGCCGTGACGCCGCGGAACTCGCCAGGGCCGGAGGTTTTTCGGTCCCGGACTCCTGCCGGCTCCTGCTTGTCGATGTCGGCCGGGACATAGACCACGTCTTTGCACGCGTGGAACAGATGATGCCCCTTTTGCCCCTGTTGCGCGCAAAAGACTTCAGCGAGGCGCTTGACTGGGCCATGCTCCTGGAGCGGAATCTGCGCCACACCGCCGGGCTGCATTCGCGCAACATCGACAACATGGATGCCATGGCCCGGAGAATAAACACCAGTCTGTTTGTGAAAAACGGCCCCCATGTGGCCGGCCTGGGTGCAGGGGGGGAAGGTTGGACCTCCATGACCATTTCCACACCCACCGGCGAAGGTGTGACTAATGCGCGCACTTTTGTGCGCCTGCGGCGCTGCACGCTCGTTGGCAGCTTCAGGATTGTGTGAGTCATGAGCATCCCATGGGGAGAGGGCGAACGGCGCCTGGCAAAGGCAGCCGAGATCATGAACCGCGAGGAGACCGTCAAGGTACGGGGTCCGCTGAGCGTCGGGATTGACCTCGGTACAGCCGACGTCGTGCTCATGGTGCTGGACGCCTCGGGCGAGCCGGTGGCTCTCTTTCTCGAATGGGCCGAAGTCGTGCGTGACGGCGTGGTGGTTGACTACATGGGCGCGGTGGACCTGGTGCGCGATATGGCTCAAAAGGCACGCAAACGCACAGGCATGGAGATCACCCATGCGGCCACCTCCTACCCTCCCGGCACCGATCCGCGCCTTTCAACCAACATACTTGAGGCCGCCTGGCTCGAAGTCTCCTCCGTCCGTGACGAACCTTCCTGCGTGGCTGAGCTTCTCGATCTCGATAATGTCGCAGTGGTGGACATCGGCGGCGGCACGACCGGCACGGCCGTCATACAGAATGGCCGTGTGGTCTTCAGCGCCGATGAACCGTCGGGCGGCAGGCACATGGGCCTGGTCATAGCCGGACATTACGGTGTTTCTTTCGAAGAGGCTGAAGCTTTCAAACGCGAGCCTGAGAAGTATGACGTGCTCAACCTGGTGCGACCGACTCTGCAGCGCATCGCCGACATTGTGGCCCGGCACATCCGTGGACACCAGGTTTCCCGCCTGATGCTTACCGGAGGGTCAATGCTGCTTCCAGGCGCATCGAGCGTGATCGCCGCCGAACTCGGGCTTCCGGTACTATTGCCCTGCCAGCCCCTGTTGATGACACCCCTGGCTATTGCATCACTGCCGCAGGTAATGACGCCCGCTCGGGCGTTTCGTCCTATGGCGCCCTAACTAACAGAAAAAGGTTAAGAATATGAGAATCATCGACTTCCGCTTCAGACCCAATACGCAGCAGACCATCTCAGGCATTCAAAACAGCAAGATGTTCAAAGGCCTGTGCGAAGCCATCGATTTTTCCAAGATGAAGGCGCAGACGGTTGAGGAATGTGTGGCTGACCTGGACCAGTACGGTGTCGAGCGGGCGGTCATCACGGGCCGGGACTGCGAGACCACCTACGGGGCAAAGTCCAACAATGACAGCGTCATCGAGTTCGTCCGGAAATTCCCGAACAAGTTCATCGGATTCGTGGGGCTCGATCCGCACAAGGGGATGAACGCCGTCTACGAACTGCGCAGCGCGGTAAATGACCTCGGGATGCGGGGCGCCGCAGTTGATCCCTACCTGGCCCAGATCTATGCCAATGACGCCAAGTACTATCCCCTCTACGCCAAATGCTGCGAACTGGATGTCCCCATCGTCTTCACCACCGGACCGGCAACCCTGGTGCCGGGCGCCATCATAGATCATGTCGCGCCGCGCTATATAGACTTCGTGGCCCGGGATTTTCCCGATTTGAAAATCATTATCAGCCACGGCGGCTATCCCTGGGTGAACGAAGCCATTATCATTGCCCAGCGCAATAAGAACGTCTATATCGAGCTGTCCGAATACGAATGCTGGCCGATGTCCGAAGCATACATCCATGCGGCGAACACCATAATCTCCGATAAGCTTCTCTATGCGAGCGCCCACCCCTTCATCGATTTCAGGCAGGCGCTCAAGACATACCAGGAGCTGAATTTTACGCCCGAGGTGCTGCGCAAGATCATGTACGACAATGCGGCCAGACTGCTTGGACTCGCTCCTCAGACGGCCTATGCCGATGCCGGTGACGCACAGACGCGCGAGCTGATGTCGGAAATAGTCCGAGAGGTGCTCGCCCGTCTCCAGCGCTCCGGCGCATCGCGAACCTGAGAAGCGCTCAGGGACTGTGATGAAACGGCATGACCGATATGTCCGAGCATATTGACTACACGGCCCCCGATAAGAATCGCTGCGCTCTGCTGACCATCGACGTACAGAACGATTTCGTACTGCCCGGCGCGCCTGCGGAGATCGCCGGCACATACGGTCTCGTTCCCGTTATGCGCGATCTGCTGCTTGCATTCAGACAGGCCGAACTGCCGATTGTCCACGTGATCCGATTATACAAGCCGGACGGCTCCAATGCCGAACTCTGCCGTCGCGGGCTCATCGAACGAGGAAATCCGGTGGTCTCCCCCGGGGCTCCCGGAGCGGAACTCCTGGACGAGCTCAAGCCCGACCTCTGCGTTCAACTGGATTCACATCTGCTCCTGTCCGGGAAGCTGCAGCAGGTGGGCAAACGCGAGTGGATCATGTACAAGCCGCGCTGGGGGGCGTTCTACCGAACGGGTCTCGAATGGCGCCTGCGCGAACTGGGAGTTCATACCATAGTGGTCAGCGGCTGCAACTTTCCGAACTGTCCCCGCACGACGATATACGAGGCGAGCGAGAGGGATTTCAGGGTTGTAATGGTCACGGACGCCGTCTCGGGGCTTTACGCGCAGGCGCTTAAAGAGATGTCCGGTATCGGAGTGCGTCTGATGAGCGCCGCGGAATTCAGGGAATGGTGTAAGGCCTAAATGGATTGGTTACAGCTATCGGTAATGAGCGCGGGAGTCCTGTTCGCGGCCTTCTGCCAGGGTCTTACCGGGTTTGGTTTTGCTTTGCTCAGCATCCCCATTCTGGCCGGATTCATGGGAATGAAGGAAGCGGTCATTGTGGGCTCCGGGCTGTGCTTTTTCCATTACGCCCTGCTGGCGGCAAGAAGCTACCGGGACCTGTCGTTCAAATCGAATACCGGCATAATCCTTGGTACATTTCTGGGAATGGCCCTGGGAATGTACATATTCATCCTGATCGACGAGCTGACTCTCAGGCTGGCGACCGGAATAGTCATATGCTGTTCGGGTGCTCTGCTGATTTTCGGACATTTTCCAAAGCTGAGTGAGTCGGGTCCCACCAAGATCACTGTCGGATCGCTGAGCGGAGTACTGCAGACTACAACCGGGATGGGCGGGCCGCCCTACGTCGTCTACTTTGCCAGCCGACGTCTGCCGGCCCGGGAATTCCGTGGAAAACTCACCAGCATGCTCGTGCTCATCTATTGCCCGGCCTTCATTGCCCTCGCGCTTACTCCGGCCGCTAAAAATCTATCGCTCCGCGACGTTTTGTTCCTGTTCCTTCCGCTGCTCGCGGGCTTCGAACTCGGATTCAGGCTCTCGACGATGATCAGCGACCGGTTTTTCAAAATTGTTGTCCACACCCTGATAATCATCAGCGGGACGGCGCTGATCCTGAGCGCTTGCCGCACAATTTAGGGCGCCGGATTTCCCGCCTTCGGTTTGCGAGTGACAAACCTCAATCCTCCTCGGTCTCATCGGGACAGGGTTCTTTGGCCCTGATGGAGAGAATGATGATCAGGCACCACATCAACATGAGGAAATAAATGCACTGATCCGGCACCAGCATCAGATAGTTCATCCCGAAATCCGGTTGGTTAACGAAATATTGTGTCCATCCCTGCATTAGTATGCCTCCTTTCAATCGGCCTGGGGCCTCGGCCTGATTACGAACTGCAGGACGTATCGCCTGCGCCCCCACAGTCACAGTTTCGGAAATCGGCACATGCACGACAGCTCCTTCACAAAGGAGTCGTTCCGATTATCCTCATACCATTAATCGGGACAATTTCGTCCCGCCTTTACCCGTGCTACTAAATAAAATACATTGCAAATATCATGCTCAGAGGTATCACTGGTAACGCTCCCGGCTCCGATTACTGCTCGTGATCCTATATGTATGCCCGGCAATATGATCGCACCTCTACCACCCATACATCCGATCCGATCTCCACCGGCTTACCGAACTCCTCTATGCTATAGATTGCTTGCGGGGTTGTCGGCACTAAAATAGAGTAAGGCGCGATAGGCGAGTTATATTAGACTGAGGTACTTGTTCAGGAAAACCCAAGGGGAGGGAGGTATGCCATGGAATCGAAAATCGCCGCGGCGGTAGGACTGAAGTTTAATCCGGTGGCTGTTCTGCTCACTGATGTGAAACCGGAAAATGCCCTTCGGTTCAAAAAAGGGAAGTGGGGCTGCGTAATGTTCATGTTTGCGAACGCCGCCAAAGGGAAAACTGCTGTCTTCGACGCCGAATCTTACGGCTGTTGGGGAGGCGGGGTAGGTCTCGGGTTCGGGAACACCTACCTGGACTTTCCAGGCGGAGTTGAGTGCTTCACCCGCTTCCTTTCCTCCGGAAATATCGCATCGGAAACAGGCAGGGAAATCGGTAAAGCTCTGGAAGGAACCGCCGGAAAGGAATTCGCGGAGAACTTCCTGAAAGGCGAGCGATATGTGAAAAGCCCCGAGCTGGTGGAGCAGTGGCTGGAGGAACTTCCGATTACGGATTCCGATTCGCGTTATCTGCTCTTCAAGCCTCTTTCGGAAATTAGACCAGAGGTCGAAAAGCCCGAAACCGTTGTGTTCCTCGCAAATCCGGACCAGCTTTCGGCCCTAATCATCCTTGCCAATTACGCGCGGAAAGGAATGGATAATGTGATCATACCCTGGGCTGCGGGGTGCCAGACCATCGGCATTCTGCCCTACAGGGAGGCCAAATCCGGCAACCCCCGAGCTGTAGTAGGGCTTACTGACATTTCGGCCAGGAAATATGTTCGTACCCTTCTGGGCTCGGAATACCTCTCCTTCGCCATGCCGTGGGACATGTTCCTGGAGATGGAGAGCAACGTAGAGGGCAGCTTCCTGGAGCGACATACCTGGCGTGCTCTCCTGGAAAAGGAGTGATTCCTGCCTGAGACAGGCGGCATTCTACCAGCGGCTCACCGCAAAAAGATTGGCGGCGAAGAACCTGCTCTGCTGGGCGCACAATCATGATCATGCTGAACCCGGCAGTAATAGGGGAGGAAGAGCCGAGGCCCTTCAAAAGAAGCGGCGCTCCAAAATGTAACCGGGAATCATCAGGCCCATCATTCCATCAGTGCCCTTGAACCGGAATGGAGCGTAGCCGCCACGCCTTTGGTGTGGTTTGAACGAGAATGAACTTCATTGATCCTTTAAGAATGAAGCCTCACATGAGCTTGCACGTTCCCTCCCGGATACCTTGAAATCAGATAAATGACTCCGCGTAGCCGGGCTCTTCGAAGCAGTCAGAAGAATATCCGGATGCAGTTCCCGGGCTGGATTCCGGCTCAGAAGCCCTGCCGGAATGACAGGGTGGGAGTCCATGGCAAACCGGGGCTTTTCGGTCTCAATAGTGAAATCAATGATATGCAGGCTATGATGGAACTCGTCATAGCAATCGGGTAATGTTGCGCCATCAATTGAACCGATGAGCGGACAAACCCAACGGAGAAGGAGGCCCTGGTGATGAGCGCGAACAGCAGATTGGCTTGGGGAATTGCCCTGTTGGTTATCGGCGCAATCCTGCCGCTGGGTATATTCTTACTTCCCATGACCGATTGGCCGGTGTCCGTGAAGGGCGCCGTGGGCGGAGTTTTATTTTTTGGCTTCGAGATAATGGCGGTTCCGGCAGCAGCCGTCATGGGCAAGGAAAACTTCGACCGCATCGTTGCAAAGGCAAAGGGTCTGCTCGGGATGTTGAAACCCGCCGGCGAAGTGGGCAAGGTGAGGCATGCTATCGGGCTCGTGCTGTTCCTATTGCCTCTCGTGCCTACCTATATAATGGCCTATATGCCGAAGTGGCTTCCGGACAACTCGCCAAAACGGCTTTGGGTAAGCATTTGCTCCGATGTCATTTTTCTTGTCAGCCTGTTTGTGCTGGGCGGCGACTTCTGGGACAAGCTCCGTGCTCTTTTCGTCAGAGAGGCCCGGGCTGTCTTTCCGGGGGAAGTCACACGGGATATCGGGCATCGTGTCCGGCTGAAATGACCCCCCAAGGTAATTATCCGGAACCGGACCGGCTCTCTTGAGACGCAGACAGCGGCCACAAGGGCCTATGCTACCAGCGCCCGAGCGCCATTGGCACGCAAGTGAGTGCACCAATGGCGATTCAGGCTCAGAAGTAACGCCGGAATGGAATGACGCGGCGTGCTTGGAATCTCGCATAGCTCAAGTCGGCCATTCGGACTTGCAGGTAGTGAGAAGCCGCCATAGGTTATTTAGAGGTGTATCAAAAGCGAGGCCGATTACACCGGAGAGAAGCATCCCCCATGAAGATGGGGTGCGGGAGGAATAAAATGACTGATGAAAAGAACCAGGAAGTCAGCATGGATATGCAGGCGATGATGGAGGTCTACAGGAAGCTGGCCGTTACCGGCGCTCCGCACAAATTGCTGGAAAGCAGAACCGGCAGTTGGGAGACAAAAAACAGGTACTGGACTGAATCCGATAAGCCTCCTATGGAATCCGCGGGCGCTAGCGAGAGGAAAATGCTCCTGGGCGGTCGCTACCTTCAGGAGGAGTTCACCGGCGAAATGATGGGGAGTCCTTTCAACGGTATCGGCTTTACGGGGTATGACAACCATACCGGGAAGTACGTGATGGCCTGGATGGATTCCATGAGCACCGGCATCTATTTTTTTGAAGGAACCGCCAGTGAGGACGGCAGGACTATCACCCTGGAGAGCGAGATGAACGATCCGGTCAAGGGGCTGGTTAAATGCCGCGGCGTGACAAAACTGGTGGATGATAATACCGAGATTTTCGATATGATCATGACTGACAGGAACGGCAAAGAAGAAAGGTGTGAGACTGTCTACACCAGGAAACGGTGATGAAGGAACGAGGCGTGAAACGGCGGCCGTTGCGCCGTTTCACGCCTCGGCAGAAATGAATTGGGGCGGGGGAGGGACCAGCCCGAATTTCCCAGCGAACCTGATGCAACTTGTCATGGATAGAGGTAGTTGCTATGGCCATTTAGCCGTGAATGATTAACTATGAGGAGTTGCAGCTTTATCCACTTCGTGAGAGCACATTTCGCGCCATGATCCGGCGCCGCATGCCCTGGTTCTTTCGTACTCAGAGGGAATATGGAACCTTACAAATCGACCGGTTACTTCATCATCGACAGGCTCATCAATTCCTGGCAGAGCCGCCTTACCCTGGCCCTTTCTCCAAGCTCCCTGATGCTTGCCTACTTCGATTGGGCGCTCCACATCATGAACTCGCCCGGTAAACGGTTCAAGCTTGCCGAAGATGCTTTTCGAGATTTTATGGATTATTGGCGGTATACAATGGAATCCGCCACGACTCCGGATTGTCCCGGGTGCCAAAAACTCTCTGATGCGGATACACGGCTTGAGTCCGACGAATGGAAGAAGTGGCCCTTCAACCTCTACCGGCAGAACTTCTTGACGGTGGAGCGATGGTGGCAGGGGGCTACCACCGAAATACCGGGCGTGAGCACCCATGCACAAGCTGCCGTTTCCTTTGTCGCGCGCCAGATACTCGATGTCTTTTCTCCATCGAATTTCATTGCGACCAATCCGGAGGTCCTGAGATCCACATTCATGGAGGGCGGCTTCAACCTGGTTCGGGGATGGCGCAATTTTCTGGAAGATCAGCAGAGGGCCGTTCACAAGGAAAGACCCGTTGGATCGGAGAACTTCAAGGTCGGTAAAGAGGTGGGGATTACTCCGGGTAAGGTGGTCTTTCGCAATCGTCTGATAGAGTTGATCCAATACTCTCCGTCCACGGAAAATGTCTACGCCGAACCGGTCCTTATTATTCCGGCCTGGATCATGAAGTACTACATTCTGGACCTCTCTCCCCATAACTCACTGGTTAAGTTTCTGGTCGATAAGGGGCATACGGTCTTCATGATATCCTGGAAAAATCCGGGGCCTGAGGACCGCGACCTGGGCCTGCACGACTACCAGTTCCAGGGAGCGATGGCCGCGATAGGCGCCGTTTCGACCATCGTCCCCGACCGGAGAATCAATGCCGTGGGCTACTGCCTCGGCGGAACGCTGCTGGCCATCACTGCCGCCACCATGTCGCGGGACAATGACGAGCGCCTGCGCAGCGTGAGCCTTCTGGCGGCTCAGGTTGATTTCACCGAAGCCGGTGAACTCATGCTCTTTATCGATGACAGCCAGGTGAACTACCTCGAAGATACAATGTGGGCAAAGGGCTACCTGGATACGAAACAAATGGCCGGGGCATTTCAACTGCTCCGATCCAACGATCTCGTCTGGTCCCTGATTGTTCAGGACTACCTGTTAGGCCAGCGCCGACCGATGAATGATCTTATGGCCTGGAACTCGGATGCCACACGCATGCCCTTTCGCATGCACAGCGAGTACTTAAGGAAGCTCTTTCTCGACAACGACCTGGTGCAAGGGCGCTACGAGGTGAATGGCCGTCCCGTCGTGATAAGCGACATACATGTCCCCACCTTTCTGGTCGCAACGGGGAAAGACCATGTCTCTCCCTGGCGTTCCGTCTACAAGTATAATCTTTTCAGCGACTCCGAGGAGGTTACCTTTGTTCTCACCAGCGGGGGCCATAATGCCGGGATAGTAAGCGAGCCGGGTCATCCGCGGCGCAGCTACCGGATATCGACCCAGCGGGAAGGCCAGAATTACATCGACCCGGAAACATGGCTTGACTCGACGCCCGTAAAAAAAGGTTCCTGGTGGCTGGAGTGGCAGGAGTGGCTTGCGCGGCGATCCGGGGAGCAGGCGCCGCCGCCCGCGATGGGGGCCGAGAGCAAGGGTATTTTCCCTCTCTATGATGCACCGGGGCACTACGTGATGCAGGAATAGGCAGAACCGGTCTAATCCCTCCTTTTCCCCTTTCTTCCCGCCTTGACTGAATCGACGGTTATCTTCCCGATGAGTTTGAATTTTTCCAGCTTGCTCTTCTTGTTGGCCATGATGGTATCGTAGAGTTCTTCACGGGTCCTGGGCGGGACCACCCGGGCGGGATTTTCCACCAGAGTCAATGCCTTTTTCGGGCAGGTGGGCACGCAGAGCCCGCACCCGATGCAGCGGTTGAGGTCCACGACGGCCGGCTGCTTTTTTGCGGCCACACTCACCGCTCCTACCTGACAGCGCTTGGCGCAGACGCCGCATCCGTCGCAAAGACTCGTCTGCACTTCGGCATGGAAGTTCGCGGCCCAAAACTCCAGTGGTCTGGGAAGCTTCTTATGCAGTCCCAGCATCCCGCAGCAGCACCCGCAGCACGAACATATGAAATCAGCCTGCTCGGTATTCGACGGCTGAAGGACCAGCCCCTCCTTCTGGTTTTGTTCGAGGATGGCAAGAGCTTCTTCCCGTGTGATTTCCCTGGCGCTCCCACTGCCCAGGGCAGAAACGGCCATCTGGCCGATTCCGAGGCAGGTCTCCTTCCTGCCGGTGACCCCGCAGCTCTTGCCCTCCATGCCCTTCTTCTTGCGGCATATGCATTCCAGGATGGCAAAGGGACCCTCGGCCTGCTGTAACAGAGGCGCAACCTGGTCGAAGGTGCTGACATGATTTTTCGGCGTGATGCTCCTGCCGACGGGTATGGTTCGCATCTGGGGAAGTTCGGTGGCAAGAAATTCAATCCCGAACCTGGGGTCGCCGGTATATTCATTAAAATCCCGGATGAAGTCCGGAGTCAGCCGGCCTGCCTGAAATTCATACATCCCGACGATCAGAGGCAGAAGACAGTAGTGTTTTCCGCCGTCCCTGGTCTTGGTCTCGATTCCTCCCTTTTTTTGAATTCCATCCAGTACCGCCTCAAGTTCAACCGGAGAGCCGACAAGGTCTTTCCCCCGCTCGAATATCTTCTCGATCGGTTCGAGTCTGTAGGTCAGGCAGGTGGCGAGTTCCGCCTCCCGCGGGTCGAAAATATGCTTCAGAATTCTCAACTCAGCCCCGGATTTCGTCGCGGGAAACCCTACCGCCTGTCTGTCCAGGTGCTGCTGCAGCCTGACGTAAACCTGATCGTCGTCTCTATGCACGCGCTTTCACCTCCTGATCGCATTTCGATACCACCTTGCCTTTACTGTTTTTCACCTTCTACTGCCGACTCGGTGGAGCGGTTGTCAATTGTAAGTGATTTATGCATGAATGACTTCCATAATATCGTTCTTCCACTCAGAAGCATTCCGCATTATCATCGAACCGACAACTCAACAGCATTGCTTCTTCGCAACCGGAAGAAGTTTAAGCAGACGGCGCCCCTGGAACAGACAAACATGAAGCTTTTGACTACTCATCTCTCCTACCTGCTCAGCCAGCAGCAGACGCGCAGGAATCTGAAGGCTCTGCTCAAGTACGTGTTTTTTCTCATCATTGTGGTCCTGATTTACGCAGTCGTTTTTCACTGGATCATGGAAAGCATTGAAAGGAAGGATCATTCGTGGGTTACGGGCATCTATTGGACTCTTACCGTAATGAGCACCCTTGGCTTCGGGGATATAACCTTTCACAGTGATGCGGGGCGAGCTTTCAGTATCCTGGTGCTCCTATCGGGAATCGTGCTCCTCCTTATCGTGCTGCCGTTTGCCTTTATCCGTTTTTTCTACGCACCCTGGCTGGACGCCCAGATTCGCCTGCGCGCTCCCCGTGAGGTCCCCGCCGATACAGCCGGTCATGTGATTATTTGCCGGTATGAAACGGTGGCGCGGGGGCTGGTCAAAAAGCTCAAGTCGTTCAACATTCCGTATTATGTTCTCGAACCCGACGCCACGGTGGCCGCCAATCTCCATGAAGAAGGCATCTCTGTAGTTACGGGAGAAATCGACAACACTACGACCTACGCGGCTCTTCGCTCTTCTAAGGCGAGGATGGTGCTGGCAAATGCGGATGACGCCACAAACACCAATATCACCCTCACCGTGCGCGAAACGGCTGGAGATGTTCCGGTTGTCGCCGTGGTTGAAAGCATAGACTCCGTGGACGTCCTGGAACTGGCCGGAGCGACTCACGTTCTGCCCCTGAAGCAAAAGCTCGGCGAGCACCTCGCCTACCGTGTCACGGCGGAACATGCCAATGTGCATGTCGTAGGCACTTTCAAGGATCTGCTCATCGCCGAATTTCCTGTGCAGAACACTCCGCTGGCCGGACGCAGGATCAGAGACACCCAGCTTCGGCAGATAACCGGAGTAAACGTAGTGGGTGTGTGGGAACGCGGGCGCCTCCTGCCGGCAAAAGCCGATACGGTGCTTACGGACTCGAGTGTGCCCGTGATTGTGGGCACGGCAGCGCAAATAGCCGAAATCGAATCCTTCCTCGTGATATACAACATCAATTACAATCCTGTCCTCATCGTTGGCTGCGGCAATGTTGGATACGCTGTTGGACGCACCCTGAGAGAAAAAAGGGTTGCGTTTCATGTGATCGAACGTAACGAAGCTTTTCGGGAACGCGCCGCGTCGATAGCAGCGGAACTGTTCATAGGAGATGCCGCAGATCGTGAGGTCCTTATGCGTGCAGGTCTTGCGGATGCCCCCTCCATTGTCATCACCACCAATGACGACGCCATGAACATCTATCTCAGCGTCTACTGCCGCCGTTTGAATCCCGCGCTTCGCATCGTCAGTCGTATCACCCATGAGCGCAATCTCGAAGCTATCCATCGTGCAGGCGCGGACTTCGTTCTGAGCTATGCCTCCCTGGGCACGGAATCGATATTCTCCATCCTGCAGGAGCGTGAATTGGTCATGCTGGGAGAGGGAATCGATCTGATAGTGGTAAAGGTTCCCAAGTCTCTGGCGGGTATGAACCTGGGAGAAACCGACATTGGCGCCCGGGTCGGCCTGACGGTCATCGCGATCCGGAAGTCCGGAGGCATAACTACGAACCCTCCTGCCGATGCCGTTCTCGAACCGAACAGCGAACTCCTGATGATCGGAAGAACGGAGCAGCGCGATGAGTTTATCGCCGCGTTTGGCGCCTGACAGAAAGAACGGAGATAAAGATGCTGGAATGCAGCGTATCCGAACAGTTTGGACTCACCTGGGTGAATGCCGTTGGACGGATTGACGGCTTGACCTCGCCTCAACTCCACCGCTCGGTCTTCGATCTTGTCGAGCGCGGTGTGCGAATCATCGTGGTCAACATGGAAGGGGTCAACTATATCAGCAGCGCCGGCCTCCGCGTCTTCCTCCTGGTGCAGAAGGAGCTGAAAAAGGTAGAGGGAGAGATCATCCTGTACGGGGTTGCTCGCCAGGTGGCCCAGGTCTTCGATACCACCGGGCTCTCCAAGCACTTCTGCTCCGTCTCCGGCCCTGATGAAATCCAAGCCAAGGCCGCGGCCCTGGCAGGTGACAGCACAACGACCTCGGTACGGGTCGGAAACATTGCCTTTAGATGCCTGAAGAAAGATGCCGGTCCGGGAACCTTTCATGCCATAGGGTCGCAGGAACCGCTCGCAGCCTCCGGCTACACGGAAAATGACGTAGTCGGGGTCAAGCCGGGGGATTTTCGCTTCGGCGCCGGGCTTGCCTGCCTTGGCGACGATTACGAAGAGTACCGGGGCCTTTTCGGAGAAGCGATCCTGATCGAACACAGTCTTTTCTTCTACCCGGCGGTGAAGAAATCGGCTGTCGACTTCATGCATTTCTCGGAACAACTGCCGGGAAGCGAATACAAATTCCTGCACGGATTCGGTTTCAATGGGCAATTCTCATGGCTTCTTTCCTTTGAGGGCACGGGAAGCTTCGTACAACTGCCTCAACTGCTCGAAGGCATCTTCGATATCGTGGAGGCGGACAACCTGGGGCTTGTCATACTGGCCGAGAGCAAGGGACTATGGGCAATGAATCTCAGGAAGGCGCCGATCATCGAGAACAAGCCCACAGACGGCATGGATATTTTCCATTCAGGCAACTTCCCGGAATGGATGGAATTCCCCATCGAGCCCACGGATTTCAATCATATCGTCTTGGCGGCGGGCGTTGCGGCCAGGAGCCGGGAATCCGCCGATACACGTATTCTGGCCGCACTGCCCGAGGAGAGCAGTTTTCACCTGCATGCGGGAATCTTTGACAAAGGCCCGCTCGGAAGAAATGCGGAACATTTCGAATCCGAACTCAAGCGGGTGAATAGCGAACTGGAGGTCTTCAAGGTTCAGCACCTACTCGGGCAGAGTCTTTTTTCAAGCGGAACGATAGGAATCATCGAGATCAGGGATTAGAGAGCCTATGGAACTTTGGGTCGGCGCCGTAATTCTCGGATTCATGTATGCCTTCATGACTATGGGGAGCTACATCACTTTCAGGGTTCACCACTTTCCCGATATCACCGTGGACGGAAGCCTTACCGCCGGGGCTGCAATATCGGCGGTGCTCATCGCCGCGGGCTGGGACCCCTTTTTGAGCCTGGGTATTGCGTTCATTGCGGGAGCGGCGGCGGGCGCCATAACCGCGGTCATAAACACCCGGTTGGACATCAATGGACTTCTCGCCGGAATCCTCGTCATGACCGGTCTCTATTCGGTCAATCTTCACGTCATGGGGCGCTCCAACATCCCTTTGCTCAATTACACGACCTTCATCACCTATCTTGAAAGAATCAATCCCGGCCTGCCCCTCGAAGTCTGGATACTGGTCTCGCTCGTTCCGGTCATGGCTCTTTTCTGGTTCGGCGTTTCGCTTTTTTTCAGAACCGATTTCGGGATCTCCATGCTGGCCACGGGCAACAATCCAACAATGGCCGCCGCCGCGGGGGTCAACGTGGACAGGATGAAGATCCTGGGAGTGGCCGCCGCAAACGGCCTGACCGGCCTCTCGGGCGGTGTGGTGGCTCAATACCAGGGTTTTGCCGACCTGGGGATGGGCATCGGGACGGTCGTGACCGGCCTGGCCTCGGTCATCATTGGCGAGTCCGTCCTCCCTTTTCGCTCGATCTATGCAAAAATTCTCGGGGCCATCCTGGGATCGGTTATCTTCAGGCTGATGATAGCCCTGGCCCTTTCAGCCGGTGTGAACCCGACCGACCTCAAGCTGCTGACGGCTGTGTTCGTCCTGGGGGCGCTGGTGCTGCCCAAAGCCTTCGCAGGCTGGCGTGCGGGAAGAAGCGTTTTTGCGATCCCGAACGCGCGCCTGCTCAAGTTTGGCGCAATTGTGGCCGCCATTGCGGTCATTCTGGCGGGAGGCTATCATTTTCTTTCGCCGGAGTCGATGACATCCGGGAAGAGCCGCCGGATCGGGGTGGTGCAGGTGCTCGATCATTCCATGCTCAACCTGACCCGGGAAGGTTTCGTGAAAGAGTTTGAAGCGCTTGGCTACCGGGACGGGGAGAACTGCCGCATACTCTACCGCAATGCCCATGGGGACCTGGCGACCGTCAACACCATCCTCGACGACTTCCTGCGCGAGCAGGTCGATCTCGTGGTGACCATCTCCACCGCCTGTACCCAGGCGGCTATCAGCAGGGTCAAAGACAGACCGGTCGTCTTCGCGACCGTGGCCGACCCGTTTGTCATCGGCGCGGGCACGTCGGACACCGAGCACCTGCCCAACGTTACCGGTGTCTATGGCCTTGCACCGATGGACAAGCTGCTGGAAACCGTCCGCACCATCGATCCCCGCGCCGTGAAAATCGGGTGCATGTGGGATCCCTCTCAGACCAACGCCGTGCTCAACGTTGAAAACCTTCAGGCGGCGGTGAAGGCTGATCCCGCCCTCACTTTCATCGGAACCACGGTCACGGGCACCTCGGAGGTCTACCAGGGGGCTTTGTCCCTGGTGCAGCGCGGGATCGATGTCTTTGTCCTTCCGCCCGACAACGTTGTCTACTCCGCGTTCGAATCGGTGGTCAAAGCCGCCGGACCGAAGAAAATACCCATCTATCTTGCCGACGTGGAACGTATCCAGGACGGAGCGCTGGCCGCCCTCGGCTATGATTATACATCCAGCGGCGCCATGGCGGCGCAACTGGCCGACCGCATCTTCAAGGGAGAAAGACCGGCGGACATCCCGTTTCAGCGCTACACCAAGCTGACCTTCGCGCTGAACGCCGAGGTCGCACGGGAACTCGGCGTGCATATCCCCGCCGAACTGGTCGCCCGGGCGACTCACATCCACGGGGAGAAGAGCGCTCTAGCCGGAGCGGCAGGCGCTGCGGCCCCGGAGAGCGTTCCCGCTCCCAAACGTCCGAAACGTCTGGCTTTGTACCATTTCACCGACGGTGCGACCATTATGGAAGCGGTTAAGGGGCTGACGGAGGAACTGCAACGGGACGGCTTTCTGGAACGTCACGCGGCAAAGTTGGAGAGAATGAGCGCCCAGAGCGACTGGAACCTCGCGCAGGCCATTTCTCAGGATATTGTGAGACAGAAGTTCGATCTCATCATCACTCTGAGTTCGCCTGCCCTCCAGATGATGGCCAACGCGAACCGGGAGATACCTCTCGTTTTCGGCATGGTGACCGACCCTTTCGGGCTGGGGGTCGCCAGGAATGAAAGCGACCACCTGCCGAACCTGACCGGCGTCGCCACGCGCCCGCCCATCGAAGCTACCGTACGCACCATGAGAGAGCTGTTCCCAAAGGCCCGCAGAATCGGGATTGTCTGGAACCCTTCCGATGCCAGCTCGGAGGTCTGCACCAGGGAGGCGCGCAAGGCCGCCGCAGCGCACGGCTTCGAACTGCTGGAAACGACCGTGAGCAACACGGGTGAGGTCATGGAGGCGGTGAAATCCCTGCTTTCCAGGGGGATCGACCTCTTTTTCACCTCGAACGACAATACGGTCGCCCTTGCGACGGTCACTACCGCCGGGATTCTGCGCCAGCGCAAGATCCCTTTCTTCTCCAATTCGCCCGTGCATGTGGGGATGGGGGCCTTTATGGCCTTAGGGGCCGATTACGAGGAAGTCGGCAAAGAGACGGCCAAGGTAGCAAAAAGAATCATCGCCGGTGAAGATCCGAAGACGATCCCTATCTCGGATTTCATGGTCGAGAAGATTTACGTCAACCTGGAACTGGCGAAAGAATACGGTATCGAGTTGCCCGAGTCGCTGACGGCTCGTGCCGCGAACATAAAGAGGCAGGCGCAATGATCAGGATCAGGGATTTTCACAAGCGTTTCAATGCCGGGTCGATCAATGAAGTCTATTCACTGCGCGGCGTTGACCTGGAAATTCGGCAGGGGGATTTCATCACCGTGATCGGGACAAACGGCTCCGGAAAATCGACCCTCCTCAACGCCATAGCGGGGACCTTCCAGCCGGACTCGGGGGCCATCGAAATCGATGGGGAGGACGTCAGCCACAAGAAGGATTTCCAGAGAGCAAAGTTTATCGCCAGGGTTTTTCAGAACCCCTACATCGGCACCGCCCCGGAGATGACCATTGCGGAAAACCTCCACATGGCGCACCTCCGGGGAAGAACGAAATCCTTGAAAATAGGACTTGGCGCCGCGCAGCGCGGACGGCTCAGAGAAGAGGTCCGGCAATTGGAAATGCAGCTCGAAGACCGCCTGGACAACATGATGGGCGCCCTGTCGGGGGGGCAGCGCCAGGCCCTCACCCTTCTGATGGCGGTTATCAACCGGCCGAAGGTCCTCCTGCTCGACGAACACACCGCGGCCCTCGACCCGAAATCCGCCGCCCAGGTGATTCTGCTCACGAAGAGATTCGTCGAAAAAGAGAACTACACTACGCTCATGGTTACCCACAGCATGCAGCAGGCGCTCGAACTCGGCAACCGCACCATCATGATGCACCAAGGCCGGATAATCGACGACATATCCCTGGAGGAAAAACAACGCTCCACCGTCGAGGATCTCCTGGACCGGTTCGCCGAGCTGCGAAAAAGAGAGCGCCTCACCGATGACATGCTGGAGAGACTGCGCAGAAGCTATTGAGAGTACTCATCGAGATATCAGACACCAAGATCGTTCTTTCTGGAGGGTGTGAGAGATGGAGAAACTGGATATCGTCGTTATCGGCGCCGGACCTGGAGGTCTTGCTTCAGCGATAAGAGGCGGCGAACTGGGATTGAAGGTTGTTGTTCTTGAAAAGGGGTCCAGGGTGCTTCAGGGCATCCGCGATACCTACCCCAGGGGAAAGAAGGTCTATCCCACGATCCCCAAAGGTGAGGAGCAAGCCTTCGCCTGCCCGGCGCTCGAACCGGCCAACGAGCCTGTCGAGGAATATCTCTTAAGGGTTGAGGGAGTCGTCGAGCAGCAAGGCGTCAAAATCGTCTATGGAGAAGAATTCCAGACCCTGGCTCGGGACAAGGACACAGTCACTGTAACGACCGGCAGGAACAGCTATACGGCGCCTGCCGTCATCCTGGCTTTCGGGAGCAATATCCCGATCGATCTCGGTATTTACGGCGAGGCGAAGATGGTCGCTCGCAGCCTGGGCAATCCCGAAGAGCATATCGGGGCGCCGACCCTGGTGCTCGGAGGCGGAAACGCCGCCGCGGATGTCGTCTCCACACTTTCAAAAACCAAGCGCGCGGCGAATGACTCTACGCCCGTTTATTGGGGCCACCGCCGTGAACATTTCAAGGTGGACAAGAATGTAGCGCGCGACCTCGGTGAAGAAATCCTCCTGGGCGGAAACATCAAAATTCTCCAGGGAGCGGTTCCGCGCATCGGCGAGATTGACGAGGAGGGAATAGAACGGTTGATCATTCAAACCCAGAGCATAGCTCTCCCGTCCGGCGTCGAGATGCAGCAGGGCATGAGTTTTCCCATGAAACACGTGATCGCCTGCATCGGGACACAGGGACCTTCGAGAGTCTTTGACGCTATCGGACTGCAGCAGATAACGTGCACGGAAGGAATTTGCCGGTTCGGACGGGAAGGGGCAAGGCTCATCATGCTCAACCAGGGACTGCAGACGAGCACGAGCGGAGTCTACGCCATCGGCGGAGCGATAAGCCCGGCTTACCTCCAGGTCGAAGAAGAAGGCGCATTTCGCGAAAAGAAGCATTCCAACCTCATATTCAAGGCAACCCAGGACGGTGTGCGCGCGGTGGATGACATCGCATTGAGATTGAACCGATGCGCAGATCCTCACCTGGGGTTCCCCAAATAGGCAGAGGCACTCTCGAAAGTAGTATTCTTACGATTTGATGCGTATAATCGGGGTGTAGGCTTCTGAAATAATAAACAGGAGTAGTATATGGGGGCAACCAGAAGGCTGAATTTTCTCATTGAGGAAGCAATCTGCAGGGACCTGGAGCGGTTGGTTCCTCCCGGCAAGAGGAGTCTGGTGGTCAACGAAGCCTTGCGGAAGGAACTGGAACATATTCGCAGAAGGAGGGCAGTGGAAAAGCTGATCGCGGATACTTCATCCTCGGAGAAGCTGTCAACTCCAGAAATTGTTGAAGGATTGGCTCAAGACAGGCGCATCTGGTAACGGCAGACATGAATTTGCAGAGAAGATGAGGCGTCCGGAAACAATCTGTCTTCTCCAGGACCTTTGATAGGACCAACCCGAGGCTCCTGAAGCAGAGTTCGGTGTGCCCATTACAATTAACGGTGTCAATGGTACTTGCCGAACTCGCCGAAAGGCTTGGTTGTCGGTCCGCTACCCTATGCCAACCGGTTTGCCGTGGACTCCCACTCCGTCATTCCGGCAGGGCTTCTGAGCCGGAATCCAGCCAAAGAACTGCATCCGGGTGTTCTTTCGCTTATCGTTTGACGGGCTCAAACAGTTAATTGTATCTTCCCCAAAAGGATTTCCCGGGGTAAAAATCAGATGCGATATGAAAGAACCTGCTGAAAAATCGAGGGGCTTCAGTGAACAGGAAAAGCAGCCTGGCAACACCACGAATGGCGGACACCTGGGCAATCGCATACCCTTCCTCGCCCAATTTTGCGACGGACATGATCTGGACCAGGTACAAGCAGTTCAAAGACAACTGGGAATTCTCGCAGAGCAGGCTGACGCAGCTCAATGCCATGCTCAACGCCAGATTCGGAGAAGACAAGAGCTTCGCCGTTCTGGTTGCCGGTTCCTATGGGCGAATGGATGCACATGAAAAATCGGACCTGGATTTCATGGTCGTCCATAAGGGAAGCCTGGCTGATGCAAAGGACAAAATTGATACGGTAAGAAAATGTGCAGCCGATTTGGGCATCGGTACTCCCAATGCGGAAGGCGCCTTTTCAAAGCCTATCAATTTCAAATCCATGTGCAGAAACATCGGCTCAAAGCAGGACAACCTTAATTCCACCGCCCAGCGATTGCTGATAATGATGGAGGGGAGGGCCATTTACAATCAGCATTTTTTCGAACGCATCATGAGCGGCCTCATAGATCATTATCTGAAGCTCGTAAAAGAGGAACCGGACAAGGAAGCTTTGGCTCTGCTAAACGATCTTATCAAATACTTCAGGAATATATGCATTAACGTCGAGTTCAATTTCTGGAAGGATCACGCCAAGTGGGGCATACGCAGCATCAAATTGAGACATAGCCGGATTTTAATATACACAGGTTTGTTATTCCTCATACTCACTTCCAGTAAAATGCGGAAAGATAAAATAAAATTCATAAACGAGAACTTGTTCCTCTCACCCATCGAGAAAATCTATCTCGCATATAAGAACAATGGTGACAGCAACTTTGACAGGGTGATTGGAGCGTATGACACATTTTTATACAGAATAAAACAGGAAGACGTGAGAAAAGAACTGCAAAGCCTGGACTACCGGGACAGGTTTGGGAGCCGCAGCTATTCGGAGCTAAAGACGAATTCTGCCTTTCTCCAGGCGGAATTCACCCGGTTCATTCTGGACAATCGCACCCGCTGGACATCCAAGATATTTGAGTACCTGATCTTCTAGCTGCCTGGACCGGTGCTGTCCGGCAAGACAGTTATTCATCGAAGAGCGAAATATGGGACCCAATTCCAACAATTTGCCGATGCCTTTTCAACTGGGCCTTCCCCATGCACCACCCACGGACCCTTTTTTCCCTCTGGCCCCCGGCGCCTTACCCGTTCAACTGCCTCATCCCGTCGATCTGCATGTCATGCGCCATGGTGAAAGCGCCGCTAATGCGGGAAGACTCATAACCGGTTCGATGAATGTACCTCTGACGAAATTGGGAAGAAAGCAGGCAAGGCAGGCGGGAAAGAGGTTGGCGCGGTTCTATGATGTCGCTTATTCATCGACCCTGTTTCGATCCCGAGAAACCCTCCAACTGGCTCTGAGAGCCGGTAGACTGACGGATGTATTCATCAGGGAGAGTTCTCTTCTGGCAGAGCGCCAATTGGGCGAACTGGAGCTACAGTCGGCGCGTCCGATCCCCGAGTATGCATCCGGTGACCTTCTCTATGCTCCCAATGGCGGCGAGAGCTATTTCTCGGTAACCGGCAGGATGCTGCATTTTCTGGTTGAACTGGCTCAATGGATTCAGAGCGAATGGCGGGAGAACAAGCGGCGAATCAGACGTATACTCCTGTGCACGCACATGGGACCGATGCGGATAATAGCCGGAATACTGAGTGGTGATTCCGACCCGGCAAGGGTTCTTTCACGCTCGTATAGCCCTTCCCAGCTTGCGATTTTTCACTGGTCACAGGTGCCCTACCCGAAATTCCTTTCAAACCAGGCCCGGTCTCCGATAACTGTGCAGCAACACTCGACCGGCGAATTATTCGCGCCGCGGGCGGACATTTCGGTAACCGGGAAGGATCAATGAACAGGCTCTTGATTCTCGCTACTTTGACTGACGCGCCCACCAGGATTATGCGGCAATATCAGGCACGGCTCTCCCGCATGACCGGCAATCAACTGGCCCTGAAATATCCTGTTCATATCACCCTGCGCGGCCCATTCCTGACCGGTGTCGAAGTGAAGGATTTGCGAAGCTGCCTGCAGAGAGTGTGCGGAAATGTCCGCCCTTTCCAGGTGGTTCTTGACGGTCCCGTTTTCGTTGATCCGGACCTGTGCTGGTTTGAAGTCAATCCGGCTTCCGAAGGTTATCGCAGGCTTCTGCAATTGCATAACCACCTGGAAGATGAATTCCGCACTCATGTGGCCCGGGATGAAGTCCCGGAGAGTTTCAAAAAAAACAACTATCGGGCGCATGTCACCATCGGGTGGGGTGTTGACTTCGCAACAAGAAAATCATGGGCGGCGGACCGAAAATCCGAGACCATAATGACCACCCTGGAAAAAGCAGCTATTGCAGCCTACCCCCCAGAATGGCCCTCGGAAGGAGTGGTGAAGATAGTTGAAGCTGTCAACTTGAACGGATAGACTCCGCTCGCAAAAAAAAACCTTCACCCCTCATTTTTTTCTTAAAGTATTTTTGGAAGGATACCGATAAAGCTCGTAGAGGGATAGTGCCGGAGGTGGATGGTCACTCCCGGGCTTTTCTGCTTCCAACGAGTTTCTGTCGGTAAATTAACTATATAACAGGGAATTGTCAGCGCGCACAAAGGTTCAAATATGATTCGAGAACTGAGCAATCATGAGGTCGATGCGCTACATTACGAATTGTTGGTGAAAGATATCATTTCGGCTGCCGAGAAGCTTCCGCCTTTCCCGGACGTAGCATGGAAGGTCACCTCTCTCATCAAGCGAATGGCGCCCATAAAGGAAATAGAAGAAGCGATAAAGTTTGACCAGGTTATCACCGCGAGGATTCTTCGCCTCAGTCAATCCGTTTACTACGGTCGAAGGCATGAAGTTCGCTCTCTGCAGGACGCCATTCTGCTGCTCGGGAGCAAGCGCCTCATACAGGCGATAATCGCCGCCTGCGCAACCCATTACTACGGGATCAACAGTTCACGGGACGACAGGGAGCTATGGGAGCACTCCATCACGACCGCTCTTGTCTCAGAAATAATTTCGCGCCGAATGAATCAAAAGAGAGTTCTCACCATCTATACCGCCGCGCTGCTCCACGACATAGGAAAGACCGTTTTGAACGTTTACGCCAAGATTTACCTGCATTCAAGCCTGCGCGAAATCAGGGGCGAAAGCGATTTCGTGAAGGCGGAGAGGCGCGCGCTGGGAATCGATCACCAGGAACTGGGCGCAATAATATCCAAGAAATGGAATTTCCCTTCTGAAATAACCGCGGCGATCGAACACCACCACAATCCCGACGGCGCCGGACAATTCCAGGATATTGCTTCCGTTATTTACATTTCAGACCAGATTGCCATCTCTTCGGCAGACACCAGGGGAAACGGGCGCTATCGGATCGTTCCGGAGACGGATGCAATCTTCAAAAGATACGGCATAACACACTCGATGATCGACGAATGCATCCTGGAGCTGGAAAACAACCTTGAAGGAGTAAGGCAGGTCCTGGGAGCGGAATGATTTCTTTCTGCCTCCTCTCCCCCGGAACGCTGGTTGTCGCGCTTGTTTAATCGCTTCCTCTCCGCGGTCTTTACAGAATCCTCCACTTATCCTATCATGCGCCTTTACGCCTGAACGGGGCGCACTACCCGGCATTGATCAGAATTTAGTGATTGTGAGGATATGATGGCTGATTTTGAGGACCTCAAAAGGCAGTTGAAAGAACTTATAGCCTTCTTCGATAAAGCGGAATCCGGAAACGACGAAAAATACCTCCACAAAAAGGTAGAGGGCTTCTACAGCTACCTGAAGAACTGGAGGCGGGTCAAAGACCCCAAGGTCATCACCTCATGTCTCGGCCCCGCCGCGGTGCTTGCCGCACGATTCTATACCAACCAGGGCGCACTGGAGATCCACGACCACCGCGGACACCTCATCAGCATTCATGGCGACGTGCGCCTGCAGATCGGCGGATATGCCATGGATGTAGATCAGAGAGTCCGGGAGGAGTTATCACGCTCCGGCCTGGTAGGTGAAGAACTGATCAGGCGTAATATTCTTAAACGGTGGGTGGACTGAGCACCAACTCCTCCACTGCCTTCCGTCCCGGAAAGGCGCCCTTCCTCTTTTCTGAACATGAAAAATCCATCCCTTTTGCGACCCATCGGGATCACTTTTTGCTCATGGACCGGGAGAGTGATGCCGATATGACAAACAATCCCATGTAAAGCACGTTCTCGTACCCAGTGGAATCCTTTCTACTCCACACGAGGATGCCCGGAACCGTGAGTTTTATTTCCGGGTTGGAAATTATCTCGCGCATGAAGCGGAACACCTGTCGCATTGAACGACGGATTCCGAGAGGTAGAGACTTGCCCGGAGCCCCTTCGGCAGGAGTCGGAGCCACGGTGCAGGATGTATGACCGCTGGACAGCAAGCAGCAATTGCACAAACAGGAGAAAGATTATGTTCACCAGAAAACCTTCGTATTCAATGATCTTCGGCATACTTGCACTGATCGTTCTGGCGGCGGCATTGCCTGCCGGCGCCCAGGAAGTGAAAGTCGGAGCGGGCGCCGCCCCTACAGAAAATATCTTCTCCAGGATAAAGGAGCCCATGGAGAAGGCGACCGGGCTTAAGCTCATTCTGGTGAGCAACGGACCCGTAGAAGCGTTCAAGGAACTGGATAAGGGCCAGGTGGATGCGGCTTCCGGAGGCATCCCTTTTAGCGACTGGATCAGTTTGATGGAAAAAGAGGGGTATGCCATAGCAGATAAATCTGCTTACAAATCGCGAGTGATCGGCAAAGACATCGTTAAAGTAATAGTCCACAAGAAAGTGTCCATCAAGACTCTTAGCAGGGAAGAACTCAAGGGTATTTTCACCGGCAGTGTCGGCAACTGGCAGGAAGTGGGCGGTCCTGACCTTCCCATTAAGATCGTGTTCGGCTCCAAAATCCCCGGTACCAACAGTGTATTTCAAAAGCAGATAATGAACGAAGGCAGCTATTCCACAAGCGTAATTGAAGCAACCACGGCTGCCGACGTAAAGGAAAAGGTCGCCTCGACGCCGGGAGCTGTGGGTCTTGCGCCGATTTCAATTATAGATGCCTCCATTCTCGCCCCTAAGATTCCAGAGGTGGGCAGGCCCATAACCCTGATAACAAAAGGAGCGCCTTCGCCCGCAGTCCTGAAGATGCTGGATTTTATCGCCGCTGAAGGACAGAAATACATAGCAAAATAAAGAAGGGGGATCACGTGTATGAGGCGCCTGGTTGTTGAATTGCAGGCAATGTTAGGCAGCAGTGCACAGTAGCAGCAGCCTCCAGGCAGAGGCGCCCATCCGACCCGGAGGGGCGCCTCACTGACGGAAGACAAACACAGGGACAGCCCCAAGATACTATTTTTACTATATAATCTTTCTTGAACTCGATTAGTGAGTATCTGAACCCCCACTCATGCATTTACCTGCTTTCCACCCCTTAAATCCTTCAGCTTAAGGGGTTTTGGTTCCACAGTGATGCCATGCCGCTCTCCGAATAAGGTCCCCGCCTGATTGAGCAAAAGCCTGCCGGTACTTACTAATTGGACGCCCTCTAGCGTTACTTACCCCTGGAATCAGGTCTACGGAAGGATGAGCCATGAAGACTAATCGAAGAAAGATCGCATTCTTGCTCCCGGCAGTTATCATCATTTCCTGCTGGGTTTCTGCAGTGCACGCGGCGCCGCAGACCGCCAACATATCGGGAGAGATACAAAGCCTCACTATCGATCCGCCCAGGTTTACGGGTGATGTCTGGATGGGCGGGAGAATAGTCGTGGGGGGACAGTCGGTAATTATACCGCGAAACCTGCTGCTGGACCTGCCTGCCAATCGATTGAGCTTGAAGCAGCTTTTCGATCAGTCGCCTAACCCAGCCTGCGTCACGGCAGGGCAAAGCGGCCTTGCAAAGGCCGATACATGCCTGGGCGGAGGGCCTCATCCGGCAGGGTTTGCAACTATTGCCGCAAACATACTCGATTCCAACAATGTTATCGCCGGTGACGTGTACATAGAAAAAGGCAAGGAAATCGTGGCGGGCCGGGTTACCTACGTAAACCACAGTGGCGGATGGTTCAGGGTGAACGGCAGGCCAAACCATTCGACAACAGGAACGATGATTCGCTTGAACGACCCCACCCGGCGGCATACTATCCAGAAAGGTACGGGGTGTGTGGCGGGAAACACTGTCAACTGCAGTCCCGATCCTCGTTTTACACTCGATCCGGACAACTACACCGCGGCGTTCGTCTCAGGTGTTCCGGCATGCATTCCGAGTACCGTCACCCGCACCTTCAGCGATGTGCTGGATCTCAATAATAACTCGAATACTACCGAAAAATTGACTGCCAAGGGCCTTTCCGACGGTACCGGAGATATCCTGTGCCCCGAGACAAACAGGACGGTTAATGCCGGAAAACCGATGCAGGACTCGCGGAGGTACGCTCCAATCCGCCTCGGAGACAACATCACGGCGGAAGGCAACTACGAGGAAATGAACGGCATAAGATTCCTGTCGGCGCATACACTGCGTGTCTCCGATGCGCTTACCACCAGGAATGTGTCCACTCAGCCCGACTATATGTTCATCGAGGAAGCCTTCATGGATATGGCCGGGTTTCAGAATCAGCGCCTGCGTACTCTTTTCATCGGCTTTACCACGCTTCCGTCCGATGTTCTGATCTGGTCCCTCCACCGTGATCCCAAAAACAATGAACCCCATGAATTCCCTCTCGGCTCCGTCAGGGGATGTGAGGCCGCCGACCCGGGAACTTGCGCCGGGCAAGGGCTTGCCGGCGGAGCGGACATATTCAGAATACGTCACGATGTTGACTTTGTTAAGGGTGCCGACCCGAAACTCAACCCCTGTGCCCACATCAACGGAGACCCGAGGTTTCCGTCCGTTTGCCCGGGTGGGGGAACTATCGGAGAAATGTTCGGAATCCTGAGCCCCATACCGCGGGAAATCCAGGCTCGCACAGGGCACAAACTCAAGTATCCCGACCTTATCACCCTGGACATAAGGGGCAGAAAGGCCACTAACGGGCAGTATCTCTTTCCCTTCGGCATCGGATTGGGTGGGATCGATGTGCCCAATTTCGCTGAAATCAATCTTAACAAAATGGCGATGCCGACCCTCTTTGAGGGCCTCCCCTGGCTCCTGGACCGGAGGTTAAGCCCGGGCGGATGCAATGGACCCTGTGAGGCTTCTGCCCAGCCGGCCTATCCTTTCCCGATTTCAGGCATCGATCCCCGTAAAGCTGAATCCACCCTGCCTGTAGGATCATATAATGACCCGGTCTATACGGCCCGTACCCTTACCAATGTACGCAACCGGATACTCTCATACACTACCGAAACACCGCCGGGTTCGGGTACTTACAAACCCGACGGGAACAATACCGTTCTGTCGCTTCCGGCGGCGCCCCCGGCCAGAGGCATACCGGTCGTCAAGCCGGTACCGCTCGTGTGCACGCCATGAAATTGCTTTGCCGCACCATGGGCGAAACGGCAGTCGCCCCATCTCACTCCGGTCTGTTCGCGACTTGAAAGAGACCGGGTTTTAAACACAGCACTCCAGTCATTCAGAGCAGGGAGGCCGAAAACGGCCTCCCTCGTTTTTTAAAACCGGCCAATCCAGCCCGCCTCAGCATCAAAAAAGCTTGGTTTTTACAGGATATTTTTGTTAGTTTAGGCTTTTGTGCAAACACCATTCAGGAGGCAAACCGGCGCGTGTTGGACTGGCTCGAACAAATCAAGTCGAAGACGATGAATATGGTCCGAAAGGACAAATTCGGATATTCGATTGAAGATAAACCCAGGTTTCCACTGCAGAAGTGGTTTGAAAGCATGGTGGCCAAGGTCACCGTTCCCGCAGACCAGCAGAAGGTGCTCGAAGACCTCTCCAAGCGCGGAACGATAGTCTACACGATGAAGGACCCCTCGCAACTGGATTTTGTCTACATCAGCATGCGGTTGCACCAGCTCGGTCTACCCGGGCCGCAGTTTATATTCGACATGCACCCTTACCTGTGGCAGCCCCGCCTGTACGCCCTGAAGACCCTGGCCTATCATTCCGGTCACCTCGTCCGCCACGGCTGTTTTCCCGACCCTTACGCCGGGCGGCACTACGCAGGGAGAATAGAATCGGGCGAATCGGGTCTCTTCTTCCTGGTCGGTAAAAGAGGTTATTACCGCAGCACGGTTCTGGTGGGAAACGACCCACTCGAGCACCTTGTTGAAATCCAAAAAGAATGCGAGCGCCCTATATTCATCGTTCCAATCGTGCTCCTGTACAGCAGGCGTCCGGAACCGGACGGGCAGCAGCAGCGCGGCCCCTTTGAGCTTCTTTTCGGTCAGAGGAAGCACTGGAGCCGCCTGAGGAAGATCATATCCTTTATCAGCGGCAACCAGAGCGTGGTTATGGAGGTGGGGGAGCCGCTGAATATCAGGGAAATTGTTCCGGAGCTTGCCGAAGGGCTCTACGAGAAGCGCAAGCAGATCTTCGAGTTGCGCCGGAACCTGATCGATTCCGTCGATGAAATCAAACGCGCAATAGTGGGTCCGATCCAGAAGAGCAAGATCGAGATGAAGGAGATAATCCTTCACCATCCGAGGCTGGAATCCCTGATGCAGCGCCGCGCACGCGCGAATTCCCAGGAAGTCTGGAAGGTGCGCATGGAGGCCGACAGCTACCTGGACGAGATTTCGGCCAATTATAACGTCACTTTCATTCAATTCGCCTCAAAGCTGTTCTATTGGGTATGGACCACCCTGTTCGAGGGACTGGATCTGGATTCCGAGAGCCTTCAGAAAGTGAAGAGGGCCGCGCGCCATAACACTCTCATATACATACCGTGCCACAAGAGCCACATGGATTACCTGCTCCTGTCGCACCTGCTCTATTCTAGCAACCTGTCCGCTCCCTTTATCGCGGCAGGGAAGAACCTCTCTTTCTGGCCGCTGGGGGCGATTTTCCGGCGCGGCGGGGCTTTTTTCATCAGGCGGACTTTCAAGGGGCTGAAGTTCTACGCCGAGGTGTTCGCGCTCTATGTGAAAACGATGGTGCAACTCGGACACAACATCGAATTCTTCATCGAAGGCGGGCGGAGCCGTACGGGCAAGCTTGTCCTCCCCAAGATGGGGCTTCTGGCGATTCTCATCCAGGCAGTCGAGGAAGGGTTCTGCGACGACCTGGTTTTTGTTCCGACTTCCATATGCTACGACAGGATTCCCGAGGAAGAGTCCTACATCAAGGAAGTGACGGGAGGCGCCAAGGAAGAGGAAAATCTCGGGCAACTGGTGAAAGTGCGCCGCGTACTTCGCAAGCGCTACGGGCGCGTTTATGTACAGTTTGCCGAACCGATGTCCCTGAGGCAGTACCTGGAACGTCACAACTACGACCTGGAGAAAATGGCGCCACGAGAGAGGCACGCCATGTATCGCGATTTTGCCTACCGGATCATCAACTGTATTAATCAGGCCTCGAAGGTAACCCCGCATGCGCTGACGGCATCGGCTCTCCTTGCCGCCTCGCGCCACGGGCTGTCCAAGGCGGAATTCCACGAGGTGGCGAAAACCTTTTACGAGTACCTGACTGCACGCGAAGTCGGGCTCTCCAAGACTCTCAAAAATCTCGATGCAAGTCTCCAGGATTCACTTCGCGACCTGGAACGCAGCAAGATCATCGGCAAGCTCAAAGATGAGGATGACGACCTGGAAGAAGAGGTTTTCACCCTGGAGGACAGTAAGCGGCTAACGCTCGAGTACTACAAAAACAATATCATTCACTTCCTGCTTCCGGCGGCCTACGTCTCCACCTCGATCCTGGCTCAGCAGACCTTTCGCTTCAGCATCGGCCAGGTGCTCGAAGATGTCAGTTTTATGAAAAACTTCTTTAAATTCGAATTCGTTTACGATAACGAATTACCGGACCAGCAGCTTGTTGACGAAGTACTGGATGCTTTCGAAGCCATGGGCTTTCTGCACCGGGTGAGCGAGGGTGACCAGCCTTATATCCTCGCCCACAGGGGCCTTAAGGCGGCCCATGCCTTCCACGGGCTCATTAGGAATTATTTCGAAGGCTATTGGCTGGTGTTTCGCGGTTTGCGCTATTTGCAGAAAAACGGCTTCACCGAGAAAGACTATACCAAAAAGATCCTCAGCCTGGGCCAGAAGGCGCTCAAGCTCGAACTTGTGGAAAGGCCCGAGTGTATCTCGAAAATTATATTCGAAAATGCGCTCAAGCTTTGTATAGAGAAGAACATAATTTCCAAAGCTGTAAACGGAGATAAGGGAAAAGAGGAAGAACTGCGCCCCGGAACCGAAAGCCGCGCCCTGATCCAATTCTATAGCAAGCAGATAGGCCGCTTTCTCCGGTCACCCCATTTCGCGCTCCAGTAGATGAGCAGTCCGGTTTTCGCAGTGGGCGCCTCAATCCTGCCATGAGGTGAACCAGACTTCCCCATGACTTTGAAGTCCAGTCCTGGCGAAGCGGTTTCACCCTCTTTGCCCCGGGAGGGAGAGAGGGAACTTTCCCCGTGGATTACCCCGTCCAGCTACGGTTCTCGTACTCCGCGCGGACATTGCGGCGGATATCGCATCTTATTCCTTTTGAATGGAGAAAGACCAGGGAGGTTTTTGCATGGAGATTGCCATTTACCCTTTGGCGCCGGAGAAGAGGCGCCCTAAGCCCAAAGATGACAAGAGTCTGGTTTTCGGTCGTGTTTTCAGCGATCACATGTTCATGGTGGAGCACACCGGCGCCAAAGGCTGGCATGATGCGCGCATCGTGCCCTATCAGCCTCTGCAGATGGACCCTGCGGCGATGGTGCTCCATTACGGCCAGGGTATCTTCGAGGGCATGAAGGCTTACCGGTGGCACAACGACAAGATTTGCCTCTTCCGCTCCGACCAGAATTTCAAACGCTGGAATCGGTCGGCAAGCAGGATGTGCATGCCCGAAATGGATGTCGACCTGCAGGCCCGCGCGATTGAAGAACTTCTGAAGCTCGACAAGGACTGGGTGCCCCGCAGTGTCGGCTCCTCGCTCTATGTCAGGCCGACCATGATTGCCGTCGAGCCCCACCTGGGCGTACGCCCCGCCGACCACTACCTCTACTTCATCATCACCGGTCCCGTTGCGGCCTACTACGCCGAGGGGTTCAATCCGGTGAAGATCTATGTGTCCGAGGAATACGTCCGAACGGTGCGCGGCGGTGTCGGTGAGGCGAAGACCATGGCCAATTATGCCTCCAGCCTCTATGCGGCGGAAGTGGCCAAGAAAAAAGGCTTCACCCAGGTGCTCTGGCTCGACGGCGTCGAAAAACGCTACGTCGACGAGGTCGGGACGAGCAACATCTTCTTCCGAATTGGCGATGAGCTAATCACTCCGCCCCTGACCGGCGCGATTCTGCCCGGCGTCACCAGGGATTCGGTGCTCCAACTCGCCGCTCATTGGGGAATCAAGTGCACTCAGCGCAAGATTACGATCGATGAAGTGCTGGAGACGGCCAAATCCGGTGATCTTAAAGAGATGTTCGCCACCGGAACGGCTGCCGTTATTTCGCCCGTCGGTGAAATTTCCTACAGGGAACAGGGCTTCAAGGTTGCGGACGGCAAAGTGGGCGAATGGTCTCAGAAGCTCTACGATGAGATCATCGGCATACAGTATGGCGAAAGGGAAGATATTTTCGGCTGGGTCCGTCCCCAGAAGGTCTGATCCGCCCTGGAAGGCGATTTACGGGTCCTGTGAGCTGTCCGCCGTTGAGTGCGCGCCGCGTTGATTTTTGTACCCCGGTGCTTACTTTTAAATTCAAAGGTGGACACAATGTCGCCTTCTCCTAACCCCTCAGGCTCTGTTCAGCTTCCCCCCTCCAGCTGAACAGAGCTTTTTTTAACTCTTGAGAAAGCTCAGCAGCTTATCGTTAAAAACGAACCCTCCTTCCACGTTGCTCAAATGCAGGGCGTTGGGAACGATGAAAAGCTCCGAGCCGGGAATCTGCCTGTTTATCGCCTCAGCGGTTGAAACGGGAGTACTCTCATCTTTCTCTCCCACCATTATCAGCGTCGGCGCCTTAATACCGGGAAGCTCCGATTCAAAGTCAAAAGTGCTGATGGCCCGCGAGCATCCCACATAACCGGGTACGGGGGTTTGTAGGATCATCCGGCGGACGCGTTCGGTAAAATCGGTCCAATCCTCCTGGAATCCGCGGCTTAGCCACCGCTCCAGCGTCTGGTCCGCCAGAGCTTCCATACCCTTCGTTTCCGAAACCCGGATTCTCTCTTCCCAGACGGGAAGCATTTCCGGCGCTGTTGAGGAAGAGGTATCGCACAGGACCAACTTACCAAGCCGATCCGGGTATTTAACCGCAAAGACCTGTCCGATCATGCCGCCCAGGGAAATCCCGACAAAATGAGTTTTGCGGATTTTGAGATAATCCAGCAACCCCACCAGGTCGTGGGTCAGCATCTCCATGGTGTAGGCGCCCGCGGTCGCCGATGAGCCCCCATGTCCGCGGGTATCGAAGCGCAGGACGCGGTAGCGGGCAAGCAGCGGGTTGACCTGGAATGACCAGAGGTCGAGAGTAGCCGCGAGAGAGTGGCTGAACGTAACCACCGGCGCCCCCGGCGGGCCTTCGAGTTCATAGTTGATAATCGTCTCTCCTATTTGAGCCTTCATTTTGCTCCCTTTCCGTAATATCCGGACAAAACCGTTTAAGTTAATGATAGACTGTATTTTAGTGCTTGATCGACCCGCGCCATGGCAGAGTCCGGGAGATCTGCAATTCGTGGAAGGATTAGCCGCCGTTTATCAATAGTTCTGAGTTGTGCAAGGTTAACAACGGAAGGCTTTTTCAATCCCTGCTCCGTGCCGACCGCCACGCAAATAGGATAGGAGGCCTTCTTTTCTGAGTATTCCGTGATGATTGCGACAATGGTGGTGGGTGAGTAGGTATTCCCGATGTCATTTTGAATGATCACTACCGGCCGGGTTTTACCTGTTTCCGTTCCCAGTACCGGTTCCAGTCTTGCATAATAAACCTCGCCACGTTTCACTTGCAGAACGTTCAAAGTTTATCCTTCTCTTTCAAAGGTTCTCGGCGTCCGCATACTTGAAATCCTCTACCGTGCCCAGGTTTTCCTTGCCCATTTCAACATAAGCCTGGCGCATCTTTGCTTCCAGATGAATTCGTTCCAGGCACGCAAGTTTTTCCTCGATAGATTCACGTACGAGTGCAGAGACCTTCTTGCCCTGCGCAGCCGCCGTTTTGACGAGCCTCCGCTTGAGTTCCCGTGAAAGGATCAGATTGAGTCGTGCATCTTCCGCAGATAACTTTTGCACCATCGCAGCCTCCTCCAATTGCACATTATTTATGCGCAAGATTTTAAGCATAAATATAGCAGTCGGCAAGCTCAATTACAGCAGATTCCGATGTGCAGAATTCAGTCGATCTCCACCTCATAGGTATTTACCGGTTCGCTGATGCCCTTGACCTGGATAGCACCGAAAAACCTGTCGGGAACGGCATGCTCGATAAGTTGGTGGGTTCTCTCGGAAATCAGGATTCCGTCTACGGGCGCTGCGGATTCAAGCCGTTTGGCAAGGTTTACCGGCGCGCCGAGCACCGTATAGGAAAGCCTTCTCGACGAGCCCATGTTGCCGACAATGACCTCGCCCGTATTGACGCCAACGCGAATCTGGAGCGGGAATCCTCCCTGCTGCTTCCATTTCTCCGCGAGTTCCGCTGCTTTTTTCTGCATCGCAACAGCCGCCTTGACCGCTCGGACAGCGTGATCCGGGATGGGTTCGGGGTCTCCGAAGAAGACCATCAGGCCGTCTCCTATATATTTGTCTACGGTGCCCTGGTGGGTAAACACAATTTCCACCATGGATTCGAAGTATTCGTTCAAGAAACCGCGTATCCGATCCGGTGAGTAATTCGAGGAATAGGTGGTAAAATCTTTAATATCGCTGAACAAGACGGTCAGCTCTTTTCTCTGTCCCCTGTTGATCATTCCCGGATCTGCCAGGATTCTCCTGACGACCGATGGAGGGAAATAGGATTCAAACGATCTCTTCAACGCTTCTTTTTCCTTCGCATCCGTAAAATACCGGAAGGCAAGAATGAGGGAGGCGGCAGCGCCGGTGGAAATTACCGGTCGCACCACATTGAGAAGCAGCCCCTTTGAGAGGAAGGCCCAAAGAGCACCTGCGCCGAAGACAGTCACGAGGAGGGCGTAGCCGCCAACGAAGAGCAGCGGTGAAAATCGAAGAGACAGGATAAAGAGGGCGGCCAGCATGAATAACTCTGCCGCCAGCATGGCGTTCGAGTGAACTTCCTTTAAAAATTGCCCGGAGAGTATGGTCTGTATGACATTTGCGTGCAGCCCGCTGAGTGGAAAGTTGATATCGACGGGCACCGGACCGAGGTCGGTGGCGCCCGTGGAGACATCCGAGACGACCGCTATCTTGCCCGATAGCTCTTCAGTCCAGATCTCCATGTCGTCCCGGTCCCCGGAGGCGAAATATATATGGGCGAAGTTGTGGTGGCGCATTGTGCCCCACGGGCCGATGAAATTGATTATCATGGCCCCGTGAGCATCGACGGGAATCAGGATATCTCGTTGCGTGCGCCCGGGTTCGCGTGCGCCCTCCAACCGGATGTAGCGTCCCGGCCTGATCGTGATTTTCTCCGGAGGCACGCCCAGGTAATCGCAGGCCAGCCGGAAAGGCAGGCTTGGGTAAAAGGAGTCCTTGAAGCGGACGAGCAGCGGAACCCGGCGTATGACCCCGTCCCGGTCGGTCTGCAGGCTGAGGAACCCGATGCCCCGAGAGGCTTGTGCAAGGGGCGGGAAGGTAATGAGCGGCCTTACCCCGGTGAAGAGGTCCTCTTCGTCGCCCTCTACATTGACGATCCACTTCGTGCGGTCGAGATACTCGCCCACATCCGGAGGGATGCGGCCGATACCTGCCTCACCTGACGAGGCGAGGCCCAGCGCCATGCCGAAGTAGACATTGCCGGCCTCCCCGGATGCTCCGATCAATGCCTGGTCGTCCGGGGGGCTGGTAGCCGCCGCAAAGATGAAGTCGAAGGCCTGGGCGGAGACCCCCATCGCCGAAAGGTTTCGAATCACCCGGGCATAGTGGGAGCGGGTGAGATAAAAAGTCTTGAGCTGCTGAACCGCTGTGTCATTGAGGTCGATGTGCACGACCTTCCCGTCATAGGGGGGCCTCAACGATGGAATGGAAGAGCGGATAAGGAAAAACCTGTCCAGGATCTGCGAATTCCAGGTTTCGAACACTCCCGGAGAGAGGCTGAAGAAGATATGGGCAATCACGAACGCAGCAATCGCCAGAGCAAGGAATGTTCTGGTTTTTTGCCTGCTATTTGTGCTCAATGGAGAAAGTCCTGGCCATGAATCCTGTCGAGAGGATCTCATCGGCGAGCGGAGATATATCGAGGGCCGCAGGGTTTTGACCCTTCTGGATTCCCCTGAGCGCGCCTCCGATGGGAACGGGTCGCTCCGCCGGCGCAGCCAGCTCGCGGTTTTCTTTTCTCAGCGTCCTGATCTGGTCGAGAACCGCTTTAGCCGATTCAGCCTTCCGGGACGCCTCTGCGGACTCGTGCCTCAGATATGCTTCCTCCAGGCTGTCGAGTCGCCTGGATGACGCCAGGAGATAGAATACTTCCTGACCGGGATTGCTGTCGAGTTTGAACCATGCCTCACCCCTGGGAACGAAGTATTTGCGGTTCGGCTGGTAATCTCCGCTAAATTGTTGAAAAGAATAAGGAAAAAGAAGCTTGATCCCTTCCTGCGGATTATAATGGAAAAGATATACAAAGCATCTTCTCTGCATATCAATCATCATTTTGAGCTGATCGCCGGACTTCAGCTCCTGGTCCTGGGTAACCGGCTGCACATCGGTTCTTCCATCCCGGGTCACCATTGCGGCAAACGCCCATCGGAAATGGACATCGGGGTCGGCGCCGGCGGCGCACACCCCTTCGGCCGGGATCATGAAAGCCGGAACGGCATAGAGCAGCAGGCAAACAGCCACGCAAAGCGCTGCTTTTCCAATTTTCATATGTTCAACCCTTGCGAAAGGCCGCCATCGCAGGCAGCAGCTATTCTTGGATTTTTTTCAGCAGCCAGGCCATGTTTTCCCCAAGCACCCGCATGGTCTGGATACCTTCCTCATCTTTGTTCACATCGCCTTTTTCCAGGCCGATGCCCATGTTCCAGTAGATCGAACCGGGGACTATCATCTGGCTGATGAGGAAAAAGTGATTTATGGAATCAAAGACATGCGTCGACCCTGCCCGCCGCACCGCGACAACGGCGGCGCCGACCTTGCGCCTGAATAAATCGGCATTGGCTTTAGCAACCAGGCCCGCGCGATCTATCAGCGCCTTCATTTCGGCGCTCACATCGGTAAAATAGGTGGGAGACCCCAGGATTATACCATCGGCGCCGACTATCTTCTCGATGCAATCATTCAGAATGTCGTTATTCACCGCGCACCGGTTATCGCGGCTGTTGAAGCATTTGAAACACGCCCTGCACCCGTGGATGTCCTTTCCGGCAAGTTGCACCAGCTCGGTTTCGATTCCCGCCTTCTCCAGTTCCTCGAAAACATACCTGATGAGAATGGCGGTGTTGCCATCTTTTCTTGCACTTCCGTTAAAGCCGACAACCTTCATCCATACCTCCTTCAGAGCTTATTGCTCGCGCACTATCCGAAATCCTAAATCATCGGCCATTCCATTGGGCAGCCCGTTTCCACGCATGGCGCACCGTATCGAATCGCTGCCGCCATGCCAGAACCCGCCACGGATCACGCGGCTCTGTCCCATGCTCTCATTGGTGAAATGCGGGTTATGCCTGTCGTGCCGTACATAGGAATCGACTCCGTATACATCCGAGCACCATTCCCAGACATTCCCCAGCATGTCGTATAAACCGAAGGCGTTTGGCTGAAAAGCCCCCACAGGGGCCGTCGCCGAATAGCCGTCGTCACATTCATGGGCCGATTCGATTCCCAGTTGCTTCTGAGCGGTCAGGTCCCCAACATTTTCGTACGAGCAGGTCTTGGCGACATCTTCTCCCCAGTAGCGGGATGCCTCGGAACCCGCCCGGGCGGCATACTCCCATTCGGCTTCAGTGGGCAGCCGAAACTTATACTGCCCGCCGTTCTGGCCGGTAAGCCATTGAGAGAAATTGTTGGCGTCATGCCAGGTCACATAGACCGCCGGCTGGCTGTCGCCGTTCAGGGAATGCCCGGAGTAGTTCCTGCTGTCATGGTCTTTCTGGAACTTTCTGAACTGGCCGTTGGTCACCTCGGTCTTGCTCATCCAGAAACCGTCGAGACATACCTCATGCACAGGTCCTTCATCTTCGGCACGGGGTTTTTCGGTCTTTGGACTTCCCATCAGGCAGCACCCTCCATTCACCCATACAAACTCGAGTCCGGTCACCGGCTCTTTCCAGGTCCTCAGGGTCTTGAGAGGCTTTTCTCCCCGTGAAGCGGGCTCGGGCGCGGCAGATGCAGATCTTTCGGCGCCCGCGGCAGGGGAGGACTGCTGCTGAGGAGCGGGCACGGCCTGAGCCGTCGCCGCGGCAGGAGGCGGAGTGCGAAAATAGAAGTCTCCCTCCAGTGAGGAAGATTCCCAGGGCGTTTGCCTTCCCTGGGTGCTTTCGCGCACCGCTGAGCGAACATGCTTGAAGACATCTTCAATCTTGAGACCGGGCCGCGACATAGCCTTCACCAGCTCACCCGTAAAAACGCCGTTTTCGCCCTGCCCATCGTTCGCCACGGAACCGGGAGCGGTTGCAAAGGCGATCAGCGTGCCGGTGGGTGCGCTCACGGAAGCCAGCCCCTGGGCTGCGGACCGGAAGCTCCTGGCAAAGGGGTTATCGCGGCAGGCATCCAGTATGACAATGTTGAGGCGGTTTCGAGCAAAGTCCATTTCACTCAGGACCGCTCCCATATCGACAGCCTCGTATTCAACCTGCTTTTCATGTTCGATGGCGGCTCCGATAGGGAGCAGGTAATTGCGCCCGTTTACCTGTACGCCGTGCCCCGCGAAATAGAAGAGTCCCACCCCGCCCTTCTGGAGCTTTTGGCCGAAGGCCTGGATTTCTTTTTTCATCTCCTTCTGGTCCAGGTTCTCCTTCAGAGCAACCTCAAAAGAAAGATCCTTGAGAGCCGCCGCCATCGCCCGCGCGTCATTCGACGGATTTCGAAGGGGACCCGAAGTATACGCTCCATTGCCGATGACAAGGGCAGTTCTTTTCTCCGGCTGCCCGGGAACACTCTGGGTCTGGGCAAAACCCTCAGAGGATTCCAAGACAAAGCCGCCAAGAAAAGCGGCCAGGAAGCAGAGCAGAAAAACCCTTTTATTAGTTATTTCGCACATTTAATGGCACCGTCCTTTGGCGAAGTAAAAAAGGGAGTCTTCCCGGAAGGCAAAACTCCCTGAACAGGATACTCAGGTTAAAACGAAAATGGTCGAAAGACCCGCGCTCATCATAAATTCATCGCGCCTCGAAACCGCCCGCAATTATAAGTAGATTTACAGCTCTCTTCAATGAAAAAGGACTTAATTTTTCTGCTCCAATCGGTTTGTTTCACGTGAAATCTAACGCGTTTTGCTTCGAGGAAGGTCAAACCCGGAAATATGAAGCAACGCTGCATTCATGTGGTTGATCGCTGCCGACGGCGGCTTATAATAGGCTGTCGATTTAAATAGAAGGAGAAGTTGTAAGAATGAAAATTGCGATGCTCACTAACGAATATCCGCCCCACGTGTACGGTGGGGCGGGCGTCCATGTTGAAAACCTGGTACGAGAACTCTCGGCGCTAGAGGGCGGGGCGCACTCCATCGAGGTCCTCTGTTTCGGGGATCAGGCAGAAGCCGGGCGCGGAGTGCGGGTCACAGGGATCGACTCCGGCATGCGTTTCTACTTTTCCGACCCCGGTATGGGAAAGGTGGCGGACACCCTTCTGCGCGATATCAGGATGTCTGGAATTCTCGACGGGGCGGATATCATCCACTGTCATACATGGTACACGCACTTTGCGGGTTGCCTTCTCAAGCAACTGCTGGGAGCGCCTCTGGTGCTCACCACCCACTCGCTGGAACCGCATCGGCCCTGGAAACGAGAACAGCTCGGGCCGGCATACAATGTGAGCAGTTGGCTGGAAAAAACCGCATACCGCAACGCCGACGGAGTGGTCGCCGTCTCGGGCGCCATGAAAGCCGACGTAGAGAGCCTGTATGGAGTTCCGCCCCAAAAGGTGAGGGTCATTTATAACGGAATCGACGCCGCCTGCTATGTGCCCGACAGGAACAAGTCGATCCTCCCGAGATACGGCATCGATCCCGAAAAACCTTACCTGCTCTTTGTCGGCCGGATTACCCGGCAAAAGGGGATCATCCACCTTGTGGAGGCAATCAGGCACATTCGCGACGGGGTTCAGATCGTTCTTTGTGCGGGAGCGCCGGACACCGCGGAAATCGAATCCGAAATGGAGCGGCGAATCGGTGAAGCAAGAAAGAAGACGAACAATCCCGTGATCTGGATAACCGGATTTCTCCCCAAACCAGAGATTACCGCTCTTTATTCACTTGCCTCCATTTTTGTCTGCCCTTCGGTCTACGAGCCCTTCGGACTTATCAACATCGAGGCCATGGCATGTGAAGTCCCGGTGGTCGGGTCTGCTGTCGGGGGAATTCCGGAGATCGTGGTGGATGGAGAAACCGGGCTGCTGGTTCCATTCGAAGCCCACGGCGGGACCAACCCCGAGCCAAAAGACCCTGAGCGGTTTTCAAAGGATCTGGCCGAGGCGGTAAACCGCCTTCTCGCCTCCCCCGAGCAGGCCAGGAAGATGGGAATGCTCGGACGCAAACGTGTCGAGGGGGTGTTCAGTTGGAGAAGCGTGGCCGAACAGACCCTGGCGTTCTACAAATCATTAATCGACAAGATCAATGGCCACTAGTCGCCGTTGCCTCCAATTGCGGTCCGTTCTTCCCGGTTGAGCCCATATAGCTTGAATGCGGCGCGGTTGCAGGCCTGTACGTCGCGGCTCATGGCCGCTTCGATCAACTCCTGCCGCAGTATTTCCGGTACATCACGCCAAAAGGGAAGTCGAATGCGGCGAAGGTACTGGGCTTGAAAGCGCAGGAACCCCCCGTGCATTTTTGTTGAATAAGTCGCCACAAAGAGCCTGGTGACACCGGAGAGGAGCACCGCCTGCAAAGCACGGAGGTCCCAGGCGCTGGAGATGATGTAGTACAGGTTATGGTGCGGATAGAGCTTTCCGGATTCGAAAACGACATGGGCTTCGCCCTTGATATCAGGAATCAATAGCTTCTGTTTCTTCGCAATTGACGGCGTGATACGGTCAATGGTGCGGTACCAGTTTGCCGGGGTTTTCTGTGCGCAGTGACGCCCGGCTATTACCTCTTTTCGCGCCTCGAGATAACGCCGCAGGCGAGGGTAATGTCTGAGATCGACAAGTATGCCCTCATCCGTGAATGGATTAATGACGCCTTGTCCGCGCCACTGCACTTCGCCGGAAATAATGTCGCGAGTTGTCACCAGCGGAAGCTTGCGGTCCGGTTCCACATCGAGCACATCGAAATCCCCGATAAATGCTTTGTCGGCCCCGGTAGCGACTCCTATGCCGACTTTGCACGCCGCTTTCTCAAGAGTGGGATATTGCCGTTCAAGACGGCGAATCAGAGCTGTCTGGTCGGGCGACTCCAGAAGCCACGGTTCAACCCCGTTGGTGACGCCCGGCAGTTCCCGCACTGATGTTCCGCTATCTTGGGGCAGGGTTTCCGCCTTAAGTTCTTTGGCGAGTGTCATCAATGTTTCGCGGTCGATCGAAGGCCGATGCGCAATACGCGTGGCGCCCGCTTTATTCCGGCTTATGATGGTGATTGCGGGATATGCGATTACATCCTTATGGAAGGCCGGTGTGTCCACCATATCGACGTACACTCTAAAGTGAAAATTCTTCGCAACGAGATTCCGCAACGGTCCGCCGTAGCGGTTCTTCATCCAGCGATCCGCGCAAATGAACCCCAGTGTTCCACCTTCCGCAAGCATCAGCAACGAGCGCTCGATGAACGGAATGTAGAGGTCCGCCCGGTCGTACATGGTCTTGTACCGCCTGCGGTACTCTGTCAACAACGGGTTGGGAATCAGCTCCTGACGCACATAAGGCGGGTTGCCCACGACATAATCGAAAAGCCCTTCAGGCGGCGTGAGAAGGAAGTCACCCTGTACAAGCCAGCAGTCGGCAAGCGTGGTTGCGGATTGGATTGGGAAGCCTTCCTGTTTGATCAATTCGATAAGGGTGCAGCGGGTCGCATCGAATGTCTTACGATGCAGTTCCACGGCGCGAAGCGCGCCGCCCAACTCATCAACAACCGATCCCCTGGGGCCTGATGCATGCCAGGCGTTTAGCAAACGGCCTGCAGCCGGAAGCAGAAAGTCCCCTCCTCCGTATGAAGGTTCCAAAAGGCGTTTGCGATAGAGCGGCTGATCTTCCGTATAGCCTGCGAGATCCAGGATAAAAGCGACAACCTCAGCTCGCGTAAAGATGGCTCCGCGCTCTTCGATCCCCCCCTGCAATGCCAGGACCTCTACAGCAGACGAGACAATTGCGGACTTGGACCTACCGGCTTCAAAGATGTTGAGCTGCTCGGGCGACATTGTATTCGACTCCTCGGGGTTCTGATCATTTACCATACTATTGCTCTAAAATACCCTATCGGGTTGTCGATTTTTCCCAAGCCGGCATAAAAATTATGCGGAATCAAGCTTTTGGATCGGGTCAAGCGAATGCGCTACCGGGGGGGTGGTCCCCTTGGAAGGAGAACAAAAAGGATTCATCGTAAAGCTGGTCTGCGCTGGTGCGGAAGATGCCTTCATGGAACCCGCGGGGAGAAGTATCTTATTGCCGAGCGGGGCAGCAGTACTTTAACTTATGACTTCGTTCTCTTCGTGCTCTCACTTGAAAGGCCGGGCGCTATGCATGCAAGAAAGCGCTCGCAGTCGTTCTCTTCGCCAATGTCCTGCGCGCAACGCCTCAGGTCTTCGACGAGTTCGGTTTCGAAGCGGTCGAAAATCCTCTCCTTCAGACTCTGATACTTTTCCCGTTCCTTGGAAAGAACACAGGCATCCTGGAGCGCCCTGTAGCACCGCTGCCGCTTTTCACTCTCCAACTCTTTCAATATGGCAGGTATATCGTTGATGAGTTCCCGCAATTCGCTCATCCGCGTCCTGATGGCTTTCACCTTGTCCCTGGAGACTTTTCCTTTCGCCCATTCCACCAGTACCTTCGGCAACTGGCGGCTGAGTCTGGAGAGCTCCTGCTGAGCGGAGTTTTCTTCGATCCTCATGCGCATGATCAGGCTGTCGAGTTCGGCCCAAGCCTTGCTCGCCTCCACACGCATGCGTTCCTCTTTGTTCATTACTGCCTTCTTCATTACTACCGAACCTCCATATGCGCATTACGCTGCATGATACAACATTTTGAGACAATTTCCACTACCTTTTAAAAAGCAAGAATGTCTTACAGGGTAAAAAAGGAAAAGCCGAACGGTGGGGCAGACCGATCGGCTTTGAGGAGGAAAGAGTTTTTATAGTCGGCTTATGGTAAGAGCAAGTTTGGCGCCAAGTTCTGTTAATATAAAAATCAATATTGATATCAAGCACTTAATAACATTACGCGCTGTACGGGTGCTTTCAGGGGGTAAGAGAATCGCGCCACGCTCGCGCCAAAACCCAAGTTATCCCGCCAGAATCACGCCATCCGGGGGATTCCATCAACTGCTCTGGCGGGATTGAGATAACAGATCATTCAGCGCAGGCGATTTCTTCAACATTCCAGACCCAGGTGCAGCATTATGGCCTTGTCGATCCCGGCTATTATGTCCTTCGGCAACTCCCCAATGGACCTGACCAGCCTGACTCGATCCAATGTCCTTATCTGATTGGCCTTTACCTTGGAGTCCTTCGATAGATTGGCGGTCCCCTTCGGGAGGAGCACTTCAAAAGGATAGATCTTCCCCAGGTTGCCGGAGGTGATCGGCAGAACGGTTACGGTTCCCGCGAACTCGTTATTCAGATCGTTTGAGACAACCACGACAGGCCTGGTTTTAGCTATTTCTCTGCCAACGACGGGATCAAGAACGGCGAGATAGACCTCTCCTCTTTTAATAATCATCCCATCCCTCCAGATCCGGAGCCGCAAATTCCCTCGTCAATTCCTGATCCTCCTGTCTCGAGGCCCGGTATCCTTCCGCCATCATTTTCCGGATTCTATCCTTTTCCAAATCGACGATTCGCCGCTTGACTGCATCGGCAATAAACTGACTTCGCTTCCTTTTGCCGGCGAGTTGGTCAATTTCGCTGATCAGGACGTCAGGCAGCACGATATTTAATCGTGAACTACTCATAACAAAGCGCCTCCATGTATGTTTTATTATACATAGTATTACACACGCAGAACACACAAACAAGCCCCGCTCGACCGGCAAAGCCGATTAAATCTCCTCAGACCTACATTTTGCAGGTGACGTGACAAACCCCGGTAGGGGTCTGGACGGCATAAGGGAAGTATTTTTTCCTAAACCACAGGGCTACGTTTACGAGCGCTATCAAGACAGGAACCTCCACCAGCGGCCCGATAACAGCGGCAAAGGCCTGCCCCGAAGTGATAGCGATCCAGAAAAGATAGCCGCCTGGATATAGACTCGTCTGTCATTTGCTCATTTCTTTCGAGGAATCGGAAATCGGCAAGTGACTGAAACAGGCCAATGGACAGCAATCAGCTCTTCTTGTTGACAACAAAAACTCGAACACCATCTTCAGGGGCAAATCCAGCGGGTCTGGCCTTCGCTCCCGGCTGACTGGAGGCGCATGTCAGGGCGCCCGAATCCACTTTGTAGATCATGAGAAGAGTCTGCCCGACAAGGCTTGAATTACCCGATTCTTTTATATAGAGATTGAGGATCTTGGGATTCTTTCTTCCGTCACAGGCATATCTTCCTTCGTGCCATTCGCCCTCGGGGCCTTTCATTTCAAACCTTCCGGAATAGGTGAAGGTGACCGTCCAGTCACCGGCGCGATTCAGTTCCTCTCCAATCCAGGTTCCCGCCAGATCGGTCTGGCCTGCGGAAATAGCCGCGGCTTCCCATACCGAATTGTCACATCCAATTATGGTAATCCTCTCCGTGTCCTTCGTCTCCTCCATACTCTCGGAATCGAGTTCGATCTCGGGCACGGAAGCGGCTAATCCGTGCTGATGAAAAGCGACCGGGGAAATGACAGAGGGCAGGAAAAACAGAAAACAGGCAAATGGTCGTAACATGATGAGCACTCCACTGCCGGTGAAATTTGAAATCAGACTGCGCGAGCACGAATTCGAGCAGCGGCCATAGAATTCATCCGATAAATCAGGAAAGCCTTACCAACTGTCCCAGGTAAACCCATCCAAGCTTGAGGAAAACCCCACCTGCGATCACAAGAGAGGCGCTCAGCTTCATCCTCAGAAAAGCTGCTCTCGAAATCCTCTCACTCCCCTCCTCGTCCAGACGCAAAAGATTCAAAATGAGCGCCAAAGGAATACAAATTCCTCCAAGCACGAAGAATAGTATCAGCACTATATAGGTCTGCTCAGACGAGAGGAGTTCAAAGACCGCCTGGCGCTTTGGGGGATAGGAGGTAAGCACTCCATGAAAAAAAAGCATTACGATTATAATCTCAGCCGTCAGCAGGCAGGTGAGAGCTTTTGTGTAGAAAAGCTGGCAACGCTTTTTGCTGGAAAGGATGACGAAAAGAGCCGCGCCTGTCGCCATTGAGGAGGCGAGGAAAAGGAGCGGCGCCATGGTTGAATTCCACAGCGGCCTCGCAGGAAGTGAGCTGAGCGACAATCCGGTGTAGGCGCCCGCCAGGATCCCAAGGATACAGCCGATCAGGGCCAGGGGCCGCCGGCAGGATGCAAGCCGAAGGGAAGACTTCTTTAGTATTTCAAATTTCAGCCTGCCAATTGGAGCGTCGCCCACCAGTGAAAGGCTGAAAAGAATGCTCTCGATGAAAGTAAGAAGCAATCCCCACACACCCCAAAACATCGTTGAGGAGAAAGAAAATGAAAAGAGCAACCAATGGGAATTCTGCCTGACCCCCAGCTCCAGCCATATTGTCATACCACCCAGGAGTATCAGCAAAGGGACGAAACCAGCCGCAGCAAGGATATCCCTCCTCTGCTCCGGCTTCGAGTCTCTTTCCAGTAAAACGGAAAGACCGGTCATTACGAGTAACCCGGCTGCTGCCGCGATAAGGAACAGGTTAAGGGAAACCACCCAGTTCCAAATGTTCAAAACGGGGCAGGTAAGGGCATTGGCGCCGGTTACGGTGATCTCCAATTAAGCTTCCTCCGCAACAATTCTACCCGCGTATGTAAAAAACCTGCGGCAGTGAATCGGAATGATTAGGCAAAACAGTAGCTTGGGACTCTTTCAGCAGCCGGGCGGCAGGGCTGTCCTGATCATCGAGGTCACCAAATACACGCGACCCGCCGATACAGGTGGCTACACACGCAGGCTCTTTTCCTCGTCTCACCAGGTGCTCGCAAAACGAGCATTTGTCCGCGTAACCTTGCGGATCTATGAAGCGGGCATCGTAGGGGCAGGCGGCGATGCAGACCCTGCACCCGACACACCTCTCTTTCCTGATTTCGACTATCCCGTCTTTGGCCTTGAAAGAGGCGCCGGTAGGGCAGCAGTTTACGCAGGGTGGATTTTCACAGTGGTTGCATAGCTCTGATTTGAGTTCCATTCTCAGATTCGGGAACTCTCCCGAAACCACCTCGACCACCCGTGTCCTGAAAAGGCCGGGAGGCGTTCCGTTCTCAGCCTTGCAAGCCATAATACAGGCCATGCATCCGACACATCTTTTCAGATCGATCACCATTACGTATCTGGCCATTTCAGCTCTCGCAGACCACTTTCACGAAATTGACTCTCATCCCGGTAGACCCGCAAATTGGGTCAACGGCATAGCGTGTTATCAGACCCTGGTCATCGGCGCCCTTTCCATAGGCATTTCGGAGCCCCTTCGAGGATGAGCAGAAACCATGAACCATATAGACGCAGTCTCCCCTGATTCTCTGGGTGACCTTGGCTTTTACGCTGTTGCTCCTGACCCCGTCTTGGTTTACGAGTACTACATACTGCCCGTTTTTGATGCCAAGCCCTTTAGCTTTTCCCGCGTTGATCCAGACTTCATTTTCGCCGTCTATCTGTGTAAGCAGCAGGTTGTTGGTGGACCTGGAAAACGAATGAGCCGGGCTTCTGCCGTATAACAGCCGGAAGTAGCCCTGCTCGGGTTTCTGCATCGGGGTGTGTCTGGGCACGGGATCGAAGCCGTGCTTTTCCAGCTCGTGGCTGTAAAGCTCTATTTTGCCCGAACGGGTCCGGAAAAGAGGCTGGTTTTCAGCAGTGATATAAGGGTTGTTTGTGTTCTTGAATCGGGCATAGCCGGTCTTGCTGAGTTCATCGTAGTTTATCTTCCACGATTTGCACTGATCTTTTATCTTTTCTTCCAGGGTTTCCCAGGGAAAGTAGTCCTGCAGCCCGAGCTTTTTGGCGAGTTCTCGTGCAATGGTATACCCGTCCTTGCTTTCGTAGCGGGGCTTGACGGCGGCTTTGCCCATACAGATGCCGAGGTATTGCCCTCTGTCGAAGCTCAAATCGGTGAACTGCTCAAGGTAGGAAGCCGAAGGAAGAATGACATCCGACAGCATGGCAGTATCCAGGGGCAGAATTTCAGCGGTAACCAGGAGGTCGAGTTTACTTATGGCCTCCAGGGTCTCTTCCTGGTTTGGCATCGCCCTGACGATATTTGTCCCCATAACAATCCAGCCCTTAATGGGGTAAGGCTTGCCGGTGATCGTCGCGGCCCTTGCGACATTTGTGATTCCGTTGGTAACGCCCGCCATGAACGCAAAAGGATAAGGAGCAAGGTTGATCAGGGCTTCCTTCTCGGGTATGGGATAGGTTTTGGGGGGCGGCAACTTTTTTAGCGAAGCTTTGCTCGACAGGTAAATTCCACCTTCTCTGCCCCAGGCGCCGAGAATGGCCGTAAGGATCGCTAAAGCCCTGGACCTTTGCACGTCATTGCCGTACCAGGATGCATGCCTGCCCGGATGGATACACACTCTCGGCCCGGCTTTTCCAGCTTCCAATGCGGTCTTGATGATCAGGGATGAAGGAATATCGGTTTCCTTCTCCGCCCACTCCGGAGTGCACTCGGCCACAGCCGCGGCGAGCTTCTCAAACCCGTCGGCGTAGAGTTCGACATATTCTTTATCGTAGAGGGATTCCCGAATCAGGATGTTTGTCCAGGTGAGAATAAGCGCCAAATCTGCGCCGGGCTTTATCGGAAGCCAATAGTCCGCTTTCCCGGCGGCAGTGGAAAACCTCGGGTCAACAACGATAAGCTTGGCCCTCTTGCCTACTGCTTCCGCAAAATCCTGCACCTGCGAGTTATGTACATTTTCGCCCAGGTGCGATCCGAAAAGAACGATCAACTCGCTCCCGGCAAGATCGAGTCTTTCCGGCGCCCCGGGATAGTCCCCGAACGTCAGTTGGAAACCAACGTCCCTGGGGCCTCGGCACTGGGCAAAAGCGGGATTTCCAAAGTTGGGACTGCCGAAGGCGGCAATGAGCTGCATGAGGTGGGAGGAGCACCCGCCGCCGGTAAAAAGGCATATGGCCTCGGGACCATATGCCCTCTTTATGGCCTGCATTTTTTCAGCAACAAAATCGAGGGCTTTATCCCAGGTGACTTCCTCGTATTTTCCCTCTCCCCTGGCGCCGGTCCGAAGGAGCGGGGTCTTTACCCTGTCGGGATCATAGAGAAGCCCCATTCCGGCATTTCCCCGGGCGCACAGTTTTCCCCTGCTGTTGGGATGGTTGGGATTTCCGTCCAGCTTGACCACTTTCCCATCGACAACCCTCGCCAGAGCGCCGCAGTACCAATGACACATTTCACAAATGGTTGCCGTGACGCTCTCGGAAGGACCCGCCCGGGAATCTGCGCCCAGAGTAGAGTGCAACAGCCCTGACGTCGCTCCGGTCCCCGCCGTGGCGCCGGCAATCTTGATGAAATCCCTTCGAGTGATTCCCATCGCCCCCCCGTCCCAGACAAGGAAGACTATACAATAATCGTATTCACTTGACCAGCGCTCACGCTTGCTCCGGCTTCAAGGCGAAGTGCGGGCAGCATCAGCGGGGGTGAGGCATCGCGGGAAGATAAAAGAGTTTGCGACGGGGAGCAGCGCGCTAAGGCATGGCTTCAGCCCGGCCTTACGCCGCCGCTCCCCGCGGGCATCGCTTTCACGCGCGGATGGCCTTTCCCGCAAGCGCCCGCAGGGGTGACACGAGGAATTGCTTCATGAATGGCCTCGCAGGGGAGGCAGTGAACATGCAATGAGAGGTCCGCAATCGGATCAGGCGTGCATGTGGTTTCCTGCCGGGATTTCGACAGCGCCGCTGACGTAGGCAAGGGCCATGCAGCGTGCATAATCGTCGCTCAGGTTGTCGCCTTCCAGTTTCTCCTGCTCGTAGCAATCGCAGCTTTGGCACGAAAAGCCGGGCCATTTCCGGTGAATGGCGAAGTCAAGACAATCGCCATAGTTACGGCAAAACACGTTGCGTCTGACCTTGTCGCAACTCTCAACGGCCATGTAGCGTACGGGGGTTCCCTTTTTCACGGCTTTTCTCCTCCTGAAAGATATAGGTGACTATCCTGGGGTCCATATCTATCAGTCAGAGAAAAGAAATGAAATCCGGTGAACAGGGTAATTTTCAGGCGCTACTCAAGTAAATTCTGAATAGAAATATGCAGGAGAGTAGGCTGGACTCCATTGGAAGACTATTCACAAGCGGGGCAATCGCGATACCCCCGTTGACTCCAATAACCGTACAAGGTCGGCGCCGGATGCGGTTACACACTACTTGGGCGTAGCCTCCGGCTGATCGGACGAGTTGAAAAGATGCACCTGTATATCGTCTTTCTGTCCCGGCGCGGCATCGGTTTCCACCGTAAGGAGAGTTTGCTGCCTGCTGCCGGATGCAACCGAGCCGAGCTTGGGATGCACTTCCAGGCTGAACCCCGAGCCGTTTTCAAGAGGTTCCTGTACAACCAACAGGAGGTTTTCATCATAGCTCAACCGGGTAATCTTGAAGGGCTGATTTCGGTTGCTGGTTACCACTACCTTGCCCATACGCTCCGGTTGTGTCGCACTCAGTTTGCCGATGAGAATGGCCTGGGGTTTGACTGAGACTGCGCCCTCGATGAATCCGTTTACCCGCACCAGGACTTCCGGTTTCAAGGAGAGATCGGTTCGCAACCTGATGTGCCCGCCATAGCTGCCGGCATTTGCCTTGTTGGAAACTCTGAGCCTGTAGTGTTTCCCTTCCGTCACCGTTTCGAGCTTGTAGTCGATACGATCCGTAAGACTGCTTTCCATATTCGTAATATGGAAGGTTTCAACCGGTGCGACCAGGTCCACAGAGGTCTCCGAGAGTTGTTCGGGCATTCCCCGGAAAATGACATGAGGAGAAGGTTTGACTTCGATCAGGGCGATAACGGTTCCATCTACTTTTAAAACGACCTCCGGATCATCCGGGTCATTGCTCTGAACAGTAGCTGTCTTGGTGACTTTGCCCCGGAACCCCTTCAAATTGACTCTGAGACTGATCTTTCCCTCACCGCCGGGAGGGATCGCCGCATCGAAATGGGCGACGGTGCAGCCTCAACTGACCCGTACCTTGTCTATATTGAGTACTGCTTTCCCTGTATTCCTGACGACGAAATCGTGTTCTATGATGGAGCCTTCCTTGGATTCGCCAAAGGAGAAAACCGTCTCCTTCACCTGGATCGCCGGCTTTCCTTTATCCTCGGAGGAGGCCTGCGACTTTTTTCCACCGGCTTTGGCGGCAAACGTGTTCTGAGCGACACAAAGGATGAAAACGCACGCCGCTGCCATACAGAGAGCTTTTTGCAGAGAAGAAAATTTCATCTGTATCCCTTCAAATAATCACACCAAAAATCAAAAATGCCATCTTAAAGCCAGGGACTTCAAGAGGGCGAAGTAACATTGATTCCGGGCCTGAAGCTTTTCCTGAATCAACGTTTGGGATTGCTTTATACTGTTATTTTAGGCGTCTGGCAATATGTAGAATCAGGTATCGGAATTTACCGGCCCACCAAATCACGGGCAGTCACTACCTCGATTCCCTCGTTCCGGAACTGCGCGGCTGATTCCCTCAGCGCTTTGAACGTAACCTCGTGAGGGTGTCCTATGGCAAGCGCGCTGCCCTGTAGTCTGGCCAGTCGAATGAGGCGCCTGATCTGCAGGCGTATGGAAGAGGGAGAAAGACTGTGATCGAGAAAGATGTCACGCTTTCGGGAAGGGACCTTCATCTCCTGCGCGGTTTTCCAGCCTTTGCTCTCAGGTGTCGTCCAACTGTCCACAAAAAAGAGATTTCGGCGGCTGATTTCAGCCAGGACCGTTTTCATTACCTCCGCATTCTGGGTGATCCTTGATCCCATATGATTATTGACCCCCGAGATGTACGGGAATGCGTCGAGAGCCGTTCTGACATTGCGCTGAACGTCGTCCCTGGACATGGCAAGCAGGACGGCGCCCTTTCCGGGATTTTGCTTGGGGTAGCGCAAGGGCTCCATAGGGAGGTGGAGCAGGGTCTCCCTGCCCCTCGCGTGGGCAAGTTCGACGATTTCCCTGCTATGGAGCTGGTGAGGCAAGACGGAGAAAGAGACATGGAAGGGGAGGGAAACGAACTTTTTCGCAATCTCCAGGTCGGGGCCGAAATCATCTATTATGATAGCCACTCTGGAAGAGGGCTTCGGCTTGAGGTCAAGAGGAGGCACTGCAGGCACGGAGGGCGCCGGTTTATTCAGGGCAACGCTAAAAGGCTCACTATACCGGCTTTTATCCTTTTCCGCGGGAGGCAGGCTCTTGCCGGGGCGTATTCCGGTTTCACTCCCGGTCCCTGCCGCGCGCGGGGCGGGCGCCTGGCTGGATGACAACGGCGCCTGCCTGTCGGCGGTGGCGTCAGAGTGGTGCTGAGTCATATCCGGCTCAACGGGAACCGGCTCCCTGGATGGAGGGGCTTCGGTTTTCTTCACCGTTGGGGCAGACCTTGGGGACTGGACGGGCGGTGCGGTCACCTGCCTGCTGACGTTTGCCGGAACACTCGCAAGGTTTTTAGCCCGTTCCGCTTTGGAGGGGGCCTGATCATTCGGTGGAGGAAGCACAGACTTTTTAGGCGCGCTCGATGCCTGAGGCGGCCGTGCTGGAGGCGGGGTTTTAGCCTTGGTTTCCGCTTTTTGCCCGGAATCGACCGCCACGGTTGTGATGGACTTCCTGCCGGAGTCTCCGCTGAGATAGAGTATCGATACCAGGACAACGACAGCCGCAAGCCACGCGGCGATCAAAAGAGCTGGGGGAGATTTCCGTGGAGCAGACTTTATGGGAGCAGGTGTCTTCTTGGCTGAAGCGCCCGCTTTGCGCCGGCCTTTGACACCGCTCCCGGTCCGCCTGGTGCGCGGCGACTTCTTTTTCTCCGGCTGAGTGGTTCGCTTCATTCAGACCATTGCCACCCGGTGTTATTTGAGCTTGGTAGCCATAATTTTGTACCCCTTGAGCAGATCCAGCGCCCGGCGGAGTTGGTTGTCTCCTTCAATCATCTTCTTTGTCTCTGCCTGCGTGGCTTCCTGCTTGCTCACGCTCTCGGACTTCTGATTTTCCATGTGCCTGGGCAGATCCTTTTCCCTCAACCGGGGCGATTCTTCCGGGGGATTCTCTTCGCTTTTCACCGTCTCTTTTTTAACAATGATATCGGGCGTTATCCCCTTCGCCTGGATGGATCTGCCCGACGGAGTGTAATAGAGCGAGGTCGTAAGCCTCAGGGCGGAGCCGTCATTGAGCGGGATGACCGTCTGAACGGAGCCTTTTCCAAATGTCTGCTCGCCCATGATTATAGCTCTCTTATGGTCCTGGAGAGCACCGGCGACGATTTCGGAAGCGCTTGCAGAGCCCGAATTTACCAGTACGACAATCGGATAGTTATGTTGCCTGGAGTTCTTGTGGGCTTCAAAACGCATCTTCTGATTATCCAGGCGCCCGCCCGTATATACAATCAGTCCCTCGTCCAGGAACTCATCGCTCACTTCGACAGCCTGGTCGAGCAGCCCGCCCGGATCATTTCTCAAATCGAGTACGAGCCCCTGCATGCCTGGATTCTCATGTTCAAGGTTATCGAGGGCTTTGCGCAAATCATTGACCGTGCCGCTCTGGAAACTCGAAATTCGCACATAGCCGAACCCCGATTCCAAAGAACGTGACTTTACGCTTTGAATCGAAATTGTGTCCCGTATCAATTCAAATTCGAGCGGCTTGCGCTCTCCTTTGCGCATAATGGTAATTTTTACCTTGCTTCCCTTCGGACCGCGCATCTTCTGAACGGCGTCCATGAGGGACATGTCCTGTGTCGGCTGATCGTCTATTCTCATGATCTGGTCATTGGCCTGGATGCCTGCCTTATCCGCAGGCGTGTCTTCCAGGGGCGCTACAACGGTCAGGATGTTGTCGCGGATCGTGATTTCGATGCCCAGACCTCCGAATTTCCCCTTGGTTTCTATCTGAAGCTCCTTGTAGTCTTCGGGCTTCAAAAAAGAGGAGTGCGGATCGAGTTCGCGGAGCATACCGTTGATAGCTCCGTACATCAGCTTCTTTTGCTCGGTCTTCTCGACGTAGTTATCCTGAACGATAGAAATAACATCGCTGAAAAGCTTCAGGTACTGGTAAACGTCCGGATTCTCAGGAGCGTTGCTCTTGGCTCTAAGCGTCGACCAGCCTCCGAGTGACAGGACTATGGATGCTGCCAGGAGTAGAAGGAGAAGTTTTGAACGATTCTTTATCATGGGATTCCCTTGCGCCATCAAAAATTAACCGCGGGGCCGCCTGCACTGCCCCTGGATCGGTGTGTTATCCGGGCCCGTTCCGGTCTGCTCACGCATCCTAGGCTGCCACTTCGAGATTATAGCCGATGGAATTTAACAACACTACATCTAAAGGGCAACTCAAAAATCTTCGGTCCGAAAGAGAGCGGAGAAGAGGGAGAGATAATGATCCGATTTGCTGAATTTCGGATCAATCGCCCCTTTATGAATATGAAGCGCTCATGCTTCAACGGCATTTATCAAATCTATTTATCGGCAATTCCGGACCGGCAGGCCAATGATTAATGTACTGATATTAAGGAGAACATGTGGTAAACTCTAAGTGCAAGATTTCCTTGAAAGATTCTTTTCGCGAAAAAATCGGTATCCTCATCAGGAAAGGCGTTGTCGCCGGCAGTTCGGGCCGTTTTCTGAAACTTACCGTCGAACGGTGGTGCCATGACTATGCAGCCCAACTGATCGACCCGCGGTTCCCCGTTTCCGATCTGTTCCTGAAGATCGCTGAGAAAATGATGTCGGGCGGCCTGTCGGGAATGCCCGATGAGGTTTTCAAAGTCTGGCTGGTAATCTCGGTATACGGACTTCCCGAGACAGCCTGCAATCCGAATGATGCGGGACTGCAGGCTGATACGGGTCTGGGCGCCGAACAACTGAAGCGATCTCTTGAGTATCTGGAACCCTCCGGCTACAGAGTCTCTTCCGGGATCTCTGAAGCAGAAAGAACCATCGCACGGAAGTTCTACCGCCGGCCACCGGCGCGGAGGCGAAAACAGCAAATATCACTTTGAGCCATATTTATTTGACATCTATTTCAGCAGGCGACAGGCCTTCTTTCTTTGTGCCGCGTTTTCGCTCGCCCGTTTTTCCCTGCAGCGATACAAGGCATTCCTTGTCCTTGAAATACTCCAAGGCCGCCTCTATGCCCGTTGCGTCCATCCCTATCATTTTCTGCAGTTCCTCGCTGGACGGCGTGCAGGCAAAGCTACACTCGTGAAGCAGCTTCGCCACCATGACCTTGAACGCTTCATCAGGAATTGTCATTGACTCACAATCGACAAACAACTCGCACAATTTGAGAAACAGGACCGAAGTTTTTTCCGATTCCTGGACTTCTCTTGAGTAGTTTTGCACTTCGGAGAAGACCAGGTTCCGGATGGCCCCTTTCGTATCACGTGCCGAAGCGTCAAAAAGAATGTCCCTGATCTTCTTTATGAATGGATCCTGGTAAGATTGACTTTTTACCATGTCTAACGATCACCTCCGTTTTCATCCTGCCGCTTCTCTCCATTTCCGAGGTCTTTCCCGAGTTTATGGACGATCTCAAGGATCTGCATGAGCCGGTCGTCTACTTTTCTGAATAACGTCCCTTCGGGATAGCACCCGTCTTCACCGGGTATCCCCGCCGGCTGGCCGGTCAGAATCTCTATTCCCTCTTCTATAGTCGTTACCGGCCACACGTGAAATTTCCCTTCCCTGATAGCATCGATTACCTCCTGTTCGAGCATCAGGTTGCGAATGTTTTTCGACGGGATGATGACGCCTTGTTTGCCGTTCAGGCCTTTATGTTTACAGATATCGAAAAAGCCCTTTATCTTGTGGTTCACTCCTCCTATCGGCTGTATCTCGCCTTTCTGGCTCACGGAGCCCGTTACGGCTATTCCCTGGTAGATAGGGGTCCCCGATATTGCACTCAACAGCACATAAAGCTCGGTGCTCGAGGCGCTGTCACCGTCGATCATGCCATAGCTCTGCTCGAATGACAGGGTGGCCGTCAGGGCGAGGGGCTTGGTCTGGGCAAAACGTTCCTTCAGAAAACTTCCCAGAGTCAGTAAACCCTTGGTGTGGGTAGCGCCGCTCATCTTCGATTCCCGGTCTATGGAGATGGCGCCCTCTTTTCCGACCGAAACGGTGGCGGTAATACGATTGGGCTGGCCGAAAACATGATCTCCCGCCATGAGTACGGAAAGTCCGTTTACCTGGCCTACCTTCCACCCGTCGGTATCGACCCAGAAGATGTCCTTCTTGATCACTTCCTTTATCTTCTCTTCGTAGAGGCTGGCGCGGTACTTTCTTTTGCGGATCGCCTCCTCGATATTTTCTTTTGAGATCAAAGACAGGTTTTGCTTGCGCGCAAAAAAGTCGGCTTCATTGAGCAGATCTCCGATATCCTCAAGTTCCAGAGTCATTTTCTCCTGGTCATCGGTACGCTCTATGGCATATTCGATCACCCTGGCCACACTTGCGCGGTCGAGATGAAGAAGGTCGTTTTTGTTGCACAGTTGTGAAATGGCCCTCGAGTACTCCAGGATTGTCCCCTCTTTCGCATCGACCTGGCTGTCCAGGTGCGCCTTGACCTTGAAATGCTTCTGGAATCGGTCGTCATAGGAATAGAGCATCTGGTAGATCTGCGAATCCCCGGTAAGGATTATTTTCAGGTTGAGCGGTATTGGATCGGGGCGAAGCGAGCGCGTGCCGAAAAAGCCATAAAGGTCCCCTGCTTCTTCGATTTTTATCTCACCGTCCCGCAGGGTTCTTAGAAGCGCTTCATAGGAGATGTTCGCTCTCAGCAGGTCGAGCGCCTTAATGATCAGGTAGCCGCCGTTGGCTTTATGAATCGCTCCGGGTTTAAGCATGGTATGGTCTGTCACCAGCGTACCGAACCAGGCCTGTTTCTCAATTGAGCCAAAAAGATTGGAATAGCCCGGATTGGATTCGATAACGACCGGCGCTCCGTCAGTTTCTGAATTGTCGATGAAAACGTTGATTTCGTACTTCCTGAGCGCAACTTCCGGCCCGGGCATCGGCATGGGGGAGTTCGGCTGCGGGGGCTGCTGCGGATGCTGCTGTGCCTGTTCGACCGGTCTCCTGAAATCATCGATGTTCTCCAGGATGTCGTTTTGCAGAAGCGCGAGATACTCCACTACCTGGACCTCATCTTTGAATTTTTCCTCAATGTTGTCCATCAACTGACCAACCACGAACAGAGCGACTTCCTTTTCGAGCTTCGAATGCATCTCCTTGAATTCGGCTTCGGCCTGCTGGATCTTCTTTATGGTCTCCTTCATCTTCAACTGAAGCTCTTCGCTCTTCTTACGGATGGTCTCAATCCCTTCCGGGCCGACTTCCTGAGCTTCCTCCTGGGTCATCGGCTCTCCGGTCGCTCCGGCGGGAATCAGGGCCATCCCCAACTGGGAAAACTGAAGTACAAATCCCTGCTCTTTTCCTTCCGCGGCCAGCCCCTCAATGAATTCCTGCCTGGTTTTCTCAAACGCCGTATGGAGTTCTTTGTCCTTGACCCCGAATTCATGGCTGTTGAAAACCTCGGGGATCTTTTCCTGGAGAACCCTGATCAGTTTCTCCATTTCCAGCTTAAGTTCCCTGCCGCGCCCGGCAGTCAGGCTGATCGACTGTGGTTTGTCTTTCTCCTTGAAGTTGTGCACATAACACCAGTCGGGAGGACGCTGCTCCTGCCTTGCCTGTTCATCGACAAACGTCCTGGCAAGAAAAGTGAGACCTGCCTTCGCCGGCCCCGCAATGAAAAGATTGTATCCCTTCTTCTTTATTCCAACACCGAAGCGGATGGCGTCAATCGCCCGTTCCTGGCCGACGATCCTATGTTCGAGGTCTTTCAGGGAAGCGGTATTCTCGAAAGGAAGAGAATCAGGGTCTATGTGAGTGCGCAATTCTCCAACTGCAAGCTCCCTATGTTTTTCCATATGCATATAGCCTCCTGAGGATTTGTTATATAGACATAACTAATTGAAACTATAGGTGCTGAATCCTCCTGTCTATGAGGTATGGGCTGTAGAAGCATCAAAAAGAAGAGGTATTCGATAGAAAAAAGCAGTGCTGTTGTCTTTCAAATGTAGGGCTTATGGGTAGCTCTGAAAAGATGGACTACGTGCCTCACACTCTGCCCGCCCCGTCGCCCTTTCCCTGGGCGGATCACTGGATCTTTTTGGCGGAGTGCAGCATGATAAGATAAGACACAGGGCAGGAAAATCAATCCGGGAAGACGAAACTAACCGAGCAATTCATTAATGCGAGTCTTCAGCTTGCGTAAAGCCGCCCGCATCTGCTCGGCTTCATCCGGCGGGGAGGCTTCGAGGTCAAAGTGGCGCAGGCATTCATCGAGGGCTGCTATTTTCCCGAGCGCAACGGCAGCAGGAGAAGGCGCCTGCCGCGGCTTCTTTCTGGTAATTTCTCTCACCTCACTGCTTTTGAGACCCACTGCTTTGATCTTCTCAAAAAGAGCCTTCATCTTGCGCGGGCTCTCCTGTTTGGCTACTTCGACCAGCAGCCTGCGCGGGTAAACGTCGGTCTGCCTGCATTGCTCCTTTACCTCCTCGGGCAGCCGGTTGAGACCCAGCGTCTCGGTAATGGTGGAGCGAGCCTTTCCTATCACGAAAGCCAACTGCTCGTGTGTATAACTGTATTCCTCCACCATGCGGCCCAGTGCTTCCGCCTCTTCGATGGGCCGGAGATTCTCCCGCTGCAGGTTCTCTATTATGGCAATCTCCATCGGGTTGCCCTTTGTAATGATCGCGGGGATCTTCGCCAGTCCGGCCATTTTAGCCGCGCGATAGCGGCGTTCGCCGGCCACCAGGTATATCTCCCCCGGCAGTGATCCCTTGCGGATAATGACCGGCTGAAGGACCCCTGTTTGCTCGATAGAGCGGCTCAACTCGGCCAGCGAATCGGGATCGAAGTATTTGCGCGGCTGGTTCGGATCGGGGGTTATCTGTGAGACCTCCACCGTGCAGAACGCCCCGTCCTGGTAGTCGCTGGGATCGGCGGGATGATTCTTCATCCGCTCGCGCGGGATCGCCAGCTTGCTTGTCTTTCCGGCTAATTTTTCTCTAATCGTCGACATAGTTTCAAAAATTCGTGGGTTAGTTTTTCATAATCCCGCGCGCCGATGCTGTCGGGTTTGAATTCAAAAATGTGCTCCTGGGCCATTTGAGCCTGGTTGAGAGCCTCATTTTTTCGGATTATAGCCTTCATGAGGAGATTTTTATAAGGCGCCAACTGATTCAGCACCCAGTCATTGCTCACCCGGTTTCTCGGGTCGTATTTCGTAAGAAGGATGCGAATCAGGTTCTCCTTGGCCAGTTCATCGCCGTTTTTCACGTTGTCCACCGTCTCCATGAGATCAGAGAATCCGTCCAGGGAGTACCGGCCCATTTCACAGGGAACGATTATGAAGTTGCATGCATACAGCGCGTTGATGGTGAGCGTGCCGAGAGTGGGCCTGCAGTCGATGACCACGAAATCATACTTCAGGTCATGGAGGGCTTTGTGAAGGAAGGTCTCCCGAAACAGTTCGGAGGCCAGCAGTTGCTCTGCTTTATCCAGGCGGATGTGAGACGGTGCAACGTCGAGGCCCGACTGCTTCGTCGGCAGAATGGCCTCGCGCATATCCACCTTCCGCAGTAATACGTCGTGCATGGCGGCCTGGAAGCTCCCCGGCTCGATCCCCAGGCCTATCGTGGAGTGAGCCTGTGGATCGAGATCCACCAGCAGCACCTTCTTCTTTTCCCGCGCCAGGGAAGCGGAGAGATTGATCGACGTAGTGGTCTTGCCCACTCCGCCCTTTTGATTGATGACTGCGACAATTCTGCGCATTGAGCCCGCCTTGCCTGAAATTCCTCTTCGAGGTCGAGTTGAAAATGGGTTCGCATTGACTTCTGCTTCGCCGTGGAGAGCGACGCTGTCACGGAGCGTTCCACTGCCAGAAAAGTGCACGCACTCACGCAGCCTCTGAGCAGGAAGGGGAGTGTATCACAAATCGGGCGCCTTGAAAAACACGGCAGAGGGGCATCTTGGATTTAGAGAGACACGAATCGTCAGCCTGAGTTGAAACCTCTGTGGGAATTTCTCCTTGACGTGGTGCTTGGGGTATGTATACACTATGTTTCTACATTAAGGGAAAAAGCGGCTCATTACGAGGAGTTTCCAACGGAGGGCGAAAATGCCGGTCATTAAGAAATGGGGAAACAGTCTGGCCCTGAGAATCCCTGCCCATTTCGCCACACAGCTTGAACTGCGCGAGAACACACCTGTTGAATTATCCTTATCGGAGGGTGGGTTGTACATCAGGCCGACACACTCAAAATCAAAGTATTCTTTGTGCCGGATGCTGGAGGCTATTACTGAGGAGAACATCCACAAAGAGATCGACACCGGAGAGCCTCAAGGAGCGGAGATTTGGTAGCTGATTACGTCCCTGACCGCGGAGATGTAGTATACCTTGATTTTGTACCTCAGGCAGGACATGAGCAGAGGGGGCGCAGGCCCGCTCTTGTTTTATCCCCCAAATCCTATAACGAAAAGGTCGGTTTGGCGCTTTTTTGCCCGATCACAAAACAAATTAAAGGGTACTCTTTTGAGACTTACATACCAGGGGGATACGGAGTGGAGGGAGTTGTCCTCGCCGATCAAATAAAGAGTCTCGATTGGAGAGTAAGGAATGCTTCGTTTAGATGTAAAATGCCTCAGGAAGTAGTTGATGACTGCCTTGAGATGCTGAGCACATTGCTGTTCAAGAGCTGTTAGTTTTTCTGTATCAACATCAGCCAGCTTTTCTGCAACGGGTTTTTTAATGAGCGACGAACGGATTGTACACAGCCTTATCGCAGTTGTATTCTGGGCCGCCTATCTGGTTCTCGGAAAGCCCGCCTGCAGCGCCGGTCAGAAAACCGCTCTCCTGCCTGTTGCACTTGCAGGCGCCTGGCTTCCCGACTTGGACCTTTTGATCGGGGTAGGATTTCACCGCAGTCCGCTTACGCACAGCTTCCTGCCGGTATTTCTTGCATCTCTGGGCATGAGGCACTTCTCACGGTTTGTCATCCCGGCAGGGCTGGCGATCGGCGTATCCTCTCATCTTTTTTGGGACATCATTTTTTTCGGTAATGTGAAATGGATCCCCGGTGGCGCCTGGGACAGGCTCTTCCTGCTCGTCAATTCGCTGGTGCTGATCGTCTGGGCCGTGCAGGCGGGGAGAAGAAGGGGGAAATGTACATGAGATCCAGCCGCAAGAACCGCAAAGATGCGGAAGAAGAACTGGTAAATGCAACCACCAGGCTTCTGGGATTGGCGGGAGAAGGCCTTGAGAGGTCTCTTTTTCTCAATTCGGCGCTGGGAATCCTGGGCGAACACGCACATTGCGACACCGTACTCCTGCACTCCGGCTCTCCGGGCCTGAAGGCTCTTTGTGACAAAAGGGGCCAAATCCCGCCCCCCGCCTCCTGCCGGTTCTTTGATAGCGGCAGTTTTTTTATCGACGATACGGTGAGATTCTGCCGCTCTCTTGATGATCCGGCGCTCGTGGCCTTTTTCGAGAAAAGCGGCTGGAGCGCCAGGTTCCGGTCTGCTCTGCTCATCCGGTTAAACGAAAACAGCAACTCCGGCGATTACCTTCAATTCTCCAGCGAGAGGCTTCGCCGCTTCAGCAGCCGGGAGGCCCTGTTCCTGGAAGCGCTCTCCCGAGTCTTTGCCGTCGCCCTGGGACACTGGCGAGTGACCTGGTCTTTGCAGGAGCGGGTGAAAGAACTCTCCTGCCTCTACCGCATAGCAAACGTGCTCGACCCACCCGGTAAGTCCATCGGTGACATTATGGGGGAAATAATAGAAATCATACCTTCCGCCTGGCTATATGACGATGATGCCGTATCGCGTATCCAACTCGACGGTCAGAGTTACGCATCACGCGGTTATGAGGAAGGAAAACAGGAGCAGTCCGCCGACATAGTCCTGGCCGGCAGAGTACGCGGGTGTGTTCAGGTCGCCTATCTCAGCCGCAAGCCGGAACTGGGTGAAGGTCCTTTCCTTGCCGAAGAACGAAAACTGCTGGACACGATAGCCAAGGAGCTGTCGCTGCGCATCGAGCGTAGACTCTATGAGGAGGAACAGGCAAAAATAAAGGAACAGTTGAAACATTCGAATCGGCTGGCTGTCATAGGGCAACTTGCGGCGGCGGTCGCCCATGAGTTGAACGAACCTTTGACGAACATCCTGGGTTTTGCTCAACTTGCGGCCAGGGAGCCGGGCCTGTCGAGCCAGTGCGAGGGCGATCTCGAGAAGATCATCGGCAATTCCCTGCATGCAAGGGAGATCGTCAGAAAACTCCTCCTGCACGGCAGAAAGATGCCTCAGCGAAAGACGGTAGTCGATGTCAACAAGGTAATAAAAGAAGCGTTGAGTTTTTTTGAGCATCGCCTGAGCAGGGAGCGCATCGCGCTCGAATTGAGACCTCCTGATGCCCCGATGCATATCCTGGCCGATCCCGCACACTTGAGACAGGTGCTGGTGAACCTGGTCCTGAATGCAATGCAGTCGATGCCGGCGGGCGGTACGCTCGCGGTGAGCGTGCTCTCTCAGGAGAATAGAATCGAAATCAGGATTCGGGATACCGGCTGCGGTATCAGCGAGGCGATAAGAGACAAGATATTCATCCCGTTTTTCACGACAAAAGAGCCGGGACATGGAACAGGTCTCGGCCTTTCCGTGGTCCAGGAAATCGTGACGGGCATGAACGGCGCCATTCGGATCGAAAGCACTGCCGGCATCGGGACCACGGCCCTGGTGAATCTTCCGGCGGCGGAGGCCGGACTCTCGTCGCCAAAGGGGGACGAAGATCTATGAGCTGCGAAATGGAGAATATCCTGGTTGTCGACGACAGCAGGGACACCGTCGAGGTTCTCCGGAGAAACCTTGCTTCCCGGGGTTTTCGCGTGTTTGCAGCTTCGAGAGTCTCCGAAGCGATCGGGCTTCTTGAAAAAGAGGACATCGGGCTGGTAATCACCGACATCAGGATGCCGCAGGTCGATGGATTCAATCTGATCAGGCATGTGCACGAGAATTGTAAGGATGTCCAGGTACTGGCGATAACGGGCTTTCCAACAATTGAAGGCGCTATCAGGGCTATGAAAACAGGGGCGGAGGAGTATCTGATAAAGCCCTTTACGGACGAGGAGCTTTTTGCCGCCGTCGATCATACTCTCGCCAAACTGAAGATAAAAAAACAGGCATCCGCCTCCCTGATTGTCCGTCTGAAATATGGGATCATCGGAGAATCAAGGGCCATGCAGGCCGTCTTCAGGGCCATCGCCAAAGCGGCTTCGAGCAACGCTACGGTGCTCATACAGGGAGAGAGCGGAACCGGCAAGGAACTCATTGCGCGCGCGATTCACTATAACAGCGCCAGGGCCAAGTTTCCTTTCATCCCGGTGAATTGCGGAGGAATTCCCGAGCAGCTCCTGGAGAGCGAACTTTTTGGTTACGCCAAAGGCGCCTTCACGGGGGCGGTAAGCAGTCGAGCGGGCTTTTTCCAGACTGCCGACGGGGGGACGATCCTGCTCGATGAGATCAGCGAAGCAAGCCTGCCGATGCAGGTAAAGCTGCTGCGGGTTCTGCAGGAGCAGGAGATTTGTATGCTCGGGTCGAGTAAGCCTCGCCGGGTCGATGTCCGGGTGGTTGCCGCAACAAACCGGGATCTTTATGATCTTATGAAGAAAAACCTCTTCAGGGATGATCTGTTTTATCGCCTGAACGTTGTCACCATCGAGGCGCCCCCGCTTAGGGATAGAAGGGACGATATCGTCCTGCTCATCAACCACTTTGTGAAGTTCTTTTCAGAGCGGTATGGACGAAAGCCGCCCCGGTTGTCCGAGGAGTTGCTTGGCGTTTTGTTGGCCTATCACTGGCCGGGAAATGTCAGAGAGCTGGAAAACACCGTTCACCGTCTCATATCCATGAGTTCTTCCGATATCCTGGAGCCGCCGGACCTGCCGCCTTTCATGCGCTTCTCGGCCCATAGCGTGGGCTGCGGCCCACGGACCCTTGCCGAAGTGGAGGCCGAACACATTCGCAATACCCTCGGCAGTGTCGGCGGCAACAAGACAATGGCCGCCTCGATACTTGGAGTCGATAGAAAGACGCTCAGAGAAAAGCTGCGAAAGATGACTGATTAGTTCATTGCTGCCTTAAGCCGGGGAGAAACTCCCCGCACGGATCAAAATTCCTCACCTTCCTTTCAGCCCACCCTCGTTAATGGATACAATAAGTTACTGGAATCACAGGGATTCAGCATTATTCCCGCTTCGGCGCCATTATTGCCCTTCCTCTTTCCGACAACTTATTCTCCATTACTCTATCGCGAAGGGATGAATTGATCATGAAAGAACTGGATTGCGCAAGTAAGCAGAGGGATGCGGAAACCGAACTTCCCGAAAACCGCGGCGCACTGGAGGTCAGGTATTATGGCCTATGCTCGACCTGCAATCATTCGGGAGGCTGCACTCTTCAGAAAGATCCTGAATCGCCGGTTCTTTTTTGCGAGGAATTCGATTCCTCATCACACAAAGAAACCGTTTACCGTCCGGTGCAGGTCGTTCTGCCGTTGAAGCCCCCGGAGGAGGCGCAAGGGCTGTGCATAAACTGCGATAAACGCGCTGAATGCAGCTTTAAGAAGCGAGAGGGCGGCGTCTGGAGCTGCGATGAATACGCGTAAGGCATCTGCCTGCGGCGTGCAGAGGGCCCCCCTGTCCCGCTGTGAATCCGGGCGCCTCCGGGCTTTAGGCTCCAACCAATACCGATGAAAGGAATCCCGTGCATAAAGTCAAGCATACCCAATGCAGCCGGCAGGTGGCGGATCGCCTGCAGGAAATCTTCTTCAAGAGAATCGAAGAATCGATGGATGATCGTATCCGTCATGCACCCGAAGTCCTCTCCTGGCTGTTCGAGAATATGCCTGCAAGCTTCTTCACCACCATGAGAAACGAATCCGAAGCTCTGACGAACCTGATTCTTGGACTTCCGACTCTGCTCGAAGAACGAAAGCTGATCCTTACCGACCGGGATTTGAAGCTCATCGTCGCTCGGCTGGATATCCGCGGCTCGCTCTACGACACCCTCAGGGCTCTGCACGGGCGCGAAGTCTCTTATGCTGAATTCACACACTCCGCCGGGCCCCTGCCGGGTTCTGAAAAGAACCTGGAGATCCTCAGGTTCGATTTTGACCGCAGGACTCATGAGGAGATCAACTCGATTGAAAACGGCAATCCGCCGGACGGCATCAAAAGGGAAGTAAGGACCCGGCTGGAGATGCGCTATCCGGATTTCGACTTTCGTGATCTTCGCTCAGACCTGCGTGCTCTGTGGCTCAACAACAGGGACTACGTTCTTCTGCTCTCCCCCGATAAGGTGGCGAAACTGCTGTGGCTCTATCAGATGTGCCGGAAAAACGACGGACTCTTCCTGACCGTGGAGAAGAGCGCCGAGCAACTGCCGGGCGGGGAGTACAGTATCCTGTTCTCTGTCGCCAATCCGCCGCAGAAAGGATTTCTTACACAGATAATGGAGATTCTCAAACGCCTCGGTCTTGGCGTGAGACTATCCTACAGCCTGAACGTCAGCAACGGAGTGCACTGGAATTTTCTCGGCAACTTCGATGTGGTTCCCTATGAAGGGAAGTCGTTGCTCCAGGATTCACCCGAGATCGATCAGCTTAGAAGGGAGCTTTATAATACCCAGATTCTCTCAACGGAGAATACCGCCTACCGGGTCATGGTCGGCTCGGGGATTATGAGCGGGGAAGACGCCTCACTGGCCAACGCCTTTGTAGCATTCTGCCAGACTACACTTGCCCATTGCGAGCCCGACCGGTTCGATTCCGAGATGGTGAGCAGCGCCTTCTTCTCCCATCCGTCAATGATTCTGGACCTGATCGCCCTTTTCAGGGCCAGGTTCGACCCGGATTTGGAAGAGCGCAATGAGAAATATGCTCAGGTCCTGCAAAAAGTTCAAGAGTCAATCGAGTCCTATAATACGGGCCACAGGCATCTCGGCGAGATCCGCAAAGCTATTTATCGAACTTGCCTGCTTTTCATCACCCACACATTGAAGACCAACTTCTTTGTGCCCGAAAAGCACGCTCTTGCCTTTCGAATGGATCCCGCCTACATGCACAAGCTGGGTCCTGAAATGACACGAGGTCTACCGGAGCGCACGCCGTTCCGGATAACGTTCTTCTCCGGAAGGCGCGGCTACGGTTATCACATAGGCTTTTCCGACATCGCACGGGGTGGTTGGAGGACCATAATCTGCAGGAGCGCCGACGAACTGGTGACGAATACCGACAACCTTTTCCGGGAAGTATTCGTTTTGGCTCATACCCAGCATCTGAAGAATAAAGACATCTATGAGGGCGGCGCCAAGATGACCGTGATCCTCGATGCCGCAGACCTCAACTCGGAGGAGGCGCTGAACCAGCAGATATACAAGCTGCAGTACGGCTTCGTGAATGCGTTCCTGGATATTTTCGCCACACGGGACGGCAAGGCGGTGAATCCGCGCGTGGTAGACTATTACGGAGATGATGAACCGATAGAACTTGGCCCGGACGAGAACATGCATGATGTGATGATCGAGGAGATAGCCCGGCAGGCCGTCAAGAGGGATTATGTGCTTGGAATCGGCATAATGTCGAGCAAGAAAATCGGCATCAATCACAAGCACTATGGCGTGACGTCCCGCGGGGTGGTGAAATGCGCTGCAACAACCATGAGGCAGCTTGGAATCGATATATACTCCGATCATTTCACGGTCAGAATAACCGGCGGGCCGAACGGAGACGTCGCGGGAAACAGCATGCTGCTCCTCCTGGACAAATGCCCGAAAGTGCGCATTCTGAGCATAACCGACGCGACAGGGGCGCTCTACGATCCCGAAGGCGCCGACGCCGGTTCGCTGGGCAGTCTGATCCACCATGGAGATATAGACGGCTTCGATATCCAGTCTCTCCATCCCGGCGCCTTCATGATCTACAGGCGAAAGATCCGACAGGATGGATTGAAGCAGTTGTACCTGAAGGTCACTCGATTGGAAGAGGGATTCGAGGAGACCTGGATTACCGTCGATGAACTCCATAGAGAACTTGACAAGCTGCTCTTCTCGGTGCAGACAGACCTCTTTCTGCCTTGCGGAGGACGCCCGGAGACGATCAACGGCTCAAACTGCATGCGTCTCTTTGGGCCGGACGGCAAGCCCACCGTGAGGGCGATCGTCGAAGGGGCCAATTCATTCATCTCTCCCGAAGCGCGGGAATTTATCCAAAAAAGATCGGTTATCATCGTGCGCGATTCATCGGCGAACAAATGCGGGGTAATTTCATCCTCGTATGAGATCCTTGCCAACCTTCTCATGAACGAAGCCGAGTTTCTGAAGCACAAGCAGGAGTATGTCGCAGACGTTCTGAAGGTCCTTGACCAAAGAGCGGGGGATGAGGCGAGCCTGATATTCAAACGCCACAGGGAGTGCGGCGGTAAACTGCTCTATACGGAGATCAGCGCGGCGATCAGCGAAGAGATAAACGGACACTACGACGCGTTCTTCCCATTTTTCCAGGCACATCCGGACCTCGTCGAGAACCCTCTCTATCGAAATCTGATACTGAACCATATGCCTGATTTTATTAGAAACCACCCTAAATACAGAACCAGAGTGGGTAAACTCCCTTTCAAGATCCAGTGCGCAATCCTGGCATGCGAGCTTGCCTCCTCAATCGTATACCACGGCGGCTGGGAATCCGACCTTCGCAGCAGGCTGGAAGCATACCTTTCCAGCAGTTATACCTGGAAATCCATCGTGCAGTGAAGCGGTTCGAAAAGCTGGAGCCGCTCGGCGGCATAGGATTATTATGGAGGGACTGTTGGAAAATTCATACCTTCTGGCTGTGGCTCTTCTTATAGCAGGCGTGGCCTTAATGCTGCTTATATACAGGTCTCGCACCCGCCGGCGCAGGCAAAAGCTGATCCTGGACACGGAGAGCTTCCCGCCACCGTATACACCGGGGTTGCCCCGGCAGGGAAAAAAGGATTAAGCTATCCGGCAGCAGATGAAACCGCGTACCCTACGGGCGGGCCTGTTTGTGTCCCTGAAACCTCTTAGAGCGCCCCTTTGGAGGAGGGTATTCCGCTTCTGCGGGGATCGGGAGCGACGGCGATTGCGAGTGCGCGCCCCCATGCCTTGAAGACGGCCTCCAGCATGTGATGCGTGTTGCTGCCGTAAGGAACCCGGATGTGCTGGGTGACCCCGCCATGCTGGCAGAAGGCCCTGAAAAACTCGGGCGCCAGCTCGGTATCGAAACCACCTGCGCGGTCTGCCAAGGGCGGAGTATGGTAGACGAGAAAGGGGCGATTGGACAGGTCTATCGTGACGGTTGCAAGCGTCTCATCCATGGGAACGGTGAAGCTGGCGTAGCGCGTGATGCCCGCCCGGTCGCCAAGAGCTTTCGACAGAGCCGTTCCCAGGCAGATGCCGATATCCTCGACCGTGTGGTGGGCGTCTACGGCCAGGTCGCCCTCGGCTTTAATTTTCATGTCGAAAAGACCGTGCACGGCAAAAAGGGTGAGCATGTGGTCGAGAAACGGTATGCCTGTCTCCAGTTCAGCGCTGCCGTTCCCATCCAATGCAAAACTCAGCTTGATGCGTGTTTCGCTCGTAGTTCTTTCGATGCTGCCTTTTCGCTCGGCCGCCATGGGTCTTTTCCGCCTCCCGGTTAGATGCCCGTACTCGGTTACCTGGAGCACAATACAGCCTAATCCGGAAAATTCAAGTCTCATGTGCCGGAAATCTCTGCCGGGGGCAGGTGCGCCATAATTCAAGAAGTGCAGCGAGCCGATGCCTCAGGCCCTTTGAACGGCGCCTTGTCAGCTCCTGGCGTGACGGCGAGGAACGAAACGCAGATAGATGCCGTATTCTCCCGATTCTACTCCACGGGGGACCTTGGCCCCCTCGGGGACGAGAAGGACGAGAACCTTGCCGGAAGCCGACCCCGCGCCATTTTTCCTGTCCCGGATTTCTACCAGTTTGCCTTCGATCACTACCGATTCGGCATCGGTCCTGTATGAAGCGCCGCTGTTGGTTGTCTCTCCGATTACAATCCTCATGGGCCCCTCCTGTGAGTTCCTATAGGAGCAATCGGACTGATGGCCAATCGACTTTAAGTAAAAAAGTCGGCGCCTTGCAGATGATGCCGAAAAAAGCCCCGGACTCGGCATTCCTGCCGGCCCCGAGGCCGCAATCTTTTAACTGTCCTCTTCGCTTTTTCCGCTCTCCGACACCCGACACCCGACACCCGATATCTGACATCCGCCATCCGCCATCAGTGGGGCTTTTCACCCTTCACGAGGCTGCTCATTTCATTGAGAGAATCGCTTATGTTCCTCGCGGTCTCATCCTTGAGCCGGACCTTCTGTGAGCTTCCACTCTTTTCGAGCCATGCTGTTACGGGCTGTCCCAGTTCCTCGGGGATCTTTTCCCATGCGAGCGATTCCTTCTTACCGTCAACGGAAAGGAACTGGACGGAATTCGGTGTCCCTTCGGGAGCTTTGGTGCCGGGCTCGAGCACTTCGGTATATTCGAGCTGTTCGATGTCGGCGAGAAAGCCGCTTATTGGCCAGGGCTCCTCAATCGGTTTGGGAGCGGCGGGGCCGGTAATCCCCCATTTGTCCCTGTCCAGCCAGACAACATCTCCGCCGCCCGTCTCGGTCTTCCAGGAAATCTGTCGAACGTCGGAGGCGGGAAACCCGACGAGAGAGCGATCCTCAAGGGTGCTCGGGGATTTCGGTATACTGGAAAGAACGTGAGTGGCGATGCGGACCGGGCTCTCTATTCCGGAAGAAAGGGCAACCGCCTGTTTTTGCCCTTCATCCGGGGCGGCTATCTTCAGCTCGGAGGTCCTGCCGTCCTTGAGCCTGATTTTCAGCTCAACAAGGGGTGCGGCGGGCATGGCGTCCGGTTGCAGAAAATCGGCGGCTCTGAGCCAATGCACCTGGTTAAGGATCTCTTCGACTTTTTTCGCCTTGATTCGGAGTTGAGGTTGAGCAGGGGCTTTCCAATCCCTGCTTCCCGCCTGGCGCTCGACGCTCACCGTCTCTCCGCTCTGCCACTTCACCTCCATTGCGGCCACCTCTTCCGACTGCCAGGTGAAGAGTTCCTTTTTGCGGAGATCTTTCAAGCTCTTGTTGACCGCTTCAAAGCTGCCGCGCGGAATAAGAAAGACCTCCCCCTCCGCGCCCACGCGGGCGTAACGTGCATTTTCCGCAGGGTTTTTCTCCCCCACCTGCAGTTCCAGCCACTGGTCGCCTGCCTGTACCCGGATCGATAAGGAGGGTTTTGTCAGGCCGAATGCCTCCAGGCTCTGTGTCGCCTGTCCGAGTTTCCGTTCCTGCTCGATATTCTGCAAGGCAGAATAAAAGCCGTCGAAGGCGCCCTTGTCAATTTCGGAATTCAAAGGCTGGGCTATCTTCCAGGTCTCGGCTTTCTTCAGGACTATCGGCTGGGCTTCCGCGGCCCGGATTTCGATGGCTCCAACCGAGGCGGCATCGAAGACGAAAGCGCGCCTGGCCTGCTTTTCGGCTGCTTCCTTCTCCGCCTTTTTTACCACCTCGAAGTAATAATAGTAACCTCCTATGAGGAGCAGAACGACCAGGTATATGGCAGAGGTCCGCCATTTCATCTCTGCGACCTCCTCACCCTGAAGACCGCTATGCCGGAAACCAACGCCGCAAGGGGCACAAGGACGAGAACGATCCAGAACATCGTCTTGGCCTGCTGCTGGGTGAGGAGCATCGGCTTGTTTTGGTTCTGCCTGCCTTCCACCGTTATCATGCCGACGTCCTCAGCAAGGAAACTGATCGTGTTGAGAAAGAAATCACCGTTGCCGTAGAGTCCGAAGTAGTTGTTCGCCGCGAATTCCGAGTTCCCGGCCACCACCAGGATGCCTTCCTTCCCGGCTTTCTCTTTCGCCGCATCCCCGCCATCGGCCTGTTTTTCAGGCGGGGCTATGTTGGCAAGTACGACGATGGGCACCGGACCGGGCATATCCTGCGCCTTATCGAAGGCGGCCTCTCCCCGGTTGAGCATTTCCATGTTGCGCTCGGCCCACGCGTTCTGGGAAGTGGAAGCCAGCGCCAGCACGTGCACTCCCTGGGGCGCATCTTTGGCGGGGACCACGGATCGCGCGTCCGGATAGAAGGTGGGGAGATTGAAGTTGCCGGTGATTTTATGGGCGCCGTATTCAACGACGACAGGTATCCGCTCGCTGCCCCCAAACAGGCGGCTCAGGCGGTCGATAACCACATCCTCGGTAAGGCTGATTCCGTAGCCTTTCAGAAAGTCCGTCATACCGGTGTTCACGAGGGGATCGAGCATCAGAAAAACCCTGCCGCCGCGGACAAGATAGCTCTTGAGCGCCTGCTGCTCGGTATCGGGGATGGGCTTTCTGGGGCCGGCAATCACCACGGCGGCGGCATCCTCGGGAACGCCGGGCTGCTGGAGGAGATTGAATTCTGCCACCTGGTAGTAGCTCTTCTCCAGTGAAGCCTTGGCGTTGGAGTAGCTTTCCCTGCCCTGGGCGCTCAGGGGGTGCTCGCCGTGGCCGGTGAGAAAATAAACCTTCTTTTGGTCCTTGCGGCTGAGTTTCAGCAGAGCATTGGTGATGTTTTCTTCATCAGCGGTCTGGAGGACCTGTTTTTTGTCATAGCCCTCAAGGATCAGAGTGCCGTAGGTCTTGACTTCATAGCGACGGGCGACTTCGGGCTGTGAGTCGGGGTCGATGAACTCATAGCTGATGTTCTTGTTATGATACCGGTAGGTTTCCAGGAGGTCCCGGGTTTTGTTCATTGCCTGGGCCTGGTCGGGCGCCGCGGAGGAATAAAACCCTTTGATCGCTACCGGCTGGTCCACTTCCTTGATGACGTTCCTGGTCTGCCCGGAGAGACTGAATGAGCCGGAGTCCGTGAGGTCCACTCTCCATGGGTGGCGTTCCGCAATGAGAACCACAAAGATCAGGATTGCCAGAAAAATAAAGGTTGAAATCACCGTATTGGATCCGTACACCCATTTACGGCTGCCCCTGGTTTTTGGCATTGTGAAGCCTCCTGATTGAATTATCCCCGCCAGCGGTAGGAACTCATCTGCCGCAGCGTCAGAAACAGAAAGAAGAGGGAAAATACAAAGAAAAAGACAATGTCCCGTGAATCGAGAACCCCTTTTGACAGGCCCTCGAAATGCTTCGTCACCGAAAGGTATTCCACCACGTTTCCCGCCATGGGGCCGACCATTGATTTCATCTCGCCCACAAACCACAGGATGAGCAGTAGACTGAAGGTGATCACCGCCGCTATGATCTGGTTTTGGGTGAGAGTAGAAGCGAATATCCCCAGGGACATGAAGGAGGCGCCCAGCAGGAAAACGCCGAGATATCCCGCAAGAATAGGCTTCCATGCCGGTGTCGATATGAGCGCAAAGGTGATGAGACCGGGGAGCGTCCCTGCGAGGAGCATCAGAAACGCGGTGACCGAGGCGGCAAATTTGGCGCCTACCGCCGCGGCATCCGATACGGGGTAGGTGAAGAGGAGTTCCAGCGTCCCGCTTTTGCGTTCCTCCGCATAGAGCCGCATAGTGAGCAGAGGGGCCAGGAAGATGAGAATAAAGCTGAGGTTCAGGAAAAAGGAGCGCAGGACTATCTCCATGACGTTCACCTGGCGTGCAAGAGCCGGGTTTTGCGACAACTCGAAACTCAACTGATTAAAATAATTGAGAATCAGATAGAAGAAGATTCCGGAGACAACGAGAAAGAAGAACGCAACCACGTAAAAGATCGGCGACATGAACATGCCGTAGAGTTCTTTCCTGTAAACGGCCCAAAAACCTTTCATGACTCGGCTCCTTCCCCCGTGGGCTCTTCAGTGACCAGTTGCATAAATATGTCCTCCAGGCTGAGCTGCACCGATCTGAGTTCGAGCAGGCCGTTTCCCTTCTCGACCGCCATCCTGGCTATCTCCGGGCGCAAATCTCCGGTGGGATCGGCCTCGATGACAAACCTGCATGTCCCGTTGCTTTCAACCGATACGTTCTGCACGCCGCCAAGGCCTTTCAGTGATTGTGCAAGAGCATCCGCGGGACCGCTTACTTCGAGCACGATTTTCGCGGTCTTTTGGAGCTGGCTGGTCAGATTTGCGGGAGTGTCCGTGGCGATGATTTCTCCCTTATTGATGATGAGCACGCGCTGGCAGAGCTGCGCCACTTCCGGAAGGATATGGCTGCTCAACAAAATGGTGCGGTTCTCCCGAAGCTGCTGAATGAGGCGCCGTATCTCGATTATCTGGGTAGGGTCAAGCCCGATGGTCGGCTCATCCAGGACCAGCACGGAAGGATCGCCCAAGAGCGCCTGAGCCAAGCCGACTCGTTGCCGGTAGCCTTTGGACAGGTGGCTGATGATCCTGTTTGCGTGCTTTTCCAGCCCGCATATACCGGCAACCCGGTTGACCTCGCCCGTGATGTTTTTTCCCGCAACACCTTTGGCGCCGGCGGCGAAGCGCAGGAACCGGTTTACGGTAAGCTCGGCGTAGAGCGGGACGTTTTCCGGCAGGTAGCCGATTTTCTTCCTGATCTCCAGGGAATGCTCGAAACAGTCCAGGCCGTCGACCCTGGCAACCCCGGCGGAAGGGGGCATGTAACAGGTGAGAATGCGAATAGTGGTAGACTTCCCGGCGCCGTTCGGGCCGAGGAAACCGACGATTTCCCCCTGTTCGATCCCGAATGAGACATTCCTGATGGCCGCAATCGGACCATAAAATTTCGTGAGTCCTTCAGCTTCAATCATGATTGATCCTGTATTAGAGGGTCCCCATAAAGCAGATCGGAAATTAGAGATCGGGAATACTTTTCGACTTCCAATTTCCGATTTGATTTTTTTAAGGAATGAGGATTTGGGTCTGTGGCCGGTCTCTGACGGTCCGGGTCCCCAGCGAGGTGGCGCATGCCCGGCACAGATACTCGTGCAGTTCACCGTCGGGGAGAACGAGCAGCAGGCGACTGCGCACCGGCATGGCCGCTTTGCACCGCGGACAGTAAAGAGCCGAGGCCCTGAATTCTTCGAATTGTTTGGCAGTAGCCGTGGGAGTCATCCGTAACCTCCTCAGGCCCCATCGATCAGGGCCGGACCCCTTGCTGAGCGCCTGGCATGGTTTCCTTGTCAGGCTGCTTGCGCCGGTTCCAAGGCCATTTTTTTACCTTGCTTTCGCCCTTTTCCTTTTCGATTTCCATGAACTCCCGCAGCAATTCCTCCTGGCGCGGTGTTGTATTTTTCGGGATCTTTACCTCCACTTCGATAAAAAGGTCGCCACGCCCAAAGCCTCTCAGCTTCGGCACTCCCTCGCCGTTAAACCGGACAACGGCCCCCGGCTGAGTTCCGGGAGCGATATGCATGGATTTTGCCCCGTCAAGGGTGGCGACTTCTACGGTGTCACCCAGGATTGCCTGAAGAAAGGATATGGAAATCTTGCAGTAGAGGTTATCCCCGTCACGTTCGAGATTCGGATGAGGGGCGACTTCGATTTTCACATACAGGTCGCCGGCGACCCCGCCCCTGTAGCCTCCCTCTCCCTCTCCTCTGAGCCGCAGTCGCGTACCGGAATCAACGCCTCCCGGCACCTTGACCTGAACTCGCCTGGTCTGCCTGGTCCGTCCCTGTCCCTGACATTCCCTGCAGGGGGAGACGAGGACCTTGCCGGTACCCTGGCAACGGGCGCAACTTGTGCTGATTCGGAAAAAGCCCTGGGACTGGACTACCTGGCCCGACCCCTGGCAAGCCGGGCAGGTCGTGTCCCTGGTTCCCGGCTCAGCGCCGTTGCCGCCGCAACGGTTGCACTTGGCATAGGTGTCGATGTCTACTTCTTTTTCGGTCCCAAAAACCGCTTCTTCAAAGGTAAGCTCTAAAGTATAGATGAGATCGTCACCGGGTCTTGCGGCGGTTCGCTGGCGCGTTTGGCCGCCGAACCCAAACGAGAAAAAGTCCTGGAAAATGTCTCCGAAGTTGCTGAAGATATCCTCAAACCCGCTGAAGCCACTGTATCCCGCCCCGCGCAGTCCCTCATGGCCGTAGGCATCGTAGAGCCGTTTTTTCTGCGGATCGTGCAAGACTTCGTAAGCTTCCGCCGCTTCTTTGAATCTCTCTTCGGCTTCCTTGTCTCCGGGATTCCTGTCAGGATGAAATTTCAAAGCCAGTTGGCGATAAGCTTTCTTGATCTCATCCTCTCCGGATTGCCTGGTTACTCCCAGAACTTCGTAGTAATCTCGCTTACCCATGTAGACCGGTTTCCTCCTGGGGCTGAACACTATTTATAAGGGATATCTCGTACAGGCAGGCGCCTAATTGCTAAACACGATAAAGGCGGTTGTCAAGCCTGGATCGGCTTCGGATGCGGAGCGGCGGATCGGTGAGGCAAGGAAAGGAGGGGCGTCCGAGGGATACTCAGGGATCTACTACTTCCGGTTCCTGGGTACCGCCTCTTTTGAAAGCCTCACGGGCAAACGCATCTTTCCCAAGCTCGCCTGCCTTTTTCCCGAGGGAAACCCATTCCCCGGCTGTCGCCTCGCGGCCAAGCACCTTCAAGATTCGACCATACAGAAAAGTGTCTCCTTCATCATGGGCAACAATCAGAAGCCTTTCCAGCGCATCGGATGCATTGGCTCTCTCGTAGAAATCAAGGGCATCGCTGATAAGTCCCTCTTCTTCATAAGCGGTGCCCCACTGAAGAAGTCGATCGACGGAAACTGCCGATTGATTCAGAAGCTCCCGTTTTTCAAGGCAGGAGAGCAGACCCTTTCCCATGCGAATATATCCTGTTCTTTGCTTATTCTTCTTCCTGTATGCTGCGGCCGCCTTCCAGTTCCTCCTCGGAAAATTGCTCCGAATCTTCATACTCTATGGAGGGGTTGAAAGAAGTGGCTTCCTCCAGTATCTCCTTGAGGTCCACCCGCGCCAGTTCCTGCTCCGCAGCGGCAGGTTCGGCTGCGGCGACCAGCGGTTCTTCGACCTGGCGGATGTTCTCCACGGTGATTCCCCGCGAAGCTATCTCACGCAAAGCCAGCACGACTTCCTTGTTTCCCTTTGCATTTTCCTGCGTGGGTTGGGCGCCGTGTCGCAATTGCAGCACACGCCTCACGGCGAGGTGAACCAGGGTAAAACGGCTGTCTACATTTTTGAGACAATCTTCAACGGTGACACGGGCCATTTGTATACTCCACTCTCTACTCGGCTGATTCCTGGTGTATGATGAATCACAAAAAGAGAGGCTATCCGAGACAGCCGGGATCCTCGGAAAGAATGACCCTTGGGCCTGCCGGACAGCCTGAATTTACTTAAACAAGTTTGAATGGTTTATATAAACCCGACTCGGTCAGTTGGCAACCAAAAATCAGGATGCGCCTCCCGAAAAGAACCTGCCAATCCGGTTCAATAAAACAACCAGGCCGATTGGTCCTATTTGTCTTTCTTTTTCTTTCCCTTGCCTCTCAGGAGGCCGGTGAGCGAACCGGCTACCCCGGCGATCGGCTCTGTGACGGTCTCAACCGTCTTTTTGACCGCTCCGGTGAGTTCGCTGACTGTTTCCGTCACTCCACTCACCTTTGCCTCCACGTCCGCCTGGACACCCAAGCCCAATCCGCCTGACTGCTCCGCGCTTTCGCGGCTGCGTGGCTCGTCGCTCTGAGGGTGCTTCTCGCCGGCTGCATACTGCTCGGAGGCCTTGGGCTGCTCACTGCGGGAGTAAAACTCCTGCGATGTGCTCCGGCTCATCTCTGACTCACTGGAAATCGGGCCAAGCTCCATTTCCTCTGCTTCGGTCAATTCCATTCCCTGATGTCGCGGGAAGCCGGGTGGAAGCCTGTCCGTGTAAATGTCGCCGCCTCCGCCTACAATATCGGCATAATTATCAATACCTAGATCACTCATCCACAGAGGTCTTTTCTGTTGTCTGAGTTCGGTTATGTTTAGTTCCTGTACGCAAATATCCATTTTTCATCGCCTCCATCGTCGTTACGCGACTATAGGCACTGCGTATAATTTAACACCGAGTGAATACAAATAGTCACTCTTGATTTAATCAAAAGATAAGCATAGCGCTGCAAAGGTGTCAAACCGGGGCGGGATGCGGAAGAGCGGAGGAGAGCGAACCGGGCTCTGACGGAACTGGATGCAGGATCAGGAGCCGGGAACGATAATTCGCCCCTTCATGCCCAGTCCGGCTTTGAGTTTCTTGTTGCTGGAAAATTCGTAGGTTCCCGCCTCTGTCAGTTCAACATTTGAAATAATGGTTGCCTTCGGAGGGATGTTAATGCTGGTAACCAATTTCCCTTTCGGGCTCTTTAGTGTGAAATTCTGCTCCGAGCCCGAGACATTTTTGATTTCCAGCGCTATCATGCCGGTTTTTTCCACCCGTACAGCGCTGGGAGAAAACTTATAACTCCCCGCCTGGATGGCGATCAGGCTGCCGCCGCTGCTCATCGGGGCTGCGCTCTGAACTTTTCCCTTTCCTCCACAGCCGCTCAAAACAGCACATAAAGAGAGCATTACCACAAAACCAACGAGTTGCCTCCGAAACATCTTTTCTTCCCCCTATTGTGATGATCAGACTTATTATAGCACTATATCAACAGCGCGGAATGCATGATAGAATAAAAACAACATGCCTTTGGAAGGCATGCAGCAAAGGACCGGAGCACAAGAGAACCTGCTTACTTTTTGATTTCAGGATTGAACAATGGATAAAGGCATACGCATTTCGGAACTGTTCCGTGACGAACAGACTTATGTGGGGAAGAAAACCCTCGTACAAGGCTGGGTGAGAACCAGGCGGGACTCGAAGGCCGGCATTTGCTTTATTGAACTCAATGACGGCTCGAGTCTCAGGGGCCTCCAGGTAATAGCCGAACTGGAACGCCCCGATTACCACGAGACGCTTCAAAAGATTACGACGGGAAGCTCCATCATGGTGGAAGGCACAATCTCGGCCTCTCCCGGAAAAGGCCAGAGCATCGAGCTTCAGGCGGATCGCATTCACCTTTACGGCTGGGCCGATCCCGCCGTCTATCCTCTCCAGAAGAAAAGGCATTCCTTCGAGTTCCTGCGGCAGATAGCGCACCTTCGTCCCCGCACCAATACGCTGGGTGCGGCCGCAAGGGTTCGGAACCGGTTGAGCTTTGCAATTCACCAGTTCTTCCAGGGGCGCGGTTTTCAATATATCCATACCCCGATCATTACCGCGAGCGACTGCGAGGGCGCAGGGGAGATTTTTCGGGTCACCACGCTCGATCCTGTTAACCCCGGACCGGTCGATTCACAGGAACCGTACCGCAACGATTTTTTTGCCAGACCCGCTTTTCTCACCGTCAGCGGTCAGTTGCAGGCTGAAATATACGCGCTGGCGCTCGGCAAGGTTTATTCCTTCGGTCCCACCTTTCGGGCCGAGAACTCCAACACCAGCAGGCATCTTGCCGAGTTCTGGATGGTGGAGCCCGAGATGGCCTTCTACGACCTGCAGGATAATCTCGAACTTGCCCAGACGTGCATCAAGGAGCTTGTCCGGACTGTCCTGAGCGACTGTGCGGAGGACCTCGAGTTCTTCACGCGATTTATCGAGCCCGAGGTTAGAGAACGCCTTGTAAAGGTGGCCGAGTCCCCATTCGAGGTGATCACCTACACGGAGGCAGTGGACATTCTCACCAAATCGGGGGAAGCGTTCACCTTTCCCGTGGAATGGGGAGGAGACCTGCAGGCGGAGCACGAACGCTATCTGACGGAGAAAGTATTCAACAAGCCGGTCGGAATCATCGATTTTCCAAGATCTCTCAAACCTTTTTACATGCGTGTCAACGATGATGAAAAAACGGTTGCCGCAATGGACATCCTCGTTCCCGGAACGGGCGAGATAATCGGCGGATCGCAAAGAGAAGAAAGAGTGGACATGCTCCTGGAGCAGATGCGCATAAAGGGGATTTCTGCCGAGGATTACCGGTGGTATGTCGAATTAAGGGAATTCGGATCGGCGCCGCATGCGGGATTCGGGCTCGGGCTGGAGCGTTTGGTCCAGTTCGTTACCGGTATTCCGAACATCCGGGAAGTGATCCCTTTTCCCAGAACACCGGGCCATGCGGAATTTTAGTTGATAATGATTATTTTCTGAGTAAAAGTGTTCTGGCTCATTGAAAACTTGATTCTAAATAGCAAAAGGAGCATGTCCATGAGGTATTCTTTTGTTCCTGTCATATTGGGAGTCTTCCTCCTCCTCGGGCCGGCGACGGTCGGGGCGGCGGCGAATCCTGAAGATATTGCGCGTGTGGAGGCGGCAGCCAGTGTATTGCAGGAAATGATGCGCATTCCCGATGAGGGAATCCCTGCCGATCTGCTGAATAATGCTCAAGGTATTGCAATTTTCCCTGGTCTGCTCAAAGCTGGTTTTATCGGTGGCGCCAGATTTGGCCAGGGTGTGGTGGTCTCCAAAGGTCCGGATGGGACCTGGAGTCCTCCTGCATTTATTACGCTTGCGGGAGGAAGCTTTGGGCTCCAGATCGGCATTGAGTCCACTGACCTTGTCCTGGTCTTCAGGACCTCCAGAGGTCTGGAGGCGATCGAAGGAGGCAAACTGACCCTGGGAGGAAACATATCCGTTGCTGCCGGTCCGGTCGGCAGGACCGGTGAGGCTGGAACAGATATTCAACTGAGGTCGGAGATTCTATCCTACTCAAGAAGCAGGGGGGCTTTTGCCGGAGTGTCCATTGAAGGCTCCGTGCTTTCGTTCAACCAGGAAGCAAATCGCGATTTCTATGGAGTGCCGAACCCGCTCAGAATGCAGGCGGCATCAGTCCCGGACTCTGCCCGTCATTTTAGTTGCGTTCTTGCCAGATCGACCGGTTCCCCGTCCAAAATCTGCACATGATGTTATGAGAAGTGTTCCGGGGCGGGTTGATTTTTCCCGCCCCAAGTCCCGTCATTATCCGCAGATGTCGCAGATAAGCGCAGATGTTTTCAAAGAAGAGCTGATGGATGAGCTGTGCATAAATACTTAGGGCTGTACAATCCCGACATCCGGATTCTCTCCAGAAATAATCTGCGCACATCTGCGAAATCTGCGGATGCGCACTGCGGAAAAAGTATCCTTTCCTCCAGGTAATTCAGGACGGCAGGCTGATCTTCACGACCGTTCCGCAACGATCAGCCCTGTCGCTCCCCCATAATAAAGACGGGCTGCAACCACCCTCAGCGGAAAATGCCCGATAAAGGAGTGAAGACCGCCGAGGTGCACGAAATTCTTGAAGTTTTTGTAGTGCCTTCTTCCGGCGAATCGCTCTATGGCATGAAGCAGGCCGAGGCTCATCCTCGATGTGAGGTTTTGCCCGTCGAGATAATCGAATAAAATGAGCTTCCCGCCCGCACACAGTATATCCATGGCATTCTCAACAATCCGGATAGCAGATATGTATTCCATCTCGTGAAGGGCGAGGCTGATGTGAACACAATCAAAGGATCCCTCGTCAAAAGGCAGGTTCTCTGCGTTTCCAAGAAAGTACGAAGCCCTCGGGTTTGCTCCTGCCCGAGCGCGGGAGAGCATTGCCGCCGAGAGATCAATTCCCGTGGCCTCAAAGCCTTCCTCAGCCAGCATACGGACCTGTTCTCCGGTTCCGCACGCGATATCGAGTATTCGCCTGCAGCCGCAACTCGCGGCGATCCCGAGAACGGCGAGTCGGACGCGCCTCAGGAATGTGCCCACGAACGGATCGTATATGGGCGCTATCCACCTGTAGAAATCATCCGCATCAGCGGATTCTTTTCGAAAAAAATCAACGCTCATTCTGATTCACTCCTGCCTGCATGGTCAAGCATCGCTGAGGACTTGCTTCCCATGCAATATAATGCAGAACAGACAGTTGGGCGGACAGGAAAACGAAAGCCGGCCCCTTTGCAGGGGATGGCTTCCAAGGAGGGCAAGGAACTGGTATGAAGGTTTATTGCTGCTGATCAAACGCCTTTTTCGTGACCCGGTTCAGCCTTTTCGCCATGATTTCGTAGTTGTGCTGAACCTGGTAATCCGCAGAGTGTTGAAAACAACCGTTGCGCTGCTTGCGAACATGGCAAGGGCTGCGATAAGGGGTGTCAGCAGGCCGGCGGCGGCCAGCGGAATGCCAAGCACATTGTAGGAAAAGGCAAAAAATAGATTCTGCCTGATAATCCGAAAAGTAAAACGGGAAAGACCGATGAGTTCATAGACTCTATGGAGGTTGTCTCCGAAAACCGCGGCATCCGAGCATTCCCGGATGATATTTGCCCCGGACCCGACCGATATGCCCAGATCGGACCGGGCCAGTGCAGCCGCATCGTTTATTCCGTCACCCGCCATGGCGACCCGAAGGCCGCGCGACTGAAAATCCTTTACTATCTCTACCTTGTCCTGCGGCATGGCCTGCCCGGCGAAATGGTCCACCCCGGCTGCGAGAGAAACCGCCCGCGTAGTCGCCTCTGAATCGCCCGAGACCAGCCAGGTGGCAATCCCCTCCGCGCGCAGCCTGGAGACGATCTCCCTCGCCCGGTCCTTTATCTTGTCTCCGAGCGCCAGGCGCCCTTTGACTTTGCCGTTCCAGGCAAAAAAGAGGATCGTATATCCCTGCTCCTCCAGTGTACGGGCGCCTTCCTCGAGAACAGCGGGAATCGCGAGCGCGTGTCCGGCCATGAGACGGCGATTGCCGACAAGAATTTCACCCTCCGCGATTACCGCCTTCACCCCCAGACCATCCAGAGAGATGAAAGAAAGGGGTTTTTCCGGGACGAGCGATTTCTTGCGTGCCGCCCCTGCCAGCTCTCTTGCCAGAAAATGGTCCGATCCGGCCTCAGCCGAGGCAACCCTCCGAAGCGCTTCTTCTTCCGAACCTTCCAGCACTCTTATCTGGCGCAGCGTGTACCTGCCTTCCGTTATCGTTCCCGTCTTGTCGAAGATCATCACATCGAGCTTATCGGCACGTTCCAGCGCTGAAGGATTGCGAATAAGGATTCCCGACCTGCGCGCCCTCGTTATAGCGGCGACTTTGGCCAGCGGAGTGGCTATGCCCAAAGCGCAGGGGCACGTTATGAGCAATACTGTCAGCCCCCGCAGGAATGCCTCGTCAGGAGAAACCGAGGCTGCAGGCAGAAACAGCGCAATGCAGCCTGCGATGAGCAGAATGGCTGGGACGAGGACTCGCATCAGGCGGTCCGCGAGGAGTTCAAAGCTGTTTTTTATGGACAGGGCTTCCTGTATCAGGGAGAGGATCTGACTAAGGGAACTCTCATTTCCTGGCCGCGCGACCTCGAGTGTTACGGTCCCGTCGAGGAAGAGAGCCCCGGCGGGAAGAGAGGCGCCGGGACCTTTTTTAACCGGGTGCGATTCCCCGGTAATGATCGATTCATCCAGGAGCGCTTCTCCGGAGACGATATGCCCGTCAACCGGGACACGCTCCCCCGGATATACGAGGAATGAATCCCCCGGTTTTACCTTGTCCGAGGCCGTCCAGACCTCGCGTCCTTCACACAGGAGGCGTACCTTCCCTTCTGCAGCGTGAAACAGGGCAGTTATTCCTTCGGCAATCTTCTCCTTTGCCCGCGACTCGATAAACCTGCCGAGAAGCACCAGGGTAATCAGCATGGAAGCCGTGTCGAAATAGACATGAGCGCTTCCGCGCAGCATTGCGTTAAGGCTGTAAAAGTAGGCCGCAAGCGCCGCAATGGCGATGAGGGTATCCATGCCGGGGTTCAGGAAGCGAATGGCCCAGAATCCCTTCCTAATGATGGGCCATCCCGAGAAGAAAACGACGGGAGTAGCCATTACCCAGAGAATGTAGGAAAAATAGACGGCGCCTTCCCGTCCGACTTCTCCGAACAGTTCGGAATAGAGGGCAAGGGAGATCATCATGATATTCATGGATAGTATCGCGGAAATCCCGAGTCGAACGGCGAGTCCGCGGTTTTCGCCGGACTCCAGACCCTGCTCGACCGGGTGGGCCTTGTACCCGAGCCGTGAAATCGCCTCCATGATCTTTTCCGGGCGCGTCACATGAGGCATGTATTTGATCCGGGCGATATCGGAGAAAAAGAAAATACTCGCGTTGAGCACACCCTCCATTTTGCGCAGCAACTGTTCAATGAGCCAGGAGCAGGCGACGCACCACATTCCCTCTATTCTGATGGAGATTTCCTGCGAGAGACCTTCGCGAATGGCGGCCATTTCGGGGGTATCGAGCGGCGTGGTTTCCTGCTGGTCAGCAGTGGCAGGCCGGTCCGGGCCGCCGCCCGCCGGTGGAATCAGCCCGGCGGCGACGCAAGCCCGGTAGAGTTCCGTTTTCCGATAGTCCTCGGGTATTCCCCCGGGGCTGTTATGGAGGATCTGAAAGACATACATGCAGCCCGGACAGCAAAAAGGGACAGTTTGTCCCGCTACGCTCAGCGACAGGTTCGCTCTGCCCACCGGCAGTCCGCAGAGCCGGCAGGCGGTCTTTTCCATGGCTAGTCAACCAGGCAGAGTATTACCGACTTCACATTGTGCAGGATCTTCGATGCATGGCTTCCCATGAGAAATGGCTTGCGCTCGTGGAAGCTCTTCTTTCCCATCATGACGAACTGGAATTCATGTTCGCGTATCTCTGCCAGCAGATCCCGTCCAATCCCTTCCCGGGTTGGGAGGATAAGGGTTTCAATGCTGCTGTCCTGAACGCCTCTTTCCGTGAGCAGATCGCGTCCTTCGGTCATGTACCGGCCCACCGTCTCCGTCCACTCCACTTTCCATTTCTCGATCCGGGAGACTCTATCCCGTTGTTCGGAGTTGCCGAGAATATGTCCGTCATCCCAGAACTGCGGCGGAACGGGAGGCATGATGTGCAGGAATGTGTAGTCCATTCCGGGACAGTCGGCGAGCAACTCGGCCGTGTAGTAGGAGAGTTCCCTGCTCTCGGGCACACCTTCCATGGCGACCAGTACCTTGCGCGTTTCAAAGACGGGCGTGTCCACGATCCAAACCGTCCTGTTCCGCGCATACTGGGCGACTTTCCCGGAGATGCTTCCGAGCAGCAATTCCTGGACCTGGCTCCGCCCCCGCCTGCCGAGGGCGATTGTTCGGATGTTCTCTTCCTCGGCGCACTTCAGAATATCCTGCGCAGGGTCCATGCTGTCCATCTTCAACCGTGTCTCTATATTCTCCTTCGGAAAACCTGCATCCAGGAGCTTGCTCAAAGAGGCCTGGAGTACGGCCTGGCCGATCTTTTCCTGATCTCCCGATGCGAACCTGCAGTGTTCTTCGATATCGTGGCACAAATCTCCCGGCAGAAGGACCGCGACTTGCTGGACGCAGTGCAGTAGCAACAGGCGCAAACCGTCACAGTTTTTCAGTATGCGCCCCAGTATAGAAACCGTCTCCAGTCCGCGTGTGGTTCCATCCACTGCAAGAAGTATCGTCTTCATAATCCTCATCCTTTCTCCGCCTTGCCGGGTCCGTTGATTGGGAGCACAGGCCGTTCGCTCTACTCCGTCTGTCTTATGCAGAGCCCTTTTCAGGGCAGCTTTGAGCACATCCAAGATAATCATCGGACCGAAAGTCGTGTGCTTTCGGCGATAGGGGCAACAACCGCTTTTCTGACTTTATAATACTTTCATCATGATTTTGCAGTAATTTTGGCTGAGAAGAAAGAGGCGGGATTCAACCGGCGAGATAATGATTCCAACAACCGGGACGATTGTCCGGCGCCTATAGACCCGATAGCGCCGCCTTCCACGGTGGCGCTATCGGGTGCATCAGTGCCGAAAACTCTTTCTATGCTCCGGGAAGCGCAACCACGCCTTCGCGCTTACCGCGATGTTCGAGGATGCTGGATTTTTTATCGGTGTCCGCGCCGCCGACCAATTCCGCAAGACTGATCACATATTCTTTCATCCGCTCGGATTGTGTGTTCATTTCCTGAGAAGCTGCGGCGGTCTGCTCGGCATTGGCGGAGTTCTGCTGCACGACCCTGTCCATTTCGGAGACGGCCTTGCTCACCTGCTCGATGCCCTGCGCCTGTTCCTGTGAGGCGGCGGCTATCTCCCCCACAAGTCCGGTCGAACGGGTGACAATGGAGGTAACCTCCGTGAATTCTTCGTTGGTTTTTCCGGCGGCTCCTGAACCTTCCTTTACCTTTTGAACCGTTCCCTCTATGAGAGCGGCAGTGTTTCGGGCAGCCTCGGCAGCCCTCAACGCGAGATTCCTCACCTCTTCGGCGACCACGGCGAATCCGGCGCCCGCCTCCCCGGCCCGCGCCGCCTCCACTGCCGCATTCAGCGCGAGCAGGTTAGTCTGAAAGGCTATTTCGTCAATGGTTCTTATGATCTTTTGCGTGTCCTCGGCAGCTCTGGAGACTTCAGTCATGGAGGTTATGAGAGCGGACATGGAGGAGTTCGCCCTTTCGATTATCCGGTTCGCCTCTGCCATCAGGTCATTGGCCTGTGTTGCGTTGTCTGCATTTTGCCTTGTCATTGAGGACATTTCTTCAAGGGATGAGGAGGTCTCTTCGATGGCGGCCGCCTGTTCGGAGGCCCCTTCAGCCAGTGATGCGGATGCGGAGGATATCTGCGTGGAGGCTGAGGCCACCTGGTCGGCGCCGATGCCCAGTGCGTGGATCACTCGCCGAATAGGTCCGGTGATGGCCCGAGTGAGCAGCCAGCAGCCGATTATGCCGACAATGATCCCAAGACCGATCGCGGAGGCGGTATTGAGTTGGGCGGACCTGAGACTGCCATCTGTTTCGGTTTCCACTACATGGCCGATCTTCTTTGCAGCGCCCAGGACTTCATCCGAGACAATGGAGCATTCTTTTGTCACCGAAGCGAGGGCTGCTTCCATCTGTTTGATCTTTTGGTTGGACTCCAGAACATTCCGGTGGAGTCTATAGACGCCGGTGTCGGCAAACATGATACCCTGAAGTGCTGTAAATCCTTCGATTACCTTTGCGGCTTGCTGTCTTTGTGCTCCGGAGGATCGTCCTCGCAGTGTGTTGAGACGCGACCACGATTTCTTCATGAATTCCGAGGCGCTGTCCTCCAGTGCGCTTAGATTTTCTATTCTGGTTTCGCTTACGTATTCCCGTGAAAGCCCCTGCAACTTAAGCGCGTCTGCCTGTGTCGCCATTGCCCCCTGCAACAGAGGCAAGTGTTGGCTGAAGGTCTCATCAATGATGCTCTCAAGCAGGTCTACTGGGGCATTGCCCGACTGGACCAGTGTTTTTGCCTGTTCTTCCTTCTGATTGACCCCTGACTGCCCGACCTTTACAAGGTCCTCAAGAAGGCTGTCAACTTCTGCTTTCATTTTGTCAAACTTTTCGAGCCCTTCAAGCCTGGCTCTCTCCCCCGACAGTCTTGCCGATGTAAGGCCGGCCATCTCTGCCGCGGTCTTGAACAGTTTTTGGCCCGCTTTGGCCAGGCCATCCGTACTTAGCTGGACTCCTCCCTTGCTTATAACGCTATTGAGTTCGTTGAGCTTTGTCTGAAAGCTCTTGTACATCTCCTCAATCGCCTTGCTCTTTGCGTTTACTTTTTCGATATCAGTCATTCCAGGTAATTCGAGTGAAGCGATGTTCGCCTGCCCGAGGAGGCTGTTGATGTCTCCGCTGTGCACGATCAAAGGAGACGCAACATCGGAGAGGACGGTCACATTCGAACGGATACTCCGAACCGAGATCAATCCGACGATTCCTGCCGCGGCAATCATGGCGACCAGGAGGGAAAAAGCCACAGCAAGCTTTACCTGCAGCTTTACATTGGAGAGTGATCCGTCTTTGGATCCGAAACGTCCGGTGGCAGTCCTTCCCGTGCTCATGAGAACCTCCGTATTTGGTCATGGCGAAAATGAATTAGTGAGCGAGCATCATGGGGAGTTCTGATTAGAGAAGCATCTTCATTGCCTCAGATAGAAGAGAACCCTTAGAATAATCGGAGGTTCGGAGCATGAACTCAAGAGCTTTCTTCAGGTTGCTCCAGTCTGCGGCGAGCCGTTCTAAAGGACTGATGCGCCACCGCCGATAAAAGAGATAATTCCGAAATGTCCACGGGTTATGATATCAGAAATGTGTCGATTGCATCGAGTGAATGAACGACCGGGCAGGGCGGCAGGCTTTTCAAAAAGACCTGTCCGTAGCTCTTGGTGAGTATCCGGACATCGAAAATGATTATGATTCCCCGGTCGCGTGAGGATCGGATCAGCCGGCCGATGCCCTGCTTCAACTGGATCGCCGCCCGGGGCACCTGGTATTCGTAGAAGGCGTTTCTCCCGCTCCGGGTGAGCCGGTCTACCCGGGCGGCGATTACCGGATCGTCCGGCGCCTCGAAGGGAAGCTTGTCGATGAGAACACAGCTAAGGGACTCTCCCGGCACATCGATCCCCTGCCAGAACGAACTGGTGGCCAGAAGGACCGAATCGACTCTTTCCTTGAATTCCTGGAGCAGAGTTCTTTTTGGTTTCTGTCCCTGGACAAGCATGGGAAAGGATATCTTGTCCCGAAGGAGCTTGTAGACCTCATGCATGTTGCGGTAGCTGGTAAAAAGAAAGAGCGCGCGCCCGCGGGTTTTTTCGATTATCCGCTCCGACTCAAGAGCCACATGGGTACAGAAGGTCTTTTCGGAGGGAGCGGGAAAGCGCTTCGGGATGTAAGCGATCGCCTGCCGGTCGTAAGAAAAGGGCGAGCGAAGCAGCACTTCACGGCTGTCGGAGGGTACTCCCAGGGCTGTTCTCAGGAATTCAAAGGAACCGGCGACGGAAAGGGTCGCCGAGGTCATTACGACGGCGGAGGTGGTTGGGAAAAGAGACTCGCTCAGCACCGGCGCGATATCTATCGGGGTTGCATTGAGAGCGGCAGCCTGCTGAGTCAATTCATACCAGTAGACGAGCTTGTCGTCCTTTTGCTCCAGCAGGGTATGCAGAGCCGCGGAGAGTTCGAGCCCCCGCCTTCCGGCGCAGGCAAGGTTTTCAACCTGTTCGGCTACGGGAGTAACCATCGCAGGCAACTCGTCCAGAGCATGACTGATTTGCCTGCACGTATTGTTGAAATCAGAACCGGCTTTTGCCGCGTCAAACCGGAACCTGCCCTGGCCCGGACCCGCCTGCGACAGGTTATTGTGAAGAAGCCTGCTCAAGACCTCCAACTGCTGGCCGACAGCCTGAATCTGTTTGAGGTTCAGTTTCTTGAGGTCCCGGCGACATTCTTTCAGGATATCCTGGGAGAGCTGGGATATTCCGAAAGTGCTGAAATGGACTCCAAAATACTCCCCGACCACGTCTTCGATCTGGTGCGCCTCGTCAAAGACCACGGCCTCGTAATCCGGGATAACTCCGTTGAGTTCTTTCCGGCGAAGCGAGAGGTCGGCAAAAAAGAGATGATGGTTTACAACCAGCACGTCCGCATGGGCGGCGTCATTGCGAACGCGTGTGAGGTGGCAGCGGGTGAATTCGGTGCACTGCTGTCCCAGGCAGTACTCGGTGCTGGAGCAGACTTCGTTCCAGGTGCGGAAGCTGTCGGGCAGCCATTCGATCTCCGTCCGGTCGCCGGTGTTCGTGGTTCCCGCCCATTTCTGGAAGCGGCGAAACAGCTTGGCTTCTTCCTTGTTCCAGAGCGTGGGCTGGTAGGAAAAATCAAGGAAACGCCTGCGGCAGAGGTAATTGCGGCGTCCTTTGAGGCAGACCGCCCTGAGCCTCGGTTCGACATGTTTTTTCAGAAAGGGGATGTCGTGGTCGAGAATCTGGTCCTGCAGGGTCTTCGTGCCGGTAGAGATCACGACCTTCTTTTTGCTGAGTATGGCAGGAATGAGATAGGCCCAGGTCTTCCCCGTACCGGTTCCTGCCTCCACTATGAGAGGGGTTTGAGAGCGAAAGCATTCAAAGACGGATTGGGCCATTTCCAACTGGCTCTGACGGTACTCGAATCCCTCTATCTTTGAGGCCAGAATCCCTTCCGGTCCGAAGTATTTCTGCATCTGATTACAGCTTCACCTGCTGGACGGAAAGTATCGCCGGGTGCGAGCGCAGTACTTCGAGCACCTCGGCGGGAGCTTCGTTGTCAACTCTGATTATCGCCATCGCCTTGTCTTTTTCCGGTGTCCGGGCCAGGTGCATGTTGGCGATGTTGACGTTGAAATTCCCCAGGGTGGTTCCGACAAAGCCGATCATGCCCGGTCTGTCGAGGTTCTGGACGATCAGGTTTATGCCTTCCAGTTCGGCTTCGAGCCTGTAGTCATTAAGGCGTATGAGCCGGACTTCATGCCCCTGCAGCACAGCCCCCGAGGCAGAATACTCTTCTCCCCTGCCTTTCACCTTGACGGTTATTTCTCCCGTGTAGCCCTTCGACTGTGAAGTGGTTGAAGAGGTCAGTTCGATCTGCCGCTGCTTGAGAAGCAGGGGGGCGTTTATCAGGTTGACTTTCTCCGCCATGATTGGATCGAGAAGGCCCTTGATGACAGTCTGGGTAAGGGGCTGAATGGGTATTTCCTGGAGTTCCGACCCGCTGTAGGTGATTTCGAGCTTCAAGACCGGGGTACATAGCTGGCCCTGAAGATTGCCGAGTCTTTCGGCAACCACGAGGTACGGCTTTATTCGCTCATATTCCTTCATGCTGATCGACGGGAAATTGATCGCGTTGCGTATCAGTCCTCGCTGGAGGTAGTCCAGGATCTGGGAGGCGATCGCGCGCGAGACGTTTTCCTGAGCCTGGAGGCTGGATGCGCCGAGGTGGGGGGTAAAAATAACATTGGGGAGCCTGAGAAGGGGGCTTTCTGCCGGAGGCTCCTTTTCGAACACATCCAGGGCGGCGCCCGCAACATGGCCGTTGAGGAGAAATTCGTTGAGCGCTTCCTCGTCGATCAGGCCGCCGCGCGCGCAGTTCAGGATGCGCACCCCGGGCCTGGTTTTCGCCAGGGTGTCCCGATTGATGATTTTGCGTGTGTCGACGGTCAGAGGCGTGTGAATGGTGATGAAATCGGAGCGCGCAAAAAGCTCGTCCAGCGTAACGTATTCGGCCCCGAGCACCGCAGCCATTTCCGGAACGATGTGGGGATCATGGACCAGGACTTCCATTTTCATGGAAAGAGCCCGGTCGGCGACGATGGCGCCAATCTTTCCCAGACCTATTATCCCGATAGTCTGGTGATAAAGCTCGGTCCCCATAAACTTTTTCTTTTCCCACAACCCCTTGCGCATCGAATCGGTGGCCTGCGGAATATGCCGCGCAAGAGCCAGCATCATCGCCAGAGTGTGTTCCGCAGCAGCCATGGCATTGGCGCCGGGCGTGTTCATGACCAGGATGCCTCGGGCGCTTGCCGCCTCCACATCGATATTATCCACGCCGGTTCCGGCTCTGCCCACCACCTTCAGGCGCTGAGCATTTTCGATCAGGTCTGCGGTGACCTTGGTGCGGCTGCGCACGATCATAGCATCGTAGTCCGGCAGAACCGCCTTTATCTCCGAGGCGCTCAGCCCCTCGGGCGCATCCACCTGTACACCCGCCGCCGTTCGGAACAGCTCCAGGCCACTTTCATCCAGTCCATCGCAGATCAAAATTTTCAGCAGGTCCATAGTCAACCTCGTGTAATTTTAGAAGTCAGATTTGATTTTAGAAGTAAAGTCCGGGTTTCTCAACTCCATAAGATCATCCCAGATAGGCTTTCTGAATTTCGGGATTATTGGACAAAGAGGCGGCATCGCCTTCCAGGACTATTTTGCCCGCCTCGAGTACATAGGCTCGGTGAGCATGTTTCAGGGCGATGCGTGCGTTCTGTTCCACCACCAGGATGGTTGTCCCGGTCTCGTTGATTTCCTTGAGCACCCGGAACAGTTCGAGCATGAGCAGCGGTGAAAGTCCCATGGAAGGCTCATCGAGCAGGATGAAGCGAACTCCGCTCATGAAGGCCCGCCCGATCGCCAGCATCTGCTGCTCTCCGCCGCTGAGCAGTTCTCCCCGCTGAGATTTGCGGTCCGCAAGGCGCGGAAACAACGTAAAAACCCGATCGTAATCTCTTGCAACCTGTTCCTTGTCGCTCCGTGCAAAGGTGGCGAGCTTCAGGTTTTCCAGCACGCTGAGGTTTCCGAAAATATGCCTTCCTTCCGGCACCAGCCCGATGCCGTACCGGGCAACCAGAGTGTGGGAAGCAATCGGGAGAAGATCGGTCCCGTTGAACCGTATTTCTCCGCTGCTTACCTGCGGACCTTCCGGCGGAGGAAGGCGCATGATACTCATGAGGGTGGTGGATTTCCCCGCCCCGTTCGCTCCGAGCAGGGCAACGATTTCTCCCTCGTCTACCCGGAAGGATATCCCGTGAAGGGCCTCGATGTTCCCGTATTTTACGTAGAGGTTGTTAACTTCGAGCATGAGCCGGTTCTTCTTCTCCAAGGTATGCCTGAATTACTCGGCGATTGGTCTTGATTTCCTCGGGCGGTCCTTCCGCGATTGTTTCTCCGAAATCCACCACCTTGATGCGTTCGCAAACGTTCATCACGACACGGATGTTGTGCTCGATCAGCAGGACTGTAAGCTGGAACTTGTCACGAATCCAACGGACCATTTCGATCAATTGATCGACCTCGCTGGGATTCATTCCCGCTGCGGGTTCATCGAGCAGAAGGAGTTTCGGGCGAAGGGCGAGGGCGCGGCCTATTTCGACCCGGCGCTGAAGTCCATAAGGAAGGTTCCGTGGTGTTTCGAGGGCATAGTGCCTGAGCCCCAGCATGTCGAGCATCTCCTCGGCGGTTTTCTGCACCCGTCGCTCGCTTTTTCGATACTTTGCCGTGCGCAGCACCGCCTGCAAAAAGCCGTAGCCAAGGTTTGAGTGCTGGGAAATGCACAGGTTCTCGAACACGCTCAGGCTGTTCCAGAGCCGGATATTCTGAAAAGTGCGCGCCATGCCCAGAGAGGTGACCTGGTGCGGTCTGAGACCGGCAATGTCCCGATTGAGGAACGTTATATCCCCTTCGCTCGGGCGGTAAAAACCGCTTATCAGGTTGAATATAGTGGTCTTTCCGGCGCCGTTGGGGCCGATCAGGCCCATCAGTTCCCCGCCTTCGAGCTTGAGGTTGAGATTGTAGACCGCTCGAAGTCCGCCGAAAAAGTGAGTGACGTTTTTTACATCAAGAAGCGCCATTTTACACCTGCCCTTCTTTTTGACCGAACCACCGGCGAAGCTTCGGGAAGACGTCAGTCAGCTCACGGTGTCCCAGAATGCCCTCGGGTCTGAAGAGCATGAGCAGGATGAGCAGGAGCGGTACGACCACCCATTTCGCCACCTGCAGCGGACGGAAGGCTTCGAGCGCAAGCGTCAGCAGGATCGCGCTCAGCACCGAGCCGCTAAGAGAGCCCATCCCGCCGAGGTAAACCATGACGAGCACTTCGGTCGATTTCATGATCGTGAATGTCCCAGGGTTGATGTACCCCAGGACGTGCGCGAAAAGCCCTCCCGCTATACCGGCAAGACCGGAGGAGAGCATGAAGGCGACCATTTTCATCCGCTGCGTGTTCACGCTCATGATCTCGGCTGCTATTTCATCGTCCCGGACTGCGATGATGCCTTTGCCGTAGGTAGAGTTCACGAACCGGTGAATAATCCAGACCGTAGCTCCGACCGAGGTCAAAACCCAGATCATGGTCCAGGGGAGGTTGACGACTTCCTCCATGGAATTGATGACGTTGCGCATGCCCATAAATCCGCGTGCGCCGCCGATAACCTGCATATTCTCTATAGAGCTTTTCACGATGTAGTTCACTGCCAGGGTGATAATGGCAAGATAGTCACCTCGGGTGCGGAAAGAAGGAACCGCTACCAGCAATCCGGCAAGAGCAGCCCCGACGCCGCCCGCAAGGAGGGTGACGGGAAAAAGAAAAAGGGCGCTGGCCGGGGAGAGCAGGGGCGGTCCGAAAACGGAACTGGATGTAAAGAGCATCACGTTCAGTACCGAAGTGATGTAGGCCCCCACGGCCATAAAACCCGCGTGCCCGACGGAGAATTCACCCATGTAGCCGTTAATCAGGTTGAGCGAGGTTGAAAGAATGATATTGATGCCGATAAACATGAGGACGATCTGAACATAGGCGTTCAGCATTTCCAGCTTTATGGCGACTACTGCCAGTATACAGAGGGTGACGTATGATAGAAGCGAACTCTTACTGCGCATAATGATAGCTGACCTAAATTTTCGTGGCTCGTGCGACTCCGAATATACCCGTCGGCTTGAGGCTCAGAAACACCAGCAGAATGCTGAAGGCGATGAGGTCGCGAAGCGTTGAAGGAAAAAAGGCTGCGACGAATATTTCCACAAACCCGAGCAGAAAACCGCCGACAAAGGCGCCCCGGATCTCCCCGATTCCTCCCAGCACCGCCGCAATAAAGGCTTTCCATCCGACGAGCGCGCCCATATAAGGCTCGAGGACCGGATAGGCGGTGGCAAAGAGCACCCCGGCCAACGCAGCCATCGATGAGCCGAGGACAAAGGTGAAGACGATTACCGTATCCACCGGGATTCCCATAAGCGGCACAGCCATCCTGTCGTAGGATATGGCGCGCATCGCCATGCCCAGCTTTGTCTTGCGAACGATTGTCTCCAACAGGATGAATACCAGTACGGTGGTGACGATAACCAACAATTTCGTGTTGGTAAACATCACTCCGCCGACGGTATGCACCGCTTTGGGCAGAAGTTCGGGGAAACTCCGGCGGCTCGCTCCCAGCAGGGCCAGGTTGCCGTTTTCCAGGATCAGTCCGCACATCAGTGCGGTAATGACAACGTAGAGGCGCGAGGCCCCTTTGCGGCGCAGCGGCCGGTAGGCTATCCGTTCAATGGCCACGCCCACTCCCGCCGTCAGTATCATGGTGACCAGCACGGTGATTCCGAATATAACCGCAGGCGGCAGCCCCGGTGCAAACCCGGCATACTGGCCGAGCAGAAGCGTTGCGAGAAAGAAGCCGATATAGGCGCCCACCATGAATATGTCGCCATGGGCAAAGTTGATCAAAAGCAGCACCCCATAGACCATCGTGTAGCCGAGGGCGATCAGGGCGTAGAAGCTCCCCCATTGAAGGGCATTGAGTAAGTTCTGAAAGAAGATTTCAAAAGACAAGTGAAACGTTCCTTAAGGTAGAGTGGTATGAGTTCGGTTCATGCAGAAAGGCGGGAATCGCTTCCCGCCTCTCTACTTGGTATACTATCGCTACAACATCAGGGGCATACTGACTTGAAAAACTCGAATTCGCCCTTGTTGCTGATCTTTACGATTACCGCACACTTGGTGGGGTTTCCACCCGGACTGAAAGTCATCTTGCCGGTGATTCCATCAAAGTCCTTGACCTTGGTGAGCTTGTCTTTTACCGCATCCCGGTCCTTTTCGATCTTGCCGCTCAAAGCGCCGGTGTTCTGAATCGCATGGCACAGCAGATTGATGGCATCCCAGGTAAGAGCCGCAACATCGTCGGGAACATAGCCGTACTTGGCATTATACTTGTCGATGAATTCCTTGGTAGCGCCTTTCGCACCTGCGGCAGCATAGTGGGTGCTGAAAAAATAGCCTTTACAGCCATCGCCGCAAAGCTTCATCAATTCGGCCGAGCCCCAACTGTCGCTGCCCAGAATGGGCTTCGTCCAGCCGAGTTCTTTTGCCTGCTTTACGATAAGCGGAACTTCATCGTAGTACTGAGGGGTGAAGAGAACATCCGCCCCCGACTTGGTAATTTTGGTGAGTTGTGCGCTGAAGTCTTTGTCTTTTGTGGTGAAGGTTTCAAAGGCGACAACCGAACCCGGCCCATTGATCTTCTCGAAGGCTTCCTTGAAGAATTCCGCCAGCCCCTTGGGATAGTCGCTTGCGATGTCGTAGAGAACCGCGGCCTTCTTGGCCTTGAATTCCTCGGTGGCGAACTTGGCGACTACCGGACCCTGGAAAGGATCGAGAAAACATGCCCTGAAGACATACGGGCGGTTTTCGGTCGTCTTGGGATTCGTCGACCAGGGTGAAATCATGGGAGTCTTGTTGGCGTTACAGACCTCGCCCGCGGGAATGGCCTGCTTGCTCGACTGCGGCCCTATAATTGCCAGCACCTGGTCCTGGGTGATCAATTTCAGAGCGGTGGAGGTCGCGGATTCAGCCTTGGACTCGTTATCCTCGTAGATGAACTGCAGTTTGTACGTCTTGTCGCCTACCTTCAGGCCCCCAGCGCCGTTGATTTCGGCAAGGCGAATCTCCGCGGCGTATTTCGAGCACTCACCGACTTTGGGAATATCCCCGGTGAGAGGAATGTTAAACCCGACCTTGATCGTGTCGGCACTCCATGCCACAGGCGAAAGGGCAAATCCCATCAGTAGAAACAGTCCAGTAAAAACGGCCAATTTCCGCATACTGCCTCCCTTCCTTTCCAGGTTTTCTTGAAATGGGGTTCTTTTTTGAAATTCTGCAATGAGATTCGTTGGTTTTCGAATTCGCGACAGGATTCTTTACCGCATAAGAGCAAAGGCTGTCAATCATTTCAGTGAACAGTGAGCAGTGAACTGTGAACAGCGGACAAAAATTCTGTACGCCTGCATTTCAGGGCCAGTCCAGCAGATTGATAATTCCCTGAATTCGGCAGGTTGGCCGTCATGTCGGGATCGACTCTCACGACTCAGGAAATTGGAGCGAAACCGCTGCAAAAGTGGGTGGATCAGCATATCATGGTGACGGACAAGAAGTATGCACCCTTTCTGAACGGCAAGGGCGTTTCCTAATTGCTCACCAGAAGGCGCAATAGAGCTGTGCCCAGTCAGTTATGGCTGCAACTGGAAAAGAAAGGTCCGGAGGGAACTCCCCCCGGACCAAGGCAAAATCGGTAAAAGCGGGACGAAGAATTGTGCTCCCGCCCGTTTGAGTCTAGTACATATCGTCCATACCACCCATGCCGCCCATGCCACCCATACCTCCCATGCCGCCGCCCGGCATTGCAGGCATAGCCGCTTTCTTTTTCGGCTTTTCAGCGATCATGGCTTCGGTGGTAAGCAGCAGTGAAGCGACGCTTGCGGCATTTTGAAGAGCGAAGCGGACAACCTTGGTCGGGTCGATCACGCCTGCTTCCACCATATCGCCGTATTCTTCCGTGTCTGCATTGAAGCCGAAAGAGCCCTGGCCGTTTCTCACACGCTCCACGACAACCGATCCTTCAAAGCCCGCATTGTTGGCAATCTGCCGTACCGGCTCTTCCAGGGCGCGTTTGACTATATTCAGGCCGAAGAGTTCCTCGCCTTCCAGCTTGAGGCTATCCAAAACATGCATGCAACGCAGAAGAGCAACGCCGCCACCGGGTACGATCCCTTCTTCGACCGCCGCCCGGGTAGCGTTCAGAGCGTCCTCGACCCGCGCCTTCTTTTCTTTCATCTCGGTTTCAGTTGCAGCGCCGACCTTGATAACGGCGACTCCGCCAACCAGTTTGGCCAGCCTTTCCTGGAGTTTCTCACGGTCATAATCGGAAGTGGTGTCCTCGATCTGCGTGCGAATCTGCTTCACTCGGCCCTCGATTGCCTCGCGGGAGCCGGCGCCGTCGATTATGGTCGTATTGTCCTTGTCTATGGTGATCCGCTTGGCCTTTCCAAGATCATTCAGCGTGATGTTTTCCAACTTGACGCCGATATCCTCGGAAATCATCTGGCCGCCGGTAAGAATGGCGATATCCTGGAGCATGGCCTTGCGCCTGTCGCCGAAGCCGGGCGCCTTTACCGCGCATACCTTGATGGTGCCTCGCAGCTTGTTGACCACCAGTGTTGCGAGCGCCTCCCCTTCAACATCCTCAGAAATGATCAAAAGGGGCCGCCCCATCTTCGCGATCTGCTCCAGGACGGGAAGCAGATCTTTCATGTTGCTGATCTTTTTCTCATTTATCAGGATGAGCGGTTCGTCCAGGACGGTTTCCATACGCTCGGGGTCCGTCACAAAATAGGGGGAAATATAGCCGCGGTCGAATTGCATACCCTCGACTACATCGAGGGTTGTCTCCATGCTCTTTGCTTCTTCGACCGTTATGACGCCTTCTTTGCCGACCTTGTTCATCGCCTCGGCGATGATATTGCCTATTGTGGGATCATTGTTTGCGCTGATGGCGCCGACCTGGGCAATCTCTTTCTGATCTTTCGTGGGCTTGCTGAGTCTCACCAGTTCGTCGACGATTGTTCCTACGGCCTTTTCGATTCCACGCTTGAGAGCCATGGGGTTGTGACCGGCAGTCACCAGCTTGGAGCCCTCCCGGTAGATGGCCTGGGCAAGGATCGTCGCGGTGGTCGTGCCGTCGCCTGCCACATCGGAGGTCTTGCTCGCAACCTCCTTCACCATCTGGGCGCCCATGTTCTCGAACTTGTCTTCGAGTTCTATCTCCTTGGCTACCGTGACACCGTCCTTGGTGATATTCGGAGAACCCCAGGATTTCTCCAAGACTACGTTGCGTCCTTTCGGTCCGAGCGTGACCTTGACCGCATTGGCCAAAGTGTCCACTCCCTTCAGGATTCTTTCCCTGGCTTCCATACTGTACTTGATTTCTTTTGCAGCCATATTCTCAGTCCTCCTTGGGAACCTGTCGAGCCTTCAGCTCTTTAGTCGAGTATCGCCAGAATGTCATCCTCGCGCATAATGAGGTGCTCCTCATCGCCGAACTTCACTTCTGTACCGGCGTACTTGCTGAAAAGCACCCGGTCCCCTTCTTTTACCTGGGGCGCAATGGTTTCTCCGTTCTTGAGCGTTGTTCCGGTTCCGACTGCGATGACCTTTCCCTGCTGTGGCTTCTCTTTTGCCGTATCGGGAATGATAATGCCTCCGGCGGTCTTTTCCTGCTCATCGAGACGCTTAACGATGACACGGTCGTGAAGAGGTCTGAATTTCATGCTTGAATCACTCCTGCAAAGGGTTTGCGTTTAGTTTAGGATAGTAAGGGGCTGGTGTGCGCTCCTCTACTAGCACTCTTTTTTATTGAGTGCTAGTCAATATAAAGCCATACCCCAAAAAATCAAGAGTCAAAATCCGGGGACCTTCCGGAAATTATCTATTTGGGGCTACACTGCGGCTGCAATCTTACGGCGAAGGGACCTGACCGCTTCCGCCACGTCCGGTGCCTGGGTGATGGCGGTGACCACGGCGATTCTGCGGGCGCCTGCCGACAATACCTCATCGATGTTGGATTCCTTGATTCCTCCCATTACCGTAAAAGGAATACCGAGATGGGGAGCGATTTCCCGGATCGCCTCCGGCCCCAGAAAATGTTCGATACCTTCCTTCGTGCCGGTAGGAAAAATCGGGCCTATGTTTACATAATCGGCCCCCTGCTGCTGGGCGCAAAGCGCTTCCCGGAGGTCGTGTGACGAAGCGCCTATGAGCAGATCCGGCCCAATTTTTCGCGCGGCGGGGATGGGAAAATCCTCCTGGCCCAGGTGCACTCCGTCTGCTCCGACAGCGATCGCCAAATCAACCCGGTCGTTTATTATCAGCAGCATGCCCGCTTCGGTGGTGCGTTCCCGGAATCTTTCAGCCAGCTTGAAAAAATCCCTTTCGCACAGATTCTTTTCCCTCAACTGGACCAGGCGGGCGCCTCCCTGGATCAGCCCTTCAAGGATCTCCAGGTCAGACCGCCCGTTTGACAATCTCTCGCAGGTGACCGGGTAGATGTCCACGGTCCGGAACAGGGACACTCTTTCTTCTCTCGTCATCTCTTTTCTTCTTTCAATAGAAAATCGCAGGGATTCAATGCCCGAAAACCTTCAAATTAAAGAAAACCGCGCTTTCTGTAAAGCATTAGAGACTTTTTCCGCTCGGAGCGACCATTTTCGTTCCGTCATTTCCGGCGCCTGTTAAAAAAATTTAATTATGGCCGACCAAAGTGGTCCCGGGAGCCAACCGGCCCGGGGAGTACATTCGGAGCACCTCCCCATAATAGAGTGATTTTACTCATTGCATCCCGAGGCAAAAGGCTTAACCTTATGGCAGAAGAATTGTTGGATCTTTTTCAATTGTATGATTTTATAGGAAAAAGACGACTCAGACTCAAACGGCCCTGGTGCTCGCCGGCTACAGCCCCGGCAAAGGGGGCCTGGCCGATATAGAGGAGTTTCTAAAATGAAAAAATTACTCATGCTGGCAATGGCATCGTTTATTTTCGGCCTGTCCAGCGATGCGATAGCCCAGGTAGCGGCCAGGGGTGGTCAGGCTGCAGGCAATCCCGTAGTACTCGGCAATCGCCCGGCGCTTGCAAATGCTGCATTGGACAACATGGCCCGAACGTTATCAGGGCAGGCGGCAGTGAATGGTGCGGTTCAGACCGGGGTGGCGAGAATAGAGGATAACCCTCAGCGTCTTCAGGACGATAGTCCCAAGGTCGGCCAGGCTGCTGCAACAGAGGCTAATGTACTGAAGTTCGACTCTATGGTGGGCATCTCAGGCGCTCTTGTGGGCGCCGACCTGATTCGGGGAGTTCCCGGAGGCGGGCAACCGTGGACGATCGGTCCCGCTACCGGAACACTTTCGCAGACCGGCCAGTTGAACCTCAATGTGCAGGGGCTGGTTTTGGCGGAGAGCGGCGTTAATCCGGCGGCCTCATTCGGCGCCATTTTGAGCTGCCAGGATTTGGACGGCAACCCGGTGAACACGTCCACTACCGGAAACTTTCCCACCGATGAACAGGGCAATGCCACGATAAGCGAGACCATTGCCGTTCCTTCACCCTGTTTTGCGCCGGTAGTTTTTGTAACGGGTCCGGAGGGGCAGTGGTTTGCGGCGACAGGACTGCTGGGAAGCGCGGCGCCAACTCCTCAGGCGGCAAATCAGGCGGGTCTCGCTAATCAGATCGTTACCGGAAGCAGCGCAATCATCCCCGTGACGGCAACGCAAGTAAGCGACCCGTCAGTGACGGCGACCCAGTTGAATGATCGCGCTGTTACAGCAACCCAGCCTCGGAATCCCGCTGTTACGGCCACTCCCAACAGCTCGGCCTCCGCTCTTTCGGGAACCGCGACGGGCACGGGCGTGACGACTCAGCTTGCAGGCTCTGGAAAGGCGAACACGGCCAAAGCGAATCAGACCGAGGACCGTGTCGGAAACCGGAACAAACCCGAGGATAACTCCAACGCGCGGGGCGGCCATGGCTTGACCCGGGGTGTTTCTAATTCGGGACATCAGGCCGGAGACGCGGGCGAGACAAAACTTGCCGGTAAGGGAGGGGCAGATAAAAAGGCTCAGGATGCCGTAAGGCTTGCCGACGAAAAGAAGCTTTTCGATGACCTCTCCAGACTGGCCCTGGAGGACGCTAAATTAGAGAGGAAAGGGCTTAGGGACGCTGGAAAGAATGCCGTCCTGATGGCAAAAGAACAGAAGAACGCAGGGATGGTCAAACCTGCGGATGCGGGAATGGTCCCTGACCGGGACAATGATATCGAGGCCGCCCCGAAGGCAGCCGACACTCAGTTTGCAAAACAGTTCGCCACCCCGGCGGCGCCTGCGGCCGATGCCGCTGCGCAACTCGCGCCGCTTGCGTCAATACAGGCAGGCGCCCCCGCGGCAAAAGCGCCCGTAACTCCCAATGAAAAAGCAGTCAATAATGCAATTCCCGTGGCAAACGTCTCCGCGATCATAGCTCCGGCGGCTTCCATCCAGCCTGACCCGGCAGCAGAGCAGGCTAACGCGATCGCGGGTGCGAACATGGACCTGGCAATGCTCACCCCCGGCGCGGATTCAGCAGACCTGCCGTAGAATCCGCCTGAATGTCCACCCCGGGATAGAACGACCCCTGATCGCCCGCATCTGTGATGCGGACGATCTTTCGTATTGTTGAAGCCTTCGGGTATGCTTAAGTTTGAAGCCCGGGCATGCGGCTGCGCTGTGTGTCATGCACCCGGAGCCGGGATCGATGCGGCCCCGGCCTGCATTCCGAGAATATGGCGGCTGGTCGGACAATCTTAATTGAGATGAAAAGAGATCGAGATCGGATGAATAGACGCGAGCAACTCCTGAAGATGTTCAGGGATGTGCGGCAGGCAAGCCTGGCGATGTGCTCCCCGCTTGAGCCGGAGGATTTCCAGGTTCAGCCCGCGGAAGAAGTGAGCCCGCCGAAGTGGAACCTGGGACACACGAGCTGGTTTTTCTGGCGTTTTATACTCAGGCCCGCAGGTTTGTCTCTGCCCCTGGATGAGGAGTACAGCTTCCTCCTGAACTCCTATTATCACCGGGCAGGCCTGAGGGGGCTGCGGGGAAAACGCGGTCTTATCACGCGGCCCACTCTCGATCAGATCTATCAATACCGCAAATCAGTGGACGAGCGGATAGAGACCCTGATCGAGTCTTCCGATGAGGACTTGCTGGAGCGGCTCGATTTTGTTCTGACCGTGGGCAAGAATCACGAACAGCAGCACCAGGAGCTGTTTTACACGGAGATAAAAAACATCTACCATGCAAATGTGACTCACCTTCGGCCTTCCTATAGACCTGCACTGGAGCGTGACCTGCCGGGGAGGGACAGCACCCGGTTTGTCTCTTTTGGCGGCGGGGTGTGCGAGTTCGGAAACAGGGAAGGAGGGTGGTGCTGGGACAACGAACTGGGTGTCCACCAGGCGGTCCTGAGGGACTTCGGGCTGCAGGACCGGCTCGTTACAAACCGGGAATACCTCGAATTCATGGAAGATGGAGGCTACTCTAATTCACTGCTCTGGTTTTCCGACGGCTGGTTCGAGGTCGAAAAGCAGGGGTGGAACGCACCCCTGTACTGGGAGAAAACGGACGGCCAGTGGTGGGTTTTCACTCTGTCGGGAATGCGACGGGTGAATCTCGACGAGCCGGTTTGTCACGTCGGCTTCTACGAGGCCAGTGCCTTTGCCCAGTGGAATTCTCAGACTTATGGAGAATACAGGGGAGCGAGGCTTCCCTCCGAGCGTGAGTGGGAGCACGCAGCCAGGGAATCCCGCGCCGGGGCTTCGCAGGGGAATTTCGTAGAATCCGGGAGTCTTCATCCCGTGCCTGCTTCCGCAAATGATCACGCTCCGCTTGCCCAACTGCTGGGAGATGTGTGGGAATGGACCACGAGCCATTATGAACCCTACCCCGGATTCGTGGAATTTCCGGATGATCTTTCAGAATACAACGGCAAGTTTATGAATAACCAGCGGGTGCTGAGGGGAGGCTCCTGTGTGACTCCCGTGGATCATATTCGGATCAGCTACCGCAATTTCTGGCCTCCGGCCGCCCGGTTTCAGTTCAGCGGAATACGGCTTGCCAGGGACCTGTAGCAGGGAAGAACCCATGCGCGACACCGATACGGCCTTCCGTGTAATCGAACCGGATATTCCACAATCACCCCGGCGCACCTTCGCGCTGGACGTACTGGAGAGTCTTTCGAGCAGACCACGGCGCCTTCCTCCCGCCTATCTCTACGACGAGAAGGGCAGTGAGCTGTTCCGGAAAATCAGCGGCCTGGAGGAGTACTATCCTGCACGGTGCGAGCACGAGATCCTCTCCAATTACCGGGGAGCGATAGCAAATATTCTTCCGCGGGAGCCGTTCAATCTCATAGAACTGGGCGCGGGGGACGGACAAAAGACTATGCTGTTGATCGAGCAGTTCGTGCGGGAAGGTCTTCGATTCGAATACATGCCCCTTGATATCTCCACGACATCGGTTCGGAATCTTACTTTCGCGCTGAAAGAAAGATATTCCAGCGCCGGGTTGTTGGTTACAGGCATTGTGACGGAGTATTTTGACGGCCTTAGATGGCTCTCAAGAGTGAGCGGCGCCAGAAACCTGGTGTTGTTTCTCGGCTCCAGTATCGGAAATTTCGATGCCCGCGGCTCAAGAAGATTTCTGCGGCATCTCTGGGAATGCCTGAAACCCGGCGACCTGGTTCTCATCGGGTTCGACCTGAAAAAGGATATCAGCGTCCTTAACAGTGCTTACAATGATTCAGAAGGTCTCACGAAAGAATTCAACCTCAACCTGCTGGATCGAATAAACAACGAGTTGGAAGGAAACTTCGACCGCCGGAAGTTCTTTTTCCATAGCGGATACGATCCCCGGTCCGGAGCGGTGGAGAGTTACCTGGTCAGCACGGAAAGGCAGGAGGTCCTGATAAAGGGGATCGCTAAGGCGTTTTCCTTCGATGCATGGGAGGCTCTGCATACCGAAAGTTCTCATAAATATCTGGAGTCGGAGATAGAGTGCCTGGCCGCAGATACCGGCTTCAAGGTGCAACGGCACTTTTGCGATTCCCGGACCTACTTTGCAGACTCGCTCTGGAGCGTTCAAAAACCCGGTCTGGCGGGTACGGGTTGCTGCCTCCCCGGGCAATAGCGGCCTGCGTCCTTTTGACTTCCGGTAATAATTTTCATTACGTTGAAGCTTTTATCTGCCGATATCCTCTGTGTTCTCCGGTTTATTTCAGAAATCTTCTCATTGACGGCACGGCAAGCATCACATATTGTAATTTCTTGCCCGTTCATCAGCAGTGAGATTTAGCATTAAGGCAGTGCGGATTTTCAGCCTGCGTTTTGCCCATCCTTCCCACACAGCGCAATTGGAGATTTTTCATGAACAAGAAGCAATTTTTCAGGACCATCCAGTTACTTGCAGCAATCCTGTTCACCTTCCAGGCAGGGGCGGCCCTGGCATCCCAGCCTGTCGATAATCTCCCTGCTGCGAAATTTACCATCCCGGCCCCTGAGGCTCAGGCTCAGAAGTACCTTGGGCTCAAGGCAGCCAACCCCTTCACGGTTTCGGATACGAACGCAAAACTCGTGATAATCGAGTTCATGAGTGCGCTGTGCCCCCAGTGCCATGTCAATGCGCCAATCGTCAACAAGCTCTATAAAGTGATACAGGAAGACGCAAGCCTCTCGGACGTCAAGGTCATCGGCATCGCCATCTCGACAGAAAAGCCGCAGTTGGATGCCTACAAGAAGAATTTCAAAGTGCCGTTTCCAATCTTCATCGATGAAAATTTCGCTATCTCCGCCTCCATGGAAGGGGTGGAAACACCTACGACAATGATTGTGGCGGCCAAAAGCGGTAAGGTTCTGGCAAGCCATGTCGGAGTAATCAAAGATACCGATGGCTTCCTGAAAGACCTGAGGGCCTTTCACAAAAAGCAGTAGATGGGTTTCCAGGTACGAAAATGGTCGAGAAAGACGAAAATATCGAGACGTTGCTGAAAAGCCCGGTAATGCAGAGCTTGCCTTCGGATAGACTCCACGAGTTGTCCCGGACAATGACGATAAAGGTTGTCCAGCCAGGTGAGTTGATCGTCAGGGAAGGCGACGTGGCTGATGAGTTCTACATTGTGCTCTCGGGTGAAGTACGAGTCTATGTAAAGCATGATCAGGGTCTCGAAAGGGACCTCTCCTACGTGGGGCCTGGCGGGCATTTCGGTGAGGTGGCGCTGTTAACGGGGGAGAGTCGCACCGCAAATGTGGAAGCGGCCTCCGAATCCCGGTTGATGGTGATTCCAAAGGAGGACTTTGACCGCCTGTTGCGCGAGTATCCGGAACTCTCCCGGACATTCATGAAAGATATGCGTAAATGGCTTCTCCAGGATCAGGAGATCATTGCGGTAGAAGCCGATGAGGCCCTTAAGCGCTCCAGGCTTTCATGGCTCGATTTTGTTCTCATAATCGGAGTCAGCATCCTGCTGGCGGTCTCATTCAACCTCTCCAATCCAAACGGCCTTCCGTTGATTCCAGACCTGCCCGACAGGGCGTCCGTTCCGGTGATCAGTCCACAGGAGGCCATGGAAAGGTCCCGGCAGGGCAACGTCCTCATTCTCGATGCAATGCCCGCCAATTTTTACCAGAAAGGCCACATCCAGGGCGCTGTGAACATGCCTATTGCGCTCTTCGACATAGTCTACATGATGAACTTCGCAGATGAGAACAAGGAACGGGAAATCCTCATTTACGGCAACACGATAAGCAAACCGTATGATCTCGAAATCGCCGGCAAACTCCAGCTTCGAGGCCACACGGACGTGAAGATCATAGACGGCGGGTTGACGGCCTGGAAGGCTAAGGGGTATCCCGTGGAAGAGAAGGTTGCAAAATGAACAGGTCACTTCCTGCACGACTGCTCACAAGCGAATACCTGGCGTTTGCTCTCAGGGTCTACATAGGCTATTTCTTTATTTACGCAAGCGTGAGCAAGATACCCTATCCTGCCCAATTCGCCGAGGCGATAGCCAACTACCGGCTCATACCCTACCTGTTTCTCAACACGGGCGCGGTCATACTGCCGTGGATCGAATTCGTGGCAGGCCTGTTTTTAATTATCGGTTTCAAAACCAGGGCCTCGGTCGTTCTGATCGGGTTGCTCCTGATCATGTTCGATGTCATGATCCTGATAAACATGTATTGGGGAGCGCCGATCACCTGCGGATGCTATGATACCGTGGGTGAACCGATAGGATGGAAAAAGATACTTGAAAACGCGCTGATGCTGGTGTTTTCAATACAGATCTATCGGTATGACAGCCCGGCGATTCTCAGGAAGATGAGACTCGTAATCAGCGCCAACAAAGGGACAGCTTCTCCCGCAACTTCGTAACAGGTTGATTTTATGAATGTGAGACAGAATTTAAGGGGCGGCATATGGCTGCTTCCATTGTGCCTGCTTGTTTTTCTAATGATCTCGTGCGGATCACAGGAACAGCTCGTCGGCACCTACGTCGCCGATGCCAGGGACACTGCAAGGAAGGATGAGACCGCCATCGAACTGAAGCTGAACGGGCAGGGCGTATGGCGCGTCGGCGACGACGAGGTCGCCTTCTCCTGGTATATGAAGCGGGATGAACTGAGATTGAATACCAAAAATGGCGGCGTGATCGTTGGGGATTACAAGGACAATGTGATACGCGTCACCCTTCCCGGAACCGGGCCCCTGTCATTCAAAAAGGTCAAATAGCTTACCCGCGTTAGATGTTTCACTGACCTTCGTCCCCTTCACGATCACGATTGCTTCTGATCAGCGGTCTTCCTCCTGCCGGGGGAGGGCCGCTTTCATCATTCTGCCTGGCGATGAACGGCCATCAATCCCTCACGATCATTTATCAACCTGCTTCCAGGTTGACATCAAATTCAAAGTAGCTATCTCTTAGAACGTAATTCCGGCCCACCCTCTTCGTGTTAAGGGCAACCGGCAGAATTTCTCGCGGAAGTGCGCCTTACCCGGGGTGGCAGGTATTTTTCCCGTTTCCGTGAAGTAACGGCATCCACAAGAATGCAGCAATTGCTGCGGGAAAGACCTTTCCTATGAATTTCTCCTTGAGTCTCAACGCGGATTTTATCGATTCACAGTACCAGATATGGAAGTCCGATCCGGGAAGTGTGAGCAGAGAATGGCAAGCCTTCTTCGAGGGATTCGATCTTGCCTCCTCCGGACCGCGGCAGGTGAGCGCTGGATTTTGTGACAAGGCAGAGTTGCTGAGCCAGTGCCACGTGCAGGAACTCATCTATCGCTATCGCGACCTTGGACACCTCCTGGCCTGCCTCGATCCGCTGATCCAGTGTCCCAGTTCGCACCCGCTGCTCGACCTGCCGGAATTCGGCATCTCCGAAGAGGACCTGGACAAGTGGTTTTATACCCCTCCGTCTCTTCACCCGGAACAGGCCACCCTGAGAGAGATCCTCTCGGCTCTTCGCGAAACCTACTGCGGATCGGTCGGGGTGGAATACATGCACCTCCAGGACCCTCACGAGCGGCTATGGCTCCAGGAACGAATGGAGACAACACGCAACAGGCCCCGGTTCTCAAGGGAAGAAAAGCTCCAGATCCTGAACAAGCTTTGCCAGGCCACCCTTTTTGAACAGTTTCTCCATACCCGCTATGTGGGGCAGAAACGTTTTTCGATAGAGGGGGCCGAAGTTATCGTTGTGATGCTGGACGCCCTCGTCAGGCATGCCGGGCTCAACGGCTGCGGTGAGATTGTGATGGGAATGGCTCACAGGGGCAGGCTCAACATTCAGGCCAATGTGATGGGCAAGCTCTATGAACATATATTCTGCGAGTTCGAGGATCACTACGATCCCCAATCCATATACGGAGCGGGAGATGTCAAGTATCACCGCGGATACATGGCCGAACTGGACCTTGAAGGAAGCGGCCCCATGCGCCTGTTTCTCCCGAACAATCCCAGCCATCTCGAGGCGGTGGACCCGGTGTTGGAGGGAATCGCCTACGCGAGGCAGCAGCAGCTCGGCGGCCGGGATGCCTCTGGCGCGGCGAAGGTCATGCCGGTCCTGGTCCACGGTGATGCAGCCTTCGCCGGCCAGGGGATAGTCACCGAAACCCTGAACCTGTCGCAGCTCAAAGGCTATTCCACGGGAGGAACCATTCATCTCGTCATCAATAACCAGATCGGCTTCACTACCCTGCCGGAACATGCCCGTTCCACCCGGTATGCGACCGATGTGGCCAAGATGCTGATGGTTCCCATTTTCCACGTGCATGGGGAGGACCCGGAAGCCGCAGTATTCGTGACAAAGCTTGCCTGTGATTATCGGGCGCGTTTCGGCAAGGATGTGGTAATCGATGTCGTGTGCTACCGGCGCTACGGGCACAACGAGGGTGACGAGCCCTACTACACGCAGCCTGCATTATACGCGCGAATACAGGACAGGCCTCCTCCATACCGGATATACTCCCAGGCCCTTTTTGAGTCGGGGGTCGCGACAGAGGAGGATGTGGCCCGCTTTGCACAGGGTGTGAGCCAGTGCATGGAAATCGCCTATAAGGACGCTCACGACAAGATCTGCCGGATGCCCGAGGAACGCTTTTACCCGATATGGGACGGGGTTGCCGGGAGCTATTCGCACGAACCGGCGCAAACCGGTGTTCAAGGCCATATACTGCTGGATCTCGCCAGAAAACTGAATACCTTTCCCGAAGGTTTCTCCGTCCATCCGCGCCTGATCCGAATACTTGAGCGAAGACTTCAGGCGGTGGAAAAAGGCGAGGGTATCGACTGGGCCAATGCCGAGGCGCTGGCGTTCGCCACCCTGCTGACGGAGGGAACGCCGATACGCCTGAGTGGAGAAGACAGCAGCCGTGGGACCTTCAGCCACAGGCACAGCGTTCTCTCCGATTCAAAGACGGGCGAACATTACACGCCCCTGCAGAATCTGGCCAGGGACCAGGCGCCCTTCGACGTTTATGACAGCATGCTCTCGGAGAATGCCGTACTTGGCTTTGATTACGGTTATTCGCTGGTGAGGCCGGATGTCCTGACCCTCTGGGAAGCCCAGTTCGGGGATTTCGCCAATAACGCGCAGACCATCTTCGATCAGTTCATATCGAGTGCGGAAGCGAAGTGGCGCCGGTTGAGCGGTCTGACGGTCCTCCTGCCGCATGGCTTCGAGGGGCAGGGGCCGGAGCATTCGAGCGCCCGGCTCGAGAGATTTCTCCAGTTGTGTGCGGAAGACAACATGCAGGTCTGCTACCCCAGCACACCGGCCCAGTACTTTCACCTTCTTCGACGGCAGATGAGGAGAGACTTCCGAAAGCCGCTGATTGTCATGACGCCGAAGAGTCTGCTGAGGCATCCGCAAGCGGTCTCCACGCTTTCGGAACTGCAGTCTGGTCGTTTTCAGGAAATCATCGGAGACGCCGAAGTGGAAAACGCATCGAGAATCCTGCTCTGCAGCGGAAAAATCTACTATGAACTGCTTGAGAAGCGCCGCGCAACGGGTGCAAAGGATACCGCCATCCTGCGAGTAGAGCAGTTCTATCCCTTTCCGGAGGCTCTGCTCAGAGAGGCGCTTTCCAGGTATCCCGCCGAGGCCGGGATTACATGGGTCCAGGAGGAGCCGGAGAATATGGGGGCATGGCGCTTTATGCGCTGCAGGCTCAATGAGCTGTCAGACCGAAAGGCCGCCTATATCGGGAGACCAGCTTCGGCCAGTCCCGCTTCCGGTTACCTGGCATTGCACAGGAAGGAGCAGGAAATCTTCCTGAACGAGGCATTTCCTGCGATCAAGGAATAAGCTCACAGGAGAGGCGGGGCATTAGCCCTGCTCAAGCCGCCGCCGGACGGGGTTTACAACCGGGGGCGGAGTTTTATCCGATTTATGCATTCCATGCCCTTAGTGCTCGATTTGCTTTCTTCTTTCCAGGAGACATCATGATAACCGAACTGAAGGTGCCCGAGGTCGGAGAGTCTGTACAGGAGGCCCTGCTGGCGCAGTGGACCAAAAAGGACGGAGATAAGGTCGGCAAGGATGAAATTGTCTTCGTAATCGAGACGGACAAGGTGACGCTGGAAATAGCCTCTCCAGTCGAAGGTGTCCTGAAAATCCTTGTTCCTGAAGGCCGGACCGTCACAGTCGGAACCGTGGTTGGAACAATCGAATCGGCTTCCGTGCAAGCGGCGGCAGAAGAGAAACCTGCCGAAAAGCACGAGGCCGGCCAGGCACAAACCGTTCAGCCTCCGCGCCCGGAAGCTGCCACCGAATCTGCTTCTCAACCGGAATATGCTGCCGGTCCGAAACAGATTATCTCTTCCTCAGTTCGTGCACTCGTTGAAGAAAGGGGCGCTGAACTCTCCCGGATCATACCCACCGGGCCGGGGGGGCGCATCACTGAGGGCGATGTCCTGCTCTCCCTCGAACAGCAGGCAGAGGAAAGGCCTCCCGAGCAACCCGCGAAGCCTGCGCCGCCCGCCCATCCCGCCTCGGCTGCGGGAGCAGGTGCGGTCTCGGCAGGGAGCACCTATAGAAAGCCGATGTCCCGGCTGAGGTTGCGAATTGCCGAACGACTCCTGGAGACGAGGCGAAATACCGCCATGCTGACCACGTTCAATGAAGTGGATATGAGCCGCATCCAGGCCCTTAGGAAACAGTACGGCGAGGAGTTCAGGCACAAACACGGGGTGCGGCTGGGTATGATGTCCTTTTTCATCCGGGCCTGTGTGGCGGCCCTCAAGGAAATGCCCGAAGTAAATGCTTTTATCGAAGGCGAAGAAATCGTTTATCACAACTACTACCACATCGGGGTGGCGATCAGTGCGGAGCGCGGACTGATTGTGCCGGTCATTCGCAATGCGGACAGCCTCGGGCTGGCCGGACTTGAACAGGCTATTGTCGATTTCGTCAAGAAGACCGGTGAAAACCGGCTGGAACTCGCCGATCTGGAAGGCGGGACCTTCACCATAACCAACGGAGGCGTGTTCGGCTCTCTGCTCAGCACCCCCATACTGAACCCGCCTCAAAGCGCCATTCTCGGCATGCACAAGATCGAAGATCGCCCGGTGGTCGTGGACGGACAAATTGTGGCGCGTCCCATGATGTATCTGGCGCTCAGCTATGACCACAGGATTATAGACGGCAGGGAGGCGGTCACCTTTCTGCGCAAGATAAAGGACTATGTCGAGAATCCAGAACGCTTCATCATGGAGCTTTAAATGGGGGCAGTGGAAACATTCGATCTCATAGTGATCGGGGCCGGGCCGGGAGGTTATGTCGCCGCCGGGCGGGCAGCCGAACTGGGCATGAAGACAGCCTGCATGGAGAAGGCGCCGAATCCGGGCGGAGTCTGCCTGAACGTGGGCTGCATTCCGAGCAAGGCTCTTCTGGAGTCTACGGAATATTACCGGTTCAGCTCAACACGAATTGGCGAGCATGGTATTCACGTGGAGAGCCCTTCGATTGACCTGGCGCAGTTGATGGAGCGGAAGAGAAAGATTGTCGGGACACTGGTCGATGGTGTCCGGAAACTGCTGGAAGAAAAAGGGGTCCGGCTGATACGCGGAAGCGCCTGGCTCAGATCTGCCGGAGAAGTGGAGCTACAGGCGCCGGATGGGACCCGGGAGGTATACCGGGCGGGAGCGATCCTGCTGGCGACTGGAAGCGAGCCGGTCTCGTTACCCAATCTTCCCTTCGACGGCGACAGGATTATAGATTCAACGCAGGCGCTTGAACTTGAAGCCGTACCGGAGCGCTTCGCCATAGCAGGCGGGGGGTACATCGGTCTGGAACTGGGATCAGTATGGGCGCGCCTGGGGTCCCGGGTGACCGTCATTGAGATGCTTCCGCGGATTGCATCGGGTCTGGACGGTCAGGTGGCCAGGCTTTTGGAGCGGGTGCTCAGGCGGGAGGGTTTTGAATTCCGGCTCGGCACACGCGTGATCCGATCTGAGAACACCGGGAGCGGGGTGAGACTGGTGTTCGAATCCGGTGGCAAAGAGGAGAGCGAAGAGTTCGACAAAGTGCTGGTGGCGATCGGCAGAAAACCGCTTGGGACAGGGATGGGTCTCAATGAATTGGGGATCGAACGGGACCGCAGGGGCTATGTTGCCGTCGACGAGAGGTATAGGACCAGTCTTCCCGGTGTCCTGGCGATCGGCGATTTGATAGCAGGCCCCATGCTCGCCCACAAGGCATCGGCGGAGGGAATAGCCGCCGTTGAATGTCTTGCCGGACTTTCGGGTGAGGTGGACTACGATGCCATACCTTCCGTTGTATACACCTCCCCGGAGGTGGCTGCGGTGGGGAAAACCGAGGAGGAGCTGAAAGAACTCGGCGTCAGTTATCGCTCGGGTGTTTATCCCTTCGCCGGCGTCGGCCGTGCCCGCTGCCTGGGGGAAACCGACGGCTTCGTTAAAATTCTGACGCATTCCCGCTCCGGTCGCATTTTGGGGGTTCACATCATCGGGCCGCGCGCCTCCGAGTTGATCGGAGAATGTGTGCTAGCGGTACGGCATCACCTTGGTGCAGAGGATCTTCGCCGCACCATCCATGCCCACCCCACGCTCTCGGAAGCCATATACGAGAGCGCCTGGAGAGCCGGCGGTGAGTGAGCAGCGAGCAGTGAACAGTGAGCAGTGAACAGCGGCTTGCCGCATGGGTCCCATCGTGCCCAACGGTCCGGGGGCGGAAAAGCCGCACTCTATCCAATGCGGCGGGCATGAAAAAGCCGTACCCACCCTTCTACGCTTGCGCATAGCGTTGTGACGGTTGGGCATGAGGGATGGCCCTTATATGAAACCTCATTGGGCGAATGCGCCCCAATGCAGGTTCGTCCTCGATAAAACCCCGTCCCAAAATGGGACGGCGCTCTTACGCTTCGCACGCCTGCGACAAGGCGCCTGGGCTATCCGCGAGAAGTATCACAAAATCCACCCGAGAAACCACCAACCATTTTTGGTTGCGACGCCTTCCACGGCGGCGGGATTATCCGGAAGCCCGGCCGCATTTCTTTTTTCCTTTGACAAGATACCGCGGGTGTATGCGATAGTAGCGCCATTTTCCGGCTGGTAGTTCTCATACCAGGATGCGTTCAAGAATACACTGGCGCACGTCACGCAGTAGCATAGCTCTAAACTTGTGAGCGTTCGGGAGGGGGACGGGCACAAGGTTCTATACTACATCGATTTGAACGCAACCCGGTTTTGTTCGTAAACCCGATTATCTCGATGAAAGGGGCGCCTATGTCTTACAGGACCATAATAACCATATCTTTGCTGGGCTTGGGCCTGCAGTTGTTCCTGCAGGGGTATTCCCATGCCGGCGCCACTGAGGAAGCCAGAGTTCAGTCATCCGTCGCGATTATGAAAGAAATAATGGATATTCCGGAGAGTTCTATTCCGCCAAACCTTCTGAAGAGCGCATATGGGATAGCGATATTCCCGGATCTGCTGAAGGCTGGTTTCATCGTTGGAGGCCGGTACGGCACGGGTGTAATGGTGGTGCGCCGGGACGGTTCCTGGAGCAACCCGGTCTTCTTTCAACTGATAGGCGGCAGTGTCGGATTTCAGATTGGAGCGCAGTCGAGCGACATTATTCTTGTATTCAGGAGCATACGCAGCCTGGATGCCATCACCAGCGGCAAATTCACTCTGGGCGTGGACGCATCGATTGCGGCGGGACCGGTTGGAAGGCATGCTGAAGCGAGCACCGATGTGATGTTGCGAGCAGAGATACTGTCCTATTCACGAAGCCGCGGACTATTTGCGGGCGTTGCCCTGGAAGGGGCGTCGCTCCAGGTGGACTACGGCGCAACGGCTTCCTTCTATAATATTCCCGGCCTGCTCCCGATGGATATATTCAAGAACCGGGATATACAGGCGCCGATGATCTCCGGAGAACTGAGACAAGTGCTTGACTATTACTCTAATCAGTAAGTTCGGATATCTGGCGGACCGCTGGGTCCGCCAGTTTCGCAAGCATGGCGTTGCGCTATGGCTGCACATTCAATTGAGGCGCTATACGACACAGACCCTGTTTCGGCCTTCTCTTTTTGCGCAGTACATCGCCTCGTCCACCCTGATGAAAGGCATTTCGGGGTCGGTGTCCGCCGGTTGTACCTCCGTTACTCCCAGGCTGATCGTCAGCGGAATCACGGTGTCCTGGAGGTAAAAGCGAGTCCTGTCGATCCTGAGCCTGATATCCTCTGCTATTCTCTGCGCATCGGTCGCACTGCTTCCCGGAAGGATCACAATCAACTCCTCCCCCCCATAGCGTGCGAGAAAATCAGCCTTACGCAGGGAAAGCCCCACGATGCCCGCTATTTCCTGGAGACACTTGTCGCCTGCCCGATGTCCAAACTGATCGTTGATGGATTTGAAGCGGTCCACGTCTATAAGAATCAGGCTGAAAACCTGTCCTATGCGGTGATAGGTTTTAAGCGCATCGCGTATTTGCAGTTCATAGGCGCGGCGGTTATGGATTTCCATGAGAGGGAGTCGAGCAGGACCTCCTTTTCCAGTGCGTCCGCCCGTTCTTTTACCTGAAGGATTTCCGCGTTATAGTCGCGAACGCTGGACTGAAGCTCGGCAATCTTCGTATCAGCTTCCCGCAGCCTGGTTTCGTCTTCTTCCCGCTTGGTTTCAATTGCCTTGCCGATGATCGACAATCTGCCGGCGATCAGGTTTCGTATTTCCTCCAGGCCTTTGGTTACTCTAGCTGCCTGGTTCATTTCCACGGTCTGGAAGAGAATGCTGTCGCAAAATTTGTCCTGTATCGCATACGTTTCGCGATTATGATGCTGGTAGGAAAAAAGCTGCGCTTCCATTCTCACCAGATGATTGCTCAACTCGGACAGGAACTGATTAGTATACTCGAGTTGTTCTGAGGCCCGGCCATAGAGCGACTTCACCATGGCAATCAGATCATCACCATGGTCCGCCAGAGACTCAAGGGTATGGCAAGCTTCGAGCCGCTGCTTCAACTTGGATGAGAGCTGAAGCTCTTCTTCTCTTGCAAGCGGCTCTATTGTTGCGAGAATGATCTTGAAGGTGTTCCTGAGCTTGCGAAAAAAGAGCTGGAAATCGCTCTGCGGCGGCGGCATCTGTCCTTTGAGCGGAACACGGGCAAGTTTTTGGGAATGCTGCCCGGGATTAATGTCGAAATCATCCTTATTTGTTTCCGGCTTGAATAGTGAAACGATTTCAATATTGGAAGAAAGAGCGTGACTCAGTGATTCAACCGTCAGCGCCTTCTTTTGCGTTGAGAATTCTTTCAATGTCTCTAAGACAAAATCGGAAATTAATTCGATCGGTTCCATTCTTCCTCAAAGAAAGCTTACAGGTTTCCTGACGAAAATGTGTTTTGAGAAAAGACTATGCCGCTATCCACAGGGCCAAACTTCCTGCGAGTTGAAGCAACTTGCCGGTTACGCGCCCCATATCGAAATCTTCAATGTCGGAAAGTCCTTTTCTTCCAATCACTATCGTCCCGTACCCTTCCCGCGCCGCTTCATTGAATATTGCCCCGGCCCGACTGGCAACTCCTGAAATCACCCTCGTGGAAATTTTCTCCTGCCTGATTCCGGCAGAAGTTAAAATCTGTATTGCTTTCTCGAATGCCGGGCGAATCTGATTTTCCGCTTCCTCGATCAGTCTTTGACGATATTCTTCGGGAAAGGCCCGTTCTCTTCCTGCTGCGGAGACGGAGATACCGCGTACTACATGAACCAGCATGATGGAATGGTTGGAAGGATTGATCATCTGCCCGACATGCTTGACAGCTCTCAGAGCAGAAGCCGATGAATCCATGGCGATCATTATTGCGCCGTGGCGGGGCTTGTCGCCGACCAGCCAGAGGTTTGCGGGAGCCAGTTTCGCCGCCAGTTTGGCCGCGACGCTGCCGAGCATTTGTTCTCCCGGGCCGCTCAGTCCTCCACGGCCGACGAGTACGGCATCGTAGCCACGCTGCGCTTCCAGGAGCAGATCTCTTGCGATGCCCTCCTTCACCTTCTGAATACTGATCATAACGGAATACTCGGGCATTCCGATATTGGCGAACTGCTGGCGGATGTTTCGCATCAGATCGCGCACCTGTTTCTCCCGCTCGGTCTCCCATCGCTTGAGGTGATCGAGATGCCGGGGCGTGAGCGGGTCTTTTTCCCAGTCCCAGAATGAATCCGGCACCTTCCCCATCACGTGAAAAAGCACCAGTTCGGTTTCCTGCGCTGAAATAACCCCGCTCAGGTAGCTGACCAGGGCCTGGGTTTTTTCCGATCCATCCACTGCGACCAGGATCTTATTGTGCTCTCGTTCCATCATCGTTCCATTGAAAACTCTTAAGGTTTTTCCACTGGAAAAGTCAATTTGGCCCCGTACCAGCCCACGATACAGACCATAGGGGAAAGAGAAAAGATGAGCAACAAATAAATGAGACTCGATCCACGGAACAGCGTGATAATGTCGGGAGAGATCGCTCTCCAGAGCAGAGCGACAAAAGACACGGCGAACATGATCACCGAGACGCTCATTTTTATGGTGATCGCCCGTTGCGGTTTGCCCAGGTAGTTGACCGACCAGGAGATGAATCCGGTGGTCATGACCAGCGGGGTGAAGAGGACGCCCGCGGCAAGGCAGTGAAAAGCGGTAGCCTCAAAGGGGGCATTTCCGGTTAACAGGTAGAGGAGAGTGAAGAAGGTCGCGGAGAGGTTGAAAACGATTGGAAAGTGGACGGTCATGGGGTGTGGATGTCTTCGCAGAAATGGATAACGCCTGAATAAGGGTTCCAGGAATGCCGCCTTCTCGCCGTCGGGGGATGCTTCCTTCCGGATTATCCCAACTTGAGGATAGCGTTGCAGGACTTCCGGGCCGTGAGGCGCCGCGCTCAGGTCGGTGGTGAGGTCCTTTCCGGAAGGATGTCTGTTCATGTGTGTCCCTGTTTTCCAGAGCCTGCTGTTGCTTACGTCATATACCTTGCCTTCGTAGGCTATATAGACGGGTCTTCCTTCCCGGCCGTTTTTTTCCGATAGCTCCTCAAGGCTTAGTTCCAGCATTTCCGGCATTTGCCCCCTCCATGCGCAGATTTATCATTGGTGATTTTGTGCAAGGAGTAGAGAATATAAGAATCCTGTGAACTATGACAAACGGAATTCATTGCTCGTCAACCGATGCGGAGTTGTTTTCGGGACATGCGCGAAGTGGTTATCATTTCGATTGCAATTAGCCTGGAGATCCTTATTCTGAAAAAGACATAGCGCTCAGGTTGAAAGGCGGGTCTCTTTCCAGGGGGTCGCGTACGAGTGAACAGGGAGATGATTCAGTGATAACCATATATATGCTGTTGCTGGCTTCCTTATTTGTCCTGCATCCTTCACCCTCCTCGGGACAGACCTTCCAGGATGCAAGCGAAGTGCGCCTGTCAAATGGGCTGAAAGTCATATTGCTTGAAAACCATAAGTCACCCGTCGTCTCTTTCCAGGTCTGGTACAGAGCCGGGGCCAGATATGAGCAAACCGGAAAGACCGGACTTGCACACGTTCTTGAGCACCTGATGTTCAAAGGCACGCATAAGGTGAGCGGAGAAGAGTTCACCAGGATCATCGATGAGCTGGGAGGCCAGGAGAATGCATTCACTTCCCACGACTTTGCGGGGTACTTCGAAAATCTCGTTTCCGATCAAATAGGCGTATTGGTTGAGTTGGAATCCGACCGGATGAGCAATCTCGTTCTGAAGGAGAGTGATTTCAGAACGGAGCGCATGGTCGTAATGGAAGAGCGGCGCATGCGCGTCGATGACAATCCGCAGGCCTTTTTGATCGAGCAGTTCGAGGCTGCCGCCTACCAGGCACAGCCCTACCGCTGGCCCGTCATCGGGTGGATGGACGACCTGGAGCGGCTTACGCTTCAGGATGTCCAGGCTTTCTATACCGCATTCTACAATCCCGCAAATGCTTTTATAGTCGTGACGGGCGACTTCAAAAAAGAGAAATTGGTCCCGGAACTTGAGAAGGCCTTCGGGACAATTCCCAGCGGCGAGCCGGGCCCGCGGCACCTTCTCCAGGATCCTCCGCAGGCGGGTGAGAGACGGGTGATGGTTGAGCGGCCGGCCCAGGTCGGAACTCTCGTCATCGGCTATCATGTACCGAACCTGAGGAGCCAGGACAGCTACGTTCTTGAGGTCATACGCTCGCTCCTTTCAGATGGGAAAAGCTCCCGACTCCACGAAAACCTGGTGCGAACCAGTGCGGTCGCTCTTGAAGCCGCTGCCGACTATGATCTGACCAGCCGCGATCCCGGTCTTTTCTACCTTATGGCCTCTATCCTGCCGGGTAAAGATATGGCGGATGCCGAGAATGCCTTCTACGAGCAAATCGAGCTGCTGAAGAGCAAGCCGGTGGATGCGCTTGAGCTTGAAAAGGCCAAAAACCAACTGGAGGCGGCTTTTGTTTTCGGCCAGGATTCAATATTTTCGCTGGCGAGAAGCCTTGCCCAGTATGAAATTGCCTATGACTGGGCGGCGATCGGCAACTACGTCCCATCGATCCGAAGCGTTACTGCCGAAGAGATTCAGCGTGTCGCCGCAAAATACTTCACTCCGAAGGGGCGCACGGTCGGAGTTCTGCTGCCGACCGGTCCACCCGACAAGGCGCCCGCCCCGCCTTCCGGAGGCTTGAAAGATAGAGCGATAAGACTCTCCGGGGAAGGCGAGATGGAGAAGTAGAGGGCTTTTGGGGCAGGTTCAATTAATTCAAGATCTGGATAGACACATGAATCGAGGGAAAATCACCATTGCGGCTATTGTCCCGGTTTTTCTATTACTGGTCACCTCTTTCCACTGCACGGCCATGCCCGCCGTCGAAAAAATCACGCTCCAGAACGGTTTGAAGCTGCTGGTGTTCGAAGACCACAGCGTTCCGGCAGTCAGTATGGATCTTCTGGTTTCCGCGGGGTCGTGGCGCGATCCCCAGAACGAAAACGGCCTGGCCAACCTCACCCTCAAGTCCCTTCTGCTTGGGACGCGCTATTTCTCTTTTGCCGAAATAAACCGCAAGCTCGATTTCCTCGGGGCTAACATTTATGCGGAGTGTAGCAAGGACTTCGCAATTCTGGGAATGCAGATGCTCAAAAAAGATCTCGAAAGTGGAACGGGCCTTTTCCTCGAGATGGTTATGCATCCCTCATTCCCTCCGGATGACATCCAAAGGGAAAAAGATGACATAATCGGTAAGCTGCGCTCGAAGGAAGACAACCCTATGGACATTGCCAACCGGGCTTTCGAAAGATCGCTTTTTGCAAACAGCCCGTATGCGGGTGATGTCGAGGGGACCGAAAAGACGCTCAGACCCTTGGGCGCCGACCAACTATCGAAGTTCTACCAGTCCTTTTACCGGCCGAATAACGCCATACTCGTGATTGGAGGAGATGTAACGGCAGAGGAGGTGAAGGCACGCATAATTCCCCGTTTGCTGACATGGCAGAAGGCGAATATCCCGGAAATGAAGTTCAGCACCGACTTTGCTCAGGGCGCGACTACCGTCAAAATCAACAAGCCTGTCTCTCAGGCCACGGTCGTGATCGGCGCTCCGGCCCTCGAACGCTCGAACAAAGATTATTATGCCTTCATGCTGCTGAACCAGATACTTGGGGCAGGGAGCCTGTCGAGCAGGCTCATGGCTGAGATACGGGTAAAAAGTGGGCTCGCGTACGGGGTAGAGAGCATTCTGCTCGCCCGAAAGTTCTCCGGATCTTTCCGTGTTGTGCTTCAAACCAAGGAGGCCTCGGCACAGGATGCTATCGCTCTTGCCGTGAAGGAAATAGAGCGTGTGGTGCGGGAGCCGGTTTCGGAGGCCGAATTGGAGAGGGCCAAGAAATACCTGATCGGTAATTTTCCCTTGAAATACAGCAGCACCCAGCAGGATTATGCGAAATTCCTGGCTCAGGTGGAGTTCTATGGACTGGGATTAGAGTATCCCGAAAAGTTTCCTTCCATCATCAGGGCGCTGACGCCGCAGGATCTTCACAAGGTGGCGCAGAAATACCTGAAGCGGGAAAAAGTACTTGTAATCGTTGCAGATCTTCAAAATTTACAATACAGTGACTTCCTCAACCTCCCATAAAATGAGGGTGTCTCTATTGTAATCCTCAGCCCTGTCATTATGTTTTCCCTATTCGCATTCCCTGAACATCCGCGGGAGGCGATGGGAACACTCCCGGACCTGTCAGTGGAAGGGAACTCTCCCTGATCGCAGTCTAGTGGTTTTTTGGGTATTCAGCATAATTTTCCCCCTTGAAATGATACAGGGCTTTACAGATGCCAGATCTGGGTCGCCGGGATTTTCTCAAACTCTTCGGAATCGCTGGAACAGGCGCCATACTTGGAGGCTGTTCCGATCCGAGTCGTCACCTTATACCCTACCTCACTCCCCCCGAGGACATCATTCCCGGGAAATCTCTCTATTACGCGACGACCTGCCGGGAATGTCCGGCCGGGTGCGGTATGCTCGCCGGCAACCGTGACGGTCGCATCATAAAGGTAGAGGGTAATCCGGCGCATCCGATAAGCGGAGGGAAACTCTGCATGCGCGGTCAGGCCTCGCTCCACGGCCTCTACAATCCCGAAAGGTTTCGGGGGCCGATGCGGCGAAAGGCCGAGGGGGGATTCGAACCGGTCAGTTGGGAGCAGGGTGAAGAACTGCTGCAATCCAGGCTTGCCGAGGTTCTTCGGAAGGGCGGCGGCGAGCGGATTGCGTTCATGACGGACCTGATGACCGGCTCGCTGAATGACCTTGCAAGGCACTGGATGGCTGAAATGGGCCATAGAGACGGGCCGGTCGTATACGAGCCTTATTCTTACGAGCCGCTGAGAAGGGCGAACAAGATAGTATTCGGCGTCGATGCAATTCCCGGCTACAGGTTCGATGAACTCGATTTCCTCATTTCCTTCAACGCCGGTTTTCTGGAGACCTGGATTTCAAACCTGGAGTTTGCGCGGCATTACGGATCTTTTCATCCGCTGAAGGGTGACAGGAAAAACACCTTCATATTTGTCGGTCCGCGGCTTTCAATGACTGCCAACAATGCGGATCTTTGGATTCCCACGCGGCCCGGCACGGAATATGCCGTAGGCCTGGGTATGCTGCGGCTTATACTGGATGGAAATCTCATACCTGACATGCCGCCCGAGAGGAGGGCCGTTCTTGCCTCTGCAACCGGGAACTGGCCCCTGGAAAAGGCAGCGGCGACTGCGGGGTGTGATCCGAAACTGATTCAGGTAGCCGCGGCTGCTTTTGCCAGGGCGGCCAGGCCGCTCGCCATAGCCGAGGGCCTCTCCCTCAGCGTTCCGAATGCCACGGCAACCGCTGTCGCCGCAAACCTTCTTTGCACGGTCAGCCGGTCCGGAATGGCGAATATCGATTTTGACCGCAGATCCGCTTATTCGGATACCGCCGGGGCAGAGACTCTCAAAGGTCTGACTGATCGGATGCGCGCCGGGGAAATCGATATTCTTCTAATCTACCGGGCCAACCCGGTTTTCACCCTGCCCCGTTCCTGGGACTTTGCGGGCGCCATGAAATCGGTACCCACCATCGTCAGTTTTTCCCCTGCACCCGACGAGACGAGCGCGCTTGCGCACCTGGCGCTCCCGGCACACTATTCTTTTGAGTCCTGGGGAGATTATTCTCCCAGATCAGGCATATCGGGGTTTTTGCAGCCGGTAATGGGACCGGTATTCGCGACCAGGCACCTCGGAGATATTCTCATATCCTCCGGTAAGAAGGCGAAGGGCCAGGAGGCCTTCCCCTGGAAGGACTTCTATGTCGCGCTTCAGGGATACTGGAGCCGAAAGTGGAAAGAGGAAGGCTGGGGAGGAACGTTCGAATCCTTCTGGCAGAGCATGCTGACCAAGGGCGGCGTTTGGCAGGAACTCTCCCGGACCGAAACGCGCTCTCTGCCGCTGACGGCTGTCAATTTCAATTTTCCGGAACCCGAAAAGACCTCCGGTGATAGTCTGCCCCTGGTCATCTACCCCACTGTTCAATTCTTCGACGGCAGGATGGCCAACCACATGTGGGTCCAGGAGATCCCGGACCCGATGACACAGGTGACCTGGGGGGCCTGGATCGAAATTCATCCGGAAACCGCCAAGAAGCTGAACATAGCGAAGGGAGACCTCCTCCAGGTAAAATCGAACTTCGGCACGCTGGAAATCCCCGCGCTCCCTATTTATACGGCGCCCGAAGGCATTGCGGCCATTCCCCTGGGGCAGGGGCATACAGGGATGGGACGGTTTGCCGACGGGTTGCCTGCAAACCCGCTGGACCTGTTGCCCGCCGAACTGGACCCCGCCTCCGGCACACTCCTTCGTCCGGAGATTGACCTGACAGTTCAGAAAACCGGGCGCACCCTGCCGATCGCCAACACGGACGGCAGCTTTTTTCAGCATGGGCGTGACTTCGCGGTTTCAATCAGCCTGCAGGAACGCAACCGCATGGCTGCATCCGGGGAGAAACCCCACCTGCACTATCCCATGCCGGAGGGCTACGATAAAGAACAGGACTTCTATTCGGCGCACTCCCACAAGGACTACAGATGGTCCATGGTGGTGGATCTGGAGCGCTGCATCGGCTGCGGGGCGTGCGTGGTCGCCTGCTATGCCGAAAACAACGTTGCGGTGGTGGGTAAAAAGCAGATGCTCATGGGCCGTGAGATGTCCTGGCTGCGTGTGCAGCGGTATTTCGACGACGACGGAAAAAAGGCCAAATGGCTGGTAATGATGTGCCAGCACTGTGACAATGCTACATGCGAGTATGTCTGCCCCGTTTTTGCTCCTCATCACAATCCTGAAGGTCTGAACACGCAAATCTATAACCGCTGCTTCGGTACCCGGTTCTGTTCTCAAAACGACCCCTACAAGGTGAGGCGTTTCAACTGGTTCACCTACACTCGGCCTCAGCCGCTGGACTGGCAACTCAACCCCGATGTCACCGTCAGGCAGAAAGGGGTCATGGAAAAATGCTCCTTTTGCGTGCACCGGATTGTTGAGGCAAAGATCGAAGCGAGAAAGAAGGGCAGAAAACTCAAAGACGGTGAAGTAACCCCGGCCTGCGCCCAAACTTGCCCGACGGATGCACTGATTTTCGGAAGTCTTTTGGACCCGGAGAGCAGGGTCTCGCGCATGATACACGATGTAAGGGCTTACCAGGTACTGGCGCATCTGAATACAAAACCGGCGGCAATTTATCTGAAAAGGGTAACTCAGGAAATCAAGGTATGAGCGAGGGTTATCCACTGCGGAGGGTTTGATTTTGCCCTGAAAGCCTGGCAAATGGATTTCAGGCGAACTTTGAGGAACTCTTTATATGGAAGCAACAGAGTCTCAGGAACTGACCAGCTACAGGGCTGTCGATGATCAGATACTCGGGGTGATGTGGTCTCCGAGCCGTGTTTACTGGCTCTGCCTTGCAGTTGCCGGCCTGGGCATCCTGTTCGGGGCATTTTGCTGGGGATACCAGATTGCTACGGGTATGGGCGTGGCTCACTATGTCCATCCGGTGATGTGGGCAAGCTACCTGACCAATTTCGTTTTCTGGGTTGGTATCGCGCATTCCGGCACCCTCATCTCCGCCATTCTGTTCCTGTTTCGAGCCTCTTGGCGCACAACGATCGCCAGAAGCTCTGAAGCTATGACCGTCTTCGCGGTCATGATAGCGGGACTTTTCCCGCTCATCCATCTCGGGCGCGTCTGGATCGTCTATTGGATACTCCCCTACCCGAACCAGCGTAATCTGTGGCCGAATTTTCAATCACCCCTGGTCTTCGATGTGATCGCAATTTCCACTTACCTTACGGTAAGCACCCTTTTCTGGTACACGGGAATGGTGCCAGACCTTGCGACGATAAGGGACCGCTCGTCAGGCTGGAAACAGAAGATCTACGGTTTCTTCTCGCTCGGCTGGGAAGGAAAGAGCCAGTCCTGGAGGCATTACGGGACAGCCTATTTGCTCTTTGCCGCCCTTGCCACTCCGCTGGTCATCTCGGTCCATAGCGTCGTCTCCTGGGATTTCGCCATGGGAATCGTACCGGGATGGCACAGCACCATATTCGCTCCTTATTTCGTTGCCGGCGCGATCCATTCGGGCCTTGCGATGGTGCTCATCTTGTTGATTCCGCTTCGCAAGATATTCAGCTTCGAAAACCTGATTACCATGAAGGTCCTGGAGGACATCGGCAAGACGATCATCCTGACAGGCATGATCGTGGGCTACTCCTATCTTATCGAGCATTTCATGGCCTGGTACAGCGGGAACAAAGCGGAAGAGGACCAGTTCATGTGGCGTATGGTAGGCTACTACCGGGTGGGTTTCTGGCTCATGATCATCTGCAATGCGGTAGTCCCTCTGGTGCTCTTTTTCAAAAAAGTGCGAACCAATGTACTGGCGCTGTTTCTTATCGGCATACTGGTGAATATCGGAATGTGGTTCGAGCGGCTGGTCATAATCGCCGGCTCCCAGGCCCATGAATTCGACCCCTATTCGTGGGGCGTCTACCCCTACCTTTCATGGGTGGAAACCGGCATCATGATCGGATCGTTCAGCTTGTTTTTTTTCCTCTTCCTCCTGTTTGCCAAATTTTTGCCTTCAATTTCCGTTGCGGAGGCAAAGGAGTTCGTACCGGCGCCGGTGAGGAAAAAATAGGAAGCTGCTCACGGGTACCGCAGAGCGGCAGGACACAGACAGAGCGCACAAGGAACCTTCAATGGCTGACAAGCAGGCCGTAGTCGGAATTTTCGAATACCTCAACGAGGTTTTTTCCGCGGTGGAGATTCTCAAAAAAGAGAACATACCGATCCACACGGTTTATTCGCCCATGCCGAATGAAGAGATCCGGGACGCCCTGGGGCTTCCCTCCCTTGGCCCCGGACGATTTTTCACCCTTGTGGGCGGTATTATCGGGATACTGACCGGAATCTTTCTTGCCTGGTATACGACTGTCCAGTGGCGCTTCATCGTGGGCGGCAAACCCCCCATACCGGTTATTCCCACGGTCATCCCGGCTTTTGAATTTTTTATTCTCTTTTCGGTTTTCGCTACCGTGATCGGTCTGCTGGTCAAGAACAGGTTCCCGAAAAAGCGACTTTCTCCTTATTACGATGCACGTTTCAGCCAGGACCGGTTTGGCATAGTTGTCTATTGCACGGAAGCAGATCGGGGACAGGTCACTACTATCCTGCAAAACTCTGGAGCCGAGGAGGTCCGTCAGATTGAAGAGTGAGGAGTATCGAGAGATAGATCTTGCCAGGCAGTCCGTTAACTGGCGCACCCTGCAAACCGTCTGCGCCGTACTGGCTCTGGTCGGAGCGGCGGCATTCCTGTACGGAATCAGCGCGGGTGATGCAAAGAGGGCCTGGTCCGCCTACATGACTAATTTTGTCTACTGGGCAGGACTTACCTTCGGCGCTTTTCTGCTCTCTCCCATTCTTGTGGCTACCAACGCCACGTGGGGCAGGCCGGTAAAGCGCCTGTGCGAATCGGTCGTCTTCTTCATGCCGATTCTTTTCCTCCTTATCTGGCCGCTATTTCTTGCAAGGGAAACGCTCTTCTGGTGGGTGCTCGAACCCGGCCATCATAAAGCACCCTGGCTCAATACTCCCTTTTTCTTCGCGCGCGAGGGGCTTGGGCTTCTCGCCATGACGGTCGTCGCCGGCTTTCATACCTATCATTCGGTACGGAGCGACCTGGACCAAGCGAAGGGCATTCCGGTTTCGGATGCCGGTTTTCGAATACAGTCCACGCTCTCACCCATCTACATAGTCCTCTACGCCTTCATCATGACGGTGGTTTCATTCGATTTCATCATGTCACTGGACAAACACTGGGTAAGCACGCTTTTCGGCCCCTATTATTTCATGCTCGGTTTTTATTCTGGTCTGGCGTTTCTGGCCGTCCTGTCGGCGCTTGCCGTGAAATACATGGGAATGGGAAAAGTGATCGAGAAGAACCAGTTCCACGACCTCGGGAAACTCCTTTTCGCATTTTGTGTCGTGTGCGCCGATTTCTTCTACGTCCAGTTCCTGGTCATCTGGTACGGCAACCTGCCCGAGGAGACCCGGTATGTCATAGCGCGCGTGGTGCTCGATCCCTGGGCCGCGCTGGCGTGGTTCATCCTCTTCGCTCTTTTTGCCGCTCCTTTTCTGGTCCTGGTATTCCGGAAGATCAAGATGAATCCCGCCTTACTGGCGCTGGTGGGCGCCTGGATTCTCATTGCGGCGTGGCTGGAGAAGTTCCTGCTCGTTACTCCTTCTCTTATCCGCAGCCCGTCATTACCGCTCGGCCCCATGGAGGTGCTGATCACCATGGGTTGGCTGGGACTGTTTGTCCTGTGTGTCTGTCTCTTTCTCCAGAGATACCCGATCCTGGTGATCTCCGATCCGGCGCTGGAAAGAGCACTCGAAAAACATGGGCAGGCGCACCCTGCCTGATTTTCTCTGTATTCGAATCAATTCTGGTCGATTTCTATTTGAATGAGAAAATATGGCTGAAGGAACAAAAGCGACAAGAAGAGAAGCCTTGTGGTGGAAGGGGTGGTTTTGGGCGTCCGTCCTGCTGGCCGCGGTTATGGTCTATTTTTATTTTCTTTTCCCCCACCAGGAAATCGGGCCGCGTCAGCCAATCTATTTCAGCCATCGCGTGCACGCCGGGATAAAGGAAATCAACTGCCGTTTCTGCCACAGCAATGTGGAAAGGTCCGCGCATGCCGGCCTGCCGGAAGTTGAGAAGTGTTTTTATTGCCACAACTATATCATTCCGCTGCACCCTCAGATTCAAAAGGAAAAAGAACATCTGGACCAGAAGATACCCGTGCCCTGGGTGCGCATATTCTTCGTTCCGGATTTCGTCAAGTTCAGGCACCAGCCTCACATTATGGCCAAGGTCGATTGTGTGCGCTGCCATGGAGAGGTAAAGGCCGAAGACCGGTTGCGAAAAGTAGACTTCGAGATGAAGTTTTGCATCGACTGCCACAAGGAAAAAAACGCGCAGATGGACTGCTACCTGAGCTGTCATCATTGAAGAGGTAGGCAGTGAGATTGAGAGCGAGGATCAGGAGGCATGGGCCGGCGACTCGCAGCAAAAGACGAGGTGATCGCAAGTGCAACTGCTGAAGGTTGAAGAAAACGGGACGGTTAAGCTTTTCTTTCTGAGTTCGGCCATCTGGTTTGTAATCGGGGCTACCGAAGGCCTGGTCGATGCAATCGATATGGTGATACCCGATCTTTTCGGCGATATCCCCTGGCTATCCTTCGGGCGCGTTCGCCCAATGCACGCCACGACCATGATCTTTGGCTTTGTCGGATCAGCCCTGGTTGGCGCGGCTCAGTACATACCGCCCGCTGTGCTGCGCACACCTCTGTGGAGCGAGCGGCTGGGAAAAGCCTCCCTGTGGGTCTGGAATCTGTCCATATTCATCGGCACTTTTGCGCTTGCTTTGGGCCACTCACAGGGCAGGGAATATGCGGAATGGATATGGCCCGCGGATATAGGGATTCTTCTCGCCTTCGGCATGGTGTTCGTAAATGTGCTGCAAACCGCGGCCAACCGCCGGGAAAAGATCATGTACGTCTCCACCTGGTATGTCTTTGCGGGGCTGATCTATACCTGGTTGATCTATTTTTTTGGAAACGCTGTCTGGAACCCGTCGACCGGTTCGGTGGCCGGCATGCCGGATGCCATTCTCGCCTGGTTCTACGGACATGGGATTGTCGGGCTGTTCCTGACTCCTCTTGCCGTAGCGATCGCCTATTACATGGTGCCGCGGATTGCGAGAAGTCCTCTCTATAGCCACGTTTTGTCCCTGGTGGGCTTCTGGACCCTGCTGGTGATCTATACCCATATCGGAACGCATCACCTCCTCCAGACCCCTGCTCCCACCTGGCTGAAGACCCTTGCCGTGTCGGGAAGCCTGGCCATGCTGATCCCGGTCTTTACCGTTCTGATAAACCTCTGGCTCACAATGCGTGGGCGCCTCGGGTTCTTTCACCAGGATATCGGCGGCAGATTCGTCATGGCCGGCCTTGTCTGGTACATCCTTACCTGTACCCAGGGACCGATCCAGGCGCTGCCCATCGTACAGAGGGTGACGCACCTGAATAACTGGGTGATCGCTCATTCCCATATGGGGGTGTTCGGCTTCTCCGGAATGATCGCCCTGGGCGGACTCTACTATATGCTGCCCAGGATTACGGGCAAACCGCTCTACAGCGGACGACTCGCCGACGTTCAATACTGGCTGCTCCTCATCGGAATGTCGGGGTTTTTCATCGTCCTCACCGCGGGCGGACTGGTCCAGGGAAACAGTTGGCTCAACGGGGTAACAGTCTACCGAACCCTGCCCATGATTCACATCTACTTTATCGTGCGTGCCGCACTGGGGTTGTTGTTCCTCGGCGGGGCCTGGATAGGTCTATATAATGTGATCAGGACAATCCGGGGGGAGCAGGCCCTCGGAGAGCGCATTTTCGGAGAAGCGTTTCAGGGAGAGATACGATGAGGATGACTCCCACAGTGCTGGTAATCGGGGGATTCATTGTTTTTATCCCCGTTTTTTTCATCCACGCAGTCCTTCCCTGGCTCACGATCAGCGAGAAGGGCTCGGAGATTCACCGGCCGCGCACCGCTATCGAGGACAAGGGCAGGGCAATCTATGTCAATAACGGCTGCACCTACTGCCATACACAGTTCGTCCGCAACATAGACTGGGACCTGGGGGCGGAGCGGGTTGCGCATTCGGGCGACTACGTCAGCGACTATCCGCACCTTATAGGGACGGAGCGCACCGGTCCCGACCTCTCTCAGGAGGGGGGCGAGCACCCGGACGACTGGCATCTGGCGCACTTCATCAACCCCAGGTTCACTCGGCCCGAGTCGGTTATGCCTTCCTGGGGGTTCCTCGGTATGGAGAACATAAAGGCGCTCATTGCTTACAAGCAGAGCCTTGGGTACAAGATGGCCGATGAGCGGATGGCGAGGCAAAGATATTGGAAGGCCGAGTCGATAAAGGCCTTCGAGGCAGGTCCGGAAAAAAATGTCGAATGGCTGCACTCACACGTCCCGGACGGCTGGAGAAATCTGCCCGATCCCTATCCCACCACTCCGGCAAGCCTGATGCGCGGACATCGCACCTACCAGGGCTTCTGCATCGGATGTCACGGGCCGATTGGCGACGGAATGGGGCCCGCGCAGCCCTACATCTATCCTCCGCCTCTTAATTTCACCATTTTAAAAGATCGAGGAATCACCGGGGGTATCATCTACTACCAGATTATGAATGGGATCACCGGGACTGCCATGCCTTACTTCAAAAGAGAACTCGAATCCGAGAAGATCTGGGAGGTGGGCAACTACGTGGCGACCCGCTTTATTGGACAAACCGACGCCAATACGGCGCCGAGGGGAATCGACGCTTCGTACGAGCCCGTGGTGAAAGAAAAATGATCTACTATGCGGGATGGCTTTTTCTTGTTGTAATCAGCCTCGGTGTGAGCATCGCGGCTTTCATCTGGGGGCTGCGCTCAGGCCAGTTCTCAGACCAGGACAGGGCGCGGTATCTGCCGTTGAGCGAGGATCTGCTCTCCAAGCCGATCGAGTCTGCCGGCCGCAGGAGGCAGAGAGTGCAGACCGGCGCGCTCATTGTCATTTTCCTGCTTGGGCTGATGGCCGTGGTTACTGCTTTGGCCTTGAGCATACACTATCGTTGAAGGAAGTCTGAAGTCGGGTTCAATCTGGTGAATTAAGAGGCTTTCACCTGCACCGGAGGCGGATACAGGATATGCGCTATTTTGTCTGGGTGGATTTTCAATACATTATGGTGGCTTTGTTCGTGGGGCTTATTGCCCTGATAATGACCTATCTCGCCTGGGCAAGTTATCCGAAAAGCCGCGTACTGCGGACCGAGGAACAACTGGAGGAGAGAAGAGGGCATGAGCGGGAGGTGGCCCACGACCATGAGAAAACGCCTATCGCTCCTTTTCTCATCTACCTCTATGTCGGTATTGTCGTCTGGTCTGTTTGCTACATGGTTTATGTCTGGGCCAGCGCAAGCAAGTTTTGATTTTTGGATGGTGACAACGCCCTCGGAATGATGGACGGAGAATAATTCAAATGTCTGCCGAAGAAGAAAGAAGCCCGATATTTACCTGGGCCGTTTTATTTGGAATCGCACTGAGCTTTCTCGCGTGGGGGCTGCTCATCTTTTTTGTGATAGGGGATAAGGGACCTCCCGAGTGGGACTACAGCGTCATTCCGGATGTTCCCGGTGAATCGGCCTATTCCACCTACAGCCCTGCCAGACCGCATGGGCGTGCGCCGAGCACCGACATTCCCCTGGCGCCTCAGCATGTCATGGAGCCCGGTTCGGACCTCCATAAACTGGAGATACCTTCGAAATGAAAAGAGCCACATCCTCCAATGCCTGTCTCTTAAGAAGCGTAGCGCCTCTCATTCTGCTGCTCTTCGCTTTTTCCGTGCTCTCCGGCTGTAATTACGGCCGGATGCGTGATGACGAAGCAATACAGGCCTTCAACGCGGAATTCCCGCAGATGCCGAAGAAGACGATCCCGGCAGAGGGAGGGATATGGGCGGAGCGGGAGGCCAACCCCCTGGAACTGGTCAATACAATGCCGCAAACCCCGCAGACCATAGCTCTGGGGGAGGAAAGATACCGGTTTTACTGCGTTCACTGCCACGGCCCTCGGCTCGACGGCAACAGCACGGTGGGACAGAGTTTCGCCCCGCTTCCAAGGAATCTCAAGAGCCCGGATGTACAGGACCAGACGGACGGCGAACTGTTCTACAAGATCCGTTTCGGGTTTCTGAGGCACCCGCCACTCTACTCAACTGCAACCGATGAGGAAACCTGGGCCATTCTGCGCTATGTGAGAGCGAACAAGAGATAATCTCAAAATGTTCGAGATCATCGCTCCCTTCACTATCGGCCTTTTAGGAAGCCTGCACTGCCTGGGGATGTGCGGACCGCTTATTCTTGCGTGGTCGATTCACTACAAATCGGCCTCCGCGGCGGCTGGACCCCGCGACGGGAAGAAGTATTGGCGCGGTTTGGCAGCCACCTTCCTGCACCATCTTTTCTTTCATATCGGACGGATATCCACCTATGGCCTGATGGGCATGACGGTTGCCGCACTATTCGAATCACTCGAGGTCCAGAGCTTTTCCACCCAGTACAGGGGCGGAGTGGCGACCGTGTCCGGAATCCTGCTCCTGGCGATGGGGCTGGTCATTTTGCGTGTTTTGCCGATTCCCTCCTCGCTTGCCCGGTTTCTCTCCGCTCCCGTCTCGGGAATGGGAAAAAGCCTGGCTCGCCTGGCAGGTTCCGGGAACCCGTTGGCGAAAATGGGACTTGGCTTGGGCGCCGGTCTTATTCCGTGCGGGCTTACCTGGGCGATGCTCGTGGTGGCGGCGAGCACTCTCAGCCCGTTCAAGGGCATGCTGATGATGGTTTCTTTCGGAGCAGGAACTGTACCCCTCCTGGTTGTGGCTGGAATGTCGGCCTCTTTCCTGTGCGTGAAAGCGCGCCTGCTCGGGGAAAGGGCGGCAGCCATTTCAGTAATGGCCATGGGGGTTCTGCTCTTCGTACAGGGGGTCGGGGTGCTCTACGGGTGGTGGGGTTCCTGCTGCGACGGCACAGTCTTTTAGAATGTCATTTATGACTGGACTTCCGCAAGCCAGAATTTTCTGTAGAACTCCTCGATCACTTCTTCCAGCGGTTTTGAGGCGTCCAGGACGAGGAACCTCTCCGGTTCCTTCCCGGCCAGGGACAGATAGCCTTTCCGCACTTTCTGGTGAAAGATGCGGTTTTCCTGCTCGATCCTGTCCAGGTCCCCTCCATTTCGCCTGCCCATTCGACCCGTTGCGGTTTCGATATCGCAGTCCAGGAGGATCGTCTTGGTCGGCCACAAATCCCGGGTGGTCCATTCCTGGATGCTCCAGAGACGGTCGAGATCGAAACCCCTTCCGAAGCCCTGGTAGGCAAAGGTTGCGTCGACGAACCGGTCGGTAAGGACCCAGGTTCCTTTTTTCATGGCGGGCACGATTACCTCATCGGTCAACTGAGCCCTGCTTGCGCTATAGAGAAGCACTTCGGCCCGGCTGCTCATCTCGGATGAGCCGGGATCAAGCAGGATCTCCCTGATCCTTTCGCCGATTTTTGTTCCGCCGGGCTCGCGTGTTCTGATAAACGGGATTCCCGCCGTGGTGAGCCAGTGCGAGAGTTGCTCCATGAGGGTGCTCTTGCCGCAGCCGTCGATACCCTCGAAGCTGATAAACTTCGCCGGAAAGGAAGTGTGGTGGTGTTTTGCTTTGAGGAGTTGTTTGGAATGGATCACGATAGGCTTCTCTTCCCGGTGTTCTAGACCTTGATGGACAGATTATCCGCTTCCGTCTTGGTGTCTTCGTTGTAGTTCTGCCTTTGCCGTTCAAAGTTGACCCGGTTCTTCGCGATGTAGATCCGCTTCAACTCGTCAAACTGCATCCCGAAAACCCCGCAGGTGCATTCGAGCGCATGCCAGATTTCCAGCACTGCGCTTTTCGCCTTTTCCGGTTTGAAGCCCCCGCCTTTCGCCCACCATTTCCACTTCAGGCTGTTCTGGAGATCGTCAATTCCGAGAAACGCCGCTATCACGCAACCGTCAAACGAACCCCCATTTTCCGGTGGAGAAAAGGATGGGACTTCTTCCGGCTGGACTTCAACAATATGGGAAAGGCTGACCAGGAAATGGAGGATGTCGATTATCTCGACCTTGCCGTTCTGCGTGCCTGCGCCATATTCACGAACCTCCCGCACCAGTTCGGCCAGTTCCGCGGAAAGTGCCTTACGGTAATTCTCGATCCAGACGAGCTTTTGTTCCGGGTCACTAATCGTGGCCTCGAAGTCTTTGCCTGTATTGGCCAGGGTGTGGATATTCAGTTGCCATTGAAGATCGAATATTTCCCGCATCCGGTATGCTCCTGCTTAAAATCCATCCGGGACCGCAAGGCCGAAAATTGCCCTGAAAGATGGCTCATCATTCTTAACACGTGAGTCCAACGCCTTCGAAGAACTTTCTCACCTCTCTTGCGATGAAACGAATCCTTGGATGAGCGTGGCTGGATTCGCGCAGCAGGATAAAATGCTTCCAGCCGCTCCACCGCCCGCTCACGAAGATCTCACTCTTGAGCAGGTTCGGCAGAATGTCTCGTGCTATCTCGGGCCTGAGCCCCCTGGCAAGGTCATCCGTGTACCATCCGAACAATGCTTCAGCCCGTTTTTGCCATTCGGCGACGAGCGGATCGTTGCTCAAAAGCTCGCCTTTCACGTCGTCATAGGATTGATAAAGTTCTTCAGGCAGAATGAGAACCATGCCCTTGTTCTTGTAGTTGACGTAACGGGTGCTCTCCTGTGTGTAGGATAAAACCCGATGCCGCACTACCTCATGAGTGATGCCCCGGTCGCAGACAAATCTGAAAACGAAGACGGGAAGATCCAGGTCCGGCTCTTTTCTCAGTATTTCCAACTGCTCCTGTTCTTCAACCAGCGATCCCGTAAGCATCGTTGAATCAGCCTGTCCATCAACCGGCTCGAACAGGCCGGGGAAGAACCGATTGAGGCTCCCGGCGAAAAACGGGTAGAGGACCGGCTCGACAGTTCTCAGGTGATCCAGGGTTTCGATCCAGGATCGGATATTGCCCGCCAGATAGAACCCCGCGCCGGTTTTGAGGGGATATACGCGATGAAAGCCCAGCCTGTTCTTGAGAACCTCGAGAATCACGTCGAAGGAGACGGATGATTCGGCCCCCTCAAGCGGTTCCACCTTCAGGACAATATTGCTGTGTTCCAGCACGGAGAGGTGGCCGTGCGATTTGAGCATAAGTACGAATTTTTTTGCCGAATCTTCCGTGATCTTGTCTTCGGACTTGTAGGCCGTTCTTCCGCATATCTCGATCAACCGCAGGGCGCGCTGCTCGTCACTGGGGGCCAATCCGTAAGGGGAAACCGCGTTTTTGACGAACTGAACAGCCATTGCTTACTCCTCCTTCGCATTGAAAGGTTGCGGGTTGCAGGGGTGAGTTTCTGAACCGGGATTTCGCCACAGTCGAAGGAGCGGAGGAAGCTCAGCAAATCGCGGTCCGCGCGCGGGTCGTATGCGAAAGGCGTTGAATTCAGAATAAAAATGCCGGATTATCTACCTGAAAAACGGCATGTGCTCCAGCCCCGGAGCCCCTTTTTATATTGAATCGCTCAAAAGCAAAAGCCTTTTTATCCTTCGGAATTTCGGGATCTTAGAGGCTAATCTCGTTAATTCGGGTACTTATGCGGGACGCTGTGTAATGGTGGAAGAGATTGCAGAGGCCGGTGAAGGAACAAAAAGAAGCTGGAGCTTCCGGGATGCGTTCCCAAGCATGGAGCTTGGGAACGAGCGCAAGCGGGATCTCCCGGAGTATACCGGAACCTGCACCCCCCGTCATTCCGGCAGCGTTCCTGAGCCGGAATCCAGCGAGACCGCCACGCTTTTAGCGTGGTTTGAACGAGAA
>CAZIJV010000006.1:0-147951 GCA_964539645.1 uncultured Syntrophobacter sp.
GCAACCCCTTGCATGGATGATTCCCGCGGCTTCAGGCGGGAACCCAGCGTCTTTTCGTTTGTTTATCAAGGCCAGAACGCAAGGTTGAAACCAAAAACCGCAGGTTGACTCAATAGGAATATCAATTATCAATGCCTTCCTTCGAGCCGTGAATGCAAGACACTGGGTTCCCGCCTGAAGCATGCGGGAATGACGAGGCAGCGTGACTAACTGGAGTGTTTCTTAATGATTGAAGTTTCATATAATCCCGGGAACTGCATCGGGTATGCTTTTGAACTGCTTCGAAAATCCCGGCTGCACGGCGCCCCTTTATATGGTTTCCAAGTCTCGTCCTCGATAAAACCCCCTCCCAAAGCGTGGCGACCTGGTTGGATACACCCATCCCCGATCTTTAGTTCCTTACGATTTCAGATTGTCGATTCAACTATCAATATGTTATTTTTGAGGCCATGTATTGACCGGACAATTTTTCCAGATACCCCTTCCCAAGGAGATCGATGTGAAGAAAAAGTTTGCACTGATGGCGGTTGTTTTTTCCCTGGTTTTCGCCGGTGTTGCCCTTGCGGACGAGAGCAACAAACTCGACCTCAAGGTCGGCGATAAACTCTACGTCTGTAACTGCGGTAAAGGATGCGACTGCAATACCATGGCCATGAAAGCAGGCAAATGCACTTGCGGAAAGCCCATGGCGAGAGGGACTGTAACCAAGGTGGGAGATGGAACGGCGGTCATCAAGATCAAGAAGAAAGAGCAGACATTCAAGACCATCGGTGCTTATTCCTGCGCCTGCGGAAAGGGATGCGACTGCGGCACCATCAGTCAGAAGCCCGGAAAATGCGCTTGCGGAAAACCCATGAAAAAGGCCGACGCGATTTAGCGAACGACCCTGCCCAAGCCCCAAAAAAACAGATCCGGCCTCTCCCCGCCCGCTCAGTCTCAACAGGGTTGGAGAGGCCGTTCTTTTTGCCGATATCGCTCTTCATAAAAGTCGCGAGTCGCGTTTAGAGCCTGCCCGCGGCCCCTGTCAGATATGCTCGCTCAAGGTTCGCCGCGAGTTCATGATGAAGTCTGCCCACGCCGCATTGGGCTTCCACACGCGCCTGATGCATGCCTCTGCCATATCGAGTGACCAGCCAAGCCTCGCCTGCCCAAACAGAGACACAAAAGTCGAGACCCGCTTGTTGGCCGCACAATGAACGAATATCTTCTTGCCGGGATCTACATCCCATTCCCCGGCCCATATGACATCGTGACCGGCGGATTGAAGGTCTCCAACGGCGGCGCCCCAAACGCATGTATCCAGGAGGACTTTCAAGTTCCGGTCTCCATAAGGAGCGGTTCAATTCTCTCGTGACCTACCAGTCTTCTGGCATAGACCAGACAGGCTTGAATGTCTTCCGGCTCAAGCCAGGGATAACCTGCCAGGATGACCTGTGGACTATCGCCTGCCGCAAGCATCCCAAGAATGTGCTCCACCGCAAGCCGCCTGCCCCTTAAAATCGGTTTTCCACTGAAAATCTTTGGATTTATCGTAATCCGTTCGAGAAGTTTGCCTTCATCCATGGATTCACCTCGCATGATACTTGTGCCGCACCATCCGGCGGCGCCTCGGTGTTTGCCCGGCAAGTGATCCTGATATCCCATTGAAAAATCGGAAGGGCCTTCCAGAGACCCCCGAGATTGAGGCGGGATCGCGCATTTCTTGACAGAATTGGGAGGTCCTTCGAAATATTAAGCTCTCGTAAGGAATTCATCGAGGGTCAAGCCAATATCCCCTGCAATCCTGCGTAACAATATAGGAGAAATGTCCTGCCCCTTATGGAAAGGTACTGTGGTTCGCCGCCCGTCAGGGTGGCGATACTGCCGATGTGATCCGGTCTGACGAACTTCGGTGAATCCAAGTTTTTCAAGAATGGCGACGACCTCTCTCGGCTTTAGAACAGGTGGTCTTCCCATTACGCTACCATTACTACATGGGTTCCCACGAATTCTCCTTCCAATAAAGGTTCCCCGTCTTCGAGAAGCATACCTAGGACTTCCTGCAAATTCCGGTGGAGTTCATCAAGGGTTTCTCCCTGACTATGCGCCCCCGGAAAACCCGGGACATACCCTACATATAGACCCGTTTCGGCGCACTTCTCAATCGCAGCAGTGAACTTATTCATTTTAGACCTCGGCATTAAGCATGAAAAAGGGACGCACGTCGTTTTTGGCGCCCATTTATGAACAATAAAGACTCATGCCCTTTCCTGCAATAAAAAAGAAGGTTTGTCGTCTTGCCCGTCCTAATGCGGATGAATTCTTTCAGTCCTCCGCCTTCCGCCCTCCGCCCTCCGCCCTCCGTTAATCAGACCCCGGACCGGCACTCTCTTTAATGGCAGCGCCATAGGGTTTATGCTAAAATGAGCTTGATAAGTGCTTCCAGAAACCGGAACCGGATGGGCATGGTTGAAGAATGCCCATCCATTCGCTATCTTAGGGCTAAGATAATGCCGACCGTATTACGGGTTGGGCCATATCGGTTCTTCTTTTACGCTGGTGACGGGGATGAGCCTCCTCATGTCCATGTCGAACGTGACGAAAAAGTCGCCAAATTCTGGCTTGATCCCGTAAGGCTTCAAAACAGCGGCGGATTCAACCGCTTCGAGATCGGCGAGCTTTACAGGCTCGTGGTGAAAAACCGAGAAAACTTGCATAGAGCGTGGAATGAATATTTTAGCGACTGAAATACGAACTACCTTGGCCCGGAGCATTTCCGTCACAGACGATAGCCTGATTGTGGACCTTGACGATGGTCGCACAGTCACAGTCCCTCTTGCCTGGTTCCCAAGACTCCTTAGCGGTTCTGACGAGGAGCGAAAAGACTTCCGTTTGATCGGAAAGGGAGAGGGTATTCATTGGCCCCAATTGGATGAGGACATCAGTGTGGAAAATCTTATATTGGGGAGGCCCTCTGGGGAAAGCCAGCACTCGCTAAAGCGATGGTTGGAGGGGCGTCAGAAAGTCTAAATTGCACCAGGTGATTACGTTAGTGCGGATGGACTTCTCATTTTTCATAGATGTGATTGGCTGTGACGGTAAAGTTGAGAATTCGCAAGCGGTAACGCTTCCAGGCTTCGAAAAGCCAGTCCATCCAGGATCTTCGGGCTTTGGCAAATTTAAGAAGAAATTCAGTCTTGTGGCGCCGATGGGTAATGTGCCGTGCATATCCAGGCAGAGAGTGACGTTTCGCTCTGGGCATGACGTTTATTGAGTTCTCCCTTCGACCCCTTTCGCCGCAAGAACTCCGTTCACGCGTGGTTTGCCACGGGTGAGAGTTCCTGTCTTGTCGAACTGAACCACATCGGCTTTCTCAAAAGGCTGTTTTAAGCATAAAAACGCAAACTTAAGTTTATTATCAAGCCGAAAATCGAGTATTATTTCAAGCAAATTAGTCGGTTATCGTGGGCGACCCCATTTTCACTCCCGAGAGGTCAAAAACAGACCTTGAGCTAATGAGCTTGCTTGAACGTGCTGATGCTCTCTTCGTCAAGTGTTGAGACCTGACCCCATGTTTTGCAGAGCTCAACCCCATGAGCGCCATCGTCGGCCCGAAAAAAGAGGGCGCCGTTCATGCTGGTGAGGCGCTGCGGAGTTGAATCCCCGGAGCCTGTGTTGATATCCTTCACCATAACCGTGCCCGCTTCGGTTCCGTCCGATTTCCAGAGCTCGCGACCGTACACGCTGTCCCAGGCCATGAAATAGACGACACCATTGACATTGGTGAGATAAGACGGATGGGAATTGGACGTGCCGGGCCCGACCCGGTTCGAACGGTTCGCTTACTAAATTGTGTCCGGTAGCAAATAGTTCATTCTTGCTAGTTTTCCCAAACTATGACTTTGTTGCGGCCCTCTTCCTTTGCCTTGTATAATGCTCTGTCAGCAGCGTCAATAAGCCCATTAGGTTCCATCTCACTATCAGGAATAACAGATGCTACGCCCAGACTGACTGTTATAACGCTTTTTATTTCCCCTCTTTCTATTCCCAGCCCTTCTATTCTTGTTCGAATTTCTTCGGCGACTATTGCCGCTCCCTTTGCAGCGGTATTCATGAGCATTACCACAAACTCCTCACCACCGTAACGCGCTGCAAGATCGCCCGGTCTTTTTATCGCATTTTTTATAACCTCTGCGGTTCTTATCAATATATGGTCACCTGAAAGATGACCATATGTATCATTGTGGATCTTGAAGTGATCAATATCTATCATTATCAGAGCCAGAGGCATTCCTTCCCGCTGACTTATTTTCCAGGTCTTGGTATATTCAATGTCAAAAGCTCTTCTGTTTTCAATTGAGGTTAGGCCGTCTATCATTGAAATCCATTCAAGCTTCAAATTCGCTGCTCTTAACTTTTCATTTGTATGACGAAGTTCCTCTGTTCTCTCTTTTACGCTAGCCTCAAGCTTTTTACTTAACTTTAGATATTTGCTTACAAAATATATGGCAACCAAAGCTACCAGCAATAAAGAGAGACTGGCGGTGCGTAGATAAAAAAGCTGAAAATAATCTTCGGTTACGTATATCACTCTTTTCCCTTGCCATTGCTCCATAATTCTATCAACAGTTCCATCATCAGTAATTTCCCTCAAACCGGAGTTAATTAAATCCAGTGTTTCAATATCGCCTTTGCGAACAGCAATTTTAGAGTACTGGGTTTCAATGGGGGGCTCTACAATCTTTATGTTGGATATTTTGCTACTTGCAAGCTCATATTCTCCAATCCATCTATCCACAATAATTGCATCTATTTCTCCGGTGCTTAATGCTTTAAAGGAATCATTCCAATTATAAATATTTTCGATAGTTATATCTTCATGTCCTTGAAGCAGAACGCTCGGATAACCTCCAGGTTCTACTCCAACAACATTTCCCCTTAAATCATTGATATTCCTTAAACGTGTGTTAGTAATTTGAACGAACATTGAAAACTCGGATTTTAGCAGAGGGTCTGAGAAGTCATAGAGCTTTCCCCTTTCGGGGCTTGGGTTGATGTGAAGAAGTCCGTCAGCTTCACCATTTTGCAGCATCTGTTGTGCTTGCTCCCAATTTACCGTCAAAACTTTAATGTCTTTTTTAATCTTTTCCCCGATTGCTTTAGCAATATCAACTGCAACACCTTTGGATGTTCCGTTATCATTATATGAAATGGGAGGCAAATCCTCATTTCCTAATAATATCAGAGTGTCACGTCTATCAGAATCTGTTGCCAATGCTTTGAAAGGCAGAAGCAAAATGGATGAAACAAACGCTACAGTTATAATATACATCATTTTCTTGGTATAACTGCTCATCACACACCACCTCCAAGTATTCTCGGTGCTCACATTAGCAACATATTTGTATCCGGCAGCTCATTGAACATCCAACCTGACCACACAACCTCAAAAGAATCCGAAAAACCATCTAAGTCGCCCACTCGCCAACGCTGACATCAAAACTGAGCACTCGCCAGACACCGTTATCCAAATCGACCACTCGCGTTCAAGCTCGGTCCTTTGGACATGTTACCTCGAAGCGAAAAAGGCACCCTTTTCACACTCTGGATTCTGATCCGGAAAATCACGCTTGGCTTTCGGACATGTGGACCATTCTTTCGTTCAGTTTTCGGAACGCAGTCCTGAATAATCTCGACCTTTGGGTCTGGAACGAGTTCAGTTAGGTCTATGACTTGATCATCATCAGGGATGGCAAGAGGAAATCTGCGACCACATTTGTGGCATGGTGCTGATTTCACATTTGGTGGAATTTTGCTTTCCTCAAATTTCTGCTCTGCATGACAATTTGGGCAAGATATGGTCACAGACATCCTAGAACTCCTCAAAGTGAAAATGCATTTTGATTTGGTGTCTAAGTTACAATGAAACTTTCAGGTTATTAGCAAAAGGTATGCCTTGAGGGGCTTGCTTTTGATCCCTAGATCAGCCATCTATGGAATCCTGACTAAATGTTCCGGTTTCAGATCACATCAAAATGGGTACTCGATAGCGCAATGCGGATGCGGGGATGGTCTTCCCTGTTTGTGACAGACATGCCAAAAGTCCAAGGTGAAGCAGGGAAGAGGGGGGCAAATCATGAGCCCAAACAGGTCTTATCTGGTAGCAAGAATCCGGAGAAGGATTCAACCAGTGTTACCGGAGGACGGGAGGGATGATCAATATGGGTCAGTATGAGTACATTCGGACGGCACATCGGGTTTATTGCAAGAGCCTGCGGGAAATTGCACGGGAAACCGGGCATGACCGGAAGACAATCCGCAAGGTTCTAAGAGGCGAGTTCAGCGGTTATGGGCAGCGGCAGTGTCAACCTTATCCCGTGCTCTGCCCTTATTTGAAGTTGATCGACTCCTGGTTGGAGGCCGACAAGGGTGCTCCCAAAAAGCAGCGCCACACAGCCACAAGGATCTATCATCGCCTGGTCGGTGAAGAAGGGTTTGCCGGAGGCGAGACCACCGTGCGTCAGTACGTGCGGCGGGCCAAGATGCGTCTCGAGATAGCCGGAAACAAGGCTTTTATTCCCCTGGAGCCGGATTGCGGCAAGGAAGCTGAGGCGGACTGGGGCGGGGCCGTGGCGATCCTCGGGGATGAATGGGTGCGGCTGAAGTTCTTTTGCCTGCGCTCAAGGTTCTCCGGGAAGCATTACGTGCGATTCTACCCGTGTGAGCGGCAACCCGCTTTCTTTGATGCGCATATGCATGCATTTTAGTTTTTCGGCGGTGTTTTCAGAACCGTAGTCTACGACAATTTGACCGCCGCGGTGGAAAAGGTATTGAAGGGCAAGGATCGCAAAGAGCAGGAATCGTTCAGAAAGTTTCACGCTTATTACAATTTCACGGCCAAGTTCTGCAACACCGATAGCGCCAATGAAAAAGGTGGAGTGGAAGGGCTGGTGGGTTTTGCCCGGCGCAACTACATGGCGCCCATTCCAAGAGCCGAGAGCCTTGAAGAGCTTAATAAAAAGATACTGCGCGACTGTCTTGAGTACGGAGGTCATCGAATAGACGGCCGGGAAAAGAGCGTCGATGAGCTGTTTGAGGAGGAAAAAGCCCATCTACTGATTATCCCATCGCATCCATTCAGCAACATAGAGACGGTGGACAGCAAGGTAAATCCTTATGCAACCGCAGAGAGAGAGGGGTCAGGTCTCAATACTTGACATTTCTAAAGAGAGCATCGGCACGTTCCAGCAAGCTCATTAGCTCAAGGTCTGTTTTCGCCCTCAGTGTCAATCTGCGGCAAGCCTGCGATACCGCTGAGTCACTCAGGCTAAACGGCTCTCCTATTTCCTTTGGTTTGGCTCCGCTGTACTCCCGAGAGCGCCATAGAGTCAAGTCTCTTAACAATCTGCCCGTTTGACCAAAGTAGGCTTCGATCTTCTCCAAGGTCTCATTGAGCGATATCCATGCAGAAAGTGACGTTTCGCTCCGGGCATGACGTTTATTGAGTTCTACCTTCGACCCCTTTCGCCGCAACAACTCCGTTCACGCGAGGTTTGCCACGGGTGAGAGTTCCTGTCTTGTCGAACAGAAACACATCGGCTATCTTAAAACGCTGATTTTAGCATAAAAAGCGCAAACTTAAGTTTATTATCAAGCCGAAAATCGAGTATTATTTCAAGCAAATTAGTCGGTTATCGTGACCAGTGCCTTTCAATGGGTGACCCCATTTTCAATAGGACTTCAGCTCCCTTTCGGCCGTTCTATGGGGGGTGACGTCAATCGCCGCCACCAGGACCTCGGCCCCCCGGCCGGCCTTCTCCAGGAGGGCGGCTCGAATCCGTACTTTCCTTTTCGATCCGTCGGGTCGAACAACTTCCAACTCTTGGGATATCAGGCCCTCTGCCCCGAAAGACATCCTTATCGGGTCCTGCTCGCTTTCCGACTCCGGCAGGTCGGCATGCATTTTCCGGCGCCATCCCAACCCAAAAGAAGCAAATACCGCCTGCGGGCGGGCAAAGCTCAGGCATGAAGCTCATCCCTTCCCCTTTGCCCGCCCCCGCCGCCGCGCGGCAGTCCGCAATACAGCACGCCGGGCCGGCTTATGGCTTCCGCAATCTGGAGCACAAAAGCTCCCGCCACGCCTACCTCAGCACCGTAACCGTACAGGGAGCGTGAGCCACCACCTTTACCGCGGTGCTGCCGATAAGGTATCGCTTTATCCCGGTCTTCCCGGTGCTGCCGATGAGAATGTGATCGAACCCTCCCTGTTCCGCCTCTTCAATAATGACAATAGCGGGAACAAGGCCCCTTTCCATTATTGAATTGACTTTCAGGCCCGACGGTTTTAGCGCAGGTAAGCTTTCCCGAATGTTCTCCATACCGTGAAAGACCTTAATTCGCTGGTTTTGCTCCTTCCGGGATGTGTTTCCAGCCAGCACAGTGTGGCAAAGGATTCGCGGTCGTCTTGGCGCTCGGGTCATGGATAGTGATCTGCCCGGAAGCCTTCTCGACTATTTTATCGAACAAAGCACCGATACTCCCTGCGGGCTTGTGGGTTTGCCCTCCCAAGTTTCATGTAGTTGAGAAAATTCGGACCTAATGTCGGAATTCCTTACAAACCAGGTTTTCGATGAATGCATCTATACAACTCTTTCTAATAAGGAATCATGCGCAGTTAGTGTCCTTTCTGTGGGTCCTTATATTCTTATACCTGTCGTATTTTTTTACAAAAAAATCGATATCGCAGGGTTACATGACTTTCAGTACCAACTGTACAAACACTTACGTTATTGGCATAATACTTGCGTGCAGATATAATTTTGGCTCAAAAGAGTATTAGATAGGGAACTATATAGATCGTTAATAGAGGAGGTCTAATAGCGCTGCCTATTCTTGCTCTGGTATTCTCCTATTGTCATTTGTAGTCTCTGAGCCATCGAAAAATGTACGGAAATGTCTCAGGAGAAAATGACTCACTGTCCGAAAAGAATTTTATTGTCTGATTATAGCGCATCTCGTCTAATAACCAAGTTTATTGATTGAAGCCGGTTGAGCTTTTCGTGGCGAGCCCACTGACACATCTGTCTTGGTTTATCGGCTGTCATTCAGGGAATGGAGTGCAGGGCATTGCCTGCGGCAGGCAAAAGGAGAATATCATGGAGTGGAGTTGGAGGATGTTTTCGGCATTGGCGGTGGTTTGTGCAATCCTTCATCCTTGTGGGTCAACGGCGTCAGCCATCGGTTGGAAGGGAAGCAAGTCCATCGAATACAACCCGACTAACCACGATTTTTTAGAGCAGTCCCTTTACGGGCGCGCTTATGGGAGCACCTGGGGCGCAGATGCCTGGTCTACGACCATGTGGTACTTCGACGGCGCCACTACCCGCCGCGTTGGGTTCTTCGGAGAGACTCCCGCTGCACCGGGCAGCCCATCTCACACCTCGGAAGAAGGCTATGAAAACAGTGGGAGTGAAGCTACCCTTTCAAATATAGATATCTTCCACGACGAAATCTTCGCTCCAAAGATCGCTGCATCAGGACTGGTCGCAGGGTATTCGATCCGGTACTACGGGGGCGACCTGGAAGGCAAATCTGTCTGGGTGTTTCATCCTTCCACGGGCATCACCCAGCGCATAGGCTACTATGCCGGGCATGAACCGGCGGGAATGGCATCAGGATACTCCCATGCAGCTCTCAACGGCATGGAGAAAAGTGAAATAACGGGCGTTAATCCAGCCGGAAAAGTCATTGGTTTTTCATGGTACTTTTCGGGCGACGACTACCGCAATTACACCGGGTGGCTCTTCGAAAACGGCGTAATGAAGCGCATCGGCCTTTTCGAGAAGAGTTGCCCGGAGGTTTTGTATCACGGTGATTGCCCGCTATACATCAATGAGAGAGGGCAGGTTTCCGGCAATACATCCTGCGGACCATGGCTTTATGACGGCAGCAGCAATATCCGGATCGGCTTCAACAACCGTGAGGGAACCGTGCACCCGGCTATTTACCACGTGGGCGGCGAAGTGCAGGCGATGAACAACGATGGCCGGGTAATCGGGGTTTCAAAACAGAAGAGTGACAATGCCTCGCCGAATTGGGTCGGCGGCCAGACCGCGTGGATTTATAACGGTATCGATACTCAGCGGGATGGCCTATACAGCGATGAATATATCTCCTGGACGGAGAATCGCGGATTCAGCAACAGTTATCCGCTATTCATCAGCCCCGATGGGCAGGCCGTGGGTTTAAGCCATCGGGTAACACCGGCGGGACACTCGACGTGGCACTATAACAAAACCTCCAGCCAACGCATCGGATTTTTCAACGAAGAGCCCGCATCGGCCACGGTTTTCACCCACACAGCATCTACGGGTGAAGAAACGAGTAGTCTGGTGGCTATAGCCCAGGGAGGGAAAACCATTGGTTCATCGACTCGTTATCGCAGTGCAGCGACTCACGGCAGCTCAGCCTGGTATTTCGACGGCGCCAAGAGTACCCGCATCGGTTTTTTCTCCGGCCATGATCCTCTTGCAGGAAACACGGTCACCCACACTCGCTCGGATGGTTACGAATACAGCCGGGCGATGAAAATCAACTCCAGCGGAACTGCCGTTGGAGTTTCCTATAGATACAGTGGAGGCGCTTACCTGGGAGAAACGGGCTGGTTTTACGACCCGGTCAGCGGCACGTCACATATGCTGGTAGCCTCACAAAGCCAGGGGGGCTCGGCCGTTATCAAGCCTCAGATCCTGACCGAAGCAGGCGAAGTCTATGGAGCCTTCCGCAAATACGACGGTTATGCCGATAAGGGATGGCGCCTCTTTTACTGGACACTCAAGGGCGGTTTCAGAGACATCAGCGAGGAGGCGGGCGGCCTGCTTACCGACTGCCAATGGACCACCTGGTCATCTGTACTTGGAGTGTCGAATGTGGATAAGGATGGCAATCTGATCGGCAGCGGCTACTGTATCACCGAGCCTGGTGGATCGGTAGGGAGGTATACGCCGTTTATCGTTCACACCTGCCCGTCCTGCGGCCCCGGGATGAAAAGCTTCCCGTGGCTTCCGCTGCTGTTGGAATGAAACCCTTGTTTCGGGTCCATGCCTCATCAGGGTAGACTCTTATGACTGCAGTCGATCCCCCATAGTTTGGCTCTTATGGAGGTTGGCAATCGCAATGACAAGAATATCCTCTTTTCTGATCTGCTGGATAATCCCATATGGAAAGCGCCGTGTTTGACACCTTTAGATTTGCCTATACTCTGCCGTGTTTTTTCCTCAAGATATCAAGAGTGTAGGTTTAACCCTCAAGTTTCACTCCTTTTTTTTCAGGAGAGATTCTCCATCCTGAAGTGGATTCTGTTGCCGCTCCCTCCATACGTGTTCCTCAGCGTTCATCCGTGTCTTGAAATTTGTGCTTTCCGGGTGCGCGCCTCCTGTTTTTTGACACGGATCAACACGAATGGGCACGGATAGACCTGGAGCAGAAGAGCTGCAAACAACTGAAGTTATCGGGCGCAGGCTTTTCAATAACCACTAAGGTCTCGAAGATTGCCAAGAAAGAGTTCCCTCTTCGTGAGCTTCGTGCCTCCTTGGTGCTCTTCGTGGTGAAATGGGATTTACCCGTTCATTAAAATCCTGCATATCCCGCGCACGTTGGAAGCGAGTTCTTAACCACGAAGCACACGAAAGATTTGAACTGTTAAATCAATGGGCTATGCAAAAACTTGCTGAATAGACAAGATGGCGCCTCTGCGTCTCTGTCTCGAAAAGTTTCCCACGCGAAGGCGCGAAGCTGCGAAGGAAAACCCTTTTCATGGTTTTGAGGCGCCCAAAAAGGACATGAGCGACTGCGAACTTTGAGAGAGGAACCTTATCAGCGGGAATCTATCGGATGTTGTGGTTGACTGGTCGAAGGGCTTCAATGATTTTTTTTTCAGAATTCAATGGGGGCGGGAAAGTAAAGTCGCACTACTTGCAAAAAGCGGATGTTATGGGAGCATAAAATATCAGTGAAGAGTGAACAGTGAACAGTGAACAGCAAGAAAGAGTGAAGAGTGACGCGTGAAGGATGGAGCAGTGAGCAGTGAACAGTGAGCAGTGAACTGTGAACAGGAAAAAACCGAAAGAAAAAAGGGTGAGTAGACAATATTCGGCGGAGGGGGTGGAGAAAGCGGAGCGACGATACTGCTGCTCGGACCATTGCCTGAGGAGAGTGGCGGAACTGACCGGTGTTTCGCTTAGACTGCCGAAGCGCAGGAGCGGGAAAAACGGATGGGTCGAGAAGAAAAGCGAGATCGGAAGGGCGCTGATCGAGATCCGGTCTCTGCAAGAGGATCATGGAATCGGTACCAATCCGGTATCATGTGGGACCGATCCGGCAGCAAAATGGCGCCATTCCGGTATCGTGCCGGTATCATGCCGGCAGCATTCCGGCGCCGTCGTGGCAGCACAAGAGAACAATCGGATTGAGTCGTTCTCATCCTGTCCTTTCTCTTGCTCACACCTCCAACCGCTTTTTGCCAGGAAGCGCTGAAAGTCGGCATTATTCTGCCCGTAACGGGCGAAAAATCAAAGTTCGGGCAGATAGAAAAAAAATCATTCGAAATGGCCCAGGAAGAAATCAATATGGCGGGCGGGGCTCAGGGCAAAAGGATCGAGTTCGTCTTCGAGGACGATAAGGGAAAAGTGGAGGAAGCCCGAAACGCTTGCAATTGCCGAAATTGTCCAGAAGAACCGGATACCTTTCCTTGTAGCCAGCGGCTCGGACAACAGAATAACCGAGAATAACGCTGAATTTGTCTTTCGTCTCAACCCGCCTGCCGCCGAATATCCCAAGGCTATTGAATCTTTTCTGAAGGAAATCGTAAAGCCTCAGACGGTTGCGATAATTTATGAAAACGACACCTTCGGCACCAGTCCCTGCCATATCCGGGGGCTAAAAGGTACTACGACAAATTCATGAAGCGCCATAAAGTGGAGACCGCATACCAGGGCGCGGAAGGTTTCGCCTCGGCTTTCGTTATCGCGGATGCGCTCAACCGTGCCAAGACCATGACACGTGACGCCATACGCGAATCCCTGTCGAAGACGGATATGATGACCGTATTCGGGCCCGTCAAATTTGTTTCTTACGATAAGATGACCAACCAGAACAGGCTCCCCACCTACCTGGTGCAGTGGATCGATGGAAAGCTCGAATTGGTGTGGCCGAAGGAAATGGCGTCGAACTCTTTCATTTATCCGATAGAGTGGGAAAAAGTACGTCAATAAGTCTTGTCAAACTGGTTCGGCTCACCATAAAAAAAGGGACGCATCCGCACTCTTCTCAATTATCAAGAGCGGATGCGCCACAGGTCTTTGCATTCGAGATGACCGGACCTTTCAGTTCAACAGGAGTATGATGGCTGGAAGGGCAGAGCCCTGACCGGTCTCGTTATAAATCACCAGGGCGAAATCCTGATCGGTCGTGTCTGCATTGTAAGGCACGCCGTCGCCTGCAATGTTGGCTGCCGTGACCGTGATTTGCACCGTTGAGCCGGGCGATTGGATGAAGACGTTCTCAATGTTGTTCAAGGTGTCGTAGCTGCCGCCGGTGGTGGACCAGCCGTTGCTGAAGACGTTGCCGCGATACGTTTTGCCGCCGGAAACGACCGTCAGGTTGAGATCGTTCACCATTGCAGGAGAAGCGCCTGCGGCCCCCGGTGCATCCGTCCAGACCAGTGTGACCTTGACCGGAGCTGCCGTATTAGGCGCCTGGAAATTGTAGGTCCTGGAATCGCCGGTGTTTTGAAAGGTGTAATCCTGATCGTGATAGACCGCTGCAGCCGCAGTATTTATCACATTGCGCAGGTTGACTCGCCCCCATCCCTGGTTGTTATTGGGAATGTTTCCGCCGACATTGTCTCCACCCGCCATGTCGGAGGCGCCGTTTATCAGGAGCGCCTTGGTCATGGCCGGGCTCGGCGTGCCCCGTCCCTGTTTGCCCCACCAATCGGCGATCAGCACCGCCGCTCCGGAAACGAAGGGCGCGGCCATGCTCGTTCCACTGCAGTAATTGTAATAGGCGGCGCCATCTCCGGGGACCGTACTGCCGCAGTTCGCACTCGTGCCGTTCCATGAACTTGTCTGGCGCCCCGGCGCGATCACATTGGGCAAAACTCGTCCGTCCAGCGCGGGGCCGCGGCTGCTGTCATATGCCAGCCCGTTTATGCTGGACCCGATACGGGGGTAGTTATCCGACGAGCCGACGGAAATAAGGTTTTTGGCTTCCTTGGGTTCGGTAATGGTGGATGCTCCGCCCTTCCCCCCGTTGCCGGCCGAAAATACCATGATGAGCGGCTCAGCGGTCGCAGCGGTGTCGAAATTGGCGTCGCGCACCATGAAATCATGCGTGCGCGCCGCGGCGGAGTAGCCCTGTGCGCCTGAGGCGCCGGTGTACCATGAGTTATTGGAGCCGATGGCGCCGTTGGTCACCGAATCCTTGCTCAATACCTGCCATCCCCCAACCGGCGGCCAGTAATATGCGCTATTCAGGGCATTCTGGATCACCATGCCGGCTCGCGGGGCGGCGCCCAGCCCCCAGTAAAACCCGCCGGGATCGGTAAGTTCCGTTCCTCCCTGCGGGTTGCCGTAGATGGCGCCCGCTGTGTGGCTGCCGTGGCCGTCAGGATCTTCATTCGCCGGTCCTGCTTCCGCATAGGAAACATAGACGGGAGTACGTCCGGCGATATCAGGATGTGCGCCGTTCACTCCGGTATCCACGTCGGCCCAGGTGATGCCGCTGCCGTCTATGCCTTTGCCCGTCAGCCATGCATAGAACCCGGTTGAAGGGGTTGCCGGAGAGCCGGCGTAATTGCCGGACAGAATCTGGGCGCCGTTCTCGTCATCAAAGCCCGGACGCGGGGAGAGATACTCGATGGACCATACTGTAGCGAGGCGGGCCACGTCCGCCAGGCGCGAGGCATCGAGGGTAAAGACGGCCGTGACGAACGCATTATCGGGCTGGGCCGCGAAATGCCGAAGATAGCTGCCGCCGAGCGCCTCGATATCCGCCAGGGACTTCTTGATGTTGCCGTCATTGTATAAAGTGATCGCAACGTTTTGAATCCTGCCCGCGGCCTGCTCCAGTCCCCTGCCGAACTTATAGGCCGGATGGAACCTGCCCTGCCAGCGGGTGAAGCTCAGCGCCTCGGAGGCATTTGCTTGAACCGCGCTGCCCCAGACAAGGTAGGTATAATGCGGGTAGTACTGCAATATGCGCAGACCCGATGCCTCCAGGCCCTTGAGCCAGGAGTCCTGGGGAGGACCGGCCAGCTTGATCAAATGTAGACCGGTCTCGCCAGGCTGCGCGCGCAACTCGGCAGGAAGCACCGGTTCGCCTTCTACAAGCGGGTTGAAGGCAAAACCCCTCACCCGCACCTGAGCCGCTTCCGATTCCAGGGTGAAATCAGCACCGCTGCCGGCCAGTTTTTCGTAGTCGGTCTTGCTCAATTCCATCCAGCGAAAGGAACCATAATCCAGATCGAGCCGAGGCTGCAAACCGAGCGCTTCGGCCCGTTGCCCCGTTTTGGGCATGCGAACGAAAAAGGACTGTTTTTCTTCAAGTGCCTGTGCCGCTCCAACCGCAATTGCAGAGAACACGAGCGCCATGGTGACGCAAAACGAGAGTCGTTTCCAAATACCAGCGTTTCGCATTGCATGCTCCTTCAAAGGTCACCTCGCAGGGTTGGCAATCGAAAGTGAATCATATGTCCGGAAAGAGGACTGTTGATATACAGCAGGACCGGATAAAATACTACATTCGATTCGGATTATTCACAAAGCATTTGAGGTCTCCGCCAAAGTTGTCGCGTACGAGCATAGAGCGTGATATAGACACTTTTTTTGTAAGACTATCCTGGGCCTGCTTCCGAGATTGAGGGCCGGCTTTTGGGGAACGGCTGCTAATCGTGAAGGGACCCGGAATGCTTCTGCCTGTTGCTTTGACCCTGCTCCCCATCTTCCTGATCATATTCCTGATGACCCGAAAACAGTATGCGGCTGATTCGAGCGGCGCCCTCGGTTTGTGCGCGACGATCACTATCGCGTACCTGTTTTTTGACACCGCTTTGGAAGTCTGCCTGAGATCTTCCGCGGCGGGTATCGTTGCCTCTTTTCCCATCTCTTTGATGGTCCTGACCTCAATATTCCAAATCAGTTTCATGGAGGCTACCGGCGCGCTCCGAAGAATCACCGTCTTCGTCAAGACCTTCGCATCCGCGGACAGAACCGTACAGATCATGCTGATCAACGTCGGCGCGGGCACGCTCCTCGTCTCGGTGGGCGCCACGCCTGTTTCCATTTTGCCTCCAATTCTGGTCGCCCTGGGGTATTCGAAGTACGTGGCGGTAGCGCTGCCTGCCATTGGCTTTGACGCTCTTTGCACTTTTGCGCTTCTCGGCGCACCGCTCGTTGTATACTCCGACCTCACCGGTACGCCTCTCGTGCATTCGGCTCAGGTCTTTTCCAGGTTCCTGCCGGTCATCTCCACGCTGATCGAATTCGGCATGGTGTGGATAGCGGGTGGGTGGAAATTCATCAAAACAGGCTTTAAGCCCTGCGTGATCGCGGGACTGGTGAACGGGGGAACAGCCATTGCCGTCAGCCATATCCCGCTTCTTGCCTCCGGAGTAGTCCTGACCGGGGTCATTGCGGGTTGTTTCACGATGATCGCCATGCTTCTCTATTTGAAGCTGCTCGGCAAACCCGTCATAGACAGATCTGGCTTGACGAATGAAGATCTAAGGACCGAAAAGGAAATGTCACTGGTCAGGGCGCTCTCGCCGTGGATTATTCTGATCCTCTCCGCTTTTATCATCAACTTCTATCCCCCCTGGTTCAGCCTGCTCTATGGCGACCTGGCCATGGCGGTATCGGTAATTCCTGGTCAGGTCATAAAGACGAGGATGCTGTGGAATGCCTACACCTGGGTTTTGATCAGCACCATCCTGGCGGCTTTGTTCATCAGGCCGGATCGCGAAGCCGTTCAGGCTGCACTTTCACAGTGGGTAAAGAGGGCGCCCCGGCCTGCATTTTCAGCGGCGATCTTCTTCGGTATTGCTTTTGTGATGAATAATTCCGGTGTGCGGAGTGTCGGACCGGACTGGAAAATTCTCGAACCCTCATCGAATATGATTTACGTTCTCTCGGAGGCCTCAGCCGCGTTTTTCGGCGAGCTTTATCCCTTCATAAGCGGCTACCTGGGCCTGTTCGGAGGGTTTCTGAGCGGCAGTGAAGCCCCTGCCATTGCAATGTTTACGAAATACCACATCCTGACCTCCGGGCTCCTCGGCGCGGACGCCCTGATCGTCACCGCCGTCACGGCAATCGGAGCGGGGCTCGCCAGCGTCATCTCTCCGGCCAAGCTTCAAAATGCCGCGGCTACTATCGATGCCCTGGGGATCGAGAGCCGGGTCATCAAAACAGCCTTCAAAGTCTCCGCTCTGATTACTCTCGCTGCATCGATAATGGCGCTTTCCTGGGCCTGATCGCCCTGCTGGTCCGGTCTTTTGCCATTAGCTCTCCTTCATCCGATTGTCTGTAACCTTCTTGAAACCCCACCTGTTCATACTCCAGCCAGAAACTGATACTCGGCCGCCCACCACCCCAGCAAGATTCAAGTACAGCATCAGAAAAAGACCGGGCAAGCAGACCAACATTCCACTCCAGGAGGGTAAAATGCCGAACATAGGAGACCCTGCAATCGATTTTTCCGGAACCGACATCATCAATGGAGGAACATTCACACTTTCCGATCACTACGGGAAGGTAATCTGGATTGCACTCGTACGGAGCACATGAGGGCTCTGTGCAGCGGAGTTGCCGCTGCTGCAGAGCCTTTGGACCAAATTCCAGGGTCATGGCGTACAACTGGTGGCCGTCGTCGGGCGCAACGACACCGATCCGGATGCGGCGACATGGTTGAACGGCCATGGAGTGACTTTTCCGGCTATCGTAGATTCCAGTTGGACGGTTACCAACCAGTACTGGAATCCTTCCTCTTCAAGCTACCCGCAGAACTCCATCATAGGTCGTGACCAGATCGTGCGCGACAGCATCACCGGCTTACATGACTACGCCTATCTGGAAGGGCGCCTGCTCGATGTCATCTGGATGCGCGATCCAATCGACATTGAATTGGTCATGGATGTTTCGGGTTCGATGGCCAGTCCTTCGCCGAGCGATCCGGGCGGTGATCCCAAGCTTCTACTGATGAAGCGCGCGTCGAACATTGTCGTGGACTACCTTGCCGAAAACGGACAGAGCCAGGATCGTATGGGTCTGGTCTGGTTCGAGAGTGACGTGAGAACGTATACGGCGCCCGGCGGTGGAAGACTGGCGCCGGTACAGGCCAATGAGGTGACCATCCGCAACGAAATAGACAGCTCCGTTACCGGGAATTGTACTGCAATGGGCGCCGGCCTTCAGACCGCCTTCGAGACGCTGACGGACGAGAGTATTCAAACGCGTTTCGGGATCTTGTGCACCGACGGGATGCAGAACGTCAACCCCATGGTGACCAAGGTGGGAGGGCGCTACGAGATCATCGACGGCGGCGGATTCTGTGCGCCGCACTCCAGCGTAGCCCCCGTACCCGGAACGAACATCACTTCTTACAATACCCGGGTCCATATGATCGGGGTAGGCATTACCGCCGGTTATTCCACGCTACTGCAGGAGGTGGCGGACCAGACCGGCGGATTTTACACCGGTACCGACAATCCGGAGGTCGATCTGGATCTGCTCTACATGGTGGACCTGTGCCACTGCATGGCGGGCGGTTCCCCGAAGATCTCCTTCCATCGCATCGGCAGCTTATCGAAGGAAGAGTGCTTTGCAGAGGAGCATTTCTTCGTGAATCGCACAACGCGCAAAATCACGGTGATCCTCTCATGGCAACAGGCGCAGGATTGCGACCTGAGCTTCTGGCTCTACGACCCGGACGGCAAAAAGGTCGATCTTCACAATAAGATGAAGCACTTTGAAGACCGTTGTCTGGCCGCGATCTACCTGCCGTCCAATTTCCAGGAGATGCAATGGGCTCATGTCGGACAATGGCGCATGGTCATACGCGGTGAGGTGAAAGGCGCCAAAGCAGACTACCATGCATTTGTGATCTGTGAGGACCGGGAGGTGAAGTACCGGGTGGAGATCCCAAGAAAGTTGTACGAAGTCGGAGACTATGTGCCTGTTAACGTTCTGCTCAATGTTTCGGAGCAGGCCGTTTTTAAATTGCACGACATCCGGCTGGAGACTGCATATCCGCGGGTGCCTGTGGCCGAGGCGCTCTCCAGGTTTGTCTTCTTTCCCCGAAGCGCCGTAAACAGCCGGGTGGAACCGGCGGCAGCCCGACTCAGGGAGAAGGTGGCGGCGATGCAAGCGAATGCGAGCTTTAGCAGCCAGTTGCAGTCGGTTCGGGAAATCAGGAGCCTCGCCGGCGGGGACCTCAAGTATAATATCGAAAATAGATGCGCGGTCGTACCTATCAAGTTGAGCCGGCCCGGGCTCCATACTCTCAAGGTGGAGGTCTTCTGCGAGGTAGAGGGAAACGGTCCCGTTGCGCGTACTGACGTTGTCTCGATCATGGTTGGACCGGGGAAGCCATCAAAGCAAAAGACCATTCTGAGAGACCTTGCGGTCAGTGAAAAAGACCGAAGCGGCGTTCTGGCCATGATCACCCCGAGAAGCGAGTCCGGATTCCTGTTTGGCGCAGGGCTGGCAGACGAGTTCGACGTGAAGGTGAGCGGCCACAAATGTGATGTAAATATCTCGGACCTGCTGGATGGAAGCTACCATGTGGAGATCGCGCGGTCTCTGCCGGCCAAACCCGGGGTTGCGGCTGACCGGAAGAAAACGAAAATCTCCATATCGTTTAAAGACGTGCTGATCTGGGAGGGAGCTTTCTAGGTTATGTCCCGGCCGAAATCCTGATGTTTTCGGCCAGGACTCGAAAACATGTGGATGCCTTTGCATTTATTGGTAGCGCCGCCTTCCACGGCGGCGCGCCTTGAAATTGCCTGTGAGCAGAATTCCTGCGGTTTCCGGGCAACTTCCCCAAGGTTCGCAGATTTCGGTTCGAACCGGAACCGTTAATTTTTTGGCTTGTCACAAGCGCCGCCATGGAAGGCGGCGCTACCACGGGAAATGCATCGAATGAGGCATCTCCAGATCGACGGTATTTCCGTGTAGTATCCTACTGCCACCACTCTTCACCAGTCACTATAAAAATCCCCACACCGGTCGTTGATTTGAAACGCCAATGCACGATCGAGAGACTTAAAACTCCCTGAACATCTAAAAATCCACCCCTGGCTGCGGCTCTATACCTTTGCGGTAAGCATGCATTACCTCTGTTACTTCACTTACCGTATCGGCAAGAGCGATAACCTCAGGGGCCGCGTCGCGCCCGGTCAGAACCAAGTGCAGGAGAGGGGGCTTGTTCCTGATCAGATCCAGTACCTGCTCGAGATCCATCAGCTTGAGATGCAGTGCATTATTGATCTCATCCAGGACGATCAGTCCGTACTCACCGGAGGTGATTCGTTCCTTTGCAAGCGCGAGCGCTCTCTGTGCGGCTTCCCGATGCTGAGCGTGGGTGAAGGGGTTTCCCTGTATTCCGCAGAATCCCATGCCGGTGGGGATTATCTCGACATCGCAGTCAATCTTCTTTACGGCTTCCCACTCACCGGTGAAAATATCGCCTTTCATGAACTGGAGCATGCAGACCTTCATTCCGTGGCCGCAGGCGCGAAGCGCCATCCCGAGGGCGGAGGATGTCTTTCCTTTTCCGTATCCGGTTAGAACGACTACGAGACCGACCCTTTTTTCAGGCTCAAGGCGCGTGATTGGGAGTTGTGGATTCAAGCTGGTCAGTTTACGGCCATAATCTGTCATCAGTCTTCTTCCCCCTGTTCAGGTGAATGTCAAGCAATCGAGCCGATTACTGCAGTTGTTCAGATCACCTATTCCATCCGGGGAGTGAGGTTTTCCGCTGCATAGGCATTGCTTCCCCCGCCCAGGTCCAGGCTCATGAATTCAACATATTCCGCAACCGCCGCCTTGTGCCTGCGTCCCACATCCTCAGCGTCCTGGCCAAGATAGCCCGAGAGCCTGGATACGATGTAGAGGCTGAGTCGCTCTACGTCGCCGCCTTCCAGAGTTATTCGAAAATAGGCATCAAAAAAGGGGCCGATGAAAGCAGGCAGCCCATGCTTTCTGAGGATCTCGATGATTTTTTGCTGGCGTGGTTTCTCGCTTTTTTCAAAAACAGCGTTCAATTCTTCTGCCCTCTGAAAGGCCTTGTCGACTGACTGCATCAGGCGCTGCCATTCCTCTCTAACTCCGGTTTCTGCATTCATCTTCTCACTCCATTGCGGCTTTTTGGCTAACAAAGCTAAATTAATCATCCCCTCCCGTAATTCTCACGTTTTTAACATCTGTTAAGATCTTAACGAATAAGAATTAACACTTAACTCTTTCTGAACAGTAATGATTCAATTAAAATAACACACCGCAACTGTCTTCCAACTTCCTGAGGCCTCAAATTAATGTGGCACGTCTTCTGCTACAGCCGATGCATTATCGCGCTCTGAAAATCTCACGCGGCTCAAACACCTATCATGGACTCTATTGGACTGAAGACGGTGGTAATCGCAATTGTCTCGACTCTCGGATGACCTGAATGGAGAAGGCGGCTTGGTTTGTGTCAGGCCGACGTTCCATTCTGACCTGTTTCAGCATAGCAGAAGGAGATTTATGAAGCCCATCAGGACCATTTTCTTCCACAGGCTATTGGTATGGTTCGCAATCCTGGCCTTCGCCTTTGCGTGGGGGTACTCCGCGGCTTTTGCGGACGATGATGATGACGCGCGCTTGACCTCGCTGGTCATCAGCGGACCCGACAGCGTTAACGAAAGCAGTTCCGCGAGCTACACAGCAACGGCGACTTTCAGCGACGGCAGCAAACGGACCGTAACTTCGTCGGCAAGTTGGAGCGACAGCTCGAGCTACGCTTCGATATCGTCCGGGAGGCTCACAACCAGGGCTGTAACCAGCAACCAGTCAGTCACTATTACTGCACGCTATTCCCGAAACGATGTGAGCCGAACTGCTCAGAAGACGGTAGCCATTCTGAATGGCGGGAGCGCTCCGACCTTGACGGGTGTATCTGTAACGGGCGCAACCTCCGTAAACGAGAACAGCACTTCGGCTTACACCGCTACAGCTTCGTTCAGCGACGGATCAACCCGCAATGTTTCAAGTAGTGCGACCTGGAGCGAGAACTCTAGCTATGCGACTATCAGCACGGCAGGGGTCCTGAGCGCCTCCCCGGTGACCGGCAATCAACCCGTAACCATAACAGCAGCTTACGCGTCAAACGGCGTAACGCGAAGCGGAACGATTTCGGCTACAATCGTTGACGCATCAGCGCCTCCTCCCGCCCCAATTCTTCAGAACATCTCAATCCTCGGCCCGGCTTCGGTAAGCGAGAATACGACCACGGGCTATTCGGTCAGCGCCACCATGAGCAATGGAACGACCAAGACGGTATCCACTGCAATGGCTGAGGATTCGCAATTTGCCTCTTTCACCGGCAATAACCTGGTCACAACCGCTGTAACCGGCAACCAGGTCGTCAACATATCGACCTCTTATTCCGAAGGCGGCATTACCAAGACAGCCGCCAGGGCAATCAGCATTGTCGATAACGCTCAGCCGCCGCCGGTGACGGGTTCGCATGCCGACAGGATTCCGGTTTATGAAGGGACAAAGACCTGCCTGCAGTGTCACAGGACCCAGGCCGTCGCCGTCCACAACTCGGAGCACTACCAGTGGGCGGGTAAGCTTGGAAAGATCAACGACTTCTGTATTTATCCGGATATCAATCATATTGGCAAACTGACCAACGTAAACGGCATCGAGGTTGACGGGGGTTGCAGCAAGTGCCATGTGGGCAAAGGGGCAAAGCCTGCTCCCGTCAGCACCAATCCGACCGATGCTCAGCTCGAAAACGTCGACTGCCTCATGTGCCATTCGCCCAAGTATAAGAGAACGGTCGATCCGGTGACCAAGGCGCAATGGATTCCCGATGAGGCGGCAATGGGAATGCCGATTCTCAACGCCGCTGTCGATATTCAGAAAACCTCAAGGGATACCTGTTTGAATTGCCATACCAAGTCAGGCGGCGGCAATAACTTCAAGCGCGGAGACATCGAGGAGCATCACCGCGCGCCGGCGACCCGTGCGTTTGACGTCCATATGTCTTCGACAGCGCTTGGCGGCGGGAACTTGCAGTGCACTTCCTGCCATACGGTTACAAACCACAAAATTGCGGGCAAGGGTGTGGACCTGCGCGTGCAGGAAGGAACTGGGCCCTCCTGTACGACCTGCCATACGGCTAATCCGCCGCATAGCAACTCGAACATAAACAGCCGGCACGTAAAACGTGTCAACTGTACCGTCTGCCATATCCCGACCTTTGCGAAGGTGGCGCCTACCGACACCTTCCGCGACTGGTCCGCGCCGGGGGAACTCAACGTCGCCGCGGGACTCTACGATCCTGCCCGCACGATGCAGGCAAATGTCACACCGCAATACGGTTGGTGGGACGGCAAGTCCTCTATCTACAACTTCGGGGTCGCTGCCGTACCGGGGGCGAGCGGCAATGTCTACATGGCCGGACCTGCGGCTGCAAATGCTACCACTGCCGGAGCGAAGATTTTCGCTTTCAAGTATCACACTGCGCTTCAGCCGATAGACACCGTCACCAAGTATCTTCTGCCGCTCAAGATCGGCCAGTTCTACATGCAGGGTGATTTGACAAACGCCATTCCGCTTGGACAGGACGGGGTGGGCTGGCCGCGCAACCCTTATGATTACCAGAAGACGGAGCGGTGGATGGGCCTCTTCCACGAGGTATCTCCTAAAGAGAACGCTCTCGGGTACAACAATGCGTGTACGACCTGTCATGGGACTACTACTCCCAAGGTGCCGCTGAAGAGTCTGGGATACACGATCAAAACCGGAGAGACAACAAACACTCTTTGCGCCAGTTGCCACAGTAGAGAGACCTATTCGTTCAGCGCCGTCCATCCGAGGCACATAAACGAGGGATACGATTGTTCCCGCTGCCATAACTTCAGCAAAGCACCCTGAGCTTTAACCCTTCTACGATAAAGAACCGGGCGTGAAGACCTTGTCTTCCCGCCCGGTTTTGTCTGAGTTCATTAATATACAATTATGGCATCGGGGGAACCGGCACAACTCCGAAAGGCGAAGGGCCTTGCCGGTCGGTGAATGTCTGCATAAAAGCAACCAGGTCGTCTTCCTCTTCAGCAGTCAGCCCGAGATTCCCCAGCTCCGAGGTATTCATGTTCGTCGCCACTTCCGGCGCGTTCCAGCAGTTCCGGCCTTCTACGGGATCGGGCGTAGTTGCGCAGTCGGGCAGGACATCGCGGGTATTGTAGAAGTGGACGATATCCTTGAGAGTCTTGAAGTACCCGTTGTGTCCGTACGGAGCGGTGACGGCGATGTTTCGAAGAGGCATGACCTTGAATTTGCCGTCCTCGCCCGGAATCCTGGCGCCGAGTCCCAGGTCGGGCGGCAGGCTAGGAACGCCCTGCAGGGCCGCGATTTGCGGATTTACCGGTATTCCGAGGTTGTCATAGGTGAAGTCGGTGAGAAGAGGGGGTATCCCTTCGGGGCTTACATCTATGATGTGACAAAGGGCGCACTGGGCCTTACCGACGAAAAGATCCCACCCTCTCTGCTCCTGGGCTGTTGGAACGGCCTGGCCTGCGAGAAAGAAATCCAGCCTGGAATTGAACCTGTTAAAACGGCGGGTTCTCTCAAATTCACCGATTGCTTTTGCCATCTTGGTGTAAGCGGCCTCCACCGTGGCGGGGTTGAAGAGGTTAATCCTGTAGAGCGCCCGGAAAGCAATGACATAAGCCGGGTTTTCGGCAAGCCTTCGTACTACGGCCTTGTGATCTTTCAATGCCATTTCAACCGGGTTGGTAGGCGGGCCTGCAGCCTGCTCGGCCAGGTTGTTGACCCGTCCGTCCCAGAACTGGCCGCCTTCCCACAATCCGTCCGCATTTATGCTGAAGGCAGGGGCGAAAGCGGCGTAGGCCGAACTCGGAGCATTGCGGCCCCCAAACTTCGTCAGAATCGAACCTCGTGAGACCGGCAGATTGCTGTCCGGGTCGTCGAAACCCACGGCGGGAGTGTGACAACTGGCGCATGACTGGTTTCGATTGATGGAAAGATTCTTGTCGAAATAGAGCGCCCAGCCGAGCACCTGTTCGCTCGTGAAAGGCGGCGCGGGGCCGGCCGCCGCGGCGCTCGACGCCATGGCCAGGATCAACAGCAAAGCAATCCCTGGTGCTACTGTCCATTTTCTTTTCATTTTTCTTCCTCCTGTGTGTTGGCTTGTGGCCGCGGTGCTTCGAGGCCGGGTTTAAAAGGTAAAATGGTCGGGGCGAGTGTCTTGGGGAGCCGCGTAGCGCCCCCTTCGGGAGACACTCTGAAAGAAAATTGAATCTCAGATAGTGGATCATTTAGGCATGGCGGCTGAACAGAGCTATAGGGGATTTTCTGATTCGGGGCTTCCAATTCCCTTATTTTCGCGGGTCAGGGATATCTGTTATTCGTGATGCGGCATCCGCAGTTCATCGGATACAGGGGAAGAACGGAGAGATGAGACACACCAAAACGTTCAGTATGGACAGGGAGGCTTGGTTGAGATGTCAAGCGAATTACGGGGTGACTCTGACTAATACTTGACCATGCCGGTGATGAATGATACTCTTGCCGCCAAAAACCAGCAGTAGCGATAAGTGTCTCTTCACAATAGTTCTGCAAAAATACAATCGTTGTTATCTATAAGACACTTCGATAAATAAGTTATTCTGTATCTATTTCCTGTCTTTAAAGGTGATGTATGAGGAAGTGTTTTACAGCGGCATTCTTAGTCCTGGCTTTCCTTCTGCTCTTCAAACACCCTGCGCTGGGAGTCGGAAGCGATCCGATCTATGACGCGGCCGGGATCGATTCCTTCAGAGAGACGTTTTCTTCGATGCCGAATGAGGATATAGACCCTTTCACCGGCGGACTCACCCTGACTCATATCGATGCGCGGCTGCCCGGAAACGGAGGGCTGGACCTTGTTATCCAAAGGGTCTTTAACTCGAAGAACACCTGCTCTGATTATACGAGCTTCGCAGGAGTCTGGCGGTGTGACGAGGCCAGATCGAAAAACAGTTGGATCGGGTATGGCTGGACCCTGCATTTCGGAAGGGTGATTGACAGCACTTCCAATCCGGTAATCGAAATGCAGGATGGTTCCCAACACGTTGCCTATGACGACCCGGATGTTACTGGGTCAGCCTGGATCACGAAAGAGTACTGGAAGCTCACCAAGCCCGGCGGCAACTATTACGTTCTCACCATGACCGATGGGAAACAAATCACTTTCGAACATGGCCCGGTCCACTACAATTCGTACTCGCCCTTTGCCTATTACGCCACTGAAATCAAGGATGTGCATAATAATTCCATCAGTATCCATTACAACACCTACGGTGGCACTGTATATGGGAGCACGGACATCGAGTACGTCATTGACTCTCTGGGAAGAAGAATAAATTTTACGACCACGCCTGTTCCTGCCGGCGATCTTTCCTCCAGAAAACTTACCAGGATCACCGGGCCGGGAATTGATATCGATTATTATCATGAAATGGCGCCTAATGACTTGGTCAAGTCTTTCCTGAAAAGGGTAACTCCTCCTCTCGGAAATCCCTGGGTGTATGAATACAACTCTTCACTCAACGATCTTGAATCTGTGACAACTCCATACCTTGGAATCATTAATTATGAATATGCCATGTCACAGTTTCAGCGGGACGCCACCGTGACATTCCGGACTGTTGTCGGGAAAACGACGGGTGGCAAGATACCCGCGGGCGCCTGGGCCTTCAGGTACTCCCGGGGAGTGGGCAAGGACTGCACGGAAATTGATGATCCAAACGGAAGATTAATAAAATATACCTATTTCGGCCCCTCGGTGGATTGGGGTGAGGTCTGGAAATATGGACTGCCGCGCTCGAAGGAAATAGTCGGCGAAGAACTGGAGACTTATCAATGGGAACCCTCGCCCGCCATATCTGGTGATAACTTCAGCGTGGACTGGCTGGGAACCGATCAGAATGTATACGTCCCCAGAAAAACCAGGACTTCGATCCAAAGAGATGGAAAAACGTATACAACCAACTACTCAAATTTTGACAACTACGGGCAGCCCCGTACGATCATCGAAACCGGAGACAAGACCCGAACCACTTCCCTTGCATACTGGTACGATGCAGCCCAAAACACTGTCCTTGGGAAGATATCCTCAGAGAGCGTATCCGGAGGCTTTCCAGGCGCCTTCACCACCACTCGCAGCTTCCAGGCCGGCGCCGGAGACCTGCTGCAGGAAAACCGCTATGGAACCCTTACGACATATGATTACTACACAAATGGGAACCTGAAATCCAGGAAGGACGCCAATAATAAAATCACCTCATATGAATGGTCATATGGCAAGGCCTCCAAAATGACCAATCCTCTCTACTGGACCTCCCGAAGCATCAACAGCGACTCCACCACTGAGAGCGAAACCAACGGCAGGGGGCATATAACCCGGTATGAATACGATACGAATCTGCGTTTGAAAAAGATAACACCTCCGGCAGGCAATGTGACTTCTTTTGTCTATACAGCGGCAACTTCAGGCGCCGATGAGACCATCACAAAAACAAGGGGCTCCTTCTCGATTTCGAACAAATATGATGGGCAGGGACGGCTGATCAATTCGACTGATTCGAAGGGAATCAGCCGGTCTATCGTCTATAAAGCCAATGGCCTTAAAAATTACACAACATCGAATATAGACGACGCCGTCTACTACGACAGCTTCGGGAGAACGACCAAAATCACCCACAAGGATGGGAAATCCATTACCTTTACCTATCCCAACGGTAACGCCGTCAAAAAGGATGAGAGGAATTATCAGACCACGTACGGCTACAACGCCTTCGGAAATCCCGATGAAAAATGGCTGGTAAGCGTTATAGAGCCCGGCCCGAGCACAACGAGCTACTCCTATAATATTCTCGGAAAACTGCTGACTGTCACGCAGGGGGCCGTGGAGCGGAGCTTCAACTACAACAGCAAGAACTTTCTCTGGAAGGAATCCCACCCCGAAAAAGGGAATGTAACGTATGAAAGAGATAATGTAGGGAATATCTTGACTGCGACCGATGCCGCCGGGACTACGATTTATGATTATGACGATATATACCGTCCGGAAACGATAACGCGAGGCAATTCAAGGGTCACTTTTGGCTGGGACAATGCGGGAAATCGTACTCATATGTCGAACGCGACACTCTCCCCCGCGGCCGCCATTTCATCTGCCGATTACCTTTACGATGCGGCGAATCGGCTCTACAGAAAAGAAAACACAGTAGACGGAAGGCTGTACCTTACGCGATATTATTACAAAAATGCAGCCAATGTGGACTTGAACGACAATATCGATCACATAATATACCCGACGGGGAATACCTGCACCTACGGCTATAACAGCAAATACGAGGTGACGTCCCTTAGCTGCACGAGGGGGCCGGTCGGCGTTGACGACATCCTCTATTACACCACCGGGACACCCACCGGCCGGCTCCGAAGATTTACCTGCCAGAATGGAATCGTCAACTTCCTTAGCTATAAGCCTCGGAATATGCTCGACACCATCGTCAATTCGAGTTCAACTCTCAACCTGACTTATGATTACGATGACGCAGGCAATACTACATCCATAGTCGATACCCTTGATTCAAAAAACCAGTCTTTTACCTACGACGGCCTGGAAAGAATCAAGGACTTCGACGGCCCCTGGGGAAACGGGTCCTATAGGTACGACACTCTCGGAAACCGGACCCGCGAAATTGTTGACGCCTTTCCTGCGCCCCCCGTAAGAGATATGTTCAACTACAACTATGATGATTTCCACAATCTCACGAGCATATCCTCACAGGCGGCGGGTGCAAACCTTGCCGAATTCACCTATGACGGCGATGGAAAAAGGGTTTCCAAAAAGTCCGCCCAAACCACCATCTATCACTACGATCTTGCCGGGAGGCTGCTCTCCGAAACCAAGCCGGACGGCACACCTTTAAACGATTATGTCTACCTCAATGGCAAACTTGTGGCAAGAGTCGGCCCCACTCCGGCCTATCCCGTTCACTACTACCACACCGACCAGGCAGAGACACCTCTTGCCATGACCGATTCAGGAGGTGAGGTCGTCTGGCGGGCCGTCTACAAGCCTTTCGGAGACGAGCATGAAGTGGTGGAAATCCCCGCTTCAAACGACAACCGCTTCCACACAAGCAAAAAAGACACCGAAACCGGCCTAAACTACTTTGGAGCTAGATACATGGCTTCACCTGTCGGTCGGTTTATTGCCCCGGACCCGATTGGGGCGGTTAACCCACACAATGGACAAATCATTGATGAAATAACCCATGACCCTAAAAGGCTCAACTTTTACTCCTATGGCTCGAACAATCCTTATAAGTATACTGACCCCGACGGCAAGTTTGTCATGGCGTTATTGGTCTATCTCGGGTACGCCGGGGCATATACTGCGCCAATGTTGGCAGCAGATATGGCGGTGATAGGTGGGTTAGGTTTTGGTTTAAGCGAAATGAGCAAGGGGGGCGCAGCTTCCAAGGGCAAGAACAAGGGTCATGAATTTGGGGGTGGTACATCACCAGCCACACCTGACCCTGAAGATCCTGAAAAAATGTTTGGCTCTCGAGGTACTAGAACAACCAGCAAGACTGTCTGGCAGGGCAAAGAGGGGAGAATAGACGTTGAGAACCCGAACCCTGGACAGAGACCTGGTCAGATTCATGTGCAGCCACATGAGGGAGGGAAGTTCTATTATGACCCTATTGCACGGAAATTTGTAACTAGAGAAGGGGTTCTAGCCCCGAGATCGATAAATTCTCTTCTGGAGAGACCAGAAGTCAGCAGGGCCATTCAAAAGGCACTGAAAATACTTGGTGAATAGCATGAGAATGAATAAATCTATGGCAAAACGGCTTAAGAATTTAGATCTTGAAGCATTACTGGCAAGTATTCCTCTGTCTGAAAAACTGAATGCTCTTGCTGAAGCTCCGATCACACAGACTGAAGTTTTTATACTCAAGCCTCTTCTGGAACCTGACTCCGATATTAGCGCATTTTTTGATAAAACTGATTATGAAGCCACTTTAAATCACATCCATATTTCCGACTTTCTTGAGGAAAAAAAGGACGATCTGACATACATGCTAGTACAGGGTATTCTGTACGCCACCAAAGTTCACGAACGATTAAGCAGCATAGGTGAAGGATTCCAGGTGGTCCTCGGGTTGGATCCAGACATTAGTGATGTGAATGTCCGTTTTTATGCGGTGAGGCCGAATGAACCTCAATGGATAACGGATGATCTTGATGATTATACCTTGAATGACATAATCGTCATGGATACCTAAGGGAACAAATGCGCCATGATCTAAAATGAGGAGAACATGCCTCTCAGTATGATCCCTATACAGATAAGAAATGGAATATATATGTAAAACCAAAAAATGTGAAAGGGTCTGGTGATCCTACCGGACTAAATATAAACTAACTGTAGAAAGAACATATATGAATACACAAATCAATGTTTACTTCACGCTGATCGGGAAATTTGACCCAGAAGTAATATCTAGAAGATTGACCCTGTTCCCTACTAAAGTATGGCGTGCTGGTGACATCATAAATAGGACTTTGCTTACTTATAAGGATGATGGATGGCAATTCTCATTAGGTGCCATTAATACTCTAGACATGGATGCTTGTCTATCATCACTAATGGATGTAATATATCCACTAAGAAATGAGTTAAAATGTATTTGTGATATCTATAGTATTAAAAGTGAAATTGCAGTGGAAATAGAAATCACCAAAAATCAAAGGCCTATAATTCATTTGATGCCAGATCGAATTAAGCAAATTTCTGAAATTAACTCTGAATTAGATATTGATGTATACTAAGTGATATTATCTATCCTTCAAAAAAGGGAATGGTGGCAAACCTGCATCCTTGACATATCGTCATAAAACGAATGGTCGAAGGATGTCTCCAAGACTCAGGCATTCCCGGAAATGCAATTTTCGGACGGAGTAGATTAATGAAAAGACTGATAGGCCATTCCTTATTGATAGCAGCTTTGTCTCTATTCATGAACATTTGGCCTGCTGTTGCGAGCGAAACGGCGAACTACATTTACGAGGATGGCAAAAATCGACTGAACAGGATCGAATATCCCGACGGACTGGTGATCAAGTACGATTATGATGCCTTAGGATACGTCAAAAAGGTCACCGTCTTGCCGAACACTCCTCCCGATGCGCCCTCAAATCCCACTCCGGCCAATGGAGCCGCGAATATCGCCCAGAGTGTTACTCTATCATGGTCCGGTGGAGATCCCGATACCGATGATACGGTAAAGTATGATGTGTACTTCAGCACAAGCAACCCGCCGGTGGATAAAGTCGCCTCGAGCCTGACCGAGCCTTCCCTCCCCCGGAGCGGCTTGACTAAAGGTGTAACCTATTACTGGAGGATCGCGGCGTTCGACGATCACGGCGCTACGACCTACGGGCCGATCTGGAGCTTCACCACCATACCCCAGACATATTCCATCACCAGTTCGGTTCCCGGCGGAAACGGGACCATCAGTCCGACTTCCGCTACCGTTGTCCAGGGAGACAGTCAGACCTTCACTTTCACGCCGAGCAGCCATTATCATGTCGCCTCTGTCCTGGTGGACGGCGTATCGGTGGGTGCGCCGACAAGCTACACTTTCAACAATGTCACGGCAAACCACACGCTCCAGGTCAACTTCGCCATCGATACTTTTCCGATAACAACCTCGGTTGTCGGCGGCGGAAGCATCACTCCGGGTTCTCCGGAGGTCAATTACGGCGGCAACCAGACCTTCAGCATTATCCCCGCTACCGGTCGGCATATCAAGGACGTAAAAGCTGACGGCGCCTCAAAGGGGGCCGTGACGAGCTATACCTTCAATAATGTTACGGCAAGCCACACGCTACAGGCCATATTCGAGATCAACACATACACTATCACAACAGTGATCGACCTCGGCGCCGGGACGATCAGCCCAGCTTCGGCGAGTGTGAACCACGGCGAAAGCCGGACCTTCACCTTTACGCCCGATTCCGGGTATCGTCTAAGCGGCATAAAGGTGGACGGGGCTTCTCAACCCCTCGCCGGCAGCTATACTTTTACGAACGTATCCGCAGACCACACCCTGTCGGCTAGCTTCAACGGCGCCGGCCGGCCTGTTATCAACTCAAACACCGATCAGGCGTATCAAACCATTCAGGCAGCCTACGACGCTGCGAGCGCCGGGGATATCATCAAGTGCCGGGACTTCCTGTTTGTCGGGAATCTCAACGCGAATCGGGAGGGCATATCCGTAACGATCGACGGCGGCTATAACACCAGCGGATTCAGCGCCAATCCAAATAAATCGGCAATCGACGGAGTGGTGACCATCAGCAACGGTACGGTCACTTTTATGAATTTTTCGGTAACTGATTGATAAATCGAACCAGATGGAGAGACAATGAAAAAGACTATATTCCTGCTGGCTTTCATCCTCAGCGCGTCCCAACTCTACGCAGGCAACGGCGATCTTATCGTAACCGGCAGGCTGGGTTTGGGTGACACTTTCCCGACCAGCCGGTTGGACATGAAGGATACGCTTACCAATACCGGCGGCTCCAGCGCAATAATCATCGGTAATTACAACACCACAGCGGATGGAACAAACAGCAGCAAGGGGCTCAATGTCCTATCCCGGCCTCTTGTCAATTCCGGCGCAACCAATTCGGGGTATGCGATAGGCATCGACAGCACCAACTATATAGACGACGGCGCCGGCCAGAGCGGAACGATAAACGATATCACGGGCGCGAGGTTTCTGAGCGGGATTTACGCCGGACCCGCGACAGTCAACAACGTGTATGGAGTTCGTGTCGCTATCCAGGGAAGGACCGGGACGATCACCAATGCCTACGGGCTGTACCTGGGGCAAAATACCGGAGGGACGGTGACCAACAACTGGGGCGTCTACCAGGCCTCGACCGGCCAGCACAACTTTTTCGCGGGCAAAATCGGAATCGGGGCCACGGAACTCGGTATGGGCGGAAGCAGGGCGCTGCTGTTCGGCAACGGGAGTAAGCCTTCCGGGCTATCCAATGTGGCCGGAATTTTCGCCAGCGATGTCGGCGGAACAACCGAACTGCATACCTTCGATGAGGCAGGAAACGAAACGCAGCAAACCCCGCATGCAAGCGATGCACCCGAATGGATGTATGATCCGGAAGACGGCATGCCGATGATTGTGAAAGAGGTACAGCATTTTCTCGGCTACGTGCGTTATACGAACATGACGAGACAGGCGCGGCTTGCCGGCATGACCGATGCGGAGAAGAGCGCATTAGCGCCCGCCGGGAGAACCTGTGTGTTCCGGGAATCTTTTGAGGAGCACAACGGCAGGCTGTTGAAGCAGGGCGACGAGGCACTGGTGAGGCTCGACTGGGAGGCCGAGCAGGCCAAAATAGCCGCCAACCGCGCTCAACAGATTGCGGCAGCAGAGGCAAATCTGCGCGCCATGCAGGCCCGCCTGCTGCCTGGCAAGGGTACGCAGGAGGAGGGAGTAGAAGACCTGGAACCGGTGCAAGTACCCGAACCCTACATTCCAAAGGCTGTTCCCGTGAGGCTCAAAGCGGCCCTGGATGTCGGGAAACAGCTCCCATGAGACCTTGTATGCAATGCTCTCCGTTCATATTTGGAATTTGCGCTATATTCCCAATGCAATTCGAGATGTTTACCTTTTTTTAAGATGAAGTGAAAAGGGGAGCTGTTAATGAGCAAGGATGATTTTTTAATTCGCCTTTTCGTCGGGTCGGTCCTGATGGTGGCGACCATTCAGGATCTTTTTTCGAGCAGAGGCGGGAGAAGACAGAAAAAGACAGGCTCTCAGAGGCCATTTATATAGCTTACAGAGCGGAGAAATAGATTATGAACTGGGATCAGATTGAAGGTAATTGGAAGCAGTTGAAGGGTAAAGTCAGGGAAAAATGGGGAGATCTCACGGACGACGACTGGGATCGGATAGCCGGGAAAAGAGAAAACCTTATCGGCAAGATCCAGGAGAGATACGGGAAATCACGTGAGGATGCCGAAAGAGAAGTAGACGATTGGGAAAAGACCTATCACTAATTTCCAGTTGCGGTAATATGATACAAAGCCCCCTTTGCCGGGGGCTTTTTTTGTGGCGGGCGATAAGACCTTTCTATATCTCTATGGAGACAACCCGGTAGGTTCGAACTCCCGAAGGGGTATATACAATGACTTCGTCCCCCTCGCGATGTCCCATCATCTCCCGGCCGACGGGCGATTCAACCGAGAGTCTGCCCTCGGATATATCGGACTCCCAGGGGCCCACCATCTGGTACCGGTTGGTCTCGCCCGATTCCATATTCCGGATGTCGATGGTTGTCCCAAAGCCGACCTGCTTGAAAAAGAACTTGCGCCCGACCACAATCTCGCAGCGCTCAAGCTTTTCCTCAATATCGTTTATCTTTTTTTGAAGAGTAACGTGGCGCTCGCGGGCAAGCAGGTATTGCTGATTTTCTATCTTGACTCCATAGCCCCTTGCTTCACGCAGTTCATCGAGCACTTCGGGCCGGACGACCCGGCGAAGGTGAATGAGTTCTCTTATCAAGCGGCGGTAGCCGTTTCGTGAAATTGGGATTTTCTTCATCGGGAAAATCGATCAAAGAAAGAAATCGCCTGGTATTTCACCTCTTTCCATTCTGGCGCGGAAAAGGGAGATTCCGATAACCGTCTTGCCATCCCGAATCCTGCCGTCCATAATCATATCATGAATCCGGTCGATTTCGACCACCTCCACCTTTGATATCTCGTCCTCATCGGTTCGTTCCGAGACACGCTCCAGACCTGCGCCCAGAAAAATTCTGATAGTTTCGTTTGCATACCCTATCGCCGGGTAATAGCTGAAAATCTCGAGCAGCCGCCCAGGTCTGTATCCTGTTTCCTCAAGGAGTTCGCGGCCTGCACAGACTTCCACAGGTTCGCCGGGGTCTACTTTTCCCGCCGGTATTTCCAGCGTCTCACTCCCCAGAGCGTAGCGCCATTGACGCACCATGAGGATATGCCGGGGGTCCGGAAAGGCCAGAATAGCAGCGGCCTCCGGGTGATCGATCTTTATCCGCTCGGTTAGTTTGCCGGTCTTGAGCCTGACCGAGTCAAGGCTGACACTGAAGTGCCTGGCCTTGAGAATTCCAAGTGTTCTAACAGTCTCTTCCATCAGGACGATTCTCCGCTGGATGAATTTGTGCCGTTCTATATCGAATCGGAGAGGAAATTATACCTCAGGATGGAGAAATTCAAACTTGAATCGGTGAGGGTGAATTACCTTGCGGGACGTTTTCTCTTCATAGATCACGGACACAATCCCGGCGCCGGATCAATTCCCATATTTCATCAACCTGCCGTATTGTCGATGCAGGGGTAGAACTATTGTCGATGATGAAATGAGACCGGGTTTTCTTGGCATCTATGGGTTCCTGCATGGACAGGGTACGTTCCGCTTCCGGGCGGCTGACTCCGTCCCTTTGCATTAATCTTTGCACCTGTATTTCAGGAGGGGAATGGATGAGGATGATGAAATCGAAATCTTTGTCGAAGCCTCCCTCAAAAAGCAGCGGGATGTCGAATATTATGACTGCGCAGGGATCGAGCTTCCTCCATCTCTCCCACTCAACCCACATTGCCTGAAGAATGAACGGGTGGAGCAGGTTGTCGATCTTCTCACGCAAAGAGGGGGATTCGATGATTTTTTCGCGAAGCTCGCGCCTTTTTAGAGTCTGGTCGGGATTGTAGTAATCCTCCCCGATCAGGTTCCGCAACGCAACCGAGGAGGGAGTCCCCGGCGCTACGGCCCTGCGCGCAAATTCGTCGGCATCCAGGATTATCGCCCCGAGTTCTTTGAGCCTGTTTGCCACGGTCGACTTTCCCGTGGCAATACCACCAGTCAGTGCAATCTTGTTGTTCCACATCTGCGAAAGATTCGTCGGTCGATGTCCGGACCGCTGCGCCGTTCATCGGTCCGTCAGGGTTCAATATCTCCGACAGGTCTGCAGAATGTCCAGGCCCAGGGCTTGTAAACCAGTTCTCTGTCCACGCGGTCCGTGTCGCCCGTTGCAGCGGCGAATGGATAAGCCCCGATGCTTGCCACCAAACCCACCAGGCTTGCGGCAAAGCCGATCGGTCTCAACACGTAGACATCGAAGATGATCTGCTCACCCATGTACTGCTCCATGAAGTTCCCGGACAGAGAGGGATCGGGGGGGAGCCGTTCCTTTTCCGCAAAGGCGGGGATGGCGGTTGCCGCCAAAATGGCAAAAACGGACAATATGACGATGGTTCTTCTCATGCCGCTCTCCTTCAATTCAATTACACCCAATTACAATCCCGCATTCAAATCCTGTAATTCACCGAAGCAGTATAGGAACATTCGGCAGAAAATCCGGTGAACATGAGTTTCCGGAGCACGCATCGTGCCACATGCGCCCGATTAAGACCCGCCGGCCGGGAGCATAACGCATTATTCCAGAAAAGCACCCGCGCCGGCTCCACTATATTATTGTCACCGCGCTCATAAAGCAAGCATACTTGCAGCCCTGCCAATATAAGTTTAGAGTGATATTGAATTATGGCAGGATCAATCATAGGGATCGGCTAAAATTCACCATGTAATTAGAAAAAAATTTACATCACACTGAGGGGCGCTTCCATCACGGGTCGCTTTTCACTGCTGCTCTATTGTTCATATTGCGAGGTTATTTAATGCCTGCTGAAATTGTGGATCTGAATGAAAGAAGGCGCGGGAAGCCTGGCAGGCTCGCGCGGGAATTGATGCGGCTTCCGGCCGGGCGACGGCTGGAAGCAATCATGGAAAGAGCCGACGCCGAATCAGTTGTCGCCGCTCTGGATGTAAACGATTTTTTTCATACGGTCGTAGAGATCGGGCCTGATGACGCTCTTCCGCTGCTTGCGCTTGCGAGCAACGATCAGATCAATCATCTTTTCGACCTCGAATGGTGGAAAAAGGACGATTTGCAGCCGTCGAAAACCTTGAGCTGGCTGGAGAGGCTTTCACGGGCAAGCGACCGTAAGCTTCTCGAATGGCTCTACAAAGTTGATTATGAATTGCTCATTGCTCTTTTCAAACAATGGATCACCCTGGACATAGCCCCGGAAGACATCGATATGACCGAGGCCAGAGAACAACTGCCCTCGCGCACACTCGATCAGCTCTATTTCTGGGATGTGAAATATCCACAGTATGAGGACCTTATCAGTCATCTTCTTTCGTTGATCTTTGACACGAACTACGGCTATTTCAAAGAGTTGATGAACAGCATCCTCTATTTGCCCGCTCACGAGGCGGAGGAGACAGCTTATCATTTCCACAGGGCAAGACTGGCGGATCATGCCATTCCGGATTTCTACGAGGCGCTCGAGATCTATCGGGCAATAGCGCAAAATCAATTCACAGAGAAAAAAATATCTGCAAATCTGGAAGAGGAGAGCCCGCCCGCCTTTGCCCTCGTGCTTGCGCCGGATGGCGATTTGCTCGGACAGGCCCTGCAGCGGATCAAAGATCCGTATATGATCGAGGCGCTTCAACTGGAAATGGCCTCTCTTGCAAACAAGGTTGTGGTCGCGGACCAGCTTGCTCCCGACAGCCCCGATACTCTTCGCTCAGGGGTGGAAAAAGCACTCGCTTACGTGAACCTGGGGCTGGAATTGTGCTCGGGGGGCCTTTTGCAGGATGCAGTCGGAATCATTGAACAGACGTTCCTGGAACACCTCTTCAGGCATTCGCAGTCGGAAGTCGCGGCTGTAAGGGGCCGACTCCAGTCAGCGGTAAAGAATGGCTGGCTGTCGCGGCGCCCCTCCGGGATAAAGCGCCTCGATCAGCCGTGGTACGAGATGGCAGAGGAGATACTTGGAAAAACCCCGAGGTTGCCGAGGCAGTCCGTGCGAGAGGAAGAGTCCGGGGAGCCGGCCAAGTTCGATTTCTTCCGCACGCGCGAGGATCTGGCGAGGGGGAACCGGATAGTGGATGTGATTACCGGTGCGGGAATTCTCTACGAAAAGTTGCAGGCCGATGTTGTTGAACTGGAAAGCAAGCTGTGGCCGGAAGGGCAGGTGAATAACCGTGACGAAATCACCCTTGGAATCATGGTGCTGACGGCGGCGGCGCAATACCTCTCCGCTGGAGAATGGCGGGTCGCGCCTCTTTCCGTAAAACAATGGCCCGCTCTTTTTCCACTGCTTCAGCCTGCTCGAATGGAAAAGACCGTCCTGGAGCGGATTTACGATACTATTTCCGATTCGGATAAAAGATCCCTTGCTGAGGCCTATCTTCGCCCGATACTCGATGATTACAGCTCTGAAATGGGGCAGTTCACGGCAGATACTCCGCCCGAACCGCAACTGGTCAGGTTCTTTATGTTCCGTGAGCCGAGTGAAGAGTGAAGAGTGAAGGAAAACGATGGCTTGCAAATCTATAGTTGGCGCCGCCGGATCTACCGGCGCAATCGATCACTTTTCACTCGTCCACGACTGCGGATACGCGCTTGCCGGGGCTGATCCCCTCTGCGGCAGGGACCGACACGCTCAGGTAATTCCTGGTAAGTCCTTCATAGAGGCCCGGACTGCGTTCCGTCTCAACCAGAACCTCCAGGCGCCTGCCGACAAATTTTTGCCGAAATGCCCTTTTCTTCCTCTTCCCTATTTCCTGGAGAATGGCCGCGCGCCGTTTGAGTTCCCGGCCATGTATCTGTCCGGAGAACTTCGCGGCGGGCGTTCCGGGCCGAGGCGAGAAGGGGAAGACGTGAAGATAGGTGAGGGGGAGGTCTTCTATCAGCCGCAGCGTATTGTCGAAATGCTCACAGGTCTCGCCGGGAAAACCGGTAAGCACGTCCGCCCCCAGGGCTGCATCGGGCAAGGCTGCGTGGATTTTGCCTAGGAGTTCAGCGTAGAGGCGGGGCGTATAGGGGCGGCGCATCCGTTCCAGGATCACCGGGTCTCCGCTTTGGAGAGGAATGTGGAAATGCGGGCAGATCCAGGATGAGGAGGATACGAGGTCGATCATTGCGGAATCGATTTCCGCGGGTTCGAGTGAACTGAGCCGGAGTCGGGAGGGATGGCGGCGCGCATCCATTTCCGCGAGCAGTTCGGAAAGATGCCGTCGCGTGCCGAGATCCTTTCCCCACTGCCCCAGGTGAATTCCCGTAAGGACGATCTCCTCGTACCCGGCATCCGTGAGCTTCTCCATTTGCTCCAGGACCATTTCCGCGGGAAGGCTGCGGCTTCTGCCGCGAACGTGGGGGACAATGCAGTAGGAGCAGAAAGAATCACAACCGTCCTGGATCTTCAGCATTGCCCTGGTCCTCCCGGTATGCATCCGGGTGACGGGAAGGAGTTCAAAGCCGGAACAGAATGAAAGCGCATTGCCGGCGGTGCGCACGGGGTTGGAAAAAGTGCCGGGTTCGAGCAGCATTTCAATCAGGTTGAACTTGCCCGGATTTCCAAGAATGTGAGTCGCCAGACCCTCGCGGGCAAGACGATCCTCTTCCAACTGAGCGTAGCACCCGGCGGCCACCACGATAGCCAGCGGGTTGTTTCGGCGCGCTCTCCTGAGCAACTGGCGCGTCTGGAAACCCGCTTTGGAGGTGACGGCGCAACTGTGGACTATGTAGACATCCGCGTGCCCGCTGAAGGGAACGGAGATGCATCCCTGCTGCTCGAGAAGCTCGAGGAAATAGGATGTCTCGTATTGATTTACTTTGCAGCCGAGAGTCTCCAATGCAACACTGAGTCCTGGCAGGTCAGATTTCTTCATAAAAGGCCATGCTCGCGAAAGTAACGAAAGAATTCTCCTGGTCAACGACAGCATGCGTGTGGCTGAGCGTCTGGCCCCGGACATGTCCCTCGAGCGCCCTGGCCATTGTATAGAGAGGAGCGGCGCCGCATATCTTGCGGCTGTTTCCGTCCCGGTTGATACGAAAAAGGAATTCATCCGAGCGACATTCTTCGAGAAGCCCTAAAAGTGATGCATCCGACTCAAGGTTTTCCCGCACCGTATCGGGGTGAGGTGTAAAGGCATCCCCGTAGCGCGGCCCGACGTGAGCGAGATCCACGCTGGCCAGAAGACCGACAGAGCGGTTTCCATTGAAAACCAGGTCCGATAATGAGTGGGCAAAACCGTTGACGATGTTTTTGCAGGATTCCCATTCTTCGTGTCCAAAGGAGCACAGAATCGGAACGATGCTCGCCTGTGGTTGCATGAAAGCGAGGAATACCGCCTGGAATTCTATCGTATGCTCGGTCCGATGATTATATTCGCTGGCACGGATATTCGCGGGGGTGCGGGCGAGCAGTTGTTCGCAGATTTCCTTGTTGCAATGAACCGTTCCAAGAGGCGTTTCGAAATCCTTCATGGTGAGGGCAAAGCAGTTTCGGACCAAGTCGTGGCCTGTGCCAAGAATGATCCAGGTCTGCGGCGGTTCTGCTTCCGAGGCTGCCTTGTAGGCATGAGCAAAGCAACTGCCTCCGGCGTTCAGGTCTATATGCGGGGCAACCAAGCCGAGCAGCCTTTTACCGGCGCCCGCGCCTGGGGCCGGGAATCCGGGGCCGCCCTGATCGGGGCTGAAAAAGGATTGGAGCAGGGTTCGCAGCGCTTCCGGATCATCCGGGTAACTCCGCCCAGCGTGATATGGCTTGCGCACGGGGTTGTTCACGAACGAAGCAGTCTCCGCGGCCTCCATTTTCCTGAACCTCTCATTGTCCAGGAAAAGATGCTCGTCAAGTGTGCTCACCAGGTTCTGCAATTCTTCCAGGTAGAGCAATTGGCCGGTGGTTCTCATGAATTCGGCCTGCAGGTCCCTGAGGGTGCTGACGCCGTTCATTTTTGCCAACAGCGACAGGATCTGCGGAGAAAAGAGCAGCGGACTCTTTGCATAACCGACCCTGTCGCGAAGCATGAGCATTCTTTGTCCGGAGTGCTCGACGGGAAGCGCTTCGAGTCCGTTTCTGAGTTTGGGAAATTCATTTTCCATCATGGGCAGCCAGTCCTCAAAGGCGGCAGATCAGCTCTGTGCGCCGATTGCCGCGGACGGTTTTTTTCAATTGAGCAGCTTTGGCTAAATAACCGGGGTTATTATAGACCTTCTCTTTCCAGAAGGGGAATTCATTGACTAGAAACTGATAATCATGTTAATTTTTAAAAGCTTGTGTCCTGCTTTCTACTGTCTCATTGCGCCCGCTTCAAGACGAGGTTTTGCTGATTAAATGATTTACAAGTTCTTATTGATATGCCTGCTTTTTATTACCTCCGGCTGTACGCAATCGCTTTCCCGATCCGTCACTTCCGGAGTTCCGCTGACCAGAGGCAGCGAGATGCAGGCGGAAGTCTACTATGACTACCTGCTTGCCCAACGGTATATTAGCGAAAAAAAGTTCGATGCGGCAATAGATGCTTACGAAAAAGCGCTTATGGCCGATCCTCGCTCCCCCATTCTGCTCACCGAGCTTGCCACTTTATACCTGCGTCAGGGAAAAATCGACCTCTCGCTGAAGACGGCCGAGGCAGCCATCCAGTCGGACCGCAATCACGCACCTGCCTATATGCTCCTCGGCCAGCTTTATGCCGGTAAGGGACAGATTCCTCAGGCTATCGAGTCATACCAGCGGTTAATAGAGATGAATCCTGCCGAGGAAGATGCCTATCTGCTGCTCGGGGCTCTGTATGCGCAGGAAAAGCGCTTCAATGAAGCGGTGCAAACCTTTGAGCAACTCAAACAGGTGGTGCCTGAAAATCCCCTCTCACTGTACTACAAGGCCAGAATATTCCTGGACATGAAATACTATGATCAGGCGGAGCGGCTTTTTCTGGAATTGCTTGCCGTTGAGCCCCGATTTGAACAGGCGCTGCTGGATCTGGCCTATATCTACGAAGTCACGGACCGCACGAAGGAGGCGGAAAATGCCTACCTCAGGATACTTGCGGTCAATCCGGCCAGCGTCCAGGCCAGGACCAAACTCGGAAATCTCTACATGCGGGCTGACAGGCCCAATGACGCCATTCTGCACTTCAATCATCTGCTCAATGTAAATCGGAAAGATTCCGAGAGCCGGCTGAAAATCGGAATCATACACCTTCAGCAGAAAAACTATGAAGATGCCATAAGCGATTTTACGTACCTGCTCAAAGAGCAGCCCAGCTACGATCAGGCTCTCTACTATCTGGGCGCCGCCTATGAAGAGAAACAGGACTATGAACAGGCGATACGCAATTTCCGGCTCATTCCCGTGACCAGTTCCATCTGGACCGCAGCCCAGTCCCGGCTGGCGCTTCTTTTCGGCAAGCTCAAGGATTACTCCACCGGTGCAAAGGTCTTGAACGAGGCGCTGGCAAAACAGCCCGAGATCCCCGAACTCTATCTCTACCTCGCAATAATCTACGAGGAAGCGGGGCAGTATGAAGATTCATTGAAGGCCCTTGACCGGGGGCTTGAAAAGCTGCCGGGAGATGTTGAGTTGCTGTTCCGAAAAGGAATCATATTCGATAAGATGGGCAAAAAGGAAGACGCCATCGAGACCATGCGCAAAGTGCTCGCCGTTGAGCCGAAGAATGCGAATGCTCTGAATTATATCGGCTACAGCTATGCTGAAAAAGGGATAAACCTCAGCAGCGCCAGGGAGTTGATAATTCAGGCGCTCGATCTTTCGCCGGAAGACGGATATATCATGGACAGCCTCGGATGGGTTTATTTTAAAATGGGGCAGACGAAAATGGCTTTGGATACTCTCCTGGAAGCTATAAAACGTGTGCCCGACGATCCCGTCATTCATGAACATCTGGGGGATATATACCTTGAACTGGGCAAAAAGAAGAAGGCATCCGAGGCCTATGAAAAGGCGATTCAGTTTAAACACTCGGAACCTGAAAAGATCAGGATGAAGCTCGACTCAGTCAAATGACGCGGCGCGCCGGCCGGTCCTTGAGAAAACATTCCAATGAACTACTATTCCCCCGAAGGGTATCGTGTGCTCAAATCGATCTGTTGCTGCCTTCTGATAATCCTCTCTCCGGTATTTCTCGAGAGTTGCGCCCGCCGCCCTCCGGTGGCCGTGGCGCCCGGTGCTGCACCGGTTGACCTTTCAGGGCTTCGGGAGAGGTCCGATTACTGGAGTGATTACAACGCAAAGTTTCGTCTCAGGGTCGATAGCCGGACCACCCGGTTCAATGCACGTGCGCTCGTCCTGGTCAGCGGCAGGCACTTTGTGCGGTTCGAGACCTTTGGCCCTCTCGGCCAGACCGCCGCACTCTTCGTCTCTAACGAGGCAGGGCCCAGTCTTCTTATTCCTTCAGAAAAAGTGATCTTTACTGCTCATAGACCTGAGACTTTGGTCCGTCATTTCATTGGCGTAACGCTCCCGTTTGAAGTCTTTCGCTATGCCCTGGCAGGCTCTGTTCCTCCGGAGCAAATTGATAAACTGGATAGGCGCCTGGATGCCGGGGTGATTCATGCCGTCTACAACATGGATGGCCGCTACTTTGACTGGCAGTTTGTTCCGGAAGGGTCGGGGCCTGCATTGAGCGGCGTGTTCATCCGAAGCGGGGATTTTGAGGGAAGAGTTTCCTTTGAACCGCCCGTGTTGCTGAAAAGGGATGCGGCGCCAACGAAGATACGGATTTCCTCTGTCGAATGGAATATGGAACTCAACCTGGACGAACTCAAACCTGCTGCCGATTTCAACTCCGCGTTGTTCTACATGCCAAACGTTCCGGGTGTTCGATCAGTTGATCTGGATACAATCAAGTGAACGGAGCAGGCGCTCCCCGGAAGCGCTTCGCAGTCGATGTCATGCTGGGAAGGCTGGCGAAGTGGCTGCGGGTTCTCGGCTTCGATGCTTCAATGACATCCCTGCGGGAGCGAACTCAGATTCAAGCTGTTCTTTCCCGCGGATTCATTCCGGTTACGCGTCGGGATAAATGGCGTCAAGCGTCTGGGGTGCTTTTCATCCGAAGCGATCACCATTTTGAACAACTGCGCGAACTGATTGCGGGATTGTCTCTGAAACGAGACGAACTGGCGCCTTTTTCGCGGTGCGGTGTCTGCAATGCCAGCCTTCTCTCCATTTCCAGGGAGGCTGCTTTCGGCAGAGTCCCGGACTTTGTATTTGAAACCGCGGTGGATTTTCGCCGGTGCCCAGATTGCGAAAGGATATACTGGCCAGGAACCCATAAAAAGCGAATGATCGAGAAGGTTGCATCGTTGTTTGGTCCCGATGCCCATGAGGAGGGAATATGAGTGTGGTAGAGAGTGGGAAAAAAATGTTATGCTGCGCGTGGAAAACCGGAAGGCTCGCCTTTGCCTGGCTATGCCGGTTTGTAAAGGTCAAGTTTCAGAAATGCAGGTTGTGCAAGGCGCGCAAGAACCTGAATGAAAGGATGAGCCGACTCGGGACGGAGATCTACACACTTTTCAAGCAGGAAGAGAGCGATTTTCTCAAGTCGCTGGTGGTTCAGCAGCAACTGAAGATCGTTGAAGAGGCCGAATCGCAGGTGTTTGCCATTCATGACCGGATCGAAACTGTCGAACAGGATTACCGGAGGAAGAAAGAACAACTCGCGCAGTGCGGCTCGGAGACCGAACATCCCGAATGAGCGGCCAGTCATCCATCACAGATGTCTAGTCAGCTTCCCTGGGCGCAGTCCGAAGGATCTCCCTGGATTTTGTCCAATGCGTGTGGAAAAGCGGGGAGGATGACCTCAAGGTTTTCAATTGCCCCCCTGGGGCTCCCCGGAAGGTTGACTATAAGGCTCCGGCCGCGTATACCCGCGACTGCTCTCGATATCATGGCGTGCGGTGTCTTCTTCAGGCTTTCCGCGCGCATTGCCTCGGCCATGCCGGGAACCACCCTCTCGATAACGCAAAGAGTAGCCTCGGGCGTCACATCGCGCGGTGAGACTCCAGTTCCGCCGGTGGTTAAAATCAGTGAGAACTGTTCCCTGTCTGCAAGATCGATGAGCGTCTTTCGAATTTGATCGGATTCGTCTGGAATCACTGTCTGGAAGCTGACCTCGAAACCCGCTGCGGAAAGCCGCTCCAAGAGAGCCTGTCCCGACTTGTCTTCGCGCTCGCCCCGCGATCCCCGGTCGCTCACCGTCACGATAGCTGTTTTTCTTGAATATGCCATGCCTTATCCCGCTCAGTTGTTCTTGCTCAACATGCGTTTTGCTATCCCCGCTACGATCGCCGGGACCGATTTGCTTGCCGATAGTCGCTTCCACTCAAATGTCCCTAATGTTTCCACCATTTTGCCCGCAATTGCAACCGGACATTTCGGATTCATCGCCAGGGTATAGCGCACCTGGCGAAGCCGCATCCACTCGCGGCTCAGCGTGATTCTTCGGAAGACTTCCTCGTCCGTGTATTTGGATGCGGCAATGAGATTTACCTCTCCCTCGCTGATCTTTGGATTATTTATGACAGCGAGTTGAACCATTTTGTTTCCGTCCCGGGCCAGGATGGTTCTCGCCTCCTTATTGCCCGCCATTGCCAGCCGTATCTTCTCCGAGGTTTTCATGTGCTGGAGTTTCTGGATCATACTCATTGCGTCCGACTGGGAATCGGCGCCCTGCTTTTCGTCCCAGCGGCGTTGGGCTTCGATCAGCAGATTCTCCCAGGGGCTTTCTATGGTTACCGGTTCGTCTCCTTGCAGGCCGGAGGACTCGAAGCGGCCTTTTTCGGCTAGCATGATTTCCATAAATGCGTTCTCGCCGGTGAGTTCCCCGCATTCGGCATGAACGATTCCCGGCTCTCGAAAAAGTATTGCCCCTATGGTGCTCTCGGTTTCCACCCGCAGAAGCCTGTCGATCTTTGCCAGGCAGGCAAGTTGAATCACATCGACCAGGTTGATTTCCTCTATTCTGCCCGAAAAGTCGTTTGAGGCAGACCCGGGAATTGAGGTCATTCTATACCGGATAGCTTCGATGAGCAGTTGTTCCCATGGTTTCCTGATGCTTTGCTGGACTTCCTTGTCCTGAGGTCGAAAGAGAAAGGAGCCGTTATGCCTGGAGAGAATCTCCCTCAGGGCTTCCTCGCCGGATTTGGATCCGAATGACGAATCGATAACCTGGCCCGCTCTGATACAAACCAGGCCGTTACCCGTAGATTCCTCAAGTTCGATATCGGCATTCATTACGCAGTAACAGGCAATCTGCACCAGGTCGATAAGCTGGATACGATCGAATGTCCCTGAGAATTTATCTGCCTGGCAAGCCTCTTCCATTAAAGCTCCTAAAGAATACATTCGTGGTAACTCTCGATTTTCTTAATCTTTTTAACAATGTACAGGAAAAACCTCGCAATCCCGTTCCGTGCGCTTTGCAAAGACCGCTTCCCTGGCGAAGCAGGTCTGATGATATGAGAAGAAGGAAATGCATGCAAAATTCGGTCCGAATCCAGCCGGCGAATAAAGCCTGCAGCCGGAACGGACGGCCCTTCCTCCTGACGCTGCTGCTGAAGCCATTTAATTGATAACAATTAAAGGCTTCCGGTCAAAAGAAAAGGGCGGAGCATGAGATGCCCCGCCCTGAAAGACTATCGGATCTTTGACGGAGATCCTGGACCTGCAAAAAAAGTTATTTTTCTTCCTTTTTGGAGAGTTCGATTATCTTTTCCTGCAAGGGTCCCGGGACTTCCTCATAATGGGAAAACTTCATGGAGAACATTCCCCTGCCTGCAGTCATCGAACGCAGATCGGGAGCGTACTTGAGCACTTCCGAGAGGGGCACATGAGCCTTAACGATCTGTTTGTTGCCCTTCGTTTCCATACCGAGCACCCGCCCCCGCCTGGAGTTGAGGTCGCCGATCACATCGCCCATGTACTCATCGGTGACGGTAATCTCCATTTCCATGACCGGTTCGAGCAAAGTGGGCCTGGCGTCAGCCATGGCCTTTTTAAAAGCCATCGACCCCGCAATCTTGAACGCCATTTCCGAAGAGTCCACCGGGTGGAAAGAGCCGTCTACGAGATCCACTTTGAAGTCGACCACCGGAAAACCTGCCAGCGTTCCTTCGCCGAGCGCTTCAGCAATTCCTTTTTCAACCGCCGGTATGTATTGCCGCGGGATAACACCGCCGACGATCTTGTCATAGAACTGGAATCCTTCGCCCCTGGGCAGCGGTTCCATTTCGATCCAGCAGTCGCCGTATTGCCCGCGCCCGCCGGATTGTTTCTTATACTTGCCCTGAACTCGTACCTTGCCCTTGATGGTCTCCTTATAAGAGACCTTCGGCAACTTCAGGTTTACCTCAACGCCGAATTTGCGCTTGAGTTTGTCTACTGTGGCTTCAATATGAATTTCGCCCATACCGGAGAGGATCATCTCCCGGGTTTCTTCATTTCTCTCGAGTTTGAGCGTAAGATCTTCTTCCATTAGTCGTGACAGGGAGGAGAATATCTTTTCTTCATCCCCCTTGCTCTTGGGCTCCACCGAAAGGGAATAGATGGCGGGCGGAAGTTCTATCGGCTTGAACATGATCGGGTCGCGTTCGGAGCAAAGCGTATCCTGTGTGACGGTTTCTTTGAGTTTCGCCACCGCCACCACATCTCCCGGTCCCGCGGACTGGATCGGCTCCTGCGATTTTCCCTTTATCCTGAGCAACTGGCCGAAACGCTCTTTTGCGCCCTTGTTGGCGTTGAGCACCGTCGAGTCGGGGGCAAGAGTTCCCGAGTAAATGCGCAGGATCGAAAGACGGCCGGCATATGGGTCGCTGACCGTTTTGATAACCAGGGAACTGAAAGGAGCAGCGGAGTCGGGGTTCCGGGTGAGTTCGGCATCGCCTTTGAGCGAGACGCCCTTCATCCCGTCACGGTCGAGCGGAGAGGGCATACACTCGGCAATCATGTCCAGAAAGGGCTGAATGCCGATGTTCGCGGTCCCGGAGCCGCAGGCGATCGGTACGAGCTTCCCGGTGATGACGGCCGTACGAAAAGCTCCTCTTATTTCTTCGGGGGAGAGTTCTCCGGTTTCGAGATACTTTTCGAGCAGCTCATCGGTGGATTCGGCAACGTTCTCTACAATGGCCTCTTTGTATTGAGCGGCCAGATCGGCAAGATCTGCGGGCATTTCCTTGACCTCGAATTTACCGCTTTCGCCCTGGCCATAGACGTAGGCTTTTCCGCTGAGGATATCGACCACCCCTTTGAAGCTCTCGGCCGCGCCTATCGGGACCTGGAGAGGAACGCAGGATTTGCCGAAATTATCCTGAATGGCCTGTACGGTTTTGGCGAAGTCCGCCCGCTCGCGGTCCATTTTGCTGACGAATATAATCCTGGGCTGGCCGAACTCCGCCGCGAATTCCCAGACTTTTTCGGTCTGGACCCGCACTCCGTCCACAGCGTCGGCCAATACCACCACACCGTCACCGCCCCGCATCGATGTCTTCGTCTCGGCAATAAAGTTGAAATCCCCTGGCGTGTCGATCAGAGTGAAAGGCTGTTTTTTCCAGTTGAAAGTGTAGACGGAGCTGCTGATGGTAGCCTTGCGCTTCACCTCTTCAGGTTCAAAATCCAGGACTGAGCTGCTTTCGTCCACTTTGCCCAGCCGGGTTGTCGCGCCCGAATTGAAAAGCATTGCTTCAGCCAGAGAGGTTTTGCCCGCGCCGCCGTGGGAAATTATTGCAAAAGTGCGTACATTTGCGACGTCCTCTTTCATGTTTGATCCTTTCTACTGAAATTTACACCCCGGGAAGGGACGAACTCCCCCGGGCAGATCGCTCACGCAGTAAGTGGGGTAAATTCATCGGGCGCGGTGAGGTCCGCTGGTTGCCGAATGAACCATACCGGTCTCCTGTTCCGGTGCAAATGGAAACCGGAGATAAACAAAGTTTAAAAAATATATGATTATTTCAAACATGGTGGAAAGTCAATACTTTGAAGGGAGTGAACGGGCTTCGGCCTATTTTTCTGTCTTTTCCCTGCTGCCTGTGCTACTTGGGAGCGAGGAAGCGCTTCTCTTTTTCTGACCGAAATCTACCCTGTGAGGGAACTTGTATCAATGGGCTCCTGTACCTGGAATGACGCTGTATCCCGTTTCATTGAGTATCTGCGTTTCGAGCGAAATGTGAGCGAAGAAACACTTAGGGCTTACGCTGCGGATCTGCGCCAGTTCTCCGGGTACCTGCTTGAGAAGACGGGTTCCTCCGGACTTACCCTGGACGGGATTACCGCGGATCACGTCCGGGGATATCTTGCCTCCGTACACAAGAGCCTTGAGAAGTCGAGCCGTGCAAGAAAACTCTCCACCTTGCGCTCTTTCTACAAGTATCTCAACAGCGCCGGATTGTATGACCAGGACCCGGCCAAACTGGTGGCGCATCCGAGGGTAAAGCAGAAAATGCCCTCCTTTCTGCAGGTGGACACGATATTTCACTTTCTCGATGCCCTTTCCTCCGCTGCGCTCCGGCATGGAGTCTCCTGGAGAAAGGCCCGGAACTGGGCCTTGTTCGAGACGCTCTATTCTACGGGGATCCGCGTCAGTGAGCTGGTAAAGCTGAATCTCCCCGATGTCGCTTCAGCCGTGAGCACGGTGCGCGTAACCGGTAAGGGCAGAAAAGAGCGTATCGTTCCGATCGGGATGAAGGCGCTTAATGCGCTGAATTTCTATCTCACGGTTCTTGGCGTTCAATTTCCGAAGGGAAGAGCGGCCTCGCAGGCGCTCTTTCTCAATGCCCGCGGAGGAAGGCTTACCGCACGATCCGTGGACCGTATTCTGAAGGCGGAACTGATTGCCTGCGGCCTCTGGCAGCAACTGAGTCCCCACGGACTGCGTCACACTTTTGCGACTCACCTGCTCAATGCAGGCGCGGACTTGAGAGCGATCCAGGAAATGCTTGGACATGCGAGCCTGTCTACAACACAGAGATATACGCATGTGCACATGGACCAGCTCATGAAGGTATACGATGCCTCGCACCCAAGGAGCCGCAAAGGAAAAACCGAAGCTCCTCCCTCCTCCTGAAAGACCATCTTTCTCACTCGGCTATTGCGGAGGTATTTCAAAAGGTATATCGTTACCATTTTCAAAAGAAACCGGAGCAAGGACTCCGCGCGGGATTTCCGGTAGCGGAGGACTATTGCCTGATTATATTGGAATTCTGAAACGTTAATTTAGCAGTCCCCCCGCGGAGGGCACATTTGGCTGTTGGGCGGGTCTGAGGAGTGTATTCTTTTATGGTGGATAGAATCATTCGAAGCACGACGGTAATAGTCATTCGGAAAGACAACCAGGTAGTAATGGCTGGAGACGGTCAGGTCACAATGGGAGATACGGTTGTCAAGCACCAGGCCAAGAAGATCCGCCGCCTGTACCATGACAAGATTCTCACGGGCTTCGCCGGCTCCACGGCGGATGCCTTCACGCTCTTCGAGCGGCTGGAGGCGAAGCTCGAGCAGTACAACGGCAACCTCAAACGGGCAGCCGTGGAACTGGCCAAGGACTGGCGTATGGACAGGGCCTTGCGCAGGCTCGAAGCGCTCCTGCTTACCGCCGATGCAAAGGACTCCTTCATCCTGAGCGGAACCGGCGATGTAATCGAGCCCGACGACGGTTATGCAGCGGTGGGTTCCGGCGCTCCCTATGCGCTTGCCGCGGCCCGTGCACTTGGGCGCCACACCGATCTTCCGGCTCGCAGGATTGCAGAAGAGGCCATGAACATAGCTGCGTCAATCTGCATTTACACAAATAAGGAATTCGTGATCGAGGAGCTTTCATAGATGCAGCAACCCCTTACGCCGGCTGAAATAGTCCGGGAACTGGACAAGTACATAATCGGGCAGAAGGACGCCAAGCGCATGGTGGCTATCGCCCTGCGCAACCGGTGGCGTAGACAGCAGGTTCCCGAGCATCTTCGCGACGAAATAGCGCCGAAGAATATCATCATGATCGGTCCCACGGGAGTCGGCAAGACGGAGATCGCCCGCCGCCTGGCGCGCCTGGCCCAGTCGCCCTTTCTCAAAATCGAGGCCAGCAAATTCACCGAAGTCGGATATGTGGGCCGCGATGTCGAATCCATGATTCGAGACCTGACTGAGCTTGCCGTCAGCATGGTGCGGAACGAAGAAATGGACGCCGTTAAGAAGAAGGCTGAGGAGGTGGCCGAAGAGAAGCTCCTCGATATCCTGCTGCCTCCCAAGAGAACGAATCCGGAGGTGCGGGAGCATCCTTTCCCCACGGAAGGCGACGCCCTCATCGCCGCAAAAGAGGAAGCCGAACAGGCCGACTCCACCCGCGAAAAACTCCGCAAGCTCCTGAGAAAGGGTTCCCTGGACGACCGCTATGTCGAACTGGACGTGCCGGACCGGAATTTCCCCATGATCGAGATATTCGCAGGCGCCGGCATGGAGGAAATGGACTACAACCTCAGAGACATGCTCGGCTCCATGCTTCCCAGGCGCACCAAGCGGCGTAAGGTCAAAATTCCCGAAGCGCGAGAGCTTTTGATTTCCGAAGAATCACAACGACTCATCGACATGGACAAGGTGATAAAACTGGCCATAGAGAGAGTCGAGCACTCGGGAATCATATTCCTGGATGAGATAGACAAGATTGCAGGCCGGGAAAGTGGAGGCAGAGGCCCGGACGTTTCCCGCGAGGGAGTCCAGAGAGACCTGCTTCCGATAGTCGAGGGTTCGACGGTCACAACCAAATATGGAATGGTGAAGACCGATCACATCCTCTTTATCGCCTCCGGCGCCTTTCATATAGCCAAGCCGTCCGATCTCATTCCCGAACTCCAGGGAAGATTTCCGATTCGGGTGGAGCTGACCTCGCTTTCACGTGAGGATTTCGTCCGCATCCTGAAAGAGCCTGAAAACGCTCTGATAGTACAGTACAAGGCCCTGCTCTCCACCGAGGAGGTGGAACTGGTTTTTAATGAAGACGCCATCGACGAAATTGCCGAAATCGCCTTCCAGGTCAACTCCCGAACTGAGAATATCGGCGCGAGGAGGCTGCATACGATTATGGAGAAGCTCCTTTCGGATGTTTCGTTCAATGCTCCCGAAATGAAGGGACAAACCGTCAAAATCGACCGCCAATATGTTTTGAACGTCCTCAGCGATATCATGAAGGACGAGGATCTGAGCAGGTATATTCTCTAACTGCAGCCTTAGCACCAGGCTGTACCGACCCCGGTCCTTGCATCTTTGCATTTCCACGGACTCCCGGCCTGTGGCCGGGGGAGTCCGGACCATACGCTTCGCTTTCTTACCGCGCCGCGTTCATAAGCCCACGAGTGACACGGCCTGTGAAAGTTGCAGGGTTCTTGTCAACGAAAACTTGCCTTCGCGCGTCTCATTACTCATAATAGCTCATACGGATGGAAATAAGCTGATGTAACCTCATTGTGAGAGGCTGATGTGAAGACGCGCGGCGCATTTATCGGTTTTGGAACTGTTCTTCTGGTTTTGGGCCTGACGGGCCTGGCATTGCTGCAGACCGGCGTGATAACGCCTCCGTCCCCCGTCACCGGAAGAACTCTTGAGTTGCAAACGCAGGAACAGCAATCCAGTGGGCCAGGTCCCCTGGCATCCGCGGGAGGCAAGCTGCCCCCCCCGCCGCCGCCGGAGACCCCGAGTCCGCCCCCGGAACCTGCTGCTCCGAGCGTACAGCCGCCCGCGCCGCGGGAAACCCCTGAAGCAAAGACAATTCCGGTTCCCAAAGTGGGGAAGGGCGTGCGGAGCTATCCTCGACAGGATCAGGTTGAGCCTCCCGTGGTAAAAGAGAAAAAGCAGGTCATGGGCAAGCAGTCCGAGCGGCGCATACAGTCGAAACAATCCGCCCGTAAGGGGAGCACCGCCGGTGCGGGTTATAAGCAGTACAGTACGGGCAAAGGCGCAGCCTCAGTGGGAAAAAGGAGCGCCGGTCCGGCGGCCCGCGGCAAGCAGCCCACTGTCGTCAGATTCAAGTTTGATCCGTCACGCAACCGGGAGTTAAATGTTGCTCGTGTCCATTTCGGCGACAGGGTGGTTGTTAGAGTTCGCAGGGTTGGCCAGGCCGATAACCAGGTCTACCTCACCTTTATGCTTCCGGATACCGGAGGATCGCAGGGTTACCGTGGATGGTCCGCCGGGAGAAAAACTGCGATAATAACCCCCGTTCGCGACCATGATCAGCTCACTCTGACGGCCGAAAGAGAGTTCGGTCCCGGACTCACTGAAAAACTGGAATCCAGGGAGGGCGCTGTTTTGAAGGTAGGCGCTCGGCCGGATCGAAATGCTCGCTCCAGGGGGGCGAGATATGACAGAGGATATTACGAGATCGAAATGAGGATTTATTCCGCTAACAGGTGGAATCTCAAGCCCAGGAGTTATTTATGAGCAGCTTCCATCTTACTTTGATTTTTTCGGCGATCAGCCTCATCGGCTTCACTATGATTGTCTACGGGCTTCTGACCAGGCCAAAGGAAAACCGGGCCTCCATCGAGGGAGATGAGGTGCTGGGATTTTCGGACTCGGGGATCGAGTCCTCCAAGCTCCTGGATGATATGGGCTACGAGGGCCTGAAGCACAAGGGAAAGGAGCCTTTTGACCCGGAGAAGCATCGTCCCGAGGCGATCGAGAGCAAGAAACCGCTATCCTGAAGCGGCGGGAGTGTGCACAGATCTGACCGGGAATGGCTTGGGCAGGGGATTTTCAGCCTTGATACATTTTTGTGCCAAAAACTGCATAAAGTTTTTTGCAAAATTCAGTAAATCTCCTAATTGAAAAATGCTCTCAAATATTGTTCACTATTAGCCAGTGATCATTCATTCCCTAAAGTGGAGTCGGCCTCACCTCCTGTAGTCCGGCTCCTCTTTTTTTGTAAATCCTCCATCCTGCTCCCCGGTCCGGCGACCTTCTCAGCACACTGCGCCTCTATCCCTCGGTTACAGCCCGAAAGATCCGGTTTCCTTAAAGTACTGCTCCAATTCCCATCCCTTCCCATCTACGTCTGCAAATCATAACAGCGCTGTGGACAAGCATAGAAGGGTGGGCACGGTTTTTCGTGCCCACCGCTTTCGAGTGGAAGTGTGTTACTTTCTTGCCCTTGGGTGGTGGGAACGAAGAGCCGCGTCCGCCCTACGGCAGAACCAGACTCGTAGAATGCATAAATATACCGCAGGCTTATCCTTCCTAATAGCTTTTGAACGTGCAGGCCTCACAAGGCTTTAACGACAGCTGGAGGATGATCTTCGCAATCCTGCCGGAAGTCTCATAAGATCCGATCTGGTCTCGGACGCATTATTGCCTGGGGCGGCGCTTGCAAACTCAATTATCTATAGCCTTCCGCTTCGGATCGTGGATGCAGGACATTGGGTTCCCGCCTAAAGCACGCGGGAACGAAGGGACCGGGTGAATTCAACGAGGATGAACTAACCGTGTAGTTTGTGAGAGCCGAGCCGCCATGCCCGAACGTAGTCTGAGCGAGAAGGATACTTCCCCCGGCGCTTACAAAAAACTCCTCCCAGGAGTGCGGGGAGGAGTTTTTTGTAGAGGCGTGCGAAAAATGAAAAGGACAAGATCCGGTGGCGGATCTAGCCCTTCTTTGCGGCGAAAGTTTTCATAAAATCAACGAGGGCTTTGACGGCTTCCAGTGTAACCGCATTATAGATGGATGCCCGGCATCCGCCCACGGACCGGTGGCCTTTAAGACCTCCAAGGCCGGCAGCCGTCGCCTGGGCGAGGAATTCCTGCTCCAGTTCCGGAGTCGGCAAGCGGAATGTCACATTCATCCTGGAACGGGAATCCGGTCGTGCTGTCCCCCGGTAAAAATCCGTGGAGTCGATGCACCCGTAGAGCATTTCTGCTTTCTGATCGTTCATCTTTTGCATCTGATCGAGGCCGCCGATGGTCTCCTCCAGCCATTCCAGCACCAGGCCGCAGACATAGATTGAAAAGGCGGGCGGTGTATTGTAGAGGGAGTTATTATCGGAGTAGGTCGTGTACTTGAGCATCGACGGAAGATCCTTGGGGACCCTTTCGAGCATGTCCTTGCGAATGATGACAAGCGTGACCCCTGCCGGGCCGAGGTTTTTCTGCGCCCCGGCATAAATCAGGCCGAAGGGGGCCGGGTCGAAGCGACGGCTGAAGAAATCGGAGGACATATCGCAGACGAGCGGCGTTGAGGAAGCCGCCGGGAAGGTCCGCCACTGGGTGCCGCGGATCGTATTGTTTGAGGTGATGTGAAGATAGGCGGCATCGGAAGCGACCGAAATCGGTCCCGGTATATAGGTGAATTCCTTGCCTTCGGAGCTTGCGGAAACGCGCACTTCTTTGCCCAGTATCTTCGCTTCCTTGATGGCCTTGGTAGCCCAAGTACCCGTATTTATATAGTCTGCGGGTTTGCCGTGAAGAGCAAGATTCATGGGAACCATGGCGAACTGAAGGCTGGCGCCCCCCTGCAGGAAAAGCACGTGGTAGTTTTCGTCCAGGCCCAGGAGCCGCTTTGCCCGCTTGATGGCGTCATCGAGCACTTCATCGAAACTCTTCGATCTATGGCTTATTTCGAGAATGGACATACCGGTTCCGTGGAAGTCCAGCATTTCCTGTTTTACCTGTTCAAGTACAACCAGGGGCAGAGCCGCGGGTCCCGCGTTGAAGTTGAAGATTCGCTGTGTCATTTTTATCTCCTGTGAGCGTCCGAATTCGTGATTGCAGGGTAGGAACGCTAGTGGGACGAACTTCTTTTGTCAAATCCTTTTTTGGACATGGAGCGGCAATGAACCTGAAAGAGAGCGTCCGAACAATCGACCATTTCGGGAAGGAATTGTTGGTCATCGAGGATGGTCCGCTGCTGGACTGGGCTGCCCAAACCGGACGGAAGCACTGGGAGGCGCAGGTTCACGCGCTGAGAGAGGGGGTCGTTCCTCACCGATATTTGAAAAATCTTTGGTCGCTTGGGCTTGCCGATCAGATCAGGATCTGTGAGAGCAGTGTTTTGATCTGCGGCTGTGGCGGGCTGGGAGGGATTATGGTCGAGTTGCTTGCGAGGGGCGGTGTCGGGCGGATAAGGGTCTTGGATATGGACTCTTTTTCTCCCTCCAACCTCAACAGGCAACTGCTGTGCGATACAGACAACCTGGAAAGGCCGAAGGCTTTGGCGGCATCGGACAGGATCAGGGCCGTCAATCCTCTGGTCAGGGTGGAGATGCTGGTCCAAAAACTGGATGACGAGAAAGTCGAAGGACTCATCCGCGGGATGGATGTGCTCCTCGATGCCCTGGATAATATCGAAAGCCGTTTCGTTCTTGCCGAAGCCGCCCGGAAACTGGAAATCCCCTTTGTGCACGCCGCGGTGGCAGGCTGGTGGGGGCAGATCAGTACCTTCCCGCCGGAGTCCTCCATCGGTCTCGGCAGTATCTACGGCTCACGGCGGACAAAGGATCGTACGGAAGAATTGGCGGGTGTACCCGGCCCCACACCGGCGGTCATAGGCAGCCTTGTCGCGCTCGAAGCCCTTCGCATACTTACCGGCAGAAAACCGGCCTATTCCGGTCGGCTGCTCTACTTCGACGGAGAGAGCGGTACTTTTGAGACCGTACCGTTGCTCTAGAAATAACGCCTCGGCGGCGTCAAAGCCCCAAAAAAACCAAAGTATCCACAGTGCCCAGGCATAGAGAGATAAAAGAGGATCTTGCCCGAAAGATTTTCCGCGATTTGGATATCCCGCAGATATAGGGGCAGACTTATTCTCGGGGCGCCCCGTGTAGATCTTTGAGCGAGGGGAAGCTTCCGATTTCTACAAGTGCTGCGGCAACCGAGGCCCCGGCCGCCATCGTCCTGCCGATGGGAAAGGGCACGGTCCTATTTGTCGATGATGAGCCAATGGTGGTTGAAATGGGGTCCAGAATGCTGGAGAGGCTCGGCTATGAAGTTGTCTCCGCATCTCGCGGTGCAGAGGCTCTTGAGTGTTTCAGAAAGGCGCCCGAAAGATATTCAGTTCTCATCACGGACCAGACCATGCCGAAGATGACCGGAGCGCAGTTGTCACAGGCAGTCCTCGCTATCAGGAAGGATATACCCATAGTCCTTTGTACCGGGTTCAGCGCGACCATGTCAGAGAGCATGGCGCGTACTATCGGTGTCCGGGAAGTCGTTATGAAGCCGTTCAGTATGAAGACTCTTGCGGATGCAATAAGTACAGCCATCGGGAACAAGGTGTAGATACAGTGATCTCTTGCCCGGTCAGCCGAGCACTTCTGTTCGGCAACTGAGTTTGGAAATCTCCGACTGCCTGTAATCCTCGATCGAGCCTTCCACCGATTTCAGAATGACTTCCGCCACGTAGCGTGACGAATGGATTCTCGGCACATAAACGAAGTCAGCCCCGTAGTCATAGAGAGCGCATGCATTCTTGAGGGTGTTTGCGGTGACGATGACTTTTGCCTCAGGGCAGAGGCGCTTCGAGAGCCGTAAGATCTTCTCGTTAGTCGTTCCGCGCAGGATGGAGTCCGTGATGGAGCTGACAATCACTTTTGCGCCCTCGATATGTGCGTGCGAAAGCGTATCGACACTCGATATGTCTCCATAAATGCAGGTGACTCCGCGCTTGTTCAACTCCAGGTGCACAAGCGGGTTGAAGTCGATGACGCACATCTTGCCGGTGAAACCGTTATTCACCCGGGCCTGGTAGGTCTCGATTTCACAGAAGATGGAGCTTGCTTCTCTGAAGAAGCCCAGAAAGAAAACCTCTTTATCCTTTGGGGCTGTTTTGCCGGTCTTTTCCGCGTCATCGATATCCCGTATGCCGATTTTCTTCAGAGTAGGCGCGAGGAGGGCCTGTATCTGGTGGTTGTACTGGATCATGTAAGTTGCGAGTACGGAAGTAAGGGTAAAAACAAAGGTCAGTATCCCCATGACCTGGGCATCGATGTGTTTGAAGGTGAGCCCGAGTGCAGCTATTACCAGCGAAAACTCGCTCATCTGGGAGAGATTGATCGCGGGGATAAGGCTGGTTCGCAGCCCGTTTTTCAGAAAGTAGAGAACAGGAAAGATAGACAGGAACCGGGTCAGGATGAGAAAGAGCGAGGCAATTGCGGCGTAGGTCAGCAGCGCAGTTGTCGGCATTGGTATCTGGAGGCCAAGGCCCACGAAGAAAAGGGTGACAAAGAAATCCCTGATGTTTATGACCTTCGCGATTACGTCCACATTATAAGGGAAGGTCGAGAGGCTGACCCCTGCGACGAGCGCTCCCATTTCCCGAGACAGTCCCACGACTCCGGCAATGCCCGCAATGAGAAAGCACCAGGCTATGGCTGTAACGAGGAGCAACTCGGGTATCTTGGCGACGAAGGAAAAAACCCGTGAGAGCAGATACTTGCTTATAACCATGCTGGCGATCACAAGCCCCGCCCCCTTGACAAACGACAGCAGGATGACGGAAACTCCCGGGCTCAGGAGGTTGGGCTGAACCGACAGAAACAGGATCGCCCAGATGTCCTGAAATACCAGTATGCCGAGAGTTATCCTTCCGGGAAGCGTGGTAAGCTCGAATTTGTCGTAGAGGATTTTGACCACAATCATCGTACTGCTCAAGGCCATGGCAATAGCCAGGTACAGGGCGTCGAAACGCCCGCCTCCAAGCTTGAAGCCGATGAGAGTGAAAAAGCCGATCCCCAGCCCGGCACAAATCAGGAACTGGGTGGCGCCAGTCAGAACGAGAGATCGTCCGGCGGACAACAGTTTCTTTAAATCTATCTCCAGGCCGATGATGAAGAGAAGGAGAATCAATCCCAGTTCCGCAATGAGCGAAATGCTCGCTTCGTCCTGGATCAGGCCGAAGCCGATTTTAGGCCCCAGCATTATACCCGCTGCGAGGTAGGCCAGCAGCAGGGGTTGCTTGAGTGCTTTAGAGAGGAGGGCAAAGGCGGTGGCGACAACGATTGCAAGTCCGATGTGAGACAAAAGATCAAATTCATGCATTACTGAAACCTTCCAAATTGATGAAGCAATCTCCCCGGTCCGGTTGTGCCGGAAACAGGCGACCCGCTATTATAAAGCAAAATGGGATTGAAACACCCGGTTTTTGAAAAAAGATCTCTATGGGAATAATCCTCGCCAATGCGAAGCATCGAGTTTTAGAAGAATATGTAGTTATCATCACGAAGGAGTCACGAAGTACACGAAGAGCAAAAAGGTCTCTGGGACTGTTTCCAAAGAGGCTTCCGCGGAGAGGCCGACGGCACTCAGCGGGTCAGCTTGTCGAACGTTTACAAATTTTTAATCTTCCCGGAAAAGGTCCGTCACAGCCCGATTCCAGCGCGGGCAAGTGAGAAGCTCTCACTCTCCCTTGTCCGGTTTGATAATCGATGCCCCTATACAATTTCAGATCAGATGATCATGTTATTGGTAATCAAGAAGTAGATTACGGCTGAGATTATTGGCCGTTAACAAACCATAGAGGAGTTACACAAATGAAAATGAGAGTTTTCTTCCTGCTTCTGCTTTTCGGACTCGTGATGTTTACCCGGGCGGCCATTGCGGTTCCCGTCATGGACATGGGATTCGGCAACGGGGTTAACTTCGAGGAGCTGAAAGGTTTCGACCATTTCGATGATTTTGACGATGATGACGACGACGACGATGATGAGGACGACTTCGAGGAAATGTTCAAATAACGTTGGATTGACTCGATACCTGCCTCAAAATATCGAATACACGAATTAGATCTTAAAAAATCCGGTGGAGAGATACTCCACCGGATTTTTCTCGCCGAATTCCCACGGATCACCGCCAAGCTGATTTCATTAACTTAAGTTAATATTGAATGGTCCAACCTGTGTTTTCTGTCGATCAGTGAGCACTTTATAGTTATGATTTTGAATTTCGAAAAGGAGAAAACAAATGGATATTAAGATGATACTCGCGCTCATGTTCGTGGGAGTCATGACTCTGTTTGTTTCGTCGCCCGCGACCGCGGGTGTGGAAATGGCCGGGGACCAGGCGGGCCTCATGCACGCAGGCGCCGCCCTGCCTTCATTGGCTGATGCCACAGTCGTAGTCGTTGTTGAAGCCGACCTGGATGATTTCAAAGATCAAATGGACGATATGGAAGATATGCTGGACATGGATTAGTCCGGCATTTTTCTTATACTGAATGCGCTCCCGATCTGTTTTTGTTTGGCGGATTTGGCGGATACCGTATTCAGGCAAGCAGTAACCTGATGGAGGCTCACTTCATCAGGTTACTCTTTTGTTTTCACATAGTTTAATCATCTTCCGCCCTATACAACCCTCTGCATAATGCTCATCCTATAATTATGATCCATCAAATCGAAAGGAGCCAAGTATGTTTAAGAAGAAAATCTTTGCGCTCCTGGCAGTGGGGGTTATGACATTTGCCTTCGCTTCCAGCGCGCTTGCGGGATTTGAGAACGACGGGTTCTTCCACAACGACTTCAATGGTTTTAACCCGTTCTTCCATGCGGGTTTCAACGATAACTTCTTCGATGACCGGTTTTTCTTTGATGACAAGTTTGATGACGACAATTTCTTCGGTGAATTCGATGACTAACCGTTAAGTCTTTGCCCGGTTAGCTTCAGAATTTCGACATCAAACCTTTGAGTCAAATGAACCTGGTGGGTTTTCCGCCAGGTTTTTACATGGACGATTCCAGCCTTCAAATGAAAGGAGCAGATAATGTTTGGGAAAAAAATGACGATGATCGTTGCGGTAATGGCTTTGAGCTTCTCTCTGGCCTCGGGCGCGCTCGCAGGCGGCCTCAGACCCAGTTTCTCCTTCGGGGTGGACCCGTTCGTCGGCTCGCCGTTCTTTACCTTTGGGCTTGAGCCTGATCCTTTCTTCGTTGAGGAAGAGATCATCATCGAGGAAGATCCCTTCTTCCAGGACGAGGTTTTCCTCTTTTGACCCAACTGGCGTCCAACCGGATGAAGAAGATATGAGATCGTGCGTGCCTGCCGATCTCATGAGGTGTGGCGGATACGAGCCCCGTACCCGCCACACCGCTCCATAACCGGCTAATCAGACAACCTTCCGACAAACTCCCGCACTCTCTCCGCCGCGCTCGCCAGGGCAGTTCCAGCAGTTTCGCTCAAGCCCTCGCCGTGGGTAAAATCCACGCCCGGTATGGTGATCAGCCACGCCCGAGGTTCTTTATTGAAGAGATACTTTGTGTAGGTAAGAAGAACGGGGGCCTCGAAATGATGCCCCAGGCTGGGGGAGGCGATCTCCGCGGCCGCCAGCGGAGCGATATGCACCAGACCGTCGTCGTTCGTGCCCGAAACCGCCCGGGTATCAATGAAGATCACCGCGGAGACATCACCGCAGGCAATATCCAGGGCAAGTTCCGGGGCCAGTTGGTGTGAGTCGATCCGCCTCACGCCCATTCCTGTCCCGGACAGCAGCCTTTCGAGCGCATCGGCGAGAATGAAGCCTGCGCCGTCGTCACGGCGCAGGCTGTTTCCGTATGCAAGAATCAAAATCATCTTGTAGAACCGGGCTTCTAGTCCCGGATCTTCTCATCTACCAGACTGCCCTTGTGATCGAGGAGCTGGATGTGAAGCGGCATTTTGCCGACCGCATGGGTAGCGCAGCTCAGACACGGATCATAGAGCCTGATGCCGTGCTCCACACGATTCATGAGGCCTTCTGTGATCTGCGGCTTGCCGGACATCCAGGCCTTGGCGATCTGCTCGACCGTCTTGTTGATCGCCTGGTTATTGTTGCCCGTGGCGACGATCAGGTTCGCTTTCTTGAGGATGCCGTTGTCGTCCACGTGGTATTCATGGATCAACGTGCCTCGCGGAGCTTCCATGACGCCTACGCCGATCTGTTCGTTTACGCCGCCGGTGCTGCGCAGATGCGTATCGAATATTTGTGGATCGTTGATAAGCTCCTCGATTTTCTCCAGTGAAAAAAGGATTTCGATGAGCCTGGCATAATGGGCATGAAAGCTTCCCAGAACGGGCTTCCCCTGGCCGAGCCGTCTGAATTGCCTGAGTTCCCTGTCCGCTCTCGGAGTGCCCGCGAAGTCACAGATATTGATCCGCGCCAGCGGCCCTACACGGTAGAGCCCGGCGCCGTTGCCGTACCCGGCGGGCTTGTAATAGGGGAACTTCATGTAGCTGAAAGGCTCCACCGCCTCGGCGATGATCTCGCGATACCTGTCGGTGGGCAGGCCCGGTTCGATGATTCTGCCTTCGGCATCCATCACCCGGAGCAGGCCGTCATAGAACTCCAACCCGCCTTCCGGAGTTACCAGTCCGATGAACAGGCTTGGAAAGTCTCCATAGGTCTTTGCTTCTGCGGCAAAATTGTCGTAGTTGTCCTTGAGCAGGTCGAGCGCGATTTCCGTAGTCTCGAAAGCTTGCGGAAGGCCCTTCTTTATGGTTTCGATCTGTTCGGCGGTAAGGCCCTCACGCACACCGCCCGGGACTGCCCAGGGCGGATGGACGCTTTTCGCCCCCAGCATCCGGATAATATTTTGTCCGAAGGCGCGCAGTTGAACACCCTTGACCGCCAGGTCGGGGAATTTCTGGACCAGGCCGACGACGTTGCGGGTCGCGGGGTCGCTTTCCATTCCCAGCAGCAGATCGGGCGCGCTGAGGTGAAAGAAGCTGAGCGCGTGGCTCTGGGTATATTGAGCGTGATTGATCAAACGGCGCAACTTGTTTGCCGCGGGCGGGATCCTGGAGCCCAGAATACCGTCGCAGGCCTTGGCCGAAGCCAGCATGTGACTGATTGGACAAATCCCGCAGATACGCATGGTTATGCCCGGCATTTCCGGGAAAGTGCGCCCCTCACAGAACTTTTCAAAGCCGCGGAACTCAACCACATGGAATTTGGCGTCGGTAACATTACCGGAACTGTCCAGGTGAACCGTTACCTTTCCGTGGCCTTCAATGCGAGTGATAGGATCGATTGTTATTGTCTGTGCCATACTCGTCCTTCTCTATATCGTGATCTCGGGTTTCGCACCGGGACGTATGACAGAACGCCCGTCCAGTTCGGACCAAAAGTTAGCCGAAAGTGCGCATTTCGATGGGCAGTTCTATCGGCCCACCCGTGAGTATCGCGTTGATAGCCGCCCAAATCCTTTCCGGATCAGGTGGGCAGCCGGGCAGGTGAACGTCCACGGCTATCACCTGGTTCAGCGGCAGCACCTTGGGAAGCAGCGCCGGAATACCCCCCCGGTCCGTGTCGGGCACGGGTCCCGGACCTTCCCTGTAGAAGGATTCGGTGTAGACCGAGGACAAGATAGTGTCGAGCTTCAACCGGTTGCGCATGCCTGGAACGTTGCCGGTAACGGCGCAATCGCCGAAAGCCACGACAATTTTGCTTTTCTCCCGGAGTTCGCGGGCCAGGTGCAGATTTTCCTCGTTGCACACAGCCCCTTCAACCAGAGTCACGTCGACATCATCGGGGAACTTCTTGATGTCGGCCACCGGACTGAAGACCAGGTCAACCAGGTTGAGCACATCGACGATGCGCTCATCCAGATCCAGCAGACTCATGTGACAGCCGGCGCACCCTCCCAACCAGACGGTGGCCAGCCGAGGTTTGCTATTAGTTGATGTTGCCATGCTTCGCATCTCCTCTTATCAGGACCATCGCCAGATTTTCTTTTCACGGCCATCCATAATCCAGAGCAGGAAGTCGTGCTGCTTGCGCATCTCCGCCGCGCTGGAGCCCTTTTTGAACAAGGCGCCGGTGGGACAGACCTGCACGCATTTTCCGCAGCCGGTACAGCTCCGGCTGGTCCCCCAGGGCTGATTCATACCCGTGATGACTCGTGAATGGATGCCCCGTCCCGCCATATCCAGCGTGTGGGCGCCTTCGACCTCATCGCACACCCGGTTGCAGCGGCCGCAAAGAATACAGCGATTGTGGTCGAGAACATAGCGCTCATGGCTTGCATCCATGGGCAGGTCCGGACACAGATAATCGTAGCGAACGCTGGTCACTCCCAGCTTGGCGGCGAGCGACTGCAATTCGCAATTTCCGTTCTGAACGCATACCGCGCAAATATGGTTGCGCTCCGCAAGGAGCAGTTCGATCATCTGCTGCCTGTACTTCAGGAGCTTTTCCGTATTGGTCTGAACCACCATTCCCTCGGCCACCGGGGTAACGCATGAGGCAAAGAGCCTGGGACTGCCCTGCACTTCGACAACGCAGAGGCGGCATCCGCCGCGTTCGCTCAACCCCTTGAGATGGCAAAGGGTAGGAACATCGATCCCCTGTTCCCTGATAGCGTCCAGGAGCGTGGCGTCTGCCGGGGCGCTAACGAGTTTGTCGTTAATCGTAAGGGTGACAACCGACATTATGGCACCTCCATTGGAGATTTATTCTGAATAAAGATCCCCTCTTCTCATCGTGGGGGGATCATCACGCCACGGCTACCTTGAGCGGCTTTTCCGTAAACTGGCAAACGCCTGCCGGGCAATGATGGTCCTTGATGTGCGCCTCGTATTCGTCCCTGAAATAGCGCAATGTGCTGTAGATCGGGTTGGGCGCGGTCATTCCGAGACCGCACAGGCTCGTCTCTTTGACCATGATGCAGAGTTCTTCGAGCCTGGCCAGATCGTCCATGGTGGCGCTGCCGTTGGTGATCTTGCCCAGAATGCGGTGCATCTGGACGGTGCCTCCGCGGCACGGACCGCACTTTCCGCAGCTCTCATCCATGCAGAATTCCATGAAGAATTTGGCGACATCAGGCATGCAGCTTTGATCGTCCATGACGATCAGGCCGCCTGAGCCCATGATGGAGCCAAGCCTTTGGAGGGTCTCATAGTCGATCGGGGTATCGAGGTATTCAGCCGGTATGCACCCGCCGGAGGGGCCGCCGGTCTGCGCGGCCTTGAAGGGACGGCCGCCGGGAATCCCACCGCCGATTTCATAGACTATCTCGCGCAGCGTGACTCCTATTGGAACCTCGATAAGGCCGGTGTTGTTGACCTTGCCGGCAAGGGCAAAGATCTTCGCTCCCTTGCTCTTCTCGGTTCCATGGGAAGCATAGTAATCGGCGCCCTTGAGAATGATCGTGGTTATATTTCCGAAGGTCTCCACGTTGTTGATGAGCGTTGGGCCGCCCCACAGTCCGCGGTTCGCCGGATAGGGCGGACGCGGTATGGGCTGGCCGCGGCGCCCCATGATCGATTGCATGAGTGCGGTTTCCTCCCCGCATACGAATGCGCCTGCGCCCATGCGGATATCGATTCGAAAATTGAAGCTGCTGTCGAGAATGCGGCTGCCGAGCAGTCCTTTTCTTTCAGCCTGCCGGATCGCTTTGTCGAGCCGTTTAGCCGCGAGAGGATACTCGCCCCGAACGTAGATAAAGCCCTGGTCGGCGCCGACTGCGAACCCGGCCAGCGCCATTCCCTCCAGGACGCGATGGGGATCGGATTCCATCAGGGTGCGGTCCATGTATGCTCCGGGGTCTCCCTCGTCTCCGTTGGCGACCACGTACTTGCGCTCACCCGGCGCCTTGCGGACCATGTCCCATTTCAGGCCGGTGGGAAAGCCGCCGCCGCCGCGCCCGCGAAGTCCGCTCCTGATCATCGAGGAACACACCTCCTCAGGAGTCATCTCCCGCAGAGCCTGCCCAAGAGCGGTGTAGCCGCCATTGACAATGTAGCTCTCGATCTTTTCGGGATCGACCGTTCCACTCTCGGCGAGAACCAGTTTCGTCTGTTTTTTGAAGAAGGGCCAGTCTCTCGGGATGGCCCGTTCGTCCAATTCCGGAACAGAGGCCCCTTTCACGTGTTTGGCTATTAATAGAGGCGCCAGCTCGGGACTCATCCCTTCGTATATGACGTTTGGTTTTCCTTCAAACTGAACCGTGACCAGCGGGCCCCGGCTGCATGGGCCAAGGCAGCCGGTGGCTACCGTCTCGATCTCGGTCTGAAGCTCTTCGGCCTCCACGGCCTTCCTGAGCGCCTCCTCAACCGCCAGCGCCCCTGAAGAAATGCAGGGCGTACTGGCGCAGACGAGCAGCCGGCAGCGGAATTGCTTTTCTCGGTCCAGTTCACTCTGGGCCATTTCCATCAGTTCCTGTCGATTCATAACGCTGTATTCTCCTTGAGTTTCTGGACAATTCATGCGCTTCAACTGTGAAGATGAGCAAGAATCCACGCTGGAACGATCCGCCGCCTCTATGCGGTTGCCGTTTCCACTTTGCCCTCGCCGGAGGCGCCGCCGGCGCCCAGTGAGCTACCCGCAAGCACCGCCTTTATCTTCTCGACGGTGGTATCGGGAGTCTCCTTGCCGAGCACCTGGTTTTCAAAGACTACTACCGGCGCCAGCCCGCAGCAGCCTAGGCAGCGGGTTGTGGTCAGGGTCAGTTCGCCGTCCGGGCTCGTCTGCCCGGGATCCAGGCTGTACTCCCTGGATATCGCATCGACGATTTCATTTGCACGGCTCACATAGCAGGCAGTGCCGAGGCATACGATAGCGTTGTGCTTTCCCTGAGGCTTGAGGGAAAAGAAATGGTAGAAAGTGGCCACTCCGTAAACCCAACTGAAGGGCAGCTTGAGCTGCCGGGCGACGTAGATCATCACCTCCTCGGGCAGGTAACCGAAGGCTTCCTGGGCCGCAGTGAGCACCTCTATCAGTGCGTCTTGCTTGTACTGCTGTCTTTTTAATACACGATCGATGCCTTTGTAGCGGGGATCGAGCCCGTTTCCGGCACTCTTCTTCGGACTGGCTTCAGGCATAGTGTTTTCCTCCATTTTGATCAACTGAAACAGGGGGTAAGGAGCGCGTATTACCAGCGAACATTAAACAACCATTTGAGCGGCAAGAAAAAATGGATGATGCCGGGTACCGCCTAGCAGCCATATAAAAATACTGATGTGCAAAGAACGATTAGGGGAAGGAGTGTGGTTTTTGAGATTGATCTCAATTTCACAATGTAGACGCTACGCCTGTAAACCCCTTAAAAAATCTCACCAACAGCCTTACTCCTTCCATCGGATAATCCCAGTGCATTTCCACCCTGCGAGAGTTGACGAGTTCTTACGCTTATGCAAACCCTCAGCAGGCTGGAACGAACGATATCGAAAGAGCTGTGTCAATGTCAAGAGATTTTTTTAACAAGCTCTCCTGTACAGTCCTTTTACGAGTTATTCAAATTACTTAGACCACATCTTGCTTTTCGTGGAATACTTCACTCAAAGACCGATGCTGGCGACAATCATAATCAAACCCTGTTTTATCAGGTTGTACTTATTGGTATTTTTAAGTATTGAGCCACAATTGCCGACAATTGGCTCACTCCGCCAGGTATTTGGACTTTGTGCATTCTCTGTTCGCATCGCCGAAAAAGGAAAAGCAGAGCGCATGCCCTGGTTTTCAAATGCACAATAGCATGGTCTAAATTGTCCTGAAAGTGAGACGACGCAAGAAGCTAACCGGACAAGAAAATCGCTTCAATTTAGAGGATAGTATAAAATATGCGTTATGTAAAGAATAACATAACGATTGCTGAAAAATGTCCCAGCCCGGAAAGTGAGCAGGAAATGTTATTCAGCGTGATATGAATTCGCTTAGCTGTTCTCGGAATAGCTTCCGGCTGCAAAGGTTTTTCAATGGCGCCCTTCGAGGGGAGCATTTCTGCAAGAGGCTCTTTTGATAGATATTTTGTCTCCGGTAAAGTATCATGGTTCCTTGGGGGTGGTGGACTCCTGATCGAGTTAGACGACCCGGCGGGCGCCGCCGAAATCTCACGCATCTGACGCGGGGCGTACCCCGCGAGTCATGAGCAGCTTAACGTTACGAGCACCTGGAAAGGAGCGCCAAGATGGCTGATAAAAGTGCTGTATGTCTGAAGGACTTCGACTTTGACAAGATATGGGTAAGCCGGCTCGAGCCTGGAGAAATGGGAGTCCTTATGGCCAGGGCGGGAGCCGGCAAGACAGCCTGTCTTACACACGTTTCGATCGGTTATCTTCTTCGGGAGGAACCGGTACTGCACGTCTGCGTCGATATCGTCCCCGACAAGGTCAAGGTGTGGTATCATGAGCTTTTGAAGAATCTGTTCCAGGACCGGCCGGGATGCAGCTTTCCCGATGTGCAGCATCGCATCGAGCCGCTTCGATTCATCATGTCCTTTCTCAACCAGACCTTCAATCCTGAAAAGCTGGAGCAGAGCATCGAGAGTCTCAAGCAGCAGGCAAATTTCAAGCCGTCCCTGTTAGTTCTTGACGGACTTGATTTTGACGTCAACAAACGCGAGGTTTTTGAAAAACTCCACCTGATAGCCCGGAAATACTCGATGCCCATATGGATGTCCGCCAGGATGCACCGGCACATTTCGGACGTAAACGAACGCGGCGTGCCCTATCCTGTCAATGGCATGGACGAGCTTTTTGCATCGATATTCATGCTCGAACCGAATGGTGGGGGACTTAAGCTGAAAATCCTGAAGGAAAGAGAAAACTACAACCCGGTGGACTTTGAGTACTTGCTCGATCCCCATACATTCCTGCTTCTGAAAAAACCCTGATGGGCGAGAGCGGAATGGATGCTGGAGGTCTTATCTTCCGGGAACCGATCCCGTGACATCCGGGTCGGTCCGGACGATAGCCCACATCGAGGTTTGCCTCCGCTATGGAAGATGACCTGGTTTTAGGCCTGACGCGCCAGGTAAAAGAAGAAGTCATCGAAAACTACGTGCTCGAGCGGCGCCTGATCGAGCTTCAGGTCGAGTATGTCAAAAAAAAGGCGGAAGAATCGAGCGCTTATGCCGAGTCGGTCGGCAAGCGGCTCACCCGGCTTTCCTTTCTCATGATCCATCCGGAACTCAAGCGCAGACTGCAGGAGGTGCTGGGGCTTCACAAGGATTGTTACTGGACGGGCTTCATCACCGGGAGATATTCTCGCCAGATGCCCCTGATCGAGGTCCGGGCGCTGACCTGGAAGGGGCGGTTCCGCAAGCTCATAGTGGAGTCTTACCTCCGTTTCGCCTCCTGGATGAGAGAGTACCGGGCGCAATACGAAGAGCTTATTGCCGAATGCACGGCCGTGAACAGCAATATTGACTCTTTTCAGAAAAATTTCGACCTGCTCTCGATACTCAACTTTCTCAGGAATCTCGACCTGCCCAGCATCGAGAAAAAGAAGATACTGGGAGACAATTTTACCGCGAAGGAAATGGCGCAACTCGATACGAACCTCTACATCAAGCCGATTTCTATTGAGAAACTCCAACTTCCCGCCCCGCTTGACCTTCCCTCCGCCGCTCCTGCGGAAAGAATGATGTCCGGATTGGCCGATGAAATCCTGTTCAAAGACGCACAAAGGGCGAAAAGGATTCTCCAGTGATGGGCAAATTGACAGTGCGTCAGCCTTCCGGCCATAATTTACTTTGATCCCCGCGCCCGTTTCGGTATAACTCTCCTGAGTGAGATTCACCTCAGTATAGCCGCATCAGCTCCTGGAGGAAGGGTTTGGTAGGTATAGCGACTCGGAAGAGATTCTGGTTTGCTGCAGTTTTCGGCCTTTCCGTCCTTTTCTATACGATGAAGCATGCCGATTTACATAAGCTGGCCAGCCACCTGGGCGACATCAGCCCTTTGTGGGGGGCGGCGGTTGCAGCTTCCGCGTTTTTGAGCTACGCCTGCGTTGCCGGTGTTCTTCAGAAGCTTCTCCAGGGAATAGGTTTCCCGCTTTCCTTTTCCTCCTGCTTCAAAATTTCGCTCCTCTCCTGCACCCTCAACTACCTGATGTCGGTTGCCGGGTTGAGCGGGGTAGCCGCCAAGGTCTATTTGCTCGCACGGGAAAAGATCCCGGCCAGCAACACCCTTTCCGTTTCGATCATACATGGGTTTCTCACGAACACGATCGCCGTTCTGTTCATCTACCTGGGCTTTTTCTACCTCTACAGCCAGCACCAGATTACCGGCAGGAGCAGGGAACTCGGGGTGATCATCCTGCTCATAGCTTTCCTGATGACCTGGATAACGATCCAGACGATCGTTCACGAGGCTTTTCGCAAGAAAGTCTGGAGCTTGCTCATACGGACCTGGACCGCCATATGCCACAGGCTGAAGAAGCAGCATTGGGTCAAGCGGGACAGGGCTGAGACCTTTTTTGAAAACTTCAACGACAGCCTCAACATGATCATGAAAAACAGTGGCATACTGCTGTTGCCCGCATCACTCGCGCTGCTCGACTGGCTTTTGATGTTCCTGTGCCTGAAGTTCTCGTTTACCGCGATAAACTACCCGGTAAGCAGCCGGATATTGATGGTTGGTTTCTCAATTGGTCTATTCATGAGTCTCTTTTCGATCACTCCCGCATCCATCGGACTCATGGAAGGGTCCATGGCCGGTTCCTTCTACTACATGGGCCTGGACTACGAATATGCCCTGCTGGGCACCCTGATCTACCGTATCGCCTACTACTTCGTTCCCATCATTACCAGCCTCTTTTTCTTCAAACGTTTCTTTCCTGCTTCGGAGCGAAAAAGACGTTAGAGGACCGGCTCGGGTTCAGACAGTCGCCGGAGTTCACTTATTCGGCCGCCAATTTCTCAGGGCGCCGAATAACTGCAGGGGACCTCGCAGGCGCACTTGCCGCACACATCTACAAGCGGGAGGTCGCTAAAATGGGAGTCATTGACGAGGCATTGAGCATAACAGGCGTGGCGATCAAATTGTTCCGGGCCTTTCAAGGCGCCATAGACACATTTCGTCACACAGGCGGAGCACTCGCGGCCGGCCTTTTCGAGGCAGTATTCACGGGCCGGTCTGGGAGTGGGCGCAAGGGGAGCGGAGGTGACCAGGCTTCCCAGCCGCCCGCAGCAGCCTGCCCGGGTAATCAGCAGGTGATTGAGCCCAAAGGCGCCAAGTCCGGCTATATAGCCAAGATGTTTGTGCGACCAGCGGCTGACGAGCTTCTTCTCATCGAAATTATGAGTGGCGGGAGTCGTTTCGGCCTTGTAGCCCAGCCGGTCGAGCCGGGCCTGAAGGTGTTCGCTGATTCCCCTGATGAGTTCATTGGTCTTGAAATAGGCCACAGCCCAACTGCGCGAGGCGTGAAAACCGGCGGAGTCGTTCTCCCTCCCGAACTCCGGGCGAAAGGGTATAAAGAAGACTAGCACCGCTTTTGCGTCGGGAAGGATCTCCCGCGGCATGGCGTGATCGGGGACCGCCACCCTGAGCTTGTGAAACAGGGGGTCGAGCGGGTCAGCGCATGCCACGAGCGGTTCCAGCCAGAAATCGATATTTTCGCGCCGTTTCCAGTCCGAAATGAAAGCGCTGATCTCATGCAACACTATATCGAGAGAGATTTCTGATCGATCATTCATAGGATTTGGCTTTTTTTATCGTTTGATCTCTACCTCAAACTGAATTGGCTTGTAGAGGTAGACAAGACGGGCCGAATCGGCCTTGCCACTCAGTGAGAGCAGCACCGACACGTTAGGACCGTCCCAGAGGAATTTCGAAGGGGTGTTGTCGGGAGAGGCAGGCTCTCCGTACTGGCGTGTGATTATCTCCTTGATCCTGGTCAGACCGGTGGAGGGAAAATATACCATAGCGGTATAAAACCGTCCCTTGTGAAAACCGTAGATAACCTGGTCCAGCCTGACTTCCTCTATCTGAAGTGATTCGTCCTGTTTCTCATAGAATACGAGGTCGCCTTCGTTTGCAATCCGGCTAAAGCCGGAGAGCGACGCAGAATCGGCCCCCCATTTGACATCCCGAAAGCCATCCGGCTCGCTTGCGGCAGGCGAGCCGCAGCCCAGCATGCTCAATACCGCAAAAGCCAAAAGACAGAAGCCTGCTATTCCTATTTTCCCTGACTTGTTCATATTTCCCTCTTTCTCCGGCCGAAGCCCGATTATTTGCTGTTGTTGTCGCATTCATTTCTCCTCCGCGTCCTCTTCGCCGCCGGAGGATGCACCAGTCGTACGCGTGGGGTTCGCCCCGCCGCTTACAAGCAGAGTCTGGGTCTTTCCGCCCCCTTGGGTTGGTGGGCACGATGGAACCGTGCCCACCCTACGAAAGAGCAATACCTCGCCGAATTTGTCAAATGTACGATGAACGCTGTTCCACGCTAAAAGCCGCAGGCAAGCTTCTCATGAATCATCAGGCGCCGTCATTCCGGCGGCGTTTCTGAGCCGGAATCCAGTCGATACACTTCTTGGTCATTTTGTTGTACGGCTCTCCTCCGCGTCCTTCGCCGCCGGAGGATGCTCCCTCGAGTATTACCCGGCCTGTTCTCTGGTCTCCTTTTCGATCAGCTTCGCTTTTGCCGAAGAAGCTCCGGAATCGGCTTCGAGCAGCTTTTTCAAACCGTCTTTATACCACTTGATACCCGACTTGGTGGCAAGCTTCTGTTCTTCGACATCACCGGGAAGATGATCCTCTGAGCATCGGGCGAGAATGTGCACTTTTGCATCCGAATCGATTGCCGAGAGGTCCGCAACAAATCTGACGAAAGCCGCCCATTCCTCCGGTGAGGGACCGCTCCATTTGCGCATGGTGTGAAACAGACGATAGCAGACCAGTACGGCGTCTCGATCCTCATCCTGCCGAAAGCGCTTCCCGCTGTAGAGCTTTATAGCCTCTTTTCCTATCTCGCTGGTGAAAGTGAGATAAAACCACCTGAGAATGAAAAAGTAACCCTCCCGCGTGAGTTCCTTGCCCGCCCAATAAAGAGGATTAGCCATGTTTTTGACGTTCAGCACGACCCGAGCCGCTTTGTAGAGATGCCGGTGGTTGCGGAACAATTTCAGCACGGAACTCTCGTTGATCTTCTGATAGTATCCGTAGTAGCGCTGAAAGTCACCCAACTTGCGGTCGCCGATGTATTTGAACGGAACAGTTGACGACAGTCGCGACAACCGACCGCTCACGCGTTTAACCAGTTTCAGGGTATCGGTGAGCGAAGCCTGGTATTCCGGCTGTTCCGATTCCGGGTAGTAGACGCCCCCGATTGTCTGAACGATATAAAGTGCGCGCCGGTTCAAAGGCTCGAGGCCGAGTTGGAGTTCGCCCTCCGGAAGGTCCCAGACTTTTTCACGCATCTCGACGATCAGTTCCATGGCCCTCTGCTCCTGGGGACCGGGGGAGGGTAGAAGATCGAGTTCATGTTCCTCCCCGAACCGGGTCTCGAGCAGGACTCGCAGCCGCCGCCGAACATACCAGCGCAGGATGAGAACCACACAGATGGTCGCCAAGGTCAACAGGATCAGGAAGGCGCTCAACCAGTGTTCGTAGAGCAGGTTCTCAAAAGTATGGAGTCCGATATCCTTCATTGATATCCCACGCGCCCTCGTCACCGTGGCAGGGGGCGTTGTCTTTACCAGTCGCTATGCGGCCAGGATCTATTTTCAACTCCATTTGTGGCCGGAATCTCTTAAAAGGGAGCAGCCGAACTGGGCGCCTCCGGAGCGCTCCCCCCCTCATCTATCCACTTCTGAAGCTGCGGGAGCGTGTCCGTATCCCATCCGGGGACAAGCCGCTCGCCCAGGAAACGCAGGAACAAAGCGTCCAGGGTGGCAAAGACCTCCTCGATGAAATACATCTTTTCCAGGAAACGCCCGTCGGGGTCCTCCTGGCCGTAATCGGGGAGCTGCTTCGGGGTCTTGAGCCCCTTGATCGCCCATAGTATGCTGTCCAGGGTCACCAGGTACTCGTTTTCACCAATGACGAGAAAGAGTTGTACTTCGTCTACCACCTTGCCCTGCCGGAGAGCGGTTCTGGCCTCATGGAGAAAATTGGCCTGCGTGGTACATATCACGCGCTCCTTGCCATCGCCCGGGAGCACCAGGACCATTCGCTCTCCAAGATGGATATTGGCGACTTTGTCTCCCGCCTCGATGGCGCCGCCCTCGCGTTCAATGTAGTACCAGAGCCAAGTGAGAAAATCGAAGCCCAGAAAACGACCGTCTGTCATGGCGGTCGGAGATTTCACCGAAACCAGCGATCCCAGCACATCTTTCTGACCCGCCGTGAGAGGAAGGCAGTTGAGCGCCCACTGCGCATGATAGAGAGTAAGCGGAAAGAGCCGGAAGTGCTTTTCGAAATATTCGAGAAAGGCATCCATCATCTTGCTGCTCGTAGTACCAAATATGAGCGAGTTGCGCGCCGGATTCCACACTACCTCAGCGGCGCCGGGCTGCGGCAGGGCGCGGCTCAACAGGTACTCCTGCATTCTTTCCTGGATCTCCTGCTTCTCCGACCGGCTGGGCCACTTTCCGTTGTTCTCCTCACGAAACTTCTGAACCGACTGCCTCACGTACTGCTTGAGCACAATGGCCGGCACTCTGCGCTGGTCCAGGCGGAAATTGAAGGCGACATATTCCCCTTTTTTATAGGAACCATAAGCGAAATTGGGATCGAAGAAATCCTCCCAACTGGAAAAGCCGGCAGTCTGGGTCTGGTTTTCATCAGGGTCTGCAAAAGCACCCTCCCGGAGCTTTTCATCTACATGGCTCCAGAAGTCGTCTATCTTGACTTCAGGCACGAAAAAACGGGTAAAAGTGGCGGAGGCGGAAGAAATTCCCATAAAAGTCCTCTTAAATAAGCAGATTTAGTCAGATTCGACGGTATATACACTCCCGCTTTTCATATCCAGAGCCAAAGCCGCCACGGTTCGTCCAAAACAAAAAGCCGGGTTGCACCGGCTTTCTGCGACCATGGCATCGCTTGGGATTGGGCTGAAGCGGCTGGCGTCAGGTCTATCCAAAACGGCCCGTCAAGTCAAATGTTACTTTATAGACTCTAAATTCCTAAGCAAAATCAGAATTTTACAGTCTTGACGATCATCTCGAATTCCTGGACCTCCTCGGGGGTCAGCTCACGGCGGAGCAATTTCTTATGAACGAAGATAGGGCATTTTTCGTGCAAGGCCAGAGCAACTGCATCGCTGGGGCGCGAATCGAAGATAACGGTTTCGTCTCCGATGCGAACATAGATTTTGGCAAAAAACGTGTTCTCGCGCATCTCCGAGATTTCGATCTTCTCGAAAACCGCTCCGGTCCGTCTCAGGATTGTTAAGTAGATATCATGAGTGAGCGGCCGTTTCGGCTCCACAAGGCCTTTTTCCTTGGCGATGGCGGTAATTTCGGCATCGCCGACAAACATGAGGAAGTACTCGTTATCATCCTCGGATCGTTTCAGGATAACCATGTTGCCCTGTATCCTGTCGGTCTTGATGAAAACTTCTCCAGCTTCGATAAACTCAGGGGATTCCATATTTTAGCCTCCCGAACTCCTTCCCATTTAAAATGTTAATTAGCCAAGAGAGCAATGTCATTACCAATCTACGCAGCAGCAGGGCGGCGGAATCCGGCTCAGAGGAAATCCTTCATAGTCCTGAAAACCTCTTCCTTGCAGGCAGTAAAATGCCTTACCCGGCTGAGTTATTATAACTATTATTTTTCTTTTCCGCTTGGGCAAAACAGAGCGCGTAACGGAAAAATGTGAAAGCCACTGGTATAACCCGATGAGGTATTTCCCAAACAAGGCGGAATAATCATAGAGAGGGTCCAGGCGGGGGATCGATCCGGCGGGCGGCGGCATCGAGCAGATTATCACCATCGCCAGAGGGACGAGGCATTGACTTTATTCATGCATCTTCCGTAGCTCGCAGGAAGTAGTCGGTCCTGGTCCTGCCTTTGGCAGAGCGCTCGTGCAGGACCGGTTCCTGGTTGTCCGCTATAAGCATTGCATCGGCATCGAGGCGTTCAATGACAAGATAAATGTGGTCGGCCCCCGGACGTCCACCCTTGTCGATTGTGACTCCGACATCACCCGGCTGTTGGTCTCCGATATCGATTCGCTGCCATTGACGATCCCTGTCAAGGATTTCAGCAAGCATGCCTGCCCCCAGCGTCATTGGAACATCGATCCCCGATAACCTCAGCAACGCACTGAGGGTCGCGGCACATGCGTTTGTCGGGAACTTGGGAAAACCACCCGCTTCCAATGCCTTGGCGGCGATATCCTGGGCATTGGCGAGTCCTGCCGGAGAGCTGGCGAGTTCGATCAGTTCCGGAATGCGATCTCTGTCCATATTGCCTCCTCTTATAGATTATCGTTCCTGTTAAGCCATTTCCGAATGCACGCCGCGGCACGCCCGAGGGGTGTGCGCTGCAGCAAAACATGGAGCCGGGGGATAGAACTTCGGATCTTGGTTTAGTATAAAAATCACTATCCGAAATTTGGTTACAGAAAGGTTACAGTGCGGATGAATCTGCGATCAGGGGATTCTCTTGGAAACTTTCCTCCACCTCGCCGCAAAGAATCCATCCACGTCATGTTTATGCGGCCAGGAGCGCAGGTAGAGCCCGGATGCCATATGGCGGCAACTCTCCGGCAGGAAATCGGCGACCGGTTCCGGGCGCAGTTCCGGACATTCCTGTGCAAGGAACTCCGCGACTTCTTCGTTCTCCTCGGTCAGGACAGTGCAGGTGGAATAGACGAGAATGCCGTTTTCCTTGAGAAATGTCGCGGCATGCAGGAGCAGTTCTTTTTGAAGCTGAGACATGCGGTACGGGTCTTTGATATGTCGGCGCCACTTGATATCCGGATTTCTCCTGATCGCTCCGAACCCCGTGCAGGGGGCGTCAAGGAGTATCCTGTCAAAAAGGCCGGTCGATTCCGGTGCAAGCTTGAGCATATCTTCGGTGCGGGTGGAGATTATCCCGATCCCCTGCCGGGCGGCGTTTTTCAGGAGTTCTTCGAGTTTCCAGGCGGAGTTGTCCACGGAGAGAATTTCACCCTGATTTTTCATCAGAGCGCCGAGGTGAGTGGATTTGACTCCGAAGCCCGAGCAAAGATCGAGGACCCGCTCGCCGGGCTCAGGCGCCAGGAGCAATGAGACGAGTTGAGACGCCTCGTCCTGCGCCTGGATATCGCCTTCCAGGTAAAGGCTGGTTTTAGTGATGTCCTGCCTCAACGCGGTAGCCCGTACCGCATCCTGCAGCCAGGGTGAAGGGAGAGCTTCTATACCCTCGTCATGAAAAGCGCGGATAACCTCGGCACTGCCGCTCTTGAGCGTATTGACCCGAAAAACCGCCGGTGCAACCCGATTGTTCGCCTCGCAGAAGAGCCGCGACTCATCCGTGCCGATCTCGTGTGCGAGTTTTCGGACGAACCAGAGCGGGTGGGCACTTGTAATCGATATGTGCGCCAGCGGCTCTTTTTCGCTATCCGGCCAGTCCCAAGTTGCCTGCCTTCTTACCGCCTCGCGCAGAATACCGTTCACAAACCGGACCAGGTGCGGGGGTTGGCTCTTCTTGGCAATGTTGACCGTTTCGTTGACAGCGGCGTGGGCAGGAATGCGGTCCAGGAAGAGTATCTGGTAGAGAGCCAGTCGCAGCAGAAGGCGAACCGGCGGGGCGATCTTCTCGGGTTTGGTTTTACTCAACTGGTCGATATGCCAGTCGAGCCGCCCCTGCCAACGCACCGCGCCGTAGACCAGTTCAGTCAGCAAGGCCCTGTCACGTTCATCGAGCAATGAGTGACGCTCCAGTGCGGCCCTGATCAGCCGGTCGGGATGAGAAGCCTTCTGTTCCAGGTGCAACAGTATCTGGTAAGCAAGCGTGCGCGAGTTAAGCATATGAAATTGTTATTGACGCTTTTCTCCCCCGCAAAATTCCCTGAGCACGGCTTCGACCCGGTCGATCGCAACCTGGGTATTGAGGCAGGGGCCGAAGGGGCGTTGATTGAAGATGCCGTAGACGGGCAAAGGCGTAGTGTCCTGAATTCCGCTGGTCAGATCTCTTTCACAGGCAACGGCGATAATGAGGTCGGGACGTTTCTCGATCACAATGCGGCGCGCAATGGTGCCTCCGGTGGCGACGGCCATATCCACTCCGTATTTTTCCGTCAGGCCCAGGAGGTCCTTAATGCGGCATTTCCCGCATCTTTTGCAGTTTTCAACCCGGTGAGTGATCTTCACCTGGCAGTCTTTATCCTGAAGACAGTGCGGCATGAGAAGCAGGATCGAGCGAGGCTGGCGTCCGTTTCGGCACTGCGCGAGCACGAGTTCATTGTTCACGGCGACGAAGGCGTGCTGGACCTGTTCGCGCCGGAAGCCTGCCAGCTTTCCGACAAACACCAGTACGGGCAGGAGCAGCTTTATCGCCAGGCTTCTGAGCTTGCGTGAGAAGGGAAGGTCTCTGCCACGGGCAATAACCGCCACGAGCATTCCAAGGCTTCCGAGAAGCACGATGCAAAGGACCGCGGTGACAATTCCCATGAGGAGCGGAAGGTGGGGAGAAATCCGCGCGAAGCCGAAATAGGGCACGATGTAGAGCAAGATGAGAAGCGAGGAAGCAAGAACCCCGAACAGGACAATCAGCGAGATCATAACCCGTTTTTCCGAGTAAATCGGAGGCGGGCTGAAGTCGGTGAAGCTCATCTGTTTGGGTGGTTCGTTCCGTTTTTCCACTGCAACCTATTCCAGGAATGATCCTGCCGGTATGGAGCGGCCCTGAATGAATTCGTTTGCACGCATGCGCCGCTGCCCCTCCATCTGAAGCTCGCCAATCGAGAGCGCCTGCCGGTCGCCTCCCGAAACCAGGAGCCCGGATTTCGACATACCGGCGACCTCCCCGGCCTTTCCAGGCACCGTGTGGTGAAAAGTCGCGGCTCGAAAGCACTTGACCCGCTTCCCTCCGAGCGAAAACCATGCGCCGGGTACAGGATCAAATGCCCGGATTTTGTTTATAATATCTTTTGCCGGAAGATTCCAATCAATCCGCAGTTCCTCTTTTTCAATTGGAGGAGCATAGGTGGCCTCCTGATGGGTTTGCGCAACGGGTGTAAGCCTGCCTGCGGCCCAATCCCGAAGAGTATCCACAAGAAGCGAAGCGCCAGCATCCGCCATGCGTGAATACAGTTCCCCGAAGCTCTCCTCCGACCCTATGCGGATTTCTTTTTGAGAGAGCACCGGCCCCGTATCCATGCCGGAATCGAGCAACATGATCGATATGCCGGTAGTGCTTTCGCCCGCCAGAATGGCCCGCTGAATCGGCGCCGATCCCCGATAGCTGGGCAAAAGCGAACCGTGCACATTCAGGGTCCCGAGCGGAAAAAGATCCAGAAAACTCTGTGGGAGTATCTGTCCGAAGGCGACAACGACCGCGCACTGAGCGCCGTACGAGCTTATCTCTTCCAGAACTTCTTTACCCCGGATGCGCTCGGGCTGGAATATCGGTATTCCCGCCTCCTCCGCCAGGATTTTGACAGGAGTGGGAGATACCTTACGTCCCCTGCCGCTTCGGCGGTCCGGCTGACTGATCGCCAGGCGGACGGGGGCTTTGGCTTCGATCAGTTTCCTGAAAGAAGGCGCCGCAAAATCCGGGGTTCCGATAAAAACGATGGGGGGCAGAGGAAGATCTATTCGCTTTCCTCCTTGTGCTTCTTTTTCCATCTTCTTTTGAAGATATCCCTTACTACCGGGCTGATCCGGTCGATGAACAATTTTCCGTCAAGATGGTCCATCTCATGCTGAAGCGCGATCGCCAGCAGGCCCTCGGCGCTGATGTCGATACGGTTGCCATCCCGATCCAGGCCGCATACGACAACTTCCTCATTGCGCTTTACGTTCGAGTAGAACTCGGGAACACTGAGACAGCCTTCCTCGTGAATCGTCTCACCACTGGCGCTTACCAATTCCGGATTGATCAGTGTAATCAGCCCGTATTCACAGTCTTCCCGCTGCAGATCGATCACGAGCACCCGAACGGGACATCCGACCTGGTTCGCCGCCAGCCCTATTCCAGGCGCATCGTACATGGTCTCGATCATATCATCGATAAGGCGCTGGATCTCACTGTCGATATTTTTGACGCACTCGGCTTTTTGGCGCAAAACCGGATCAGGATATGTACAAATGGGGAGCAGAGCCATTCCCGTTTCCTCGCTGAACATTCGCAGATAGTGCCGGATAACCGCACCTGTAGTCTATTGGATTCTTATTGTAAAATTTCAGGGCGCTATTTTCAACGCATAAAGAGCGCGCAGGGCGCGAACCGCAGATCTTCGGCTTTTCTCCACCGCTCAGGGTCGAACTGACGGCACGGATCGTGCTAAGCTTTCATGCACCAGTGACGAGAGACTTCCCGCAGTTTGGTCAGTAACGGGACGACCGTAAACGCTTCAAATAAGGAGTTCCTGGTGCAAAATCGGAACGGCTCCGCGGAATGCCCCCAGGTCAGCATTATCCTTCCCGCCAAAAACGAGGCCGAAGGAATCGGCGCCATTATCGGTAGAATATGCAGGGTCATGGACCCTCTTGGAGTCAGGTATGAAATCATCGTGGTCGATGACGGATCGAGTGACGAAACCGCGCAGAAAGCACATGAAGCAGGCGCAACGGTTCTTTGCCACCCTTATAATATTGGAAACGGCGCAGCTATCAAAACGGGTATCCGGTATGCCAAGGGCAGCGCGGTAGTTATGCTCGATGCCGATGGCCAGCATCCTCCGGAACATATTCCACGGATGCTCAAGATGCTCGAAAAGTATCACATGGTGGTTGGGGCACGCGGGGCCGGTTCCGAGGCGAGCATGCACAGGAGCCTGGCTAACAGGATCTATAACAGGCTGGCCAGCTACATCTGCGGGCGAAAGATAGAAGACCTCACCTCGGGATTCCGAGCTATCAGGAACGGGGCCGCGAAAGAATTCGTACCCCTTCTTCCAAACACCTTTTCCTATCCAACGACAATAACGCTGGCCACAGTAAGGTCCGGCTACAGCCTGGCCTACCTGCCGATAAAAAGCCCCAGGCGCATCGGCAACAGCAAGAGCAAGATCAAGATCTTCAGGGACGGCTTCCGGTTCTTTTTGATCATCTTCAAGATTACCACCCTCTTTTCGCCGATGAAAATTTTCCTGCCTGCAAGCGCTTTTACCTTCCTCACAGGTGTCGGCTACGGCCTTTTCAAGATCTTTATGCTCGATGGCCGATACGGGCCTACCTCCCAGATGCTGATCGTCTTCTCGGTACTGATGTTTCTGATGGGACTCATATCGGAACAAATCACGCAACTGCGCTTCGACCGCAGCATTCCATTCGCCGGGGAAAGGCAGAGGAAGTTCACCCTGCCCGAGCGTCAAGTCGAGATAAGCGGCCTGGAGTCGAAAGTCAGGGCCAAGGATGTTTCCGCCCTCTCACAGGCAGCGGGAGAGCACTGAACCGCGTTGGAATGAAATTCTACCGTTAACCGCAATCACAACTATTCCTTTTATTCCAAACTCTGCTGGAGAGGTCTGCGGAGCTATCCGGAATTTAGAGCGTCCCCCTTTTCCCTTCCTAATTCAGCAGGATTTCAATAAGATTAGTGCAGGAGGCAAATCGACTCGATCCGCACAAAGTGGAGGAACGCCCATGTTTCCCATGGAATTCGATTTCAGGATTCTGAACTCTCTGCCCCTCCCTGAGCAGGCAAGGATCAGGGTAGTAGCGGAATTGCTCAGAGTAGTCGTGCTGAGGCGAGTATTGTCCCATTTCCGAAACAAACGGGGGACTGACCCTGCCCGGCTTGGCCGGCTTTGGGATCACCTCTCCATCGTACGCCTTGAAGACGAAGACTGTAAAATCCGGGTTGTGAGCGTCCTTATCCGCGAAGGTGAGCATTGGCAAATTCATATCCATGAGCGAATCTTCGACTATATCTCCTTCGTGATCCCCGGAAACCCGGAAGCGCGGCTGGGAGACGGGACCCCGGAAGAGCGGCAGATACTGGCCTTCTCGGAGTTCTTCTTGCGCCATCAGGTTGAGCACATCCTCTATCCTGAACATCAGGAACGTGCGGTCATCCTTTCCGATGCCGATTTCGCAATGGAAACCCGCACCTCGGACCCCACCTTTTATGGAATGCTCCGTGGCGCTCTCGCCAACGAGATGAACGGGATGAAGGGGGCAGAATACCTGGCATTGCTCGATGCCGCTGAAAAAGGTCTCCCGCTCGATCCGGTCGTGGCGAGAGTCGCCGGTTCTTCTGCATCGCTTCTAGGCCGGGCGTCGGACGAATTTCTCCTGAAGGTGTTTCCGGAACTCGATATCGAAATGAAGATCCGGCTGCTGGAGGACTCTTATCGAAAAAGCCGCGATTCCTCTGGTTCCCTGCTGGAGAGGACCCACTCGCTCCGGACCGCCCTTCGCCTGTTCCAGTTGCTCATAAGGAGCGATACACGGGAAGCCCTCCAGGCTTTCAGCTTCTTCAAGGATCGATGGGGGCTGGTGGAACTGTTCAAAGAACTCGATCTCCCCGCTAAAGCCTATGAGAGCAGGACCATCGAAGAACTGCTGCGGGAATTTGCGGCAGGTTTGGAAGCCCATCTCGGCAAGGGGCCGCTGACGACTCCGGCCCGTCCGTCCGAATCCGAGCCCGCTCCCGCCCGGCAGATGCTTTCAAAACCTTCCGAGAAGAGCCTCAAGGAGCGGATCGAGGAGGCAAGAAACGATCCTGCCCTCCCCATGCAGGTGATCGAACTGATCGAGAAGAACAGGCTCAACATCACGGGGCAGAGCGGCGCCAAGTACAGCGAACTGATCGAGACGCTGCTGATCATTCCATGGGGAAAATTCCGGAAGATCAAGGTAACGGCGGAGGAATTCGAGGCCGGGCTGCATCGCTCACATTTTGGTTTGGATACGCCCAAAGAGATTATCTGCGATTTTTTCACGAACCTTATTCGGCGATACCGCAGTTTCAGGGAAGAGGACGCAAAAACTTGGCACAGAAAGGGGAGCGCCTTTCTGCTGGTGGGCCCCCCGGGGGTCGGGAAGACTTCGCTTGCCATCTCGGTTGCCCAATGTCTCGGAATCCCCTTTCACAAAATATCTCTCGGAGGAATGCGAGACGAAGCGGACATGAGGGGCTTCGGATTCACTTACGAGGGGTCCAAACCGGGGGCGATAGTCCAGGGCCTGATCAAGATGGGGGCAATGAACGGGATGTTCATCCTGGATGAGGCGGATAAAACAGAAAAGTTCGCAATCGCCACCCTGCTGGAAATCCTCGACCCCGAGCAAAACCATCTTTTTCATGACAAGTACGCTCAGACCACGATCGATATAGACCTGTCCAACTGCCACTTCTTCCTTACCGCCAACACCCTGGAGACAGTCCCCCAGGTGGTGGTCAACCGGTGTGAGGTGGTGGTCCTGGACCGCTACAGCATCGAGGAAAAAATCTCGATTGCGCGCAGGCATTTAATCCGGCGTATTCGTGAGAATTATCAGATAAGCGAAGCGGAAATCCTTTTCGATAGAGATGAAGAAACAGACGTTCTGAGGCATCTCATCAGGGCATATACGTATGAGGCCGGGGTAAGAGAGCTGGAGAGAATCATCCGGACCCTGTTTCTCCGGGTCCAGAGAAAAGAGCCCGGCCAGGAACTGCCGATCAGGATCACTCGGGAGAAAATCAAAAAGTACCTGGGAGAACCGGTCCCCCCGAGGCAAATCGGGCAGGAAGACATGGTTGGGGAAATGCTGGGGCTTGGCGTGGACGTCGAACGGGGCGTCGGGGCCATCATTCCCATACAGGCCACCAGGGTGGCCGGTGAAGCTGCTGCGGCGCCCGGCATTCTGAGTATCGTGCACGCAACCGGCAACATTGAAAAAGTTATGGACGAGAGCCGCAAGGTCGCCGTGACCGGGATATTCCATCGCGCCTCCGAACTGCAACTAAACATGAAACACCTGGATGAGCCAATCCATCTGCACTTCATGGGCGGTTCCACCAAAAAGGACGGCCCCTCGGCGGGAGGGGCGATTGCGTTGGCGCTGGCGTCGGTTCTCTCCGGGCGCAAGATCCGCAAGGACGTGGCGATGACCGGAGAAATCGACACCAAAGGACGAATTACGGCGGTGGGAGCTTTGACCCTCAAGATCGAAACTGCTTTTAACGCCGGCTGTAAGACGGTAATCATCCCCAGAGAAAATCTTTACGGAAACGATGGTATCGAGCGGTTTCCCGAGGCGCTGAAAGACGAACTCCAGGTCCTCGGTTTTCGTGAATGGAGCGGAGGCCATCCGCCCTTTGATTACCTGCGCCATATTCTTGAGGTGGTGGCGGTAGACGATATCGTCGAAGCTGCCCGGGTTGCATTTATAGAAGAAGCGGAAATCGCGGCCCTGGATACGGTTTTTGACTTGCATGCGCAAAAAACCGCGGAAAAGCTCTCGGCTTTTACAGATCCTGCCGAAGCTCCGATCTTTGTTTTCCAGGTAAAAAACCCGAACGAACTGGACCCGGTGTTCCTGAGAGCCTTCGAGCGGAAGACAGGCGCCCGGCATCTGCTGTTGATAAACCCGGAAATCCGGGACAAGGTGGCTGCGCTCTTTGACCGCACGGCCCACCGGGTTCATCTTCTCGACTTCGATCCCAAACGGGAAAGACTGGGATCAAAAATCGCCGCTTTCATCGGGGGACTTCCCGCGGATTCCCGCAAGCCTTCACGGCTGGTGCTGATCGCTCCTTATTTTCTCCTCCTCCGGGATGGAATCAACAGGGAGGGTCTGCCCGAGGAACTGGCCGCTACGGAATTGAATATTATCGCGAATAATTACACTGCCGGGCAGGTGAAAATGAAGGGCTCAAAAACCCTTGTTAACCGGGTCTTGCCCCTGATCTCGCTTATCTCAGGGCAGGAGTTGGATGAATGCCCTTTCCTGGGGGAACGGGAAGGTGTCCGCGTGATCGATTTCTCGTTTATTCCTGAAAAATACCGGCTGGATACCGGCCGTGCCGAAGAGATATTGAACCGGACATTGACCCGCTGGTCGGAAACAGTGATGAGAGCCTGGGGCGCTTGCCACTCTCCCGGCAAGCCCACGGGCATTTCCGGGTGAAATCAGGTCATGAACGGAATTTGAAGATTGCGTGAAAAAAACGTGAAAAAAAACGTTCTCCATCGAGAGTGTGGTTGGTGATCTATATGAATGCTTATAAAATAAGAAAGAGTAGTGAATTATCTTTATTGCCTGAGGATAGGAGGGTATTATGGATATCGACTTAGGAGACAAGGGCTGCCGTTATGGCGACAAAGTCTATGCTGCCGGCTCGGAGCTATGCCCGGTGGATGACAAGTGCATGGTCTGCATCGATGGCGAGTGGAAAGACAGGATCACCGGAGAGTCGGCTTTCTATCCGACCGCGGGAACCACTATCGAGGAGTAAAGCAGCATTCCGAGGCCTTTCTCGTCCATGGACGCTTTCCTCATGGTAATCCCAAGTTCGCCATAATCCGCTCCGTTTCTTGAGAGAGTCCACCCGTGTGATTATAAGTGGAGAGTCCCATCGTTCCCTTTTTAAATGAATAAGTTGCAGAGCACGCAAAATTCCGGAGATTCCGGTGATACACTCTGAATATCCTGTGAGACTCCCATCTTGGGTGGCCATAGTCCTGGGATGTGCGCTGGTTATTGCGACCCTCCTGCTTCGGTTGTGGTTGGGCTTCCATTTGGGCGACCAGCCGGTGCTCATTCTGTATGTAATTCCTATCCTGACAGGAGCATACCTGGGTGGGTTTCGCGCCGGAATGGCAACTACAGTTCTTGCCGCCTTTTTGACAAATTACCTCTTGTTACCGCCAGTCTATACCCTGGCAATTTCTAAACCGGTCAACATAGTTCAATGGATAACGCTCTGGGTTATCGGAATTATCCTAAGCCTGCTGCTGGAGAAATTGCATCGCGCCAGAGAGTCAATGGCTCGGCTGAATATGGATCTGAACCGGCGGCTCTCTGAGCTGCAAACCGTTTTTGACACAGCACCCATTGGTTTGGCTATTGCCGATGATCCGGAAGGTATGAATATTAGAGGGAACAAAGCAAATGAACAACTGCTCGGCCTCTCCCCCGGTGAGCAGCTTTCAAAACGTGTTCCGGATGCAGCATCCTATAGGGTTTTCCGAAATGGGCATGAATTGTCGGTTGACGAACTGCCTATGCAGAGAGCCGCCCATGGTGAAACTGTTCTAGGGGAGACCGTTGAGGTAATTACGAAGAATGGGCGGAACACCTCGCTCTACTGCAACGCAACACCTCTTTTCGACGAGAAAGGGAAACCACGTGGCGCCGTCGGAGCTTTCCTGGATATCACCAGGATCAAACAGTCCGAAGATGAACTTCGGGAGAGCGAGGCCAAATTCCGAAGTATGTTTGAAACAAACCTCGTGCCTACTGCATATTGCCATGCTGATGGCCGGATCCTGGATGCTAATGAGGCGTACCTGGAAATACTCGGATACTCAAAGCAGGAATTGATCGAAGGCAAGGTGCGCTGGGATGCGGCGACCCCTCCGGAATGGGAACAGACAGATCAAATGGCGCTACGGTCTTTGCTGAAGACGGGGAGTACCCGCCCAACCGAGAAAGAATACTTACGGCCGGATGGAACTCGTGTCCCTGTTTTGATAGGGGCAAGTACCATCCCGGGGAACCCCGAACATATTGTGGCGTTTGCCATTGATCTCACACAGCACAAGCAAGCTGAGAAAGCTCTTCGCGAAAGTGAACAGAAGTATCGCGAACTCGTTCAAAATGCCAATAGTGCTATCATCCGCTGGAAGAGTGACGGCTCTATTACCTTTTTCAACGAATACGCTCAGAGCTTTTTTGGCTACGGTGAAGAGGAGGTTCGCGGCCGTCATGTCAACATGCTGCTGCCCGGTGAGGAATCCGGTGTGGATTTGACCACTCTTGTCGGTGATGTCGTGAGACACCCGGAGATATACGTTCAGAACATCAATGAAAATATCTGTCGGGATGGCCGCAGGGTTTGGTTGGCGTGGACCAACAAGCCAATATTCGACGAGAATGGGAATGTGGCTGAGATTATGGCCATTGGCACGGATATTACAGATCGTAAGAAGGCCGAGGAGGAACTCGCGAGGGCCCATGATGAACTGGAGCAAAGAATCCGCGAAAGAACGGCAGAGCTGGAAAATGCGCTTACAGCTCTGGCTGAAAGTGAGGCTCGTTTCCGCGAAGTCATGGATAATTCACTCGATGGGGTACACAGACGAAACCTGCTGACAGACCGGTATGACTACTTAAGCCCTGCAATCACTTCCCTGTGCGGCTACACGAATGAAGAACTGTCGGGGATGAACATTCAGGAAGTGGTTAACCTCATTCATCCGGAAGACATTCCAGAGGTCCAAAGAGGTTTGGAGGAGTGTCTAACCGGCAGAAGAAGTCAGGTTTCCCTCGAATATCGGTTCCGGCACAAAGATGGTTCGTACCGCTGGTTCAGTGATTTTATAACAGTAGTTGAGGACCCAGAAGGCAGACCCATTTTCCTGGTTGGGTCGGTTCGGGACATCACAGACAGGAAACATATTGAGCAGGCTCTCCGTGAAAGCGAAGAGCGATTTCGCCTCATTGCTGAAACAATCCAGGACGTATTCTGGATGAGCACGCCCGGTGTCGGAAAAATGCTCTACGTGAGCCCGGCTTATGAGAAAACATGGGGCCGAACGCGGAAGAGCCTTTATGAGCAACCTCAGTCATTCATGGATCCAGTGCATCAGGATGATAAAGAGTTAGTCCTCGCACAACTGACAAGCCATGCTTCAGGTAGATGGGAATGTCAGTACAGGATCCTGCAACCCGATGGAAGGGTGCGGTGGATTTATGACAGGGGATTCCCTATCCGGGATGAGAACGGAAATCTTCGATTGATGACCGGAGTAGCAACGGATATTACAGATCGAAAAGAGGCGGAGGAGGAACTGCGCCAATTAATGAAAAGACTTGAAGAGAGCAATCAGGCTCTTCAGGATTTTGCATCCATAGCTTCCCATGATTTGAAGGAGCCTTTGAGGAAAGTCTCCTCATTCGGCAAAATGCTCCAGGAAAGGCTCGGAAATTCCATGGATGACCGCACCCTGGACTATCTCAACCGAATGATCAATGCAACCGGGCGCATGCAGGCTCTCATCAACTCTCTACTTGACTATTCTCGTGTGTCCTCAAGGGCAGAGCCTTTCACAAAGGTCGATCTGTACGTTTTGACAGAAGAAGTTCTTTCCGACCTGGAGGAAAGAATCGCAAGAACCGGCGGGAAAGTCTGCCTTAGTGGGCTTCCGACTCTCGAAGCCGACCCGACGCAAATGCGGCAACTATTCCAAAACCTCATCGGGAATGGACTCAAGTTCCACAAACAGGGAGAAACTCCCCTGGTATTTATACGATCATGCCAAATGAACGACCGGGAAGTTAGAATAAGCATAGAAGATAATGGTATAGGCTTTGATGAGTCGGAGGTTGATCACATATTTGCCCCTTTCAGAAGACTGCATGGCAGGAGCAGCCCGTATGAAGGAACAGGCATGGGGCTGGCAATCTGCAAAAAGATAGTCGAAAGACATGGCGGGACCATCACATGCAAGAGCACTCCCGGTGAAGGTTCGACTTTTTGCGTTCATCTTCCCCTGAGACAGGGTGAATGCAACATACCGGATTAGTAACTTGAACCATCAATCGGGTTCTGAGCCCGGCTATAGAGAGAGCATTTGTGGCTCACCCATCGCGCCTGCGCCTGATCCGGAAAATCCTTGAAAATCTTTGTTGACGGAAGTGAGAAGCACACATATTGTACTTTTTCACAAATCACCTTGAAGATCCCCAACAGCAAGGCATGATGTATGGCGACCGAGAACAGCGTCAATCTCATTGAAGAGATACTCGCACTGGTTCGCACCAATCCTGATGCAATCCAATCCGGCGCATCCGCTGAACCTCCAGTGGAGGAGAGCAGCGAATTTTCGAAGGTATTTTACTCGAGCCCCCTGGCTATGACTATTTCTACGAGGAGTGACGGGCGCTTTGTCTACGTTAATCCGGCCTTTGAGACTCTCAGCGGCTATACTTCACGGGAACTGACAGGTCGAACATCCATTGAAGTCGGCCTGCTCAGGTCCGAAGAGCGTTCATGGATGCTGGGGGTTCTCAGGAGCACAGGCAGAATACGGGACATGGAGGTCCCTTTTCGCCGCAAATCCGGCGAAATCATTTCGATAAAGATGTCCATGGAACCAATTGAGATAGCCCGAAAGCCCTGTATGCTTTTCACCGCGGAGGACATTACCGACAAGAGGCGGATTCAGGATGCTCTCAGAGAAAGTGAGAATCTCTTCTCGCAGGTTTTTCACCTGAGCCCCAATATGGCAATCATCACCCGGAAAGAAGATGGGCGGGCCATTGCCGTCAATGACGCCTTCCTGGCGGTAACGGGCTTCAATCGAGAGGAGATGATCGGAAAAAGCACAATTGAGCTCGGGATATGGGGAACAGGAGAAGAGAGGAAGAGATTTCTCCATGAGTTTGAGTCGAGGGGAGTGATCCAGGACGATGAAGTTTACTTGCACAAAAAATCGGGAGAAAGCTTTCCCGTCAGATTTTCCCTCATTTCCGTTGAGTATAAAGGCGAACAGTGCCTCTTCGTCTTCGGGACCGATATTACCGAGAGCAGGAAAGCCGCGGAGGAGTGGGAGCGGATGCAGGCGCAACTCCGCCAGAGCCAGAAGATGGAGGCGGTCGGCACGCTGGCGGGCGGCATCGCTCACGACTTCAACAACATCCTGGCTGCCATTATAGGCTACTGCGAACTGGCGAAGACCGATATTGCTCACGGCAAGATGATCGAAAACCATCTCGATCATATTATGAAGGCTTCACTTCGTGCGAGAGACCTGATCCGGCAGATCCTTACATTCAGCCGGATGAAGTCGAATATGGAGCTGCAGCCCCTGAAGCTGACTCCCCTGGTTAAGGAAACGCTCAAGCTGCTGCGCGCCACCATTCCCGCGACCATCGCGATACGCCGGAAAATGTCCTGCTCATCGGACACGGTGATGGCTGACCTGGCGCAGATACAACAGGTATTGATAAATCTTGCCGCAAATGCCGTTCACTCCATGGAGGAAAAGGGAGGAGTGCTGGAGGTCTGCCTCGACGCTGTTGAATTCACCGAAGATTCCCCGCCGGTTCACCCCGACCTGGGCCGCGGACACTACGTCGTGCTCAGCGTGAGTGACACGGGTCATGGCATTGCTGCGGAAATACTTGACCGAATCTTCGATCCCTACTTCACGACGAAGGATACCGGAAAAGGGACCGGTCTGGGCCTTGCAATGGTTCACGGGGTCGTACAACGCCACCACGGTGCGGTGACGGTGAAAAGCAAGCCGGGTAAGGGCAGTACTTTCAGCATTTATCTTCCCGAAATCCGGGAAACGGCTATCGTGGGAAACCAGGGTGAGGAGCACATTAGCGGCGGGACAGAGCGCATATTGCTGGTCGATGACGAGCAACCCCTCTCCGATGTCATCGCGAGAATCCTGGAAGGACTCGGCTACCAGGTTACAACGCTCACCAGTCCTACTGATGCGATTTACCTGTTCGCCGAAAATCCCTCGCGGTTCGACCTGGTGATTACCGACTATTCGATGCCCGGAATGACCGGCGCTGAATTGGCAAAACTTATTCGCAACGTTCGGCAGGATATCCCGATTATATTGACCACCGGGTTTAGCGAACCCATTGGAGAACAGGAAGCGGAGGCCTACGGTATCGATGTGATTCTTCCCAAGCCCCTGCGAAGATCGGAACTTGCCAGAGGCATTCGCAAAGCGCTTGAGCAGTGAGCAAGTATTTTTCTGAAGAACCTTGTCCCGGAAATCCGGCTCCCCGACGGAAGGTTGTGTACGCATGCAGTATGAAGAAGGAAAGATAGGACGCATTTTTGCGCTGAAACTGGAGGATGGCGACCGTATTCCGGGCGCAATAGAGGACTTTGCGCGCGAGCATGCTGTCCGGAGCGCCTTAGCGATATACGTGGGAGGCGCGGCGGCTTCGAGTTCTCTGGTTGTCGGCCCGGATGCAACCAGGACAGATATGCCTGTTCCTCTCATTCACAGGTTGGGCGGTATCCAGGAAGTGCTGGCGGTGGGAACGCTTTTCCCTGACAAACAGGGCAACCCGGTCCTCCACATGCATGCCGCCACGGGCAGAGAAGGTAAGGCAACCGTGGGTTGCACCCGTGCCGGGGTGGACGTATGGCTGCTGGGGGAAGTAATCCTCCTCGAAATCTGTGACACGAAAGGTTTTCGAAGAAAAGACCCCGTAACGAATTTTCATATCCTGCAGCTTCAGCAGCCGGGCACATAAGAGGTTTTTACCCGCACGGCAGGTATCAGATCCCTGCGCCGAAAAGGGGGAGTATTTCAAGTATTTCACTGTTGAATCCAACCACAGAATTCCTCAATTCCCTCAATCCAGCGCTGCCCCCACGCCCTTTGGCGTGGTTTGAACGAGAATGAGAACTCTGCCTGTTGTCTCACTGCGTGACAAGTACCCATGGGGGTCGGGAAGAACACGGGCGCAAGGCCCTATACTACTGCCCCCTGCACTCTTTCGTGTCCCCCGGCAAACCGGTTTGGCATTGGAGAGGGGACCTACAACCATGGGAGCCTGGCCTCTTGGCAAGTTCGGCCAATTCCGTTGCGTCGTACATTGTACAGGGCAACCGGGTGTACTTGCGCTCTCGGGCTACCACAGGATTCATCCACCCCGTCATTCCCGCAGCGCTCCTGAGCGGGAATCCAGCCACGCCTCTGGCGTGGTTTGAAAAGGGATGAAGATTATTTTTGTCCCCTGGCATGGGACTCCAAAAATGCAGTCTCATATAAGCTTGCATGCCCCTTCCGGGACACCCTGAAACCGGATCTTCTGAATCACCAAGACTTCTCCACTCCCTGGATTGCTAACCTAACTCTTTGATAACGCAGGTTTTAGCATCTTCCTGCGTTGGAGCATCTTCTGCGCCACCGGCCAGAAAAGCAGCGCAAGCGAAATGAAGATGATGCCGGCGCTGAAGGGGCGGGTGAAAAAGACACTGAAGTCGTTGTTTTCGGAGATCATGGTCGTCAAAAAGTATCGATCGCAAAGAGGCCCCAGGATAACCCCCAAAAAGCACATCGAAGTCTTTTTCAGAAGCTTTCTTTATGCCCTCGGCAAGCGTAAGGGCGACAGCGGCGCCATGTCCCTGCCTTTTTACCACGAGCGCCAGCAATTCACACATGCTGCTGTCGTCATCCACAATCAGAACATCCGCCATTCTTGCCCCTTGCCTGGCTCTACTCTAGTGGTCCAAGGACGCCCGCAACTGATCAAATCCCGGCCTTTCAGAACTTGCTGGATATAGGAAAAATAGAGATAGACACAGGGATATGCCTGATAGCCGTTCGTCTTATCGAAATAATCGTATGAGATTATCGAAGTGTAACAGATCATAGACTATGATTAAAGTTGATTCTTGTCCTGGAATGTCACTCATACATTTCCCTTCTCTGAAACGGCTTTGAGCAGCGAGGCCGCGAAGACCACCGAGTCGTCCTGCTGAGAGAGCGAGAGATGCCCTCCCATGCCGCTCAGCAGCCTGAAGCAGATCGGAACGGAAATCTCCTGTGCATCTTCTCCGAACGGCACGAAGACATGTTCGGGATCAATGCTTTTCTGCCGCAAAGGCGCCCTGATCGAAATATGAACATTCTGATCGGTTTCGAAGGTCTCGATTGTTATTTTACCGTCTTTTTTCATCACCTTGGCTGCATTGTGGACAACGTTGACCAGCACCTGTACTAGAACGGAAGGGTCCACGTAGGCGGGTGAGAGTGCAGGGGAAAGGCTCATTTTGACCTCGATTCCCTCCCGGTTGAGCTCGGAGCCCAGCAGCCCCACTGCCTCCCCGATCATTTCGTTCACCATACATTCCCGGGGACGCAGTTCGACCGGCTTGAGATAGTTTTCGATTCTTCTGAGCAATTCCTCCAGCCGGGATGATTCCCGAACAATGATTTCAACTTCCGGCAAGTGCGGGTGTTTGTGCTGGAGCCTCCTTGCGAACCCCCCGATAGACATGAGCGGGTTTCTGATCTCGTGAGCCATTTCCATTGAGATCGTACCGAGAGTCTTCAGCTTTTCTTCCTGCAGCATCACCTTGTATGCCTCCTCCAATTCCCGGGTTCTCCGGGTCACCATTTCTTCCAGGTGGTCACGGTAGGCGGCGAGCTTCTTCTCGCTCTCTTTTCTCTCGGTGATGTCGCGGAGTATTACGACGACACCCAAAGTGGTCCCGTCTTGCGCCTTCATGGCCGAAAGGGTTTCTTCAACCGGGAAGACCGTTCCGTCTTTTCGCCTGAATTCCCACTCGGTTCTGAATGAGCCGAGCGCCCTCAAGCGCGGGAAGACTTTTTCTCCAAAAGTTCGATAGGATTCGTCGGAAACATGCATGATCCGGGCTGACTGTCCCAGTACCTCTTCCCGTGTGAAACCGAAAAGATCGAGAAACGCCTGATTGAAGGAGATGATGCGCCTGGACCAGTTCATTACGAGGATGGCGTCGGTGGAACTCTCAACGACCGCCCGGTATTTTTCCTCCGATTTTTTGAGGGCATCCTCCGCCTGCTTTCGTACAGTGATGTCTTTTCCGTAGACATTGATGTCCCTGGCATCGGGAGTAGGAACCATGGTGAGGGAAATGGTCCTGGCGCCGCACCGGACTTCGAGTTCCCGTGTCTCGCCCGACCGTAGCGCTTCATCAACCGTCTCTTTCCACACACACGGAAATTTTTGCCCTATATCGCAGCTCCAAGCCTCCAGCACGCACCGTGCAGCCGCATTGGCGTAGAGCAGGTATCCTTCCCTGGATAACCTCAATACGGGATGCGGGCTCTCCTCGGGGAACCTCGCCATGCTTTTGATTTCTTCCAGCGCCGCCTTCTGTTCGGTGAGGTCGCGCAAAATGCCGGTAAAGAATCTTTCACCACCTACCCAGGCTTCACTTACGGCAAGATAAAGCGGAAAAATGCTCCCGTCTTTTCTCTGCCCCTGCACCTCTCTGCCGATCCCGATTATTTTCCGGATGCCCGTACGCAGGTATTCGGCCAGGAATTCATCGTGGTGCTCCCGGTACGGTGACGGCTGAAGGATTTTCACATTCTTCCCGACAACCTCGTCCGCCGAATAGCCGAAGATCCTCTCCGACGCCCTGTTGAACGACTGGATGATTGCCTGCTCGTTAATGGTCACGATCCCATCCACAGTGGTATCCAGGATCGCCTTGAGCCTCGCGGCGGATTTGTCTTTATACATCGATGTAAGTGGCCGGCAGTCGTACCCTCGCAGTCCCGTTTCATCCGAGCTGTCACAAATGAGTTTGTCGCCGGTATCATCCATTCTGAGAGCCTTTCCCGTTCCAGAAGCCCATGGATACTTGAACAATTATTATTTAATCATCCAACCCTTTCAGGTCTTCGGTAATGAAAAGCGGTGGACCACGCACGAAAACTCGTATATCAATGCTAAAAAGGAATTTCACGTCTGCGAGAGATGCTTCGATTTGCCTGAAAACCAACCCGGGGAGAAACAGATGACCGCATGCCAAACACCTGAAGATGTTTTGAAACTGGTAAGGGACAAGGATGTCTCCTTTATTCAGTTCTGGTTTACCGACGTGCTTGGGCAGTTGAAGAGTTTCGCTGTTTCACCGGGCGAACTGGCCCTCGCCTTCAGTGAAGGCATGGGCTTCGACGGTTCGTCGATAGAGGGCTTTGCTCGCATAGAAGAAAGCGACATGGTGGCCATTCCTGATCCGACCTCTTTTCAAATGCTTCCCTGGCGCCCCCAGGAGAGGCCCGCGGCCAGGATGTTCTGCGATATTCTCAACCCGGACGGAACCCCCTATGAGGGTGATCCGCGGTTTGCTCTCAAACGCATCCTGCAGAAAGCCGCAGACCAGGGATACACCTTTTATACCGGACCGGAACTGGAGTTCTTCTATTTTAAATCCGATGCGGCGCCGGAGATTATCGACAGGGGGGGATACTTCGATGTCACCCCGTTGGACAGGGCGAACGATCTGAGGCGCCAGACCATTTTCGCCCTGCAGGAGATGGGGATCGAGGTAGAGTACAGCCATCATGAGGTGGCGCCCAGCCAGCATGAAATCGACCTGCGCTACGACGAGGCGCTCCGTATGGCAGACAAGACCCAGACCTACCGGGTCACCGTGCGGGAGACGGCGCGCCAGAACGGGGTGTACGCCACTTTCATGCCCAAACCCATATTCGGTGAAAACGGCAGCGGAATGCACACCCACCAGTCGCTCTTCCTTGGAGACAGAAACCTGTTTTTCGACCCGAATGATCCTATTCATCTTTCGCATAAGGCCAAGTGCTATATAGCCGGAATTCTGCACCACGCCCGCGAAATCACCGCGATAAACAACCAGTGGGTCAATTCCTACAAGCGGCTCGTGCCCGGCTACGAGGCGCCGGTCTACATTTCCTGGGCTAGGCGAAACCGCTCGACCATGGTGAGGGTTCCCATATACAAGCCGGGCAAGGAAAAGGCGACGCGAATAGAGCTACGCTCACCCGATCCCGCCTGCAACCCTTATCTCGCCTTTGCCGTCATGCTCGCCGCCGGCCTCAAGGGAATAGAAAACAACTACGCCCTGCCCGATCCTATCGAGGAAGACATCTTTCAGATGTCTGAGGCGGAGCGCATCGACCGGGGTATTCTCTCTCTGCCGGGCAGCCTCCAGGAAGCCATAGGAGAATGCGAAAAAAGCGAACTCGTCGCCGAGACCCTCGGAGGACATATTTTCCATAAGTTTATCGAAAACAAGAAAATCGAATGGGACCGGTACAGGATCCAGGTCAGCAAATATGAAATAGAGCGCTATCTGCCTATGTTCTAAGAAGGGGGATCCCTCAATGGAAATGACAACGGTTGCTATCGAAAAACCTGAAGAAATCAACTTTATCTTTGGACAGACCCATTTCATCAAATCGGTTGAAGATATTCACGAGGCGCTCGTCTCTGCCGTCCCGGGGATCAAATTCGGCCTGGCCTTCTGCGAAGCTTCCGGAAAATGCCTCATTCGCTGGTCGGGAACCGATCCGGAGATGATCGAACTTGCCAAAAAGAACGCGACTGCAATCGGCGCCGGCCACAGCTTCATTGTTTTCCTCGGCCCGGGATTTTTCCCGGTTAATGTGCTCAATACCGTCAAGATGGTTCCTGAGGTCTGCCGCATATTCTGCGCTACGGCAAACTCGACGGAAATCGTTGTTGCAGTGACCGGTCAGGGGAGGGGGGTGCTGGGCGTGGTGGACGGCGCGCCTCCGAAGGGGATCGAGGGCGAAGAAGACATACAGTGGCGAAAAGGCCTGCTTCGGCAGATAGGCTACAAACTATAGCGGATAAGTCTATTGTGTGCCTTTTAGCGCTTCCGCCTGGAAGTAGGTGGCAAGGGGGTCGATTAGTTCGTCTATCGCGCCGGTGAGTATCATGTCCAGTTTGTAGAGGGTCAGATTAATGCGGTGATCTGAGACGCGATTCTGCGGGAAATTGTAGGTCCGGATTCGTTCGCTCCTGTCGCCCGTGCCCACCTGGCTTTTCCGGTCCTGGGCAATCTGGGCCTCCTGCTCGCGCTGCATGTTGTCGAGAAGGCGAGCGCGGAGTACCTTCAGCGCCTTGGCTTTATTCTTGTGCTGCGATTTCTCGTCCTGGCAGATTACCACCATGCCGGTGGGAATGTGGGTCACGCGTACAGCCGAGTCGGTGGTGTTGACGCTCTGGCCGCCGGGTCCGGAGGAGCGATAGACATCCACCCGGATATCATTGGGGTCGATGAAGACGTCCACTTCCTCTGCTTCGGGCAGCACCGCAACAGTCACCGCGGAGGTGTGAATCCGTCCCTGACTCTCCGTTACCGGAATGCGCTGGACCCGATGCACACCGCGCTCGTATTTCAACCTGCTGAAAGCGCCCCTGCCGTTTATGGAGGCGATTATTTCCTTGAATCCGCCTATGCCGGTAGGATTGCTGTCCAGAATCTCCACCTTCCACCTGCGCACTTCCGCATAGCGCGAATACATCCGAAATAGATCAGCGACGAAAAGAGCAGCTTCCTCACCGCCGGTTCCGGCCCGGATCTCCAGGATGACATTTTTGTCGTCGTTGGGATCTTTCGGCGCCAGCATGAGCTTGATATCGTTTTCCGTTCCATCGAGACGGGACTTGAGATCCGCGATCTCCTCGCGAATCATTTCTCGCATTTCCGGATCGTCTTCCTGCTCGAAAAGGTGCTGGTTCTCCTGCAACTGCTCCTTGAGAGTCTTGTATTGCGCGTACTTCTCCACTATGGGAGCGATCTCGGCGCGTTCCCTGACGACCTGCTGGTATTCCTTCTGGTTGCCGAGCAGGTCAGGGTTGCCGAGTTGCTCTTCAAGTTTTTGAAATTTTTCTACGACGCTTTCAAGTCTTTGGAACATGTGCTGAGTCAGTCCTCGGGCCGGTCAGACCAGGCACGACCGGCGAAGCAGGCGCAAAAATAAAGAACCGGTACCAGCCGGTTCGTTTAAGTTCCCCCAGGACTCAAAGGACAAATCCGGAGGGATCGATTTTAAATATAATTCGGAGGCCCGGGAAGGCTATTCCTTCGCCTCGGGCTTCTGAAATTTCTCGTACTTCCTGCGGAACCTCTCGATTCGGCCTGCCGAGTCGACCAGTTTTTGCTTGCCCGTATAAAAGGGGTGGCACTTGGAACAGATTTCAACCCGAATTTCCTTCTTGGTGGAACCTGTCGGGATTTCATTACCGCAAGCACATTTAATGACCGTCTGGTGGTACTGTGGGTGAATATTTTCCTTCATCTATGAACTTCCTCCTTCTCGGATGAATGCCGGAATCTCATATTATACAACAAGCCCAGGTTTTTGCAACCCAAAATCCATTTGCCGAAAGGAGGCATTCTACCTGTTCATGGATGCCAGAAAATCCGGGTTGTTCTTGGTGCCGTGCATCTTGTCGAGTAAAAACTCCATGGCGTCGATAGGGTTGAGAGGCGACAGGAGTTTTCTCAAAATCCAGATCCGGTTCAAATCCTCGGGTATAATAAGCAGTTCCTCTTTGCGGGTGCCGGATTTGTTGATGTCGATGGCCGGGAAGATGCGGCGGTCGGCAAGCTTGCGGTCCAGGACGATTTCCATGTTGCCGGTGCCCTTGAATTCCTCGAAGATCACCTCGTCCATGCGGCTGCCCGTTTCGATCAGCGCGGTTGCTATGATGGTGAGGCTTCCTCCCTGCTCGACGTTACGAGCCGCACCGAAAAAGCGCTTCGGACGATGCAGTGCATTGGAGTCCAGACCACCGGAAAGAATCTTGCCGCTGGGCGGAACGACACTGTTGTAGGCGCGAGCAAGGCGGGTGATGCTGTCGAGAAGGATGATCACGTCTTTTTTGTGTTCAACCAGGCGCTTTGCCTTCTCGCTGACCATCTCCGCAACCTGGACGTGTCGCTGCGGAGGTTCGTCGAACGTGGAACTCACCACCTCTGCCCGAACATTTCGCTGCATGTCGGTGACTTCTTCCGGCCGCTCATCGATCAGAAGCACTATCAGGTAGGCATCCTTGTGATTGACCGAGATTGCATTGGCGATGTTTTGAAGAAGCATCGTCTTGCCGGTGCGCGGTTGCGCCACTATCAAACCTCGCTGCCCGAAGCCGATGGGGGTGAGCAGGTCCATGACCCGGGTGGAGAGGTTATCGGAGGTGGATTCGAGCCTTACCCTGCGGTCCGGATAAAGAGGGGTGAGATTGTCAAAGAGGATTTTGTCGCGGGCAATCTCCGGGTCCTCATAGTTGACCGCCTCGACCTTGAGAAGGGCAAAATAGCGCTCGTTGTCCTTGGGCGGTCGGATCTGGCCGGAAATGCTGTCGCCGGTGCGCAAATTGAACCTGCGTATCTGCGAGGGCGAAACATATATGTCGTCCGGACCGGGCAGGTAGTTGTAGTTCTGGCTTCTCAAAAAGCCGAACCCATCCGGAAGTATCTCCAGGACGCCTTCTCCGTAGATCAGGCCGCTCATCTCCGCCTGGGCCTGGAGGAGCGAGAAGATAAGCTCCTGCTTGCGCATCGAGCTGGCGCCGTCGATGTTGTATGACTTGGCGATGGCCATGAGTTCCCGGATGTTTTTGTTCTTCAGTTCAACCAGGTTCATCTCGTTGCGGTCGCGCGAATGATCCTTCTGAGAACCGGTCTCTGCTGGGTGCGTTGATGCGTCAGGCATGGATTATTCTCCCTAAGGTATTGTATGTGAGCGAGTCGAACATTCTTAAGATCAAATATGATTTTTTCCTGATTATTTAATGAGTTTTAGTAGTTCCCAGGGGACATAGCGCATCGGTTTTTAGGGGAAGAGGAATTGCCGGTGATCTAGCCGGCCAATGATTCTTCTGATCTATAGTTCAGTCGCCTGTAGCTATAAGGGGGTAAGTGCAAAAAGGCAGGCCCACACTCCTGATTATCCCGGAACAAGAATGCAGGAAAGCAGTCCCCTTTGTCAACAAAATTTACATGAGATTCAGTAAGGTATCGGGGCAACCCCTGAGCGTCCCGCTAATATTATTATAAGATCAGAATCCCGCCCGAGTCCAGAAGCTGGGCTTCCTTTCTCCCTTGGCGACTTCAACCTCGCATTTAGCATGCATCTTTTCGACCGCTTTACCGTACCCCATGTCGGAGATGGCCTGCGGGTACTTCTGGACCATCAGGTCGAGGCGCGTTTTCGCCGCGTGGTAGTCACCATTGATATAGTAGTGCCTGGCGACACTGAACATGTGGGCAGTGATGCGTTTTCTGCATTCCATGATCTGCTTTTCAGCGCGCACGGCATATTCAGATTTCGGAAAGTTCTGGATAACCTTCTCGAAAGCCTGCATTGCAATGTTTGTTTCTTCCGGATCCCGGTCTACCTCGGAAAAAGTGAGAAAATGACTCATGCCGACCTGGTAGAGAACGTAGGGGATCACTTCATTGCGCGGATGGAGGCGGACGAATTCCTCATAGGCTATAGCGGCTTCGTTGTACTTCTTGTCGAGGAAGTACGCATCACCCAGTTTCAACTCTGCAAGAATCGCGTACTTGCTGTAGGGGTAGTGCTCTTTGAGCTTCTTGAAGCTCTCGGCTGCGTCATCATACTTCTTTTTCTGAAGCTTCAGAGTTCCGTCGACGGCAAGCTGCTCGGCCGTTTTGTCGATAGTGGCCGACTTGCCCCCGAACAGATCGCCAAAGTAGAACTCCTTGAGGTCCATCCCGCCGCACCCGCTGAGGAGGAAAAGCATGGCCGCCACAGTGAGCAGGCCTGCCGGACGAAAAGATCTCTTCGAGGTCTTCGTGAAGGAATCCATGACATTACCCCGGAAATGACAGAAAGGATTATAAACTGTTTTCTATATAGCGTCCGGCATTAAACGCCGCAGTCGCGCCGTCGCCAACGGCGGTCACGATCTGGCGCAACGCCTTCGCCCGTATGTCCCCCGCCGCGAACACACCGGGAATGGCTGTTGCCATTTCCTGGTCAGTGCATAGAAAACCACATGGATCGCGCGTCAGTTCTTTAGGAATGAACGCGTCGTTCGGCCTGATGCCAACAAAGACAAAAACGCCTGTAACCGGCGCCTCCGAAATGCAGGAGCTTTTCACATCACGCATCAGGAGTCCGGAAACACCTTCCGGCCCGCCCTTTATTTCGGTCACCACGTTGCAAAGAATAAACGAAATCCGGTCATTCTGAAAAGCTTTTTCTTGAATCACGGGGGTAGCCCGGAGCCGCTCCCTTCTGTGCACGATATATACCTTTCGCGCAAACTTGGTGAGGTAGAGCGCTTCCTCGATAGCGGTATCCCCTCCACCGACCACTGCCACCTCCTGGTCCCGGTAAAAAGGAGCGTCGCAGACGGCGCAGTAGGATACTCCCCTTCCCGTGAGTTCCGTCTCGCCGGGGACCCCCAGCTTATTGGGCGACGCCCCCGACGCGATAATGATCGTTTTTGTCTCGATCACCCCGTCGGACAAAATGACTTTCTTTATCTTACCGCAAAGGTCAAGTCCCCTGACCTCCGCGTTTCTGACCTGCATGCCGAAGCGCAGCGCCTGGGCGCTGATCAGTTCCGCCAGGCCGAAGGCGCCTATGCCTTCCGGGAACCCCGGATAGTTTTCCACACGTTCGTAGGTGAGCAACTGGCCGCCAAAACCCATCTGTTCGAGCAGGACGGCGTTGAGGCGCGCCCGTGCAGCATACAGGCCGGCTGTCAATCCAGCCGGCCCGCCGCCGATGATGACTATGTCATGGATGTCGTTGTGCGTCATAGAATGAGGAGACTTCCCGGAGGGATCGGAACGCCCAATAAATCAGCCCTTCTCTCAGGGCGATATTGGGCCGTTAACCCACAACCTTGTCGATTGCAGCAGTTATTTGTGATTTCGCAACGGCTCCCGTGATTTGCTCGCTCACGCTGCCGCCCTTGAAAATGATCAGGGTCGGTATAGCGCGAATGCCGAATTTTCCGGGCACCTTCGGATTGTCATCCACGTTGCACTTTGCCACTTTGAGCTTCACACCGTAATCGGCTGAAAGCTCCTCAACAACCGGAGCGATAGCGCGGCAGGGGCCGCACCAGGGGGCCCAGAAATCGACTAAAACGGGTAAATCTGACTGGAGTACTTCCTGTTCGAAATTGCTGTCCGTAACTTCAATGATGTTGCCAGCCATCAGGTTAGCTCCTCTCTCAATTGAACAGGCAAATTGCCTCGGGTTCGTCGAGACCGTCTCTGAACTCGTGAACCATCCTTATAAAACAATCCCTTGAGCGTTGTCAAATCGCAATCGAGCCGTTGAACGGTAAGTGCTCGGGACGAATGGAGAAATCTTGTCGTGCAGGTCGCGATCCCTCCTCTGCCGAGCAGCCCTGTAATCGGCCCCATCCGAAAAATCAGTAGCTAATGTAATTTCTCGCCACAGCAGGTACAATATGGAGCGAGACTTTCATTTATATAGATGATAAGGATGATCGCCGGAATACCCCGGAGCGGCAAAGGCTTCAACCTGAGGCCGAGGAAAGGCGACCATGGCGGATCACAAACTCATATACCGTTGTCAGCAGTGCAGCTACACAAGCCCGAAGTGGCTGGGGCGCTGCCCGGAATGCCAGTGCTGGCACAGCTTTTCGGAGGAACTGGTCCTCAAGGGACGAGAGAAGGCGGCAAAGATTACACGAGCCCTTTCCACCCAGCCGGTGAGCCTCGACCAGATTCAAACGGACTGCGAGGCGCGTCACCTTACGGGAATCGGCGAATGGGACCGGGTGCTCGGAGGCGGGCTGACAAAAGGATCTATCGTCCTGCTGGCGGGTGATCCGGGAATCGGAAAATCCACGCTGCTTCTGCAGGCGCTCTCCCGGATGACGGAAAAAGGCCCGATACTCTATGTCTCGGGTGAGGAGAGCCCTCAGCAGTTGAAATCCAGGGCCAGCCGCCTCGGGATTTGCTCGCGTGACCTCTATATTTTCTCCGAAACCTCCCTGGAAGCCGTGCTGGAGGAGATGGAGAGCCGTCCGCCCCTCGCCGTTGCAGTCGATTCCATCCAGACCATGTACACCAGGCTTCTCGATGTGGCGCCGGGGGCGATCAGCCAGGTTCGAGAATGCGCCTCCCGGCTCATGCGCGCGGGCAAGGAGGCGGGAATAAGCATCTTTGTGGTCGGGCATGTGACAAAAGAGGGAGCAATTGCCGGCCCCCGGGCGCTCGAACACCTGGTGGATACGGTTCTCTACCTCGAAGGCGACCGGACCCATACCTTCCGCCTTCTTCGCGCGGTAAAGAACCGGTTTGGATCGACCAACGAAGTTGGCGTATTCGAAATGAAGGAAAACGGACTCGAAGAGGTTCCCAACCCCTCTCAGCTCCTGCTTGCCGAAAGGCCGAAAGGGGTTTCTGGTTCAGTGGTCGCCTGCGCGGTTGAAGGTACGCGGCCCATCCTGGTCGAACTGCAGGCCCTGGTCAGTGCAACCGGCTGGATGCAGCCGCGGCGCACCAGCATGGGAGTCGATACCAATCGGCTCTCGTTGCTGCTGGCGGTGCTCGAAAAAAAAGCAGGGTTTAATTTTGCCCAGCAGGACGTTTTTATCAACGTGGCGGGCGGCGTGCGACTGGTGGAACCGGCGGCGGACCTGGCCATGATCACGGCGCTGATGAGCACCTATCTCGACAAGCCGTTGCCTTCCGATCTCGTCGTATGGGGGGAAGTGGGTCTTGCCGGGGAGGTGAGGGGAGTCGGCCACAGCATGCTCAGGGCGTCCGAAGCCTCGAAGCTCGGGTTCGGATGTTGCCTGATGCCTGGGAGCAATGCCGACAAGCTCTCCCTCGAAATGGACACCGGCTCTATCGGTGTTCGTTCGCTCCAGGACGTGCTCCGGCTTGTCTTCGATGCAGAGACGGGGCTCGGCAGGAGAGATAAACCATGACGGCAGAGTGCAGGTTCTGCCGCATCATCTCGGGAGAAACGCCTTCCGCGGTTGTGTTCGACGATGGGAACTGCATGGCTTTTCTCGACTATCGTCCGCTCTTTGCGGGCCATTGCCTGCTTCTACCGAAGGCCCACTACGAGACGCTTCTCGACTTGCCCGATACCCTTACCCAGCCGCTTTTCTCGAACGCCAGGCGCCTGTGCCGCGCGGTCGAAGAAGCCATGCAGGCCGAGGGAACCTTCGTCGCCATCAACAACAAAATAAGCCAAAGCGTTCCCCACCTGCACGTGCATATCGTTCCCCGCAGGAGAAAAGACGGATTAAAAGGATTTTTCTGGCCGAGGCATCCCTATAGGGACGAGGGACACATGCTGGAGGTCGCCGAAAAAATAAAGGCCGCGTTGGAAATGCTCCGGTAAGATTGAACGCTGCTCCCCAGTGATGATGCAGAGAGCAGGCTGTTTTGGTCCCCTCATGAGGCCCCTCCTGTCTCTTGTGATGCTGCAAAGCTCTAATGAACAAACTTCACTGTAGTTTTCATTCTCGTTCAAACTCTAAAAGCGTGGCTCCTCGGCATTCCGGCTCAGGAGCGCCGCCGGAATGACGGGGCGCGTGAAATCCTGCGATAGCCCGAGTAGCGCAAGTACGCCGGTTTGCTCTCTACAATCGACTCGAAACGACATTGGCCTAACTTGCCAAAAGGTCAGGTTCCCATGGTTGTAGGTCCCCTCTCCGATGCCATGCCGGTTTGCCGGGGGGCCCTCACTACGTCATTCCGGCAGGGTTTCTGAGCCGGAATCCAGCGAGACCGCCGGTTTTCAACCTGTTTGAACGAGACTCTGACTTTGAAGTCAGATAAGAGCGGCGCCGCCACGCTTTTAGCGTGGTTTGAACGAGAATGAAACTTCTGGGCAGGCTTTTTTGAGAGGTTTTGTTGCTTTGTTTTACCGTAGGGTGGGCACGGGATTCATCGTGCCCACCGTCCCGAGGGCAAACACACTCTTCTCGAAAGCGGTGGGCACTAAAAACCGTGCCCACCCTACGCTTGCTTCCCAGCATTTGTTCCCGGACTTTGTCGCCCGCGCCCCCAAGCAGATTATGCCGGTCCGCTTCTCTCCCAAGCCCGCTTCCACGCTTTCCCTTCCCCAACCAAAGATGGCCTCCGCCATACGCGCACTACCGCCGCAGTACTTGAGCGCTATCTCCGCTTGAAACGACCTCCGATCCGCTTCACGCATCTTGGAGGCAGCCAGGCGAATGTCTTCGATCTGTGATGCAGCGGGCCTGACGACCCTGTTGGGGATGGCGGGGTTCGACCTGATGCATTCCGATTCCTTCTCTATCAAGTCGCTCGAATTTGACTCTCGTTGGGTTGTGTCACTCATGGGGCGCTCCGCTCGTTAGAGTTGTCCCATGTTGACTTATCAGATAATTATTCTCGTGTCCAGCCTAGATTTCCTAGACAGGCTCCGAGGAAGGCATGGTAGCAGTTTTTGTGTAAATCACCTTATATGAGGCTTCATTTTTAAGGATCTCACCAGTGAGAAAAAATCCCCGTTTTGCCCCTTCCCAAGCTCCAGCTTCTTTCCTTCCATTACCGGCCTCTGCAAATCTACTTCAACCCCTCTTTTCCGTCGAACAGATCCGCGATCAATCTGTAGATGTCCAGCCCCCTTTGCTGAAATCCCTCCAGTCCGAACACCATATTGGCTTCAAGGAGATAGCAGGTCCCGTCGTGCAGACAAATGTCCAGCCCGACTTCATCGAAGCGGCACTTCCGGACGACCTCCAGGGCAAAGTCCAGAGCGGCGCCGGGGATCCGCTCAAAGGAAATCGATCCTCCCTGGGAGACATTATTCCTAAAGTCTCCATGGCGGTGGATGCGCCAGTAGGCGTTGACGATTCCACCTCCGATCACCACCACTCTGAGGTCGCGCTCAATCGGAAGGTATTCCTGTATATAGGCGGGGTTATGGCTTTCGAGGTAGCGTGAGAGTTCCTCAAAGCTTGAAATGAGGAATACCCCTTTCCCCTGGGAGGAATTCACGGGGGTTTTTGCGACCAGCGGCAGGGAGAAATCCCGTTCTATTCTTGCCAGCCGGTTTCGGCCGCGGTAGATTCCCGTCCGAGGGTGGGGAATGCCGAGGAACTGAAATAAGTTGGTCTGGGCCAGCTTGTCGCCCAGGAAGGGATAGTAGTTTGCGGGGAAGACCTTCTTCCCTGCGGCGCGTAAGATTTCAGAGTAAAACGGCCCGGGATAGCAGACCATATCCGCCCTGTGGATATCCTCCCGCGCATCCCCGGGATAATCGTCCCAGTTCGGATGTATCCCAAGGCACATTACGGAACTCTTCCGCAGACGCTTGCCGAGCGAAATTACCCGGAGGCTTGTGGAACGGTTGGCCGGCTGTTCACTCTTCACTGCTCGCTTCCTACTGTTTATATTGAATTAGACAGGTTATTCGGCCGCCTGAAGGCAGAAGCGCCATTTCAACTGAGAGCATTCATCACCAGATTTACTTTCTTGTCAATACTGCAAATCCAAAGATAGGGAAGGGGCTGGAAATGGCTATTCTCAATGTGCTGAAAAGAGTTTCGGAAACCGTTTGGGAAATTCCCCTCGGGTACAAGGAAGGGATGCGCGTTCCCGCCCGCATCTATGCCACCGAGAAGCTGGTAAAGGAGATGGATGACGGTGTGGTGGAGCAGGTGACCAATGTGGCCACACTTCCCGGAATACAGAAATATGCCCTCTGCATGCCGGACGGCCATTGGGGATATGGGTTTCCGATCGGGGGGGTGGCCGCGATGGATGCGCGTAGCGGAGTCATCTCGCCCGGCGGCATAGGCTTTGACGTGAACTGTGGAATGCGCCTGGTCTTGACGAATCTCACCCACGGCGAAGTAAAAGAACACATGAGGGAGCTTGTGGACAAGCTGTTTATGAGGGTCCCGGCAGGAGTAGGCAGCAGCGGCTTTGTGAAGCTCTCGCATGACGAATTCCGCGAACTGGTCGAAAAAGGGGCCGGGTGGTGCATCAAAAACGGCTATGGCTGGGAGGAAGATCTCGAACGAACTGAGGAATTCGGTTGCATCAGCGGGGCCGATTCGTCCAGGATAAGCCAGAAATCCATAGACCGCGGCTTTAAGCAGATCGGCACCCTGGGCTCGGGCAATCATTACCTGGAAATCCAGGTAACCAGGAAGGAAAACATCTTCGATCACGAACTGGCGCAGGCATTCGGACTGACCATACCGGACCAGGTGGTGATCATGTTCCACTGCGGAAGCCGCGGCTTCGGGCACCAGGTGGCTACCGATTACCTCCAGGTTTTCCTCAAGGTGATGGAGAAGAAGTACGGCATCAAGATCCTTGACCGGGAACTTGCCTGCGCGCCTTTCGACTCGCCCGAAGGCCGGGATTACTTTGCCGCCATGAAGTGTGCAATCAATATGTCCTTTGCCAACAGGCAGGTTATCCTGCACCGGATTCGGGAAGTCTTCTCGGAGGTGCTTCACCGGGACCCGGCGGACCTCGGACTTCACCAGGTCTACGATGTCGCCCATAATACGGCGAAACTGGAAACCCATACCCTGGACGGCGGGGAGCGGCAGTTGCTCGTTCACCGCAAAGGGGCGACCAGGGCTTTGGCGCCCGGCTCAATGGAACTGCCCGCTATATACCGCAAGACGGGGCAGCCGGTCATCATCGGGGGCAGCATGGAGACGGGCTCCTACCTGCTCGCAGGGGTCAAATCCGGTGATCAGAGCTTTTTCAGTACAGCGCATGGAAGCGGCAGGACCATGAGCCGCCGGCAGGCAAAAAAACAGTTCCATGGAAAGGCCCTCCAGCATGATATGGAGAGCAGGGGCATTTATGTCCGCACTGCCTCATGGTCGGGGCTGGCCGAGGAAGCAGGCCCGGCCTATAAGGACATCGATGAGGTGATAGAGGCGACCCAGTTGGCGGGAATCAGCAGGAAAGTCGCACGGTTCCTTCCGGTCGGCAATGTGAAGGGATAAGAAACGAATTGCAGTTACGAACTCCAATAATGTTGATCACCGGCAGCCTTGGAAGCGGTAAAACCACGCTTTTGATGAACATCCTCGAGGCGGCGCCCGTGCGTGTGGCGGTTCTGATGAACGAATTCGGGGAAATAGGGGTGGACGGCAGGATAATCAAAGGCCGTAATGTCGACATCGTGGAACTGGCCGGGGGGTGCGTCTGCTGCTCGATGACGGGAGAATTAGAAGAAGCCGTAAGAGAAATAATCACCCGTTTCGGGCCGGATATCATTGTGGTGGAAGCCACGGGAGTGGCTGAAGCGGACTCCCTGGTCTTCGAGGTGGAGGACAATCTGCCGGAAGTACGACTGGACACCGTTATTTGTATCGTCGACGCATACCTGAGCGCCCGGCACCCGCAAGTCGGCTACACCTCCAGGACCCAGATCGGTTCGGCCGACGTTATCCTTCTTAACAAGACCGACCTCGTTACGGTGGACGAGGCCGAAACCGTTGAAAAGCAGACCAGAAAGTATAACGACAGGGCCGCTATTGTGCGGACCGATCATTGCCGGGTGGACATGGAAATTCTTTTCGGATTGACGGGAGGAGAGCGGGTGCGGTACACCTTGCCACCGGCTCTGGAAGGGAAATCCGCGGCAGAGTCACGGCCCGTTTTGCACTTTGAGTCGTTTTCATGGACCGGCGGAAGGGTGCTGGATGAGGAGAAGTTCTCGGCATTTATAGGACGCCTTCCGCAGGAGGTGATCCGGGCGAAGGGTTTTGTTCGTTTTGCCGACGGTGGGCGGCTCGTAAACTATGTCGTGGGACGGGTCGAATTCGAAGAATTCGATGTGGCTGCGACAGAGTTGGTTTTTATTGGTCCGGAGGTGCATGCCGTACGAGGGCATGTTCTTGAAAATCTTGAAGCGTGCGAGGTGAAGTAGATGCCTTTCGAGTTCCTGGATGAAATCGCCACGGCCGATGTCGCATTTTCAGCATGGGCCGAGACAATCGAAGAGATGTTCGCCGACGCCTCGGAGGCCGCCATGAATGTGATGGTCGAGAACCTCGAAGCTATCGAACGCAAAGAGATGCGAGAGATCGAAGGTGAGGCGGAATCTGTCGATATGCTCCTGTTCGGGCTGCTCCAGGAGCTGATCTACTACAAGGATGCCGAGCAACTGCTGCTTCGTATCGAGGACGTGAGGGTCGGCTACAATAACGGGCTCTACTCCGTTGGCGCAACCGGATGGGGGGAGAAGATCGATCCGGACAAGCACCACCTCATCGTCGATGTCAAAGCCGTAACGCTGCACCATTTCAAGGTGGAACAAACCCACCGCGGATGGGAAACCCTCGTTATTCTGGATATATGAAGAAGGTTGAAAGAACACGCGATTCCTCGATCCCTCCGTCCCTCAAATCTACACTCATGATTAGATTATAGTCTGAACACCCTGAAAGCCGCTGTGTAGTCTCTCCCGCCTGAGGCGCTCTATTCCCGTGCTGCCCCGGACGCGCGGGATGAAAACAGCATGCTGTAAAAAAGGAGCGGCATTATGCGGTCATTTGGATTGATCTTGTTGCCGGTTGTAATCTGTGCACTGCTCGCCGGCGCCGTGGCATTCGCCGAAAGCGAATCGACAGAACCGGCTGGTCCGCCAACTCCTGCAAACCCCTGCTTGCGGATTCCTGAAATTCTCCCTCCGGGGCAAAGTTCAGCTTCCGAATATCAGCCCGACACGTGCATCGTTTCCTTCCAGGAATTGCGGCGACTCATTCCGGAGCCAGGTGGGGCAGGGCAGAGCGGCAGGCGGTTGCATATGACGGCTGCGGGAAGTGGAATTCCCGGGCTTGCCCGATGAAGCTGGTGAAGAGGGTCAGGTCTGGTCTCCGCTCCCGATCATCCGGTTCAGATCCTTGATCAGGGACTCCTGAGATTTCGAGCATTTCTCGCAGGTGCTCAGATGATCGAGGAACGCAGTAATATTTAGTCCCTCGTAGGTCTTTATCCCGAGATCCACAGGGTCTTTGCCACACGGAAGGTTCAGCATCCTTTAACTCCTGCTCTTGAAGTCCCAGTTGTCTATACAGCAAAAATAACGGGAGCGAAATGAAAAAGCGAGCTGGACTCCGCGCAATGGCGCCTGAGCAGGGAGGAGCGGGGCACGGTACTTGACGCGACCACTCCAATAATTAATATTATCACAGATCAGTTATTGATCTTGGCAAAAACTGGAATCATTTCCAACGGAGGGATTACAGTGACTATAAAAAGTATTTTGGCAGTTCTTGCTGTAGCACTCCTGCTTGCAGGCTGTGCCGGCATGTCATCGACTGAACAGCGAATGTTGAGCGGAGGGGCAATAGGGGCCGGCTCCGGCGCCGCGATCGGGGCAATGACGGGCGGCAGTCCGGCGATGGGCGCCGCAATTGGAGGCGCGGCCGGAGTTGTGGGTGGAGCAATCGTCGACAGTATAGATCGTGACAGGCATTATCATCCCCATTACTGATGCTCGCAGCTCCTCAGCTACCCGCAAAATAACTGTCTATGCTCCCGCCGGCAGTCCGGGTCTTTGGCCTGACGATCACTGGCGGGGGCATTTTGTCCTGGAATCTCCGCTTGCCTTCTCGTTAATAACAATCCCCCTCTCCAGTCTGATGGGCATGATGCAACTGAATGAATCCACCCAGCGCCGGGCCGTAGCCACCGTAGTCTCCAGTTCTTCGGCTATCCGCAAAAGCGATATTCTCCGGTGCTCGGTGAGCAACTTGTGTATCATCACGGAATGATCCCGCATTCTAGATCGATGTCCGACCTTATGTAGGACAGCGGGCCGGCTGCAATTCATATCAAGGTTCTTTTGCATCTATCCGGTGCTCCCCTCATGCCCGCCTGCCCGGGCTGATTCGCAGTCCCCGCCTCCATTTCGTTTAATGGACTTCTCCAGCTTTTGAAGATCGATGGAAAATTTCTCTGAGGCAGTCTTCCGGCCGGCGCCATTCGCGATGAGTTTAATATCGGGCTCGATCCGGAAGTGGTCCTCCCTGGAGCGCCGTATTCCACACCGGGCAAGGTCGCCGTCAGACAACTTTTTCAGGGAATTCTTGTCGATCCTCTCCCGGAGTTCGATGCAGTCGGAGTAACCCAGCCGCTTCAGGGCGGCTATCACTGAATCTTCTAACTCCTCCGGCACTTCTATGCGTTCGGAAACCCGGAAGGCAATCTTACCGTAGTGGAGCTGCCTGCTGCGTTTTTGTGAAAACTCAGCCTTGTTTTGGCGGCAGAAGCTCTCGATAGAGGATTCCACTGCCTGCTGTCGCTCTCTCAGGCCGGCAATCTCTCCTGAAAACTCACCGATGATGTCGTATAGCTTACGCCCCAGGCGCGAGGAGAGTTCACCAATTTCGAGATCGAGGAGCCCGATCTTCTCCAGCGCCCCGTCCACGTCCGTCCAATCCGTGATGTTCAGCATGCTCCCGGTCCCATAGTCTTGTTCAGTTCCCATAAGATCTGCCGGCCAACATCCCGCAGTTCCACCCCGGCCCTTTTCTTCATCTCTTCCAACAAGAAAGCCATGGGAGAAAAATCAACGGTAACCGTAAACTCCTGGCCGTGCTCTCCGTTTCCTCCAGTGTCTGCCTCCAGCCGTTTTCGCCGTTCGCGCTGATAGCAGGCACAGCACAGACCCTGGCCGATGAGTCGCTTTTCCCTTCCACACTGTTTGCATTTCATGATCTTTTCCAAGGCGACACTCCCATGATAATGGTTGAAGGCTACACCAACTTTTTTGACAGGCAGAGGAATAATTATCAATCATCAAACCATATTATTGGTTTTTTGCTTGACAGTGCAAAGTTGATGGGGTAAATATCATCTCACTCGGCTGCTCTGTCGTGGCAGGAATGGAGGGCTTGATGGGAAAGACCGCCGGTACATCCAATTTAATAGTCCTAGCGATCTCCTCCATGATTCGCCTGCTCACCATGCGCCGGTTCACCACCAGGGACACGGAGTTCACGGATACGCCAAGTTTCCTGGCTAACGAGCGCATGGATACGCCTTCCTTCATAAGGGCTGCTTTAATGTGCAGTGGGGTCATGACGTTCTCCTTATCTAAAAGGTTGGTTTCATGGGAAACGATCCTACCACCAAAATAGTAGTTGTCAACCAAAAAAGTAGATTAGGTCAATTTTTTGTTCGCCTTCTGCTCCAATGGCCTGCAGGGCGAGAAAATGCAGGGTAGCCGGAAGCTTCACGGGGGTGTGCTTATGCTGGCCGAACGGCTCAAGAAAATAATCCACGACTCCGGTCTTTCGCTGCCGCTGTTTGCGCAGAAGACCGGCGTATCCAAAAACACACTCATCAACTATCGGGATGGAGTGACCTCGCCTTCGGCTGATTTCCTGCAGGCGGTGTGCAGGCAGTTCTCGGTCGGTGCGGCCTGGCTTTTGATGGGCGAGGGGGAGCGGAAGGAAGAGAGCCCTCGTGAAGACCACAGCCTGATCAGGCTTCTTGAGTCACGGGTGACGGCCGGCCCGGAGGGTGAGCTTCTCTATGAGGAGATAGCCGACCTCTACCCTTTCAAGCGCTGGTGGGTGGAGAAGCTCGTGGGGAAAAGCCCGGAGAGGCAGTCACAGCTAATCCTCATACGTGTACGGGGCGACTCCATGTCTCCGACAATAAACCAGGGGGAGATGGCGCTGGTCGATACTTTCGAAGGGGAGCGAATCCAGGTGCAACCGGGGCGTATTTACCTGATCATTCTTCCGGATGGAGCGGTGGCGCTGAAAAGACTCGTACTGAGCGGAAACCAGGATGGATTACGGCTCGCCTGCCTGTCCGACAACACTTCGGCCTATCGACCGTTTGAATTCGTGCTGGACCCCGGCAAGAGCCTTAAATCCTATGTCCTGGGCCGGGTAAGATGGGCGGGCAAAGAATTTGAATAAGCGAGGTGAGGGTATTCGGTTCCCCATTTTTCTGAAGGGGGCGGGGGGATTTCCAGAGGGAGGGGGCGACAGTGGGTATTCCTGATACTTATGCCGGACGGGAACAGGTATTTGTAAAACATGAGGTGATGCGGGCGTACCTGGAGCTGCTGCTGATGGTCAGCGGACAGCGGGAGTGGCGGATCTGCTATATCGACTGTTTTTCGGGGCCATGGCAGGAGGGGGCGGACGAACTCGAAGAGACCTCGGCCGCCCTCGCGCTCGACATAATGCAAAAATGTCATCACAGACTGGGGGAGCAGAGAAAGGACGTTTACTTCCGAGCTTTGTTTCTCGAAAAAAACCAGAAAGCTTTTCAGAAGCTTGAGGGCTTTCTGGATGAGAATTCGTGGGACGGGGTTTCCACCTCATGTTTCAACGGCGATTTCCCTGAACTGCGAGATAAGATTATCTCATGGTGCGGGAGCAATGATTTGTGCTTTTTCTTCATCGACCCTACCAGTTGGAGAGACATTGCCGTTTCAACCCTGCAGCCTCTTCTGAAGCGGCCCAAGTCCGAATTTTTGATCAACGTCGTCTATGACTCCATGCTGCGAGCCACCCAGGCGGGCAACGAGCAGCAAATGGCCGCCGTCTTCGGAACTCTTCCGGACACTGCAGGCATGAATCCGGAGGAGAAAGAAGAATTCCTGATCAGGCAATACAAAAACGCCCTTAAGGCGGAGGCGGCCAAGCAGGAGGGTGAGACGCCGAGATGTGTGCACACACGGGTGCTGCACCCTACGATTGAGCGCACTCTCTATGACGTCGTCTATCTGACTAGCAATCCTCTGGGCGTAGTTGATTTTGTGGAGGTCTCCGAGAAGCTGCGGCAGGATCAAAAACGGATAAGAGCTCTGGCCAGGCAGGAAAAGAAGATGAAGACCAGCGGTCAGAGGGAAATGTTTGCAGCGGATAAACTCGTCAAAGAAGACAAAGCGCCGGTCAGGCAGGAAGTGAAGGACTACTGGCTTGCCCTGTTGTCTCGAAATCCGAAACCGTTCGGGTTGATCGAGTTTGCGGACATGCTGGAGGAGACCGGTTGGTCGATGGATGATTTCCAGAGGGCATTCCTGGAGTTGGAGGCGGAAGGAAAAGTCCGCAATCTCGCTTCAACCGGAAGCCGCTCAACGCGCGCCGTTCACTACCAGGCAGCTAATAATCGAGGAGAACTCCTCAAGAAGACTTAGGATACAGAGAGAGGGCAGAACTGATTGAATCCGCAGATGTCGCAGATGAGCGCAGATAACTCATAGCTCAAGGACCCATCTGCGCACATCTGCGATATCTGCGGATAAAGCCACGGGATCAGACGATTTCCACCACAAAACACTTCAAATACTTCGTCTCCGGCATGGCCAGAAGAGAAGGGTGATCGAGGGCCTGACCGCATACCTGCAGAAGCCTCAGCCTGCGACCGCTCGCCATGGAGGCAGCCAGCAGCATCTCGCGGAAAAGCTCCTCGCTCATGTGATAGGAACAGGAGCAGGTAATCAGTATGCCGCCCGGTCGAAGGGCGAGGAGCGCCCGCCGGTTGATATCGGTGTAGCCTTTCTTTGCCTCCTGGATCGCGGACTTGGTCCTGGCAAATGCGGGAGGGTCCAGGATGACGACGTCGAATGAGCCCCTCTCAACCTTTTTGAGGTATCCGAAGACATCGGCATCGACAAACGATACTCTGCCCGCGAACCGGTTAAGCTCGGCATTTCGGATGGCCCCGGCTATCGCCTCAGCCGACTGGTCCACGCCGGTCACTTCCGAGGCGCCTCCGGCTGCGGCAGAGAGCGCCCATCCACCGGTATAGCAGAAAAGATCGAGTACTTTTTTGCCTTCCATCCAGCGCCGGGCGATGCGCCTGTTGTCCCGCTGATCAAGAAACAGACCGGTCTTTTGACCCCTCACCACGTCGACGAGGTAGCGTATGCCGTCGATTTGAACCGGGATTTCGCCGGAGACGCCGCCGTAGGCCACTCCTTTTTCCTGGACGAGACCTTCGAGGGTGCGGGAGGGGGAATCGTTTCTGAACACCAGGGCGGAGGGTTTGAAAATGTCTACCAGGAGATCCCGGATCAACTCTTCCATTCTGGACATTCCCAAAGTACCGACCTGGTACACCAGGACATCGGCGTAGCGATCTACGACGAGTCCAGGCAGGCCGTCGGATTCCCCGAATACCAGCCTGCAGCAGTCGAAGCCGGGATATACGGTTTCGCGAAAAGCGGCGGCGCGCCTCAGCGCCTGCCGGAAGAAATCCTCGTCCGGCATTTTTCCCGGCGGACAAAGAAGGCGAACGGCAATGAGCGATGAGGGGTTTATGTAGCCCGATCCAAGGGACAGGCCTTTAGCTGTGAAGACTTCAACCCAGCTCCCCGGTTCGTAATCGGAAAGATTGCCCGCTATTTCATTGCTGAACACCCAACGGTGTCCGTGGCGAATGCGCCTTTCGCGCCCCGGGTGGAGGTATAGAGGTTTCATTGCTGCTCTCTTTCAATGGAGGTCGAATGGGACAGAGTATCATTGTTGTAGGGGAACCAACAGAACATGCGTCGGTTTATGCAGTCATCTGACGTGACGAGGACTATTTATTCACAAGAAAGAAACCGCGTCAAAAGACTCTCAATGTGATAGGGCCGTAACGGTCGTGCGGGTTAAGCATCCAGGGCAGGTGCAGTTCGGGTTGATGTATTGTTTATGGACCAATCCATGAATAATACCACCTTCTGTATCAAATCGGCTCTGGATCGTGTTGAAAAACCGCAGGTCTTCTCGTTCATACATCTTAAACACAGCATAGGCGATATGGTCAGCCAACTGGATGATGCGGCTGGCTTTTGAGTCTACGAAAAACGGCACTTCACAGATTGTAGTAAGCCTTCTCCATTTTGTCCCGGAATTACGAAAGCTGATTGCCAGATTCTGCAGGCCTGCTTCGTAGGAAGTGTTATCAAAGACAATTATTCCCCGATGCCGCTCTTTTTTCTCGTGGTAGAGTCGGTTTAAGAACATATCGAATCTGCTGGTCAAATCCTCAAATGCCAACTCAATTGGATCGTTATTTGGGAAAGATTTCTTGTGAACGGCACAAGCAAACACGGGCATCTTAGAGTGGGAGTTTTCAAGAACCCTGAGAACGCTTTTTATAACGCGTAGCCGCTCGTCTCTCTGAAGCTTGTTCCAGGGAGGGGTTTTTCCTTTCAAACACTCTGAGGCGTGAAACTCGACGGCCCCTGATCCTGCTGGACAAAGTCTGGCTATAAGGCTCTCCAGTTGCCCGGTTAGCCAGTGTACTGATGCCTCTGGAACTGCGATGCCACCAATGACCACGTATTCCTCATTTCTATTCGAGGCAGAACCAGAATCATCTAAATAGAGTAGATACATGGAGTCTCCAAATAGAAAAGCCCTTCAAGTAGTTAGCTTGAAGGGCCATTAAAGTCACGGCTAGGAGGATTTTCACCCTGCAGACCGCCATCCGGCAGCCTTCCCAACCTTGATCAGCCAAGTGAGCAGCAGCTCATCGGACCACCCTGAGGCAGCCCTCCCAACTGAGAAGACTATTGTAATGCCTTTCCATTCTGAGTCAAGACAAAAATAAAATCGGCAACACTCTTATCGAACATGATTAGTTTCTGAGTTCACGTGTCATAATAATCCTAAAAGATCCAAAATATGAAGAGATGCCTTCAGTAGATTCGCCACGCTGGTCTGGATATTTCCGTGCATTAAGATAACTGGTCTCCTATTCCTTCAAAACCATCCTGTCCGGATCGCACTGTGTCCGAAGGATATGAAGCTCGTGTTCGGTCGGGGGTTCTTCTTCAATCGCCCTGGTCAGGTCCACCTGAAAGCTGATTTCTTCCTGTATAGCCGCCGGGCTGAAGCCGGGATAAAAGCTGTGGAGGTACATCTTCCTGCTCTCGGCATCGAAACGAAAGGTGGCCTTGTTGGTAATCACCCTTGCGGGGCCGCCGCCCGGCAAACCGGCTTTCTCCCTTGCTCCGGGTCCGTCAAGAAAACCGGGTGTGGTCAGGTAGTCGACCTTTTCCACGAATTTTCTTTTCCCGAGTTCCATGAAAACCCAGAACCGCCCGGCAAGGCTCCCGATGTCACAGCCTCCGCCGCTGCCGCTGAAGCGTACCTTTGGGCGACGAAAGTCTCCTATCGCCGTGGAATTCAGATTTCCATAGATGTCTATCTGGGCTGCGCCCAGGATACTCAGGATGTTGCGGCCTGTGGTGCGGTTCTGGATTATGCCGAAGGATTCGGCGAGGCCCGCCAGCCGGATGGCGCCGTGCATAATTCTTGGGTCTGCGAGGCTCAGGGGCATCTGTGTGAACTGAACGTCCACGGCGCCCGTTTCGAAGAAAATCGATGCCTCCGGCGCGGTGATCTTCTTGGCGGCTATCGCGGCGAGAGTAGCTATACCCGTCCCGCACAGGATAATATCGCTGTTTTTGACTTCTCGTGCCGCCGTGATTGCCATCATTTCCTGCAGGCTGTAGTCAGCCATTGCTCACCTCCGGTTCAGACGCGGATTGTATCCGACTCCCTTATCTGCCTTCAGGTTCTGGAGCCTCTCGAGACCTACCAGGTCCAGAAATTCCTCTCTGTTCTTTACCCCATGAATGTAGGTGTCCAGGTATTGCCGCCATTTGGCGTCATCTTTGGCCACCTCCGGGTAGAATTCGCGCAGGAACCATGGATCGTAATCATAGCAACCGTACAGAGCGCACGGGTAGGCGCCCCACGGCGCCTCCACCACCGCGCTCACCTGAAAGTTGAGAATCTGGTTCTTGTCCGGCGTCTTTCGCAACTCATCAGTATCGACTATCTCTTCGCAGGTAATGATAACCTCTTTGGATGCCTTTGCCTGTTCCACATCGGAGAAGAGCAGGCCCAGCAACTGAACATTGCCGGAACGATCCGCTCGTTGAGCATGCAGGATGGTGACATCCGGCTGCAAAGCGGGCACCAGTACGAGTCGGTCCACCGGTCCACCCCTGCTGAAGGGGTTGTCCATTACCACAAGTTTCTTGAGCGGGAGACGCGGATCGTTGAGGCGTTCCTCTTCTCTGTAGCCCCACTTATCGATGATATCGGTTCCCAGTGAGGTGTAGGTCGGGAGGAAGGGTACGCCCATCGCCCCGGCCATGAATCTCAGGGTCATCTGGTAGTTGGTGTAGTCCTCGACGGCGATTTCGCCCCGCTCCGCGGACCTGCGGAAGCGGAAGCAGGTAGGTGCAAACCTGCCGTTGCCTCCGTAGGCAATGTCTATACGCGCAACGCAGCCCCCTCCGATCAGTTCATCGACCGCCTGGCCGTTTGAGCAGGCAGCGACATGAAGGTTTTTTATTCCCTGCCGAATGATCTCGTGCACAGCCGCCATCGGACACTGGGTCGCCGAGAAGCCGCCCAGCGAGATGAGCGCTCCGTCCTGCACGAAGCGTTTGACCGCATCGGCCAGTTCCATTACTTTGCCTGCATTGGCCATATCGTATCTCCCGAAGATGATGCAGCGAAAATTGCTGCAATATGTATTAATGCAACTTTTATTGTTGCAAAACTCTCCTGTCAAGAATAAAGTGACTCCCGTGGCGCCGCCCTTACTCGACTGCACGCCTCCAACTGAATCTCCCCCGCGCGGCTGCCCCGTGCGTTTCCTTTGAATGCCGCCTGTTACGCCATAAAAAAAATGGAGTCCCCAATGGATGCCGGTATGCATAAAGACCATATTTTCTACCGTAATCTGCTCAAGAGCTACCCCATTGTCGACCGGGCCGAGGGGGTCTATATCCTGGACAAATCCGGAAAGCGCTACATGGACGGCTCAGGCGGCGCCGCGGTGGTCAGCATCGGCCATGGAGTCCCCGAGATACGTGAGGCGATGCTGGCGCAGGCAGACCGGCTTGCCTTCTCCCACGGGAGCCATTTCACGAGCGAAGCCGCCCTGGAGTGTGCTGAACGGCTCTGCGCGATGACCTCCGATAAACGCCTCAACCGGGTCTATTTTCTCTCCGGCGGCTCCGAAGCCGTCGAAACCGCGGTCAAACTGGTCCGGCAGTACTGGCGCGAGGTCGGAAAACCGGACAAAGGGAAAATAGTTTCCCGATGGACCAGTTTTCATGGAAACACCACCGGGGCCCTCTCCCTCGGAGGCCACACCGGCAGGAGGCGCCACTATCAGCCTCTTTTCCTGCACACACCGCATATCGAACCCTGCTACTGCTACCGCTGCCCATTCGACAAGTCCTCCGAAGGATGCAGCCTGGAATGTGCGGAGCAACTGGAGCGGACCATCAAATACGAGGGGCCGGACGCTATTGCGGCATTCATTGCGGAACCGGTAGTGGGCGCCACGGCAGGCGCTCTCGTTCCTCCCGGGGGGTATTGGGAAAGGATCAGGCAGATCTGTGATCGATACGACATCAAGTTGATCGCAGACGAGGTCATGACCGGGTGCGGGCGTTGCGGACGCAATTTCTGCATGGATCACTGGGAGGTGAAGCCGGACTTGATCGTGACTGCCAAGGGTCTGAGTTCCGGCTACACGCCGCTTGGCGCGGTGATCGTCTCCGAGGAGATCCATGAAGCGGTGAAAAAGGGTTCAGGGGCGTTCGTCCACGGTCATACCTACTCGCAAAACCCGCTCTCCACCGCTATAGGGGCGGCGGTTCTCGCCTACATCGAAAAGTACCGTTTGGTGGAACGCTCCTCGCGGATGGGAAAGCACCTGCTGGACAAACTGCAGGAACTCCGTTCACTGGAAATTGTTGGAGATCTCCGGGGCCTGGGCCTCTTTGCGGGAATCGAACTGGTCAAAAACCGCAAGAGCAAAGAGACTTTCGCCCCCGCGCTCAAAGTCAATGCACGGGTAGCCGCGGAGGCGTTCGGAAGAGGACTGATCACTTATCCGGGCGGAGGCGGTGCGGACGGAATAAACGGTGACCACATTCTTCTTGCCCCGCCTTTCGTAATAACAGAAGCCCAGGTGGATGAAATGGTGGATATTCTGAAGGCATCGATTGAGGCGGTTGAGAAGGCTCTTTAAGGGAACAGGGTATTCCGGGATTTTCCTTGACCACGGGGACGTGATGCAGTAATAACTGCATAGTACAATAAATGAAGCAAATATTGCTGCAAAATGGCGGAGCACAGAATGATCAGCCCAGAGTCGCTCTTTCTCAATGGTCCGACCCCTCTCACCCTCAGCCAGAAAAAAGTGGTGGATTACCTCTGCTCGAACGCCGAAGAAGTAATCTTTATGACGGCGGCACAGGTTGCGCGCCGCCTCGGAATCTCCGACTCCACGGTTGTTCGCCTTGCTCCAGTCCTCGGTTTCGAGAGCTTTCGCGAAATGAAGCATCACCTGCGTAGCCGGCTCATGGAGCGCCTCGATACGGTCACCAGGATCGAGCGCACGATCGGGAAGATCACTTCCGTAGAAGACGTGCTCGGGGCCATCATGCAGGCCGACCTGAACAACCTGGCCCGTACGGCGGAACTGCTTCCGAAAGAAACGTTCGCCGAAGTGGTAAAGGTGCTGAAAGACACTCGCGATCTCCACATCCTGGGGATGCGCTCGGCCTATTCCCTGGCCCATTTTCTGGCGATGTCCATGCATTTTCTGAGGCGAAGCCCCCGGCTTATGGCGCCCGGGACGCACGATCTATGGGGAGAGATCAGCCTGCTGGGTCCCAACTCGGTCCTGTTTGCCATTTCCTTTCCCCGCTATACCCGGTTGACCGTAGAAGCGGCGCAGGCGGCACACGATGCCGGCGCAACCGTGATCAGCCTGACCGATTCCGTGCTGTCGCCGCTCGCGGCCTGTTCTGATTACGTTCTTCCCGCTTTCTACCGCATCGATTCCTTTGTTGAATCCTACGCAGCAGCGTTCAGCGTGATCAATGCGGTGGTAACGGGTATCGCGTTCCTGGACGGCGCCAAAACATCCGAGCGGTTGAAGCGCATGGAGGTGCTCTGGAAGGAGAAGGGTGTCTACTGGGAGCCGGATAGTAAGACGGTTCCTTCATGGGCGAAGGCCGAAGGTAGACACGACAAATGATTTAAGGCGTATCGGAAAGTCCCGCTCTTGCAACTCTGCATTTTTTCGTGATCTCTGACTCGTCGACCTGTTCCGATGAGAGCGGATTCGCAACAAAAGTTTCTTCCGTAAAAAATTGTTCCTGACGTAAGCAACCAGATTATTCAGTGTAATACGTTCCCGGTTCCCTCTCGCTGCACTGGAGGGGATGTTCGATCACATCCCGCTTGCTTTTCCGGCGGGAAGGCCGGAGGCGCCGTGATGGGCTTTCGAGCCGTATTCGGGCCGAACCGGACTCCACCGGCTCTGTTCAGCACTAGACTGTTACGACTGAAAGGGGATTAAGATGATGGGAGAGAAAAGAAGCAGGCTGTTTCGGGCGGGTCTTTGGAAAGGAGCCATCGTGTTTGCGGCGCTGGGGATGGTGTTATTGAGCGCGCCACATGGATTTTCCGCCAAAGAAATGCTTTTTGCAACGGGAGGGGTCTCCGGCACCTTCTATCCCATAGGAGGCGCGATTGCCCAAGTGTGGAATAAGAACATTCCGGACCTGAATGTAACGGTGCAGGCAACGGGCGGTTCGCTGGAAAATGTCCGGCTCCTCGGCAGCAAGGGCGCCGAGATAGCCATTTGTATGAATGACATAGCCTTTTACGGCAGGCAGGGTACGGAGGCCTTCAAGGCAAAGAATGAAAAGTATGAGAACTATTCCGCGATAGGCAATGTTTATCCGGATGTGATCCAGATATTTGCCCGCAAGGGTTCACAGGTGAAGGCGATAACTGACCTGAAGGAGAAGAAAGTATCGGTCGGACCTCCGGGAAGCGGTACTGAAATAAGCGCGCGCCAGGTATTCGGCCTCTACGGGATCGATTACAAGGCCAGGAAAGACATCAACCCTCAATACCTCTCTTATTCGGAAGCAGCCGATCAGTTCAAGGACAAGCTGATTGAGGCTGCCTACTTCGTTGTGGCAGTACCTAATTCCGCCCTTCAGGACATCAATCTGATGCATCCGGTCCAGTTCCTGGAGATCGACGACAAGAAGTTCGATGAAATCATAAAGGCCTATCCCCTTTACTCCCGGTTCACCATTCCGGCCAACTCCTATGCCGGGCAGACCGAGCCGGTAAAGACGATAGGGGTCTATTCGAGCATTTTGGTGCGAAACGATCTTCCGGAAGATCTCGTCTACAAGATGACCAAGGTCATGTACGAACAAACCGAGGCTATAGGCCAGGCCCATGCAGCCGGAAAGGGCATGAATCTTTCCATGGCCACCCAGGGCATTGCCGTTCCGATCCACCCGGGAGCCCAGAAATACTACAAGGAAAAGGGAGTCCTGAAGTAGCCGGGAAAATCCCCCCTGCCCCCTTTAGAAAGGGGGGCAGGGGGATTAAGCGTCTCTGTCGATGAACGGAGTGAAGAGAGAGCGGCCCGGTTCTCAGGATATTTCAGGAAAGCAGGTATTTATGAGCACCATATCGAATGACGCCACCCCCGCGGCAGGAGACGGCATCCGTCCCGAGACGGTCAACGTCGATGACCTGATGGAGAAATACGACCGTGAATCCCGGTTCCTGAGAGTGAGCGGCGCCTGGGCCCTGGTGGTGAAGATAACGGCCATAGCCTTTTCCCTGTTTCAACTCTACACGGCCATGTTCGGCGTGCTGGAAGCACAGATCCAGCGCCCGACGCATTTGATGTTCGCCCTGACGCTCATCTATCTGCTCTACCCATTCCGAAGGAGCAGGAGTTCCGCGGTGGTCCACCCCTTGGACCTTGCGCTTTCACTGCTGAGCATCGCGGCCGGGCTCTACAGCATACTCAACTACGAATCCCTGATGGAGTCCTCCGGCCTCTACTCCAATCTCGATCTGGCCGTGGCTGCCCTGGGGGTCCTCCTTACCCTGGAAGCCACCAGGAGGATAGTCGGGCTGCCCATCACGATCATTGCCTCGGTTTTTCTCCTGTACGCGTTCCTCGGGCCCTATTTCCCGGGTTTTCTCTCTCATCGCGGCTTTGACATCAAGCGGATCACCACTCACATGTGGTTCACCACCGAAGGGATCATGGGGATACCGCTTGGGGTCTCTTCCACCTTTATATTTCTTTTTATCCTCTTTGGCGCATTTTTGATAAAGACCGGCATCATGGATTTTTTCATGGACCTGGCAAACGCCGTGGCGGGATGGGCTTCCGGGGGGCCGGCAAAAGTGGCGGTTATCGCAAGTGCGTTCGAGGGTACTGTCTCGGGGAGTTCCGTGGCGAACACGGTCGGCTCGGGGAGCTTTACCATCCCGATGATGAAGGGGCTCGGGTATAAGCCTGAGTTCGCCGGAGCCGTCGAGGCCGCTGCTTCTACCGGTGGGCAGATCATGCCTCCGGTCATGGGGGCGGCGGCCTTCCTCATGGCGGAATTTCTGGGAGTCTCTTACATAGAGATCGCCAAGGCAGCAGCGATTCCGGCGCTGCTCTATTTTACGGGGGTGTGGCTGGTCGTGCACTTCGAGGCGAAGAAGACCGGCCTGAAGGGTATTCCCAGGGAGAAGCTTCCGAAGCTTCTCAACGTGCTGAAGAAGGACAGCTATCTCATTCTCCCCCTGGTGGGCATCATCTATTTTCTGTGCGAGGGTTCCACTCCGATGAGGGCGGCGTTGGTCGGCCTGGCCCTGTGCGTAGGGGTCGGCATGATTCGGAAAGCCACCAGGATGAATCTCAAAAGCCTTCTGGAGACGCTGGAGACGGGGGCCAGGGGGGCGCTGGGAGTGGCTGCTGCCTGCGCCACCGCCGGAATCATCGTGGGAGTAGTGACACTTACCGGTCTTGGTCTGAAAATGGGAGACGGCTTGGTGGCACTGGCCGGCGGTATGCTTCTTCCGACCCTGGTGATGACCATGATTTCGTCGCTCATCCTCGGGATGGGCGCGCCCACCACCGCCAATTACGTTATTACCTCCTCTGTCGCCGCCCCTGCGCTTCTCAAACTCGGTGTCGCCCCTATCGGCGCCCACATGTTTGTATTCTACTTCGGAATTCTTGCCGATATTACCCCTCCGGTGGCGCTGGCAGCGTTTGCGGGAGCTGCCGTCGCCAAGGCAAATCCTCTGAAGACTGGAGTCAATGCAACCAAGCTGGGAATTGCGGCCTTCGTTGTTCCATACATCTTCGTCTATAGCCCCTCTCTCCTTCTCATCAACTATACCACTCTCGGGGTTCTTTCGATGATTCTGACTGCGGTGATCGGAATGATCGGTCTGGCTGCTGCCGTGGAGGCATGGTATTTCACCCGGATGAGTTGGTGGGAGCGGGTACTGAGCGCGGGAGGCGGACTTCTTCTCATCGATCCGGGCCTCCTGACCGATGCCGTCGGCTTTTCCATCCTGCTTTTGATAACTCTGTATCAGTACAAGAAATACCGGGCGAACCGGACTACAGCAGAGGTTTCGGCAGCAGAGCCGGAACTGGTGAGGAGTGAAGGGTGAGGGCAGCAAGACAGCAACAAAAAGCGCCGCACGGGTGTCAAAGCCGGGCGGCGCTTTCTTCAATGAAGGAAGTGGGAATCGGTTATTTCAATACGCCCTTTTCCTTGTAGTATTTAACCGCACCGGGGTGGATGGGGATGGAGAAGCCGTTTGTCGCCGTCTTCAGGTCAATCGACTTGCCCTTCTCATGTACCTTGGCGATATCGTCTCTTTTCTCCACGATGGTTTTGATGATGTTGTAGACCAGTTCATCGGGAAGCTCTTTTTGCACGCAGAGGGTCACCAGCGAGCCGGTAGTCACCACATCTTCGTCAACTCCCTTATAAGTCCCTTTGGGAACGGTCATGGCGGGAGCGAAGAAGGGGTATTTTTCGGTGATCTTCTTGATCTTGTCGGCATCGATGGAAAGAATTCGGATCTGGTGCTGGGTGCTGATGTCGATGATAGCGGAGTTGGGTGCGCCGGAATCCACCATAACCGCATCGACCTGGCCGTCTTTGAGCAGTTCCATGGAAGGTCCGAAGGCAAGGTACTGGGGCTTGATATCGCTCATGCTAAGTCCGTAGGATTCGAGTACGACCTGCATGTTGGTCGGGCTGGAGCCGCCCTGGATGCCGACTGCAACCGATTTGCCCTTGAGGTCGGTATAGGTCTTGATGCCGGAATTGGCCTTCACCACGGTCTGGATGGTGTTGGGGTAGAGCGCTATCAATCCGCAGAGATTTGTGATTTTCTTGTCCTTGTAGACTTCCTTGCCGTTGTAGGCCCAGTCGGCGATCATGGATTCGATGAAGCCGATTTCCGTCTGTTTCTGACCGATCAGCCGGGCGTTTTCAACGGAACCGCCGGTGGACTCCGTGGTGGCGTTGACGACGCCTGCCTGGGTCAGGGTCTTTCCGATTGCGGTTCCCAGAGGATAGTAGGTGCCGCTGGTTGCGCCGGTGGAGATGGAAATGTTCTTTTGGGCTTCTACCTGGCCCGGCGCCAGCGAAATCGCGAGCAGGAGCGTTATAGCCAGCGTGGCAATGGTCAAAATGCGGAATCTCTTCATAGTCTTAGCCTCCTAGAAAACGGGTATCGCAATGAATGGTTCTCAATCGCCTCGAAATCTCTATCTCAGCTTTCTCTTCTCACCTCCATTTCTTCAACAGAATTGCAGACACCGGCTTTGGCTTTTCCCTGCATTCTCTGACGAACGTAGAGTCCCGCCAGAATCGCAAAGCCAATGAGGTCTGATATATGTTCCGGATGCAGCAGCATTCCCCCTGAGATTATGAGCACCACTCTTTCCAACATGGAGCAGTGCCGGTAGAGAAAACCGGAGAAAGCAGCACTGAAGGCCACGACGGAGAGCATGGCGGTGGTGGCCACGAGCGCAATCTCCGAGGCCATTCCAATGCAGAGAAGAGCAGGATAAAAGACGAACAGGTAAGGGATCAGGAAAGCCACTATGACATTCCTGCTGGCAATGAGGCCGGTGGTCATGGGGTTGCCTTTGGCGATTCCTGCTCCGGCATAGGCTGCCAGGGCGACCGGCGGGGTGATATCCGCAAATACCCCGAAATAAAAAACGAAAAGATGGGCCGTGAGAACCGGAACGCCGAGAGCCACCAGGGCAGGGGCGGCGACGGAGGCCTGCACGATATAGTTGGCGGTGGTGGGCAGCGCCATCCCCAGCACAAGCGAGGCAACCATGGTAAGCGCCAGGGCAAGTATAATCATGTCGCCGGCCAAGGCACCGATAACGTTGGAGAATTTGATGCCTAGGCCGGTCATGCTGACAGAGGACACAATCATGCCGGCGCAGGCGCAGGCAGCCACAATGGTGACGGAAGTCATTCCAGCATCGCGCAGAGAGTCGAGGAAGGCAGAAGGCTTCATGCGGGTGGACGCTTTAAACATACTGGCCACTATCAAAAGCGCCATACTCACATAAGCGGCTCTTGCCGGGCTGTACCCGGCCACCAGAATCGCCACCAGTACGAAAATGGGCAGGAGGTAGATCCAACCGCTTTTCAGAATCTCTCTCGCTTTTGGAACTTCATCCTCCGGCATCCCTTTGAGATTGGTTCGGCATGCCTCGAAGTGAACGTTCATATAAATGCTGAAGTAGTATAGGGCTGCGGGTATAGCGGCCGCAACAATGATCTTGAGGTAGGGAATCTGGGTGAATTCGGACATGATAAAGGCTCCAGCGCCCATGATTGGCGGCATTATCTGCCCGCCCGTGGAGGCCGCTGCTTCAACCGCCCCGGCAAACTCGGCCCGGTAGCCAACCCTTTTCATAAGCGGGATAGTAAAGGCTCCCGTTGTGACCACGTTAGCGATACTGCTCCCGGAAATGGTGCCAAGCAGGCCGCTGGCGATAATAGCTATCTTTGCCGGTCCTCCCCTGGCCCGTCCGGCCAGCGCTACCGCCAGATTTATAAAAAAATTGCCCCCTCCGCTCTTCTCAAGAAAGGAGCCGAACAGGATGAAAAGAAAGACTATGCTGACTACGACCCCGAGAGGAACGCCGAAAATGCCCTCAGTGGTAAGATACATCTGGTTGATAATTCTGTTGATCGAGTAACCACGGTGTCCGAATGTTCCGGGCAGGTAATTTCCAAAATAGCAGTACAGCAAGAAGACGCTTGTGACAATGGGCAGTGGCAGCCCTACGGCACGGCGGGTGGCTTCTAGAACAAGGAGCATACACATCCCGCCGAGAACCAGGTCGGCGCCGTTGGGGTCGCCCATGCGCGCCACCATGGATTCGAAGTTGATTACAACGTAGGCGTTTACGATAAGGCCGCAGAGTGCAAGAGCATAGTCGAACCAGCCGGTTTTCGCGCCTTCTTTTTTACGGGTCGGATAGAGCAGGAATGTGACTATGAGGCCAAACAGCAGGACTACGGACCGCTGGATCATAGCCGTCAGAGGATAGGCAATTGAGCTGATCAATATGAAGAGCGACATGCCGGTTGCCGCTATGGTGATGAATAGCCTTACAATCCTGTCTCTGTCCATTTGCATTCCTCCAACTCTTTTAACGAGATGGTCTGCCAAAAGCGTTCAGCCGGCGTATCCCCCGTCCGATTACCATACAAAATTACAGTTTCTTGAGCCTCTCGATTCCTTCGAGAATGTCACTCTCGTCGGCGACAAAGGAAAAGCGTATACACCTGTCATCCCCAAACGGTTTGCCTGGAACGCAGGCGATCTGGCAGCGTTCGAGCAGAAAATCGCAGAAGTCGACTGATCCGTCGATGTTGTCCATACCATCCATCAGGGCGCTCACGTCGGCAAACTGGTAGAAAGCCCCGGCCGGGCGGTGCACACTCATCCATTCAATCTTTCTCAGACCCTCGAAGAGCAGGGTCCGCCTTTTTTCAAAGGAGGCCCGAAAGTGTTCGATGATATGTGCCGGTGTGTTCAGAAGAGCGCACGTCAGGGCTTTTTGCGAGATCGAGCCGGCTGATGAGGTGGCCTGCCCCTGGATTCGCGTGGCGCCGGCGATAAGTGGAGCGGGGCCTATAGCGTAGCCCATTCTCCAGCCGGGCATAGAGTATGTTTTGGATGCGCTGTTTATTATCACGACGCGTTCCCTGAGCTCCGGAGCGACAGACAGGATATTCACAAAGGCGCCGCCGTCATAGACGGATTTTTCGTACACATCATCGGAAATGACCACTATTCCCAGCGGTTCGACTACCGAGGCAATCGCCTTGAGGTCTTCCGCGGAATAGAGTGTCCCGGTCGGATTGCACGGGGAATTCAAAATCAGGGCCTTTGTCTTTGGGGTGATCAGCTCCTTCAATTCATCGGCGCTAAACTTGTAGCCCTTGTCCATCCTGGTGTTCAGGGCAACCGGCGCCCCATCGGAGAGCCGTACCATGTCAGGATAGGAGAGCCAGTACGGCGCCGGAATGATTACCTCGTCACCGGGATCGAGCAGGGCCTGGAAAATGGTGTGAAGCGCATGCTTGCCGCCGTTTGATACCAGTATCTCGGATTGTTCGAAAGCAAGCCCCATTTCGGCTTCATACTTCTTGATAATTGCGGCTTTGAGTTCCGGAATTCCTCCTGCCGCGGTATAACGCGTGAAGCCTTCGCGGATGGCCTCTATGCCGGCTTCCTTGATAAGATCGGGAGTGTGGAAATCCGGCTCCCCGGCGGAAAAGTTCAGCACAGGGAGCCCCTCGGCTTTCATCGCCTTGGCCTTGGCCGAGATGGAAAGGGTTATGGAAGGTTGAATTATTTTCGCTCTATTCGATAACAGTTCCATCTTCGCCGCCCTCCTGCTGAAAGACCTGCCGACTGAACCGGCAAATACACGGTATTTCCGTGTCAGCCGGCCAAATTGTGACGGTTCCGAAAAGCCCGGATTACTTCAAGATTGAAGATCGTTTACGATTAATACTGTCTCAAAAAGCTTCGGTGTGTTGCACTCTGCCAGCACACCCTAAGGTTCTTTGCATGGTTTGATGGTGTGCCGCAAAGCTGCAATTTAAAAGGAAAATAACTGCCCCTCACAGGGCCGGTATCCCGGAAAGCTCCGGGTACTGATTTCTCCATCCCCCGCCAATCCTATTCGGGCAGAGGGAGCGGATGCTGCAAACAGATGGCTCCCGCCAGGGGGGAGCAGCTTGTCTGCAAAGAATCCGCATATCAAACACAGGGATTCCGGCCTTCGGCTGCCCTATCCTTCAGGTTGAGAAAACCGGGGCCCATTACACGCATAGAATTTGATTAAATATCGTATATGATCTTTGATCGTATAGGTGATTATGTTTGAGCTGTCAATTCATATCTGCCCTCGCAGTGCATGGGCTCTAATTCACAATGCAGAAAATGATCAGGTAGGTAAAGTCAAAGGGTGAGAGATTTCACTCTTCACATACCGTACCTGATGATTTTTATCATGCCGTCAAAATTCCCTTGAGCGCCGGACGGACATGTTCCACAATGCACTGGAAACTCCTATAGACATTCCAGGTAGAATCGCTGTCATCTTCGTCCACTTAGATGGAATGCTATGCCCATGGCGGATCCGACCCAAAAGCTGAGTTCAATTTATTCGAAAAATATCAATAGAAAGGACTTTCCTAACCGGAGCAGTTGGAGCAGCTTATTCCGGTTCCAACTATATTGAGCTGGATGAGTCTGGCGGCTGTCCTGCTCTTCCTGGCCACTGTCCTGTTCTGCGGATTTTGGGGGGAGGCGCCCTCAAAGATACATGGTTGGGGAATACTGCTCAAGAAAGAGTCGCTCCATGATGTTAGGTCGCCATAGTGGGTCCCTCGGGATCGGGTAAATCGACTCTTTTCAGGCTGCTGTTGGGTTTTGAGCGGCCCGAATCGGGCGCCATCTACTATGACGACCAGGACCTCTCGGAACTCGATATTTACAGTGTTCGGCAGAACATGGGTGTGGTCATGCAGGGCGGCAACATCATGCCCGGAGACCTCTTCACGAATATCGTGGGCAGCCGTCCCCTTACCATGGACGATGCCTGGGAAGCGGCGCGGTTGGTGGGGCTCGATGAAGAGATTCGGCAGATGCCTATGGGCATGCGCACCATCGTCATGGATGGGGCATCCACGCTCTCCGGAGGCCAGAAACAGAGGCTCATGATAGCCAGGGCTATCGTCAATCAACCGAGGATACTGCTCTTCGATGAGGCGACGAGCGCCTTGGATAACAGGACCCAGGCCATTGTGAGCCACAGCTTGAAGATGCTCAAAGCCACCCGTATCGTCATCGCACACAGGCTTTCCACTATTCGTGAAGCAGATCGGATCTACGTGCTGGACAGGGGGGAGATTGTCGAAGCCGGTGGTTTTGAGGAGTTATTGCACAAGGGTGGGATCTTTTCAAAGATAGCGCACCGGCAGCTTGTCTGAGAGGTCGGCTGCCGCAAAAGAGACAATGCCAACAACGTTGGCGTTGGATGCCCGAAAAGTTGCCGGAAAAAAGAGGCTGGGATCTCTCGCTATTGATATGCGGGCTTCTCGCGATTTGGCACGGAAGATGATAGAAAGTACCTGTTCTCAGTTTATAAAAGGACCGCTGGATGAACAACACCGATGAGAAAAGACTGCTGGGCTATCTTACCGCTGTTTGCGAGGAGATTGCTGAAGGCAGATACAAAGAAGCCAGAGAGCTTTTTGATCTGACTCGGGGAGATAAGTATCCTGAACTGGTAGCAAGAATCGCCGAGGCTTTCGGGATGATGCTGGTCAGTGTGGAAGCCCGCGAGTATCGCCTGGAACAGGTCAACGAGAACCTCACGAAGGCGCAGGCGGAGCTTGCCGCGGCAATGGAGAGGCTTTCCAGCGAGAATGTAATTCTGAAGCAAAACCTTCGGAAGCAGTTTTCACCTTCGGCTATCCGCGGAACGAGCCCCGGGATGAAGAAGCTTTTGGGAATGATCGAAAGGATCAGCCATATTTCCACGAATATCCTTATCAGCGGGGAGACGGGCACAGGAAAGGAGCTTGTTGCCAAGGCGATCCACTACAATTCCATCCGGGGCGACAAGCCTTTTGTGGCCATCAACTGCTCTGCCATTCCCGAACAGATCTTCGAGAGTGAGATCTTCGGTATCGAGAAGGGTGTGGCAACCGGCGTGGATAAAAGGATCGGCAAGATAGAGCAGGCGCATGAGGGCACGCTTTTTCTGGACGAAATCGGCGATATGCCTGCTTCCTGTCAGGCAAAAATGCTGAGAGTCCTGGAGGAGGACAGAATAGAGCGGGTGGGGGGAAGAAGGCCCATACCCGTGGATATACGTATCATAGCCGCCAGCAACAAAGAACTCAAAACGGCGGTGGAACGCGGAGAGTTCCGTGACGACCTCTTCTACCGGCTCAATGTGATCAACCTGAGGATACCACCTCTCCGCGAGAGAGGAGAGGACATCCGGTTGCTTGCAAGTTATTTCCTCAATCAATGCACGATGAGGCTGGGCAGGGAGCCGATGCAGATTTCTCCGGAGGCGATGGAGAAGCTCCTGAGCTATCCCTGGCCCGGAAACGTTCGGGAACTGGAAAACGAAATCGAACGGGCCGCGGTCCTTTCCCCTTCTCGGTTGATCACTGTCGACGATCTTTCCGAAGCGCTCCGTGCGCATGAAGAATATCGCGAAAATGGAAAAGTGCAGGGCAGCGCCATGTCGGTCAGGGAAAACGAGATGGAACTGATCCGGAACGCACTTGCCGATACGGGCGGCAACAAGACCAGGGCGGCTCAACTGCTCGGAATCAGCCGGGAGGGTCTGCGCAAGAAAATGATGCGCCATGGTATTGAATAGAGCGGGTTTCTTTCAATAAGGAGTTGGAAATGGAAGGCCTGAAGCAAAAGATCGAGTCGGAAATCACTCGGAAGCTGGGTTCTGATCTCTCATTCAGGAAAGCTCTGCTCGAAGATCCCAAGAAGGCAATTGAGGAAGGACTCGGCATCCCAATGCCCGCAGGAAGCGGAGTTGCAGTCGGGATAGATGCCAAGGGTGCGATTTCACTGACTTTCGCCAAGGGGACGGAGATCGGGGACGAGTTGCTGGACAAGGTTGCAGGCGGCTGCACCGGGGATGACCCATGGGAAGACTTCTAATCGCACCATCCAGACGTTTTTCATGACCAGCATAAGACGGGCGTTGGGGGAGGGACAATGCGTACAGCTTATCGGCTGTTTACAGTTGGAATTCTGGGCCTTCTGGCCCTGCTTTGCGCTGTGGATGCGGGAGGGGCCGAACAGCAGGACCTTCGGGTCGTCTCCAGCGATGCCTCCGGGCTGATTCTGGAACTTCAACTGCCGGCCTGCACACTGGATGAGGTCCAGGGGCCGAACGGCTCTTTCCAACAGGTCAATCTTCCCGGTTGGGCGACCACCAGCGCACCCGGCCATCCCGCGCTGCCGGTAAAGAGCGCATTGATACAGGCGCCACGAACGGGGGAGATCTTCCTGGACATCCTTGAGGAGGAGCAGGAGGTTCTAAGCGCTTGCAGGATTTCCCGGCTCAAGCCTATGAAAGCGGCCGGTACAGGTGAGACCTCAGCATTTGGGGAAGGGGAAACAGCGTCCGGGCCCGCGGATTTTTTTCCGGCAGATCGAATATGGGCCTCCGCGAGGCAGTTCTTGCGCAGAGACTGTCTCGTTCGCTTGAGCGTCTGCCCATTCCAGTTCAATACTTCGAGTGGAGATCTGCGAATAACCAAAAGGATGAGAATCTCCGTCCGCTTTGAAAATGCACTTCGCAAAGCCCGGCCCGACGCCCTCACTCAGGCGCTGCCGCAGTCAGCCTGCGCTCCGGCGGGAGAGCCGGTATTCTCTCAAATCCTGCGCCGAACCGTCCTCAACTACGAGAAACGGGAAGGTGCACCGCCACAGTCCAATTCAGCAGGCGAGGGCACACCTGTCCCGGCACGGGCGACCGCCGCAGATATATCAGGTAAGTCGCTCAGGGTTGAAATCAAGAAACTCGGCCTCTACCGGATAACCTATAACGACCTGCTGAATAGAAATCTCAATCCCTCATCCATCAACCCGGCTTCCCTGCGGATGTTGAACAGGGGAAAAGAAATAGCGATCAAAGTCGTTTCGGCTCTGCCGGATCGAGTTTTTCGCTCGCGGCATGGATGATTCCTACACCGGCGGCAATGTCTACCGGCTCACCTGGGGGGAAGTAAACGGGAAGCGAATCAAGTCGACGGATGGCAGACTCTCCGGTCAGGCTGCGCGGGTTAATTACTTCACCGATACGGTGCATTTTGAGAAAAACCTCGCGATCTGGTCATTTACTCCGGGCGCTCCCGATGCCGACCACTGGTTTTGGGAAAAGCTGACCGCCCCGACAACAGGGAGCTTCACCATCGACTTGCCCTCAGTTGTTCCGGGACAGTCACATGCGGTCCTGCGAGTGGCGCTGCGGGGGGCGACCACCATGGCGCCGCACCCTAATCACCACACGACCATCCTGCTCAATGGAGTGCAACTGGGGGGCGCCTCCTGGGACGGCGACGCGGAGTACATCCATACAATGACAGTACCCGTGAGCCTGCTCAAAGAGGGCGGCAACACGGTGAGCATTTCCATGCCGGGAGATACGGGCGCCCCGGTTGATATCGTGTTTCTGAACTGGATAGAGGTGAAGTACGAGCGATTCCTGAAGGCGGAGAACAACCGGCTGCTGCTTCATGTAAAGGGGAACGGCAGGCGTGAAATAGTGGTACGGAATCTTTCCCTGTCCGATATACGCATCTTCGATATCACCAGTTCGGCTGCCCCGCGCGAGGTTACCGGGCTGACAGTGAGGGGATTGTGGTTCTGGAATAGATTCTCCGTGGCTTTCCAGGACACGGTAGATGGAAAGAAAAGCTACCTTGTCACCGTCGGAAAAGGCGTTCGCTCTCCCGAGCGGCTCTCGACCTGGAAGCCTGTCGACCTGGCAGGCTCTCATAACCGCGCCGACTACATTCTCATCACATCACGCTCTTTCCTGGGTTCCGTCGCTCCCCTGCTGCAATGGCATAAAAACGCCGGTTTGCGGGTCAAAGCAGTCGCCGTTGAGGATATCTACAACGAATTCAATCACGGCATCTTTCATCCCTCAGCCATTAAAGATTTTCTCCAGGCGGCTTTCAATAACTGGCAAAAACCTGCTCCCACCTATATTCTGCTCGTAGGTGACGCCAATGGCGACTACCGGGACTACCAGGGAACCGGTAAGAAGAACGTCGTTCCACCACACCTCTCGATCACCGAGGGACTGGGCCTGACACCCGATGACGGCTGGTATGTCAGTTTCGGAGCGGACGCCCTTCTCCCGAGCATGCTCATCGGGCGGCTTTCCGCAAGCACTCCGGAGGTCGCCGCCCAGGTGGCGGAGAAGGTCATCGCCTACGAACAGACTGTGAGCTATCAACCCCGCGCAGCCCTGTTCGTTGCGGACAACGACGAGTTTTCTTTTGAGTTCATCAATGAAGAACTCATATCCGGTCTTCCCGGCGGCATCTCGCCCGGAGCGTCTACCTGAGCCGGGCGGCAAGTCCGGCGAGCGCACACGCTTCCATAATGAACCGCATCAACAGCGGAATGCTCATCACCAACTACGTGGGACACGGCAATGCATTCTAGTGGAGTGCGGAGAAGATCTTCCAGGAGGGCGACAGCATTTTGGGTTCCTTTACCACAAAGGCCAAAATCGATGCTTATGCATCCGGTGTGACCCCTGATCTTCTCAAGTGCTACAGCCTCATTGGAGATCCGGCGTCACGGCTCAGGGCCGAGGAGTAAACGGTTTGAGAAAAAAGGCCGTACGCTCTTAAAAAAAGGGTGGGCACTGAAAAACTGTGCCCACCGCTGGTTCATTACACTGTGATGATTTCCGCAAGAACGGAGTTTTGATAAGGCGCTATATGAATTATATGACCGGGCTTATGAACCGGTCCACTCAGGTGCGCGTTTTTCCAGGAAAGCGGCCACGCCTTCCTTCTTATCGGTCGTTGCGCACGAAAGAGCATGCAGGTAGGATTCATGGGCGAGGCCTGCAGATAGTGAGCCTTCACAATAGCGCAGGACCGCCTCTTTTGCATACTGAATGGCCATTTTCGGGTTAGCGGAAATGCTGAGGGCGAGCTTTTTCGCTTCCTCCATCAACTGTTCCGGCGCCGTCACCCGGTTGACCAGCCCTATGGCCAGCGCCTGCTCGGCGGTAATCGGATCTCCGGTCAGGATCATCTCCATGGCCCTGCCCATGCCCACCAGGCGTGGAAGGCGCTGAGTGCCCCCTGCGCCCGGAATGATGCCCAGTTTTACTTCCGGCTGACCGAGTTTTGCCGTGGAGGCGGCTACCCGCATCGTGCAGGCCATGGCCAGCTCAAGCCCCGTTCCGAGCGCAAAGCCGTTGATCGCCGCAATCGAAGGTATCTCAAGCATTTCGATTCGCGTATAGACTTCCTGACGCCTCCGGGTGTCGCTCCGTCCCAGCAGCATATCCCGCCTGGCAAGCTCAGAGATATCAGCGCCCGCAACGAAAGCCTTGTCTCCCGCCCCGGTGAGGATGAGAACACGGAGCGCCTTGTCTTTCTCAATCTCGGATAAAGCGCTGTCGATCTCTTCGACCGTTGCGTTATTCACTGCGTTTCGCTTTTCCGGGCGATTGATTGTTAGAACGGCTATTACGCCCTCACGCTCGATACTGATGTTTTCGAACATCATTTGCCCTCTTCGTATGTGTAGAAGCCCTTACCGACTTTTTTGCCAAGGCGGCCTTCCTCGATCATTCTGTCGATGATCTGCGGATGTTTATAGCGCGGGTCCCCAAGGGTCGATTCCAGGGTCTGCATCTTTGCCCGGTGGATGTCGAGACCGATGAGATCGATGAGTTCCAGCGGCCCCATGGGATGGTTGGCGCCCAGTTTCATCGCCTTGTCGATATCGGCCGGCTCGGCCACTCCTGAAGCTACCAGCCAGGTGGCTTCGTTCAGCAGTTGTCCAAGAATCCTGCTCACAATGCCTGCCGGCGCCTCACTCTTACAGACCACGGGGTCTTTGCCCAGTTGCCTGGCCAACTCGGCGGCAGCCTGGAGGGTCTGTGGGGCGGTATTTTTCCCCGGCATGATCTCCACCAGCTTCATGATCGTGGGCGGATTGAAAAAGTGCATCTGAACGAACCTGTCCGAACGAGCGGTAGCCTCAGCCATGGCGCTGATCGAAAGAGAAGTGGTATTGGTGGCGAAAATAACGCCGGGAGGGGCGATTCTGTCCAGTTCCGAAAAGACCTTCCGCTTGATGTCAAGGTTTTCGAGAACGCTTTCAATGACGAAATCGCATTGTGCCGCGGGGCTCAGATCTCCCGCCGTCGATAGACGGCCGAGGATGGCCTTTTTGTCGTCCGCGGAAAGTTTGCCTTTTTCCACCCGCCCCTGGAGGCCTTTGTCTATGCGCGATTTTGCCTTTTCCGACAGATCCAGGCTGATATCGGCGATTACCGCCTCGAGTCCCTGCTGAGCACACAACTGGGCAATTCCTGCCCCCATGTTTCCGGCGCCGACAACGAGAATTTTCTTGATGGACATTTTCAGCTCCGCATCAATATTTATCCGGTTACCTGTTTGCCTTCTTGATTCCCAGGGCATCCATCGCCAGCATCATCTTCATGATGTTGGTAGCCCCTTCCAGTATTTTGTATACTTTCCCGTCTCTCATAATGCGGGAGATGGGGTATTCGTTGGAGTATCCGTAGGCGCTCAGGACGTCCAGGCCGAGGTTGGGAACCTCATCGGCGGCGCGCGAAGCGTAAAACTTCGCCAGTACGGTTTCTCTCATATTATTTATAAGGCCGCGATCCTTCTGGATTGCGCATCTCCAGGTGAGCGCCCTGGCGGCTTCCGTCTCGGCCACCATTCTGGCGATAGTCTCCTGCACCATCTGGAATTCCGCGATGGGTTTCCCGAACTGCTTTCTTTCATTGGCGTACTGGACAGCCACATCGAGAGCCGCCTGACAGGTTCCCACGGCGCCCGCGGCGGCGGATAGCCTGGTGCTTACGAGTTCCTGCATGAGATACCCGAACCCCTTTCCTTCCTCGCCGAGGCGGTTCCCTACCGGGACTCTTACATCTTCCATGATGATTTCACCGGTCGGGCAGGCCCACAGACCCATTTTGTCCTTAATGGCGACAGTGGAGACGCCGGGCTGGTGCATGTCTATTACAAAGACGCTCATTCCCTTGTGTTTTGCTGCTTTATCCGTCATGGCGAAAATGACCGACATGTCGGCGACGGGCGCCCAGGTAATCCACATCTTGCGTCCGTTCAGGACATAGTGGTCTCCGTCCCGCACCGCTGTGGTGGACATGGAGGCGGTATCGGAGCCGGTATCCGGTTCGGTGATTCCAAAGCAGCCTATCTGCTGGGCGGACATGAGGTCCGGGATATACTTCGTTTTCAGCCCCTCGCTTCCCCATTTCAGGATCGACATGGCCGTTCCCATGGTCTGCATATTGAAAGCAACCCTGAGGGAGCCGGAGACCCTGCCGATTTCTTCGGTGACTATCGCATGGGCAAGGTAGCCCATGTTGTTGCCGCCGTATTCCTCGGGAACAGGACAGCCGAAAAGGTTCATCTCCGCCATTTTCTCCACGAGGTCTCGCTGGAAGCGATGCTCATTTTCATCCTTATCGACATGGGGGGCGATTTCATTATCCGCGAATTTGCGAACCATATCCCGCAGGATAATATGGTCCTCTGTCAACTCCACATCATATTGATCACTCATCTGCCCGACTCCTCTTTATTCATTCTAAATGGATAGGCGCTGCTATTTTGAATTGAGCTTCCGCACTTCCTCGGTGAATGCGGGAATGAAACTGAAAAGGTCCTCGACGACCCCGTAGTCGGCTTTGCTGAAGATCGCCGCTTCCGCGTCAGTGTTTACCGCAACGATATACTTTGAGTAGCCCATGCCCGCGAGATGCTGGATAGCCCCGGATATCCCCACGGCTATATAGAGGTTGGGATTTACCACCTTTCCGGTCTGTCCCACCTGGTCGGAATGAGGCCGCCAGCCCGAATCCACTGCGGCGCGCGAGGCGCCCACCGCCGCTCCGAGAACCCCTGCAAGCTCTTCGATAACCGAATAATTGGAGGCATTCTTCATCCCGCGTCCGCCCGAAACGATAATTTCAGCTTCGGTCAATTCGACCTTTCCGGAAGCTTCCAGGTCATACTTGATTATGGCAGTGCGCGGAGCGGCGACGACGGCTTCGATCTTCTCCACGTCGGCCTTGCTGCTTTCGTTCAGGACCCGGCATTGCATGACGTTTGGCCGTATTGAGACCAAAGGTGGCTCTCCCTCCGCCCATTCGGCCCATGCAAAACACTTCCCGGCGTAAGGCGCCCATTTTGCCCTGATCTTCCCGTTGCTGTCCACGTCTATTTCCGTGGCGTCCTGGAGCAGAGCCGCCTGAAGGCAAGAGCCGAGCCCTGCTGCAAGGTCTTTTCCGTCAATGGAAGCCGGGAGCAGGATCATCGCCGGATCGATCTTTGTTATGATTTCCGCGATCACCGGTATAAAGGTCTCGGCCAGATAATACTCTAAGGCAGGGTTGTCCGCCACGTAGACCCTGTCCACGCCGAAACGGCCCAGGTCCGCTGCCTTATCCGAGTTGCCGAGCCCAAGGGAGACGGCGACCAGCCCAGTTCCCAGAGCGTCGGCTATCCTTCTTCCCTCGCCGGCGATTTCATGGGTCACCCGGCGGAAATCACCTTTTCTGAACTCCGCGATTATGCATACATCTTTTGCCATCAGAGCACCCCCGCTTCTTCGCGCAAAAGCCGTGCAAGTTCCTTCGCTTTTCCCGCCGTGTCCAACCCTCCATTGATTATTTTTCCCGGCTTTCGCTGCGGGGGCGGTTCCATGGCCGAGATCCGGATCTTTGCCTTTGCCGGTCCGAAACTCTCCGAGTCCAGGCCCAGGTCGGCGAGCGACTTTATCTCGATCTGTTTCTTCCGGGCCTTCACAATTCCGAGAGGAGAAGCATACCGAGGATTCCAGACGGCGTGGGAGCCTCCGAAGGTGACAAGGGCGGGGAGAGCAGCCTTGAGGGTTACCTTGCCGCCTTCGATGGGCCTCTCTATCGTGACCGCGGCGCCGTCCGACTCCAGAGCGACGGCAAGGGGCAGATGAGGCCATCCGAGGGTTTGAGCCAGCATCACTCCGCGTTGCCCCTGGTCATAGTCGACCGAGCGGGAGCCGATGAGAATAAGATCCGGGTTTTTGCCTTTGACCGCTGCGGCCAGCACCCTGTTCAACTGGAGATAATCGGCGCCCTTGAGCGCCGGATCTTCTATGAGCAGCGCATCGTCCAAACCCAGGGCAAGCGCCGTTCTGAGCGCTTCCTCGGTGCGCCGCGGCCCGCAGCCGACGGCGGTGATCACTCCCCCGTGTTTTTGTTTCAACCGAAGGGCGGCCTCAATGGCGAATTCATCGTAGGGATTGATGATCCATTTCACTCCCGAAGTCTCTATCTGCCTGCCGCTCGGAGCGATTCGGATCAGCGTCTCCGTGTCCGGTGTCTGTTTGATGATGACGACAATATTCACGAGGCATCCTCCATCCGCTAGTCTTCGGGTTGTGGCGATTCGTAGGAAGAATCGGGAGAGGTCGGCTCAACACTGACGGCAAAATCCGGGCAAACCATTATGCAGCTCAAACAGCCCGCGCAGTTTTCGGCGCGCGCCGCAGTCATAGGCCGGTAGCCGGAAGGATTGTACGAATCGGATATGTCGAAGACATCCCTGTTGCAGACTTCTCTGCAATATCCGCATTGCTTGCAGACTGCAGAGTCCACGGTGACGTGAAAATTCCCCTTGCCCTGAGAGCCGGCGGTTTCGACGCCGGACGGTTCGGCGGATGGAGCGGAACCCTTGGAGGCGTTTGCCGCCGTCGAGGCGGGCGCAGAGGATTTGTCCCGATAAGAGAGTATTGTTCCGGCCTGTTCCGACCTGGTCAGGGATACACCCGCCTGCAGGGCCTTCAGGTTCATTTCGGCTGTCTTTCCGGAAAACCTGCGGCTCACGACGCCTGCGAGGCTCTCCAGGCTGACCACTCCGGTCAGGGCGCTCATCGCGCCCAGGGCAATCATATTCGCGGTTCCCGCATGGCCGAGCTTCGCACCCATTTCGGTAAAGGGGAAGCCGTAGAGGTTATCGCCCGCTCTGGTCGCCAGAAGGGAGGTATCGTAGAATACAGGAGTACCTGAAGCGGCCAGGGGCATGTACCTTTCCATGGCCTCTTCGGTGAGCGCCAGAGCGATATCGGGCGCTTCCACCTGCTGGAAGATTATCTCCCCTTTATCGATGATGACCTCGGCCTGAGAGAAGCCCCCACGGCTTGCTATCCCGTAGGACTGGGTCTGCACGACGTTTTTTCCCTCCAGCATGGCGGCCTCGCCCAGTATCATGCCGGAGACGATGAGCCCCTGGCCGCCCGAGCCCGCCATCACCACTTCGTATCTGTCCCTGGTTTCCGCCATTTTATCGATCACCCTCCCCTCCGCACAGGGCCCTGGCGCGGATCTCCTCGTATCGGGTGTTGAAATCGGGAGCATCCTTGTCCACCAGTTTTCCGACTGCGAAGTAGCCTTGTTCCTGCGCATTATCCAGCAAATCGAACTTCTTCCGTGAGATGCCTTTATCCTTAAGCCAATGCAGCATATCGACCGGATTCTTCATATTATTGCCTCGTCCGAAATGCGTGGGGCAGGGGCTTACCGCCTCCACCAGCGAGAAGCCTTTCTTGCAGAGAGCCTCCATTATGGACTTCTGCAGTTTCCGTCCGTGATAGACGGTGCCGCGCGCGACGTAATTGGCCCCGGCGACTTCCGCCAGCGCACATATATCGAAGGCTCTTTCCGGGTTGCCATAGGCGGTAGTGCAGGTGCGGCTATCCGCTGGCGTTGTGCCGGAAACCTGCCCCCCCGTCATGCCGTAATTGAGATTGTTTACGACGATGGCTGTCAGGTCGATGTTGCGCCTTGCCGAATGGATGAAGTGGTTCCCTCCGATGGTTACCCCATCCCCGTCGCCCATCAAGACCACCACGTTCAATTTCGGGTTTATTGCCTTGACCCCGGTCGCGTAGGCCAGGGCGCGGCCATGGGCGCCGTGAAGGGCGTTGGTAAGCAGGTAGTCGTCTGCTTTGCCCCAACAGCCTATGCCTGTCACCACCACGGTTTCGTTTTTCCTGTAACCCAGTTCCTCGAAGGCCCTCAGCAGCGCTCCAAGCACGACACCGTTGCCACAGCCGGAACACCACATGTGTGGCAGCACTCCGCCTTTCAGATATCCGGCGCCAGTAGCGTGTGACACTCTACCACCTCCCTTTCCGGTTATTCCGGAAGCTTAGACTCATTTCAGTTTACAATGGCTTTCAGTATGTCCGCGGGAGTAATGATGCTGCCGTTGTAGCTGTTCACCCGCCTGATCTGCCCGCCTGGACCCAGCACTCTCTGAACCTCGCCCGCCAACTGGCCGCTGTAGTTCATCTCGGGCACAACGACGGTCTTTGCCCGCGCTCCAAGCTCGGCTACCTCTTTGTCGGGGAACGGCCAGATGGTCATGAGCTGCAGCACTCCGGTGCGGATTCCCAGCGTGCGTGCTTTGAGGGCCGCTGCACGGGCGGCGCGAGTGGTGGCGCCGCAGGTTACCAGCAATACTTCCATGTCCTGTGTATCAAAGGCTTTGGTGAGAATTATCTGGTCGAGATTGTTATCGATCTTTTGGTGCAACTGGGCTACGCGCCAACTGGCGTTTGCGGGGCTGTTATTACTGAAACCGTCAGGTCCGTGCATAGAGCTGGTTACGTGGAAGACGTATTCACTGCCATACGCGGGAAGGGGCGCCACTCCATCTTCACCGGGTAGAAATGGCTTATACCGATCCGGGGGAACTGTCGGCGCCTTTCTGTCTACCACTTCCATCTCGCCCGGTTCCGGCAAAATGAAATTCTCCCTCATGTGAGCCACTATTTCATCGGCTGCGAGTATGACCGGGACACGGAACTTTTCGGCCATGTTGAAGGCCTTTACCGTAAGCTCGAAGCACTCTCTTACGGATGAAGGGCAAAGGGCTATGACGCACTGGTCTCCATGCCGTCCCCACCGTACCTGCATGATGTCGGACTGCGCCGGTTTGGTGGCCAGGCCGGTACTGGGTCCGGAGCGCTGTACGTTTACGATCACGCACGGCACTTCGCCCATCACGGCCATCCCCAGATTTTCCTGCATGAGCGAAAATCCGGGACCGCTGGTCGCGGTAAAAGATTTGGCGCCAGAGAGCGAGGCGCCGATGATGGCAGCCATGCTGGCAATTTCATCCTCCATCTGGATGAATACTCCCCCTGCTTTGAGAAGCTTTCTGGAGCATTCCTCGGCGATTTCGGAGGAGGGAGTAATCGGGTAGCCCGCATAGAAACGTGCTCCCGCATAGATGGCGCCCTCGGCGATTGCCTGATTGCCCTGTATGAGCTTTCCTTCCCGCTGCACCCGTGGCCTCCATGATGTGTTTATAGATTTGATCAAATTTTGTATTGTATTTTTGATCCTACGGAGGGACGCCCCGGCTGTCAAGAAAAAATGTAGGCCTCTTTAAACCTCTCCGATGCTGTGATCTCACGCCTTGACGAACCTGGCGAATTAAACTAATTAGAGGCATTAAATAAAATATCTGATTAAAAATTTTATTCTGCAGGACCTGGAGTATCCATGGCAAAACGGCAATCAGCACCGGTGCAGTCGGAAGCACTCTCCGGCCACACCCAGATAGCTTACGAGGGCATTCGGCGGTTGCTTTTTCACAATGAAATCGTTCCCGGCCAAAAGATATCCTACCGTGAACTCTCGGAGCGGATGGGCATGAGCCAGACACCAGTGATACAAGCGCTCAAGTGGCTGGAATTTCAGCAACTCGTCTGTCATGAACCGAACCGGGGATATTACATTGCCCCGATTAATTCACAGGAAGTGGAAGAAGTCTACGATTTGAGGAGCCTGATCGAACTGGACCTTCTTTCGGCAACGATCAGCAACATAAACAAAAAAGGCCTTCAAAGGTTGGCAGCCGCACTCGAGGCTCACCTGAAGGCTTTCGTGGATGGCTATCTCTACGACAGGCTGCTCAGGGACATGGAGTATCACCTTACCCTTGCTTCCCTGGCCGGCCGCGTGGTCCAGCAGCAAACACTCAAGAACCTCTTCGATCTGTTATACCTGAAATATGGCGCCAAATTCCTGTTCCCCTCCTCGATGAACATGGTGGACACCGATCACCAGACTATTTTCGGGCATGTCGAAGACCGTAATCTCGAAGGGGCCCGGCATACGCTCTCGGAACACATCCGGCGGGTCAAGGCGCATGTTCTTCTGAACGTGGAGCGGGTAATTGCGGCAACGCGGATGTAGAGATGCAGGTGATTAATTCCTTGCTGTTAGAAACGAGCTGTCCCAGCATGCCTGGATTTTCGTCCCCTTGCCCGGAGCGGATTCGATTTCAAAGCTGCCGCCCGATAACTCAGCCCGTTCGCGCATCGAGGTCAGGCCGAATTTTGCATACTCCCCTCTGGAAGTTACCGCGGCAGGATCAAAACCTATCCCGTTGTCTTCGATGCTTAGTTGGATGCACCTTATCCTTGCAACCGACAAAGAGATAGAGACCTTATCCGCCTGGCTGTATTTTGCGGCATTGTTCATCGCTTCCTGGATGATGCGGAAGAGGATGATTTTAAGATTCTCCGGAATCTGGTCTTCTTCGATCCGAATATCTTTTTCAACGTTTACCGACGTATAGGTGGATTGATATCGCCTGCAAAACCAGCCGATGGTTGCGATGATCCCCAGGTCGTCGAGTATGGAGGGCCTGAGGTCGGTCATGATTCGCCGGGATTCCTCAATCGCCTGATCCATAGCCCTGGATAGTCTGAGGAATGTGTCAGGATTTACTGTCTTTTCCTGCTGCAACTGTTTTGCAACGGTCTCCAGGCTGAATTTCACGGCGCTCAGGGACGAGCCGATGCTGTCGTGCATCTCCCTTGCTATGCGCTTGCGTTCGTCTTCCTGGGCGCTGAGGAGTTGGGCGGCGATCAATTTCAACTCTTCCTGGGACTCACGCAACTCCAGGAGTGTCTCCGCGAGTTCGAGGGTCCGCTTGTGCACACGTATTTCGAGTTCATCTCGCGCCTTTCTCAATTCCTCCTGGACAAGCTTCAGTTCGCTAATGTCCCTCCAAGCCGCGATCGCTCCGGTTATGTTACCCATGTTGTCACGAATCGGTCCGGCGCTGACGAGAACGGCAATACCATCTCCGTTGGTCATCTTCAGGACATGTTCCTGATTGGACGCCACTTTTCCGAGAATTGCCGCATCCCTGATCTGCGGCAGTAGTTGGACTTCCTCGGAACCCAGTTCGGACAGAGGGATGTTTTGGTCGGTAAGCCGCGTGGATCTGTATTTTTCGGGCGGAAACGCGATATATTTGAGAGCATACCTGCTTAGGGCCTGAATCTGCAGATCAGGTGAATCGACGATTGCAATTCCCTCGGGGATATGTTCGAGAAGTGCTTCAAGGATCGCTTGCCTGCGCTCGGCTTCCGTTGCCCGTCTCTCCGCATCGGCCCGGGCCTCCGCATGCTGCAGGGTGCGCTCTTTTACCAGGTTCTCCAGGTTTTGCCGGTGTTGCTTGAGTTCCTCCTCGGACTGTTTACGCTCGATGCTGTAGCGGATGGTGCGTTCGAACAGAGGGACGGTCAATTCACCTTTGACCAGGTAGTCAGCGGCGCCCGCTCTCATTGCGGCCAGGTCGGTCTCATAATTGCCGTAGGCGGTGAGAAAAATAATGGGCGCGCGACAACCCCTCTTCACCACTTCTCGCAGGAGTTCCAGTCCGTTCTTTGCGCCAAGAAAGTAGTCAAGCAGATAGAGGTCATGTTCTCCGCGGCAAATGGTTTCAAATCCCTCTTCGTATGTCTGGACCCAGTCGAGTTTATATTTAGGATTGCGAATCTCCGAGAGCATGTCCGAGACGATAAGGTGGTCCTCTGTGTCGTCATCGATCAGCAGTATACGAAGGAAATCTGACATCCTGTCTCCTCAGGTAGTTGGTTCCTAAATATACATGATAACTTGCCGGGTTTCGAAAATCAAAGCTGATTGCCGGAAAAGGGGGCAGGGGCGCTTGCGGCAGTCGGGATACCGTCAGATGGTATCGCAAAGTACTCAGTTTTACAACTGATTCCTCACTCGTAACGATTCCTTCCTTGAAGTATCGCCGTCCCCCCAGTGTAGGCCGCGCCCCGGTGGCAGCGCGGCAAATACTCTCGGATTCGTACCAAAATAGGCACTTCGCCCCATTCATTCCAGCCCCTTTTTCGTTTATATCAGTCTACCTTCCAGAAATGTCCAGAGGTTTGTCACTTTGGCGGCGATATCGTTGCCGGTGCGCTCCCGGGCTTTCGTCCAGGAGAATCCGCAGTGTTTGGGAGAAGTGGAAAATGGCCATGACGAACATTGAGATAGCGAAAGAACTGGCCATACTCGTGGAACTCGATATGGACGCCATACAGGCCTACAGCCGGGCCATTCCCTGTATCGGCTCAACCAGCGTGAAAGATCTTCTCATAAGGTTTCGGCAGGATCACGAGAGGCATGTGGAGCAACTCTCAGCCGTTATCAGGGCGCTGGATGTTCTGCCCCCGTCACCTGGCGCGGACAGACCCGGCTGTTCCGGGCAGACCCCCGCTGCAGTCGACGTTGAATTAGCCGAAGAAGGCGCCCTGCAAATGATCCGGTTTCATGAGGAACTGGCAACCAGCAATTATGGCAGTTCATCCGGGCTGGATTTGACTCCCAACATCAAAGAACTGGTGATGGAAAATTACCAGGATGAACAGGTCCATTTGAGGTTCATCAGCGGGGTCCTTGCAGGCCGGGCCTGGCAAAGAAGGGATTCATGATCCTGGACGCTCTAGAATTTATACACTTCATGGAAATGGTGAACCGGGCCATGACCCTTGCCTAGGGGTAAGCCGTGGGCAATTGCTCCGGTTATATAGGCCTTCGCTCTTTCCACCGCTTTTTCCACATCATATCCTTTGGCCAGGCAGGCAGCTATGGCGGAGGCAAAGGTGCAGCCCGTCCCATGGGTATGCGGAGTCTGATGGCGAACATTGCTGAATTCGCGGAAGTTTTCTCCGTCATAAAGCAGGTCCATCGGCTTTCCGGTGAGATGTCCCCCTTTTACCACCACATATTCCGAGCCGAAGTCCTTGAGCTTTTCGGCTGCCCGTTTCATTCCTTCCGAGTCTTCGACGCGCAGTCCGGTTAGGGCTTCCGCCTCGTGGAGATTCGGGGTAATCACCATGGCCAGGGGGAAGAGTTCTTCAATGACCGCTTCGATCGCCTCCTCCTTAAGCAGGCGGTCACCGCTTTTGGCTACCATTACGGGGTCAACCACCACTTTTCCCAGTCCCAGTTCCCTGATGTCGGCGGCTACCCGGGAGATGACAGCCGCATTGGAGAGCATGCCGGTTTTTACGGCATCCACCCCTATATCGAGAACCACTGACCGGATCTGAGAAGAGACGAAATCGGGGTCGATCTCCAGTATGGCATTGACGCCAACGGTATTCTGAGAGGTGAGGGCGGCGATCGCGCTCATGCCGAATACCCCGAGGGCGGAAAATGTCTTGAGGTCGGCCTGGATGCCTGCGCCGCCGCCGGAATCGGAACCGGCAATGGTAAGCGCCCTGGGGATGTTCATAGTTTTTCCTCGCTCATTTGTCTCCGGCAAAATGGTCCCAGCCCCTGCCGGCAGGTATAATGACACTGCTCTCCCCGGATCGCCGCAGACTTATAGGTCCTGCCGCATCGGTAATATTTCCTATGTAGGCGCACTGCGTACCAGTCCCGGTCAGCAGCAAATCCCGCAGCCGGGAGACGGCATCCGGAGAGGCGGTGAAGAGCAGTTCGTAATCTTCGCCCCCTGAGAGCATCCAGTCAAGCGGATCGGCGCCTGCCGCCCCTGCCGCTTCCAAAAGAGATTCGCTCAGCGGCGGCATGTCGGCTCGCAGTTCAGCCCCCAGTCCGCTTGCCCGGCAAATATGACCCAGATCCGCGAGCAGTCCGTCGCTGATGTCTATCATTGCATGTACGAGCCCAGAGCGGCCGAGAAGTTGCCCTTCAGCCAGGCGCGGCTGCGGCATGAGGTGTTTCTCGATGAGTCTGCGCCGAACGTCGCCGTCCACCTGCAATTCGCGTCGGCGGATTAGCTCAAGCCCGGCCCTGGACTCGCCGGGCGCCCCCGTTACAAGGATCGCATCTCCCGCGCGCGCTGTGCTTCTGAGCACCAGGCGCTCCGGCGCAATTTCGCCAAGCAGGGTCAGATCGATTGCAATGCGGGATTCCATCCGGCTTACGTTGCCGCCGACGATGTATGCGCCCGCAAGTACCGCCTGCTCGCGCATACCCGCGTAGAGTTCCTCGATGAATGCGACCGGAGTATCGTCCGGAATGGCAAGGGAGACGAGCGCCCAACGCGGGGATCCCCCCATTGATGCTATGTCGCTCACATTGATTGCCACCACTTTGCGCCCGAGTTGGAAAGCGGTTATAGCCTCCCTGATGAAATGAACGCCCTCGACCTGGATATCGCAGGTGGCCAGGAGGTATTCCGGGCCGGAAGTGCGCAGGACCGCAACATCATCTCCGATTCCGATCACCACATTGTGCGACCCGGTCGGAAACATGCGAGCAATGCGATCTATCAGCCCGAATTCTCCAATATCTCTGACCAGCAATGTATGGACTCCCCACATATCAGTATTAGGTCCGGCTGGACCGATAGGATCTATTAACACAACGAGCCATCCAAAGCAAAAGGCGAAGAGGGACTGTGCCCTTTCGCCCGGGTCTGCATCCTCCTGGCCGACATCCAGATACCACTCGATAATCCATACGAAAAGACACTGGGTTCCCGCCTGAAGCTGCGGGAATGACGCCTTGCAGGATTTGCAGTATAATTTGAGGCGCTTACAGGAATAGTGGAAAATGGTTTGGGTACAGCCCTACAATTTGGGCGCCCCTGGCGGGAAAGCTCCCATCTTCGGGCAGGTGAGGAATTTTTATATTAAATACTTATGCTTAACACAATATTCTATTTGACAAAGCCGACCTGTTCGTCACAATCGCTCACTGCTCACTGCTCACTGCTCACTGCTCACTGCTCACTGCTCAC
>CAZIJV010000007.1:0-145818 GCA_964539645.1 uncultured Syntrophobacter sp.
TTCATAGACTGGAATAAAAACCGGTCAAAACTTTGAGACCGATTTGGACACCCTACATCAGGTCTCCAATACGAGTGACCGGAATCCGGCTCGAAACTACCAAAATTCCATGTATCGCCGCCGTTATATGAGATACTGTAACGTACACCCATACCGCTTGTGAACTGATGCTCATATGCACAAATAAGCGTATCCTGGTATGCTGTAATAGAGGTATAGAATCCGCCTCCTGTATAACCAGAGAGGATTTGTATTGCTGCGTCAAAATAATCTCCGGTATGCAATCTGGATACCATAACTGGGTTGCCACTATTGGAACTGATATAGGACAGAAAGACGTAATAAGCTGTATAGTTCTTATTCCAGGTAACATCCAACCCTCCTGAGGCATCGGATACTCCTGTTGCAATCTCGACCCATTTTGGTGATGCAGTATTTATGTCAGATGCATACAAAAAGACCAGGTTATCCTCTGGTGCAATATTGGCAACCGCATTCCCCAGATTAACCCTGGGTTTTGTGACAGCTACCTTTGCATCTGTTACGGAATCACCCGTATTGACAAGAATCGACTTCACCTGATCCGGTGTCAGATAGGCGCCGGTATTCGCCTTCGCCGTGCTCTGAAGTACGGCTCCAGCTCCCGCGGCATACGGGCATGCGGCGGACGTTCCTCCGAAATCATAGCGGTATGTGCTGCCCAGAGCCGTGGTGTAAGCATTATTGCTGGGGGCAAAAAGAGACATGAAGGAAGCACTGTTTGAATAGGTGGTTACCTGGTCGGCCGCGGTGGTTTCATCCACGTAACACTTACCGGTGGAGCAGTAGCATCCTGAAGTATAGCCGGCGCATGAAAGAGTGGAGATACACCCAACATATCCAACTTCAGGAAAACGCCCGATGTTTGCGTCATACACGGCGCCCACACTGACAACATCAGTAAGACAGCCGGGCCAGCCAGTACCGTCACAGAAACCATCGTTTCCGGTTGAAACGAATATGGTGATGCCGGCGGCCTTGGCGTTCGCCGCCGCGGTCGTCATGGCAGATAAATAAGAATCACAGGCTGATTGGCTCGTATAATGATCTCCACCGAAACTGGTGCTGATAATCATGATAGGATTATTTGGGTCGTCATTTTGGTGTGTTATACACCATTCCCAGGCCTCAACCATATCGGACGTGTAGGCGCTGCCGTTGGTTGAGGTGAATGTCATTTTTAGCGCATACAGCTTGGCGCCATAAGCAACACCACCAATATAGTCGCCGCTTGAACCAAGATCGCCGGCGGCTATCCCCGCGCAGGCCGTGCCGTGCCCATTGCCGTCCATCGGGTCGGTATCATTCTGGCCGGTGTCATAGCCACCGATAACCTTGCTGTTTGGAAAACCGCCATTGCCCAACATCGGGTGGTTGTAGTCTATTCCAGTATCGCAAATCGCGATGGACATGCCCGTCGCATTGTGGTTGCTTCGTGCTGCAACCGCATTCATCAAAGGAATTCCCTGGGCAAGATGGGCCTCGACAATTCTATCTTCTTCGATGGATACAACGTTCGGATTATTCGCCAACGATGCGAGCCCCCCTAAGGTCACCTCGGCAGAAAAACCAAATATATAGGTAAACCGGTTGGTGACACGCACCTCCTTTTGGTCAAGAACGTTTATTACGTCGTTTTGCGCAGCAGCTACCTGCTGTTTGACTTCGTTTCTGACGGCATCATTTTGAAAATTCGACCTGACTGCCCGTGAGGATGACACGCCGGGATTGCGAAGATTAACAATTACTCTCGACTTGTTTCCGCCGCCTCTAAAATTCTGAAGTATTCTATCAGGAAACCGCAGTTTCGAATTGTTGGCTAACTGCTGAAGCATAAAAGCAGGATCACCTGAGACAATGAGTTGTTGCTGCCCAGTTTTCCGCTTCGCTCCGCCGGCAACAGGCAGAATCACCGCATTTTCTGAAGTTGCGGTTTGTCCTGAAGATCGATCCAGAATCGCAGAATAATAGACCCGGGTATCATAGTTGTCTGCATTGCTGCGAACTGATACTTCCTTTATTGGAACGTCCTTAGCGATTATTGTCTTATAAAAATAACTGATATCCGAGGACCCATCGCTTACACTAAACCGCCTGAGTCTGCCTTCTTTGTAGGCGCTTTCAGCACCCACGTATCCAACCCACAGAAAATCCCCCGCCACTGCAGCACTCACATCTCTTATCTCATAATTCGTGACCGCATACCACTGATAGGTCTCCTGCCAGGTTCTACCCTTGTTCGTGGAAATATTTACTGTCCAGTATCCTGTTGAACCAGCATTGTATCGAAGCACCGCAAAAAGATTGCCGTTCTGTGCGTCAAAATCCAGGCAGGCCTCATCGATACTTGTTCTTGTACCGATTCGTTGATCGACATTTACCCAATTGGCAGAAACCGCGGCTTTAGGCTTCTTCCACTGTATTCCGAAGGCCAGGTGAATACCCGATTCTTCGATAAGACTGATCATGTCAATAGCAGAATCAAACTTACCTTTCTCCCAGAGTGATTCTGCTTTCTTCAGTTCCTGCGCGAAATCTTGTGGGAGATTCCTCCCTGCCTCAAGCTGAATAAGCGAATTTTCTCGCTGCTCCCGACTAAGTAACGCCAATCGCTGCGAGACAGAAGAAGCATCAGGAAGCTTAGACACTACTGCATCTCCGGCCGCTACTGCCTCAGGCCGCACTGTTCCTCCCAGCGATGACACAGTTGTTTTGACCGGAATACCATCATTCGGCTGGTGTTCGACAACACTTCCTGATTGACGTCCGGAAGTCTGTGTGGCGACAGGCGCGCCTGCCCCACCACCACCTGATGATCCTCCGCTACTCGATAGTGGAAAGCAGAGCGCCAAAGCAAAGGTCACGGCAAGCAAAAGCACGAACAAGCTGTTGGATTTTTTAAACATTTTTTCTCCAATGCTGGTTTCGGACTCGAAGCAGAGTATGTCTCGTAAGGTACAAAATGCACAGTTGCAGTGTAAAAGCAAGCACGAAATCTGCCAAATCAGCTCGCATGGTGATAACGCAGTTCGAGAGCAGTTCGAACTCAATCAACTCTCGGGAGCATTATTAGCCAACCTGTCTCTCCCTGATTACCCGCGGAATAGTCTCAATCGCCTTTTTCATCAGTTCCACCGCTTCCGCTTTCAGTCCATGCTCTTTCAGGACGCCGGCGCATTCTATGTAGGGCAGTTCGTATCCGGGAAAGATGCTCGCAGCCGTATTGAAGCTCTCAACCGCCTCTGCGAGCATTTTTCTCGATGAATAGGCCTTTCCCAAGTGAAGCCGGGATACTATGGATTCGGGATTGAGTTCAGCAGCTTTTTTCAGAGCCTTCACGGGATCGGCGGCAACGGGTGATTCATACAGGTGAGGCACATAGAGCGACGGTTCCATCGCTGCGGCTTCTCTGAAAATATCCCTGGCTTCACCCGGATCGGACGCCAGCAACCCCTGCTGCAAAAGCAGCTCGTAGCGTGTTGAGCCCAGGTGCAGGTGACGGCCGGTTCTTTGTGCGCCCTGACAATTGCTCATTTTGTCGAAAACATGGATAGCCCTGCTGCCGTTTAGATTTACGGCGTCTTTTTTAGCCGACATCAGGTTCCGGTAGTAGTCTATCCTGTCGCGGCCCCGTGTCAGTTGGTTCCGCTCCCTGAGCGCATATTCCCGCGCCTTTGCAGAGATTGCACGCCTCTCGGAGGGGTTGGCGACAAGATAGTCGAGCGTGGAAATGAGCCCGTCTGTCGCAGTAAACAGGATACCCGTCCTCCCGTTCCTCACGGAATAAAGATACGGCCCGGCAGCCTGCACCACGGGCGCCACACCATGCGCTGCGTATTCCAGGAACTTGATATCCGACCGGGCCCGGTTGAAAGGCGTATCTTCAAGAGGTGCGATGCCGATGTCCAGGCGGGACAGAAAATCATAATATTGTTCAAGGGACCCGGGAGCAAAATACTTCTTTTTGTTTTCGGGGAGCTTTTTGAAAAGGTCCCATATATTCACCGAGCCCATCAGGAAAAGCTGAACATCGCGCTTGGATAGTATCCAGCCTGCAAGGCGTTCGGAAATATTGGCCATATCCTTCAAATGACCCGCGGAGCCTCCCCAGCCCACTATTACCCGGTCCTTCGGATTCCGGGGTCTCTCGGGTGGAATGGACAGCATCTGGTTCTCAAAGATTACGGCATAGTCATTGAGGTAGCCGTATTTCCGGAACAGCTCGGGCGAACTGAATTGAAGGGCGTCACAGTAATTGGCCAGTCTCTTGACCAGGAGCATATTCTTCGGCTGGGCATAAAAACCGCGAACCGGGCTGGATGGCGGTATTTCATCCAGATCGTCGCACAGCTCATAGACTGTTAACTTTCCCCGGGACTTTCGGTCGCGTATGACCGGCAGAACGTCGGCATCGCAGATATTATTGAGAACCAGTACATCGGCCTCTCTCATCAACTCCGATCCATACCGGTTGACATAGACAAGATTGACCGCGTAGACGCCCTCGCACTGGGCCATTCCCAGACCAGGGGCATAGGTCCTGTAGTGGAAGTCGCCCAGCGACTCATCCTGCGCAACATCAACCTGGACTACCAGGAGAGGAGTCTTATTCACTGCCGTGAGATACATCACCTGCTACCTGCTGCTCTTGAAAATTCGAAGTAAATACAACGAAGGGCGCTTATCTTACGAAAACGATTTGATCAACAAGTTCCCAATCCGAACAGCCTGGCAGTTAACCATATCTTGAGTTTGAAAGCTATCTCAGAGCAAGCGAAAGGATCTCCTCTCTACGGTAACAATCGATCGTATGATCGTTCACCATTCCGGTCGCCTGCATGTGGGCATAGATTATCGTCGGACCAACGAAAGTGAAGCCCCGTTGCGCCAAATCCTTGCTTATGGTCTCGGACAGGGGTGTCTTCGCCGGAAATTCCTCCAGTGTGCGAAAAGCGTTCACAATAGGCCTGTTATCGACAAAGCCCCAGATATAGGCATCGAAGCTGCCGAACTTCTGCCGAACCTCAAGGAACCTTCGGGCATTGTTGACCGCGGCCAGTACTTTCGCACGGTTGCGGATAATCCCCGGATTGCCGAGAAGATCGAGGACCTTGTGCTCGTCATAGCGGGCAACCTTGACCGGATCGAAGTCATCGAAGGCCTCACGGAAAGCATCGCGTCTCCTGAGGATCGTATACCAGCTCAATCCTGCTTGAAACCCTTCCAGGATGAGAAATTCGAACAAAAGACGGTCATCATGAACGGGGACGCCCCATTCCGTGTCGTGATATTTCACATAATCGGGCTTGCTCAGATCCACCCACGGACATCTGATCTCAGAAATACCCATTCGGCTATCCTATTCAGGCTGTTCTAATGAAACCTGTGGTTATGAATGTGTACACTTAATCAGACAAAAGAAGCAGCTCAAAAATCGCATTGTCTCTCACCGGATTTGCCAGGAAAACCTCAAAGTGGCTGCCGCGATCAGGCACAAGAAGCCCGGTGTAGCGCGACCACACAACCTGCCCGGCATCGTTGATCGTTGCAAAAACCGCGTGCTCCGCAACCACATTGGAGTTGGTCACCATCGTTGGATCGACGGTCCAGTTGTCCAGCCTGGTGATTTGCCCTCTGCCGTACACGTAGAGAGCCATGTCCAGGTACCTGGAGACGGAACTATTGGGCGTGCGCGTCACCCAGACAATCTCATCCATATTGTTCAGATAGGGGGAAAACCTGGTCATCCCGCCGCCGCCGTGGTCATTCTGAGATATGTCGATTTCGGTGACGGCCCCGTAACCGGTTACCGGGGAAGTAACGCCGTCCCTGAACAGGTAAATGTTGTTGACTACCTCGGAGTTCTTTCTTCCCAGCCAGACAACCCGGCCCCTTGCATTAATCTGCAAATAGCAGACTGATCCCGACGAGAATCCGCTGCCGCCCGGGATCTGTCCAACGCTGCCTCCATCGTAGAGCATTATATTGCTTGTAGCCGAATCACCTTCCACCCAGACCACCTGGTCCAGGTCGTTCATTGACAGCCCCCAAACGCACAGGCCCGGTCCTGCGTCGTAATTGTAATTGGTTATTTGGGTTACGTTCGCGCCGTCGAAGAGTAAGACCTGGGCATTCGAGTTGGCGCTCAGGAAAACCGCCTTGCCATTCTGGTTGAGCTGCAGATAGTATTTTTGGTGGGCGCTGCTGTTGAGCAATTGGGGAGAGCCGCCGGGGCCGGCGACAAAGTAGACCTTCATTTTCCCGTCGCCATCATAATCCTGTATCTGAAAGCTCATTTGTCCAAGGTTATTGAGAAGGAGAGCGGGAGCGTGGGCGTAATTGTAAGGTGAGGCGACATTTGGAGGCACATTCAGCGTAGTGTACTGACCGCCCTGGTAGAACAGGTATTTCCCGGTCTCTTCGTAGGTAACGGAAGGGTCTCCGGTCTGGAACTGGACGGCGGTATGGTAGTAGGCGATCTGCCCGCGGTTATTGAACGCCGGGTATAAATCATCCCCCAGTGTATTCTCGCTCACTTTGGTAATGTTGTAGTTCGCGGCTGCAGCCGCCTGGGCAAGGATCAGGCTCAGGGCCAGAAGTGTAACCGCAGCTTTCATTCTACTCATGAGATTTCTCCTATCGCTTTGTATTCGAATGACCCCCGCTGCAATCGTAACAGGTTTTTCCGGCAGGACCAAATAACTCGTTACACGATGGATCATCCCGGATTGACACCCCACAGACCCGGGCTTAGCCTTAAAGCCTGGCGTCGGATCAAGTGGAGGCGGTTTTACTCTCAATTTTTACCGAGCATCTTTCAGAAGAGACAACAATGAGGAAACCAGGCGAAAAGCAGGCGCCCCTGATTCCGTTCAACCCCGCGGGGTTCGGGTTTTTCCTGCCGGTTGTACGCGGAGGTGAGGCCTGATGGAAGCTGACAACCTCACCGCGATCAGGCTGGCCGAAGATGCCCGCCGCGAGAAAAACTGGAAGAGGTGGGGACCCTATCTTCCCGAGCGGCAATGGGCGACCGTACGGGAGGACTATTCTCTTGACGGGAATGCCTGGCGGCACTTTCCGCACGACCACGCACGGCGCCGTACATACCGGTGGGGCGAAGACGGACTTCTCGGGATAACGGACCGCGAAGGACGGCTCTGCTTTGCAGTTGCACTCTGGAACGGACGAGATCCCTTCCTCAAGGAACGGCTCTTCGGCGTGACCAACGAAGAAGGCAACCACGGCGAGGATGTAAAGGAATACTACTTCTACCTCGACGCAACCCCGGTCTACTCCTACTGCAAAGCCCTCTACAAATATCCGCAGGCGGAATTCCCTTACGAGCGGCTCGTGTCCGAAAACCGCAAACGAAGCCGGAACGAACCGGAATTCGAACTGATGGATACCGGGATATTCGACGAAAACCGCTACTTCGACCTCTTTGTGGAATACTCCAAAGGCTCTCCCAACGATATTCCGATCCGGCTCACCGTGGCGAACCGCGGACCGGAGACTGCAACACTCCACCTCCTGCCCACCCTCTGGTTTCGCAACACCTGGTCCTGGGGGCGCACCGGGGAGGCTTACTGGCCGAAGCCGAGAATCACTGAGGCAAAAGCAGGCCTGCTTCTGGCCGAGCATGCATCCCTGGGCCGGTTCCACCTGGTCGCAGCAGCCGGACCCGATGGAAACCTTCCTCAGTTCCTCTTTACCGAAAACGAAACGAACCTGGAAAGACTCTACGGAGGCGCCAATCGCGCTCCTCATGTAAAGGACGCCTTTCACGAGTACGTGGTCGAAGGAAGAGAGGAGGCGGTCAATCCGGCAAAGGCCGGGACCAAAGCCGCCGCTTATTATCTCCTGGAAATTCCGGCAGGTTCGGAGCAGAGCATAAATCTTCGGCTCTTCGAGGAGAACGAATCCCCGAATGAACCCTTCGGCGAGGAATTCGAGCGAATTTTTCAGAGAGAGATTCGGGAAGCCGACAGATTTTACGACACGATGGCGCCGAAGAACCTGACTGAAGAAGGACGCCGTATCCTGCGTCAGGCCTGCGCCGGCCTGCTCTGGTCCAAGCAGTTCTATCATTACGGGGTAAGGGAGTGGCTCGAAGGAGACCCCTCGGAACCACTCCCTCCAGGTGGCAGGAGTTCCACAAGGAACCAGGATTGGACACATCTCTATAACCGGGACGTTCTCTCCATGCCCGACAAATGGGAATACCCCTGGTACGCCACCTGGGATCTTGCCTTTCACATGCTCCCGCTTGCCGAACTGGATCGTCACTTTGCAAAAGAGCAGCTCATCCTGCTGCTGCGCGAGTGGTACATGCACCCCAACGGGCAGTTGCCCGCCTACGAATGGGACTTTTGCGACGTGAATCCTCCCGTTCATGCCTGGGCCGCCTGGCGGGTTTATAAAATCTCCGAACCCCATGGCGAGCGCGACCGGATCTTTCTTGCGCGGGCTTTCAACAAGCTCCTGCTCAATTTTACCTGGTGGGTGAACCGCAAGGACCTGGACGGCAAGCACCTCTTTAGCGGGGGCTTCCTGGGCCTGGACAATATCGGCACTTTCGACCGCTCCCGCCCCCTGCCTACCGGAGGGCACCTCGAACAGGCCGACGGAACGGCGTGGATGGCCTTCTACTGCGCCACCATGCTCTCGATGGCTCTTGAACTGGCGCAATGGGAACCCGCCTACGAGGATATGGCATCCAAGTTCTTCGAGCATTTCATCGCCATTTCGGACTCCATAAACAATCTCCACGGCGCCGGGCTCTGGGATGAGGTGGACGGCTTTTACTACGATCATCTTCATCACGACGGTGAGTTCCTCCCCCTGCGAAGCCGGTCCATGGTCGGGATCATCCCCCTGATCGCCGTTGAGGTGATCGAGGATCGCCTGGTTCAGAAACTGCCGGGCTTCATGAAACGGATGAACTGGTTTTTGGAAAACCGGAAGGACCTCGCCTGGGTATCAGCCTGCATGGCAAAGCAGGAGGCGGAACTGGGACACCGCTATCGGCTGCTCTCCATCCCATCGCGCGAAAGGCTTGTGCGGGCGCTTCGATACCTGCTCGATGAAAATGAGTTCCTCTCTCCTTACGGAATCCGTTCTCTATCGAAGTTTCATGAGAAGAATCCCTTTGAGTTCACGCTGAACGACTCCGTGCTGAAAGTGGGCTATGTGCCGGGAGACTCCAGTTCCGGCGATTTCGGCGGGAACTCGAACTGGCGCGGCCCGATATGGTTTCCCATCAATTACCTGCTCATAGAGGCGCTGGAACGCTACCACCTTTTCTATGGGGACACTCTGCGCGTAGAGTTCCCCACCGGCGCCGGGGTATGGATGAACCTCAACGAGGTGGCCAAAGAACTCACCCGGCGACATGCCGGTATCTTCCTGGCAGACGGAAACGGGCGGAGTCCCTGGCAGGGAGGGCTGTCCAAATTTGCAGACGATCCCTGGTGGCGCGAACTCATACTCTTTAACGAATATTTCCACGGCGACACGGGACGCGGCCTCGGGGCCGGCCACCAGACCGGCTGGACCGCCCTCATCGCCAGGTTTATCAAAGATCTTGCGCAATGGAGCCTGCAATCTCCCTGAAACCTGGTTGGGTTCAGGCAAGATGCGAAAGGGGACGCATACAATCGTGGCGCCGTTTGAAAATCCCCCGGCGTGAGAGGCGCCGGATCAGCCTGCCCCTGTCATTCCAGCGGCGCATCTGAGCCGGAATCCGGCCGGGCCGCCACGTCCTTGATGTGGTTTGAACGAAGATGAGACTCTGCCCGTTGTCTCACTGCGTGAAAAGTGCCCCCGGGGGGCCGGGAAAAACACGGGCACAAAGCCCTATACCAATGTCTCCTGCACACCTCCTTTCATCAGCGCGAATAAACCTCATTGAAGTCGCCACACGTGTGCGCGCCAATGTCGCTCGGGCGCTGGTGGCATAGGCCCTTGTGGCCGTTGTCCCGCTGCGTGAAAGTACCCGGGGAGAGGTGGGAAAACACAGGCATATGGACCCTATACTGAAATCTCATTCCTGCTATGAGGCCTCTCAAGACCCTGCCCGCGGAGTGCCCTCTTGACTTTGTCGGTGTTCAGCAAGTGAGCGTCGCCGTATGACAAGGTTACCGGCTCTTACCGGAAAAGAGTTGATTGCGGCCCTGGAAAAAGCAGGCTTTTAAGTAATCCGAATAAGAGGAAGTCATCATTTGCGGCATACCGATGGCCGGGCTACTGTGGTTCCGGTTCATGCGGGTGAAACCATCGGACCGGGACTCATGACCAAAATTTTGAGAGACTGCGAGTTCACTCGAGAGGATTTGCTAAATCTCATCTAGAGGCAGACGGAAAATCGCAAAATCGAGTCGGACCAGGAAAATCAGCTACAGCCAATGATAGAGATTCAAAGAACAGGCGTACGATGCTCCTAGAGGAGCAAGAAGTGCCGGGCGATCAGCTTCGGTGGAAGTGCAGGGAAGTTTTTCAATCAGGAACCGAGGGCGCCGGCAAGGTCGAGTCCGCATGCCTTTGGCGGTTTGGATCGGGCTATAGAGTATTGCTGCTGCATCGCCTCCGGCCGGGCAGCCTGCGAAAAGGGTTTTTGACACGACCCACCGCCAAGGGCAGGATTGCGTTTTCGACGGCATTGTAGCGGATGAGTATGGGCCATCGACTCAAGGCATACTCTATCGCCTTTCCCGGGAGCCTTTGGGCGGCGTCCGGCCTTTTTTCTTTTGCAGCCAGGCCTCAGGGCGCCAAGCAGTTGATTCAATCAGCTAAGTTTTCCCTGAAGGAAGGCATGCGGGAAATACTCAGGACACGTAAGCTATAAAATGGAGTCGGGATTGATTCCTCAGCCGTTTTATGGACCCTGCGCCCTGTTGCCCTGATTCGCAGTTTGGATTTCATGGTTTCGACAAAATCGCTGCTCCCGACGGCAATGCTCTCCGTCCATTTGCTCTCACGGACCTGTTCAGCGCGTGACATTGCCTGTTCCACCCAAAAGCTGAATGCCTGCCGCAATGCCTCGAGTGAGGGAATGCTCAGCAATTCCATCAGAGATTTGTGATCGATGATGGAATACCTTTCATGCAGCCTGTGCGCTGTCCGCGCCATGACCTCTTTGGGTTTCACGGGGTCGATGCCGACCGAACTCCTGAGTCTCCTTCACTGATCTTACGTACTCCAGGGCGATCCGCTGAAACACTTCGGCCTGTGTCGGATAGCAATGGATCGTCTCAGCCAGCGCCTCCATCGACAGTTTGCTCGTGATAGCGAGCGTCAGCTCGCTGATCATCTCTCCAGCGTGCGCCGCCACCAGGGTCGCCCCGACGATCTCGCCGGTCCCTTTGCGAGTGTAGATCTCCGCGAACCCTTCGTCTTCACCATCAATAAATGCCCGCTCAACCTTTGAAAGATCAAGGCGGTAGGTATCCAGGGCGACACCCTCCTCGGCTGCAATGGCGGGGGTCAAGCCGACGCCGGCAACCTCAGGGTCGGTATAGGTGCAGTGAGGGATCACCAAGTCGCGCGCCCGGCGGTTGGCTCCGTTCAGGGCGTTTTCGACGCACAGCCTTGCAGTAGCCATCGCTGCGTGCGTGTACTTTTCCGGGAACGCAACATCGCCGGCGGCATAAACAGCAGGGTTGCTCGTCTGCAGATAGTCTTCGGTCTCAACGCCACCGTCTCGTATTCGTATTCCAGCGGCTTCCAGTCTCAGGTCTTCCACATTTGCCCTGCGGCCAACACCCAGGAGAAGCGCATCATACTCGAATTCCAGCGTACCGGCCCTGCTCTGCGCGGTAAGCCGGCCGTTCGCAACCCGAACTGCCCTGGATTGAAAGTGCAGGCGTATTCCATCTCGCTCGAACCGTCGGCGCAGCACTTCGCCGGCTTCCGGTTCGTCTTTGGGCAACAGGTTGTTTTTGGAGTGGACAAGATCAACCTCGCTGCCGAGCAGGCGGAATGCCTGGGCTAATTCACAGCCCAGCGGCCCGCCCCCAAGCACCAATAGCCTACGAGGGAGTTCGGTCAGGGAAAAAACAGTTTCATTGGTTAAGTACTCGCCTTCTCGGAGCCCTTCAATGCTTGGGGCTACCACACGGGAGCCGGTCGCAATCACCGCCTTTTCAAATTTCAACTTGCGCCCGTCCACCTCAACTTCATTGCGCCCGGTAAAGCGGGTATGGCCAAGGTAGACGTCTATGCCCGCCCCGGCAACCACTTGAACGGCATCACCGGCGCTGCTCATGGACCGGATGCGGCGGACTCGTTCCATAACCTGTGCGAAATCGACCTGGGGCGCTGAGTTGAGCCGGAAGCCGAAATCAGCCCCTCTCCCGGCCTCGTATGCGGCGCGTGCACTGCGGATCAGAGCCTTGCTCGGCGTACAACCGAAGTTGACGCAGGTCCCGCCTGTCAAGAACTGCTCCGTCATTGCGACGCGATGGCCGCCGGCTGCGGCGGTCAATGCAGAAACCAGCCCGGCTGGACCTCCACCGATGACAACGAGATCGTAATCGCCGCCGGGCGGATTCCGCCAATCCAACGGGTGGCCTTGATTGATCGTACGTTGGTTGTGCTTATCATGAGGCAGTAGTTCCACGTTCATGGCAGTATCCTCCTGAATTGGTGTTTATTGATAAGGAAAGACACTTGGCCGGCAGAAGCAACCTTGCATTTATGGGTCTTCTGGAGATGCGCCTTGGACCAATGCACTCCCGTCGCGTCCGGCGAGGTTCATGATCGTGATTGAAGGGGTTCGTGTGGGTGATTGAGTTAAAACGCAGGCGACTGATTCAGCCTGCCGGCGCCGGGTAGCTGATGCGACATCGGCGCAATTATCTGCAAATACGCCCGCTGTGGATGCAACTATGCCCTGAGAACAGCGTGGGGGCACGGACGAGAGGGTGGATTGCCGGTAGCCTTCAAATGATCGGTATGCTTTCATTAGCTACTGCGAGGGGTTAATTGTCCAGTAGAGCAGAGCAGCCCATGAAGCAATGAATAAAAAAGGAAGAATTTGAGCCGGGAAATTCCCCAACTTATGTTCCAGCTCTTTCCGATGCACCGATATCCTGTAGTCCTTATAGGCTGGATGTTCTTTTTCAAATCTGGCACGCTCATCTTTAACATGCGACACAATATTATGAGCAGCCCAAATTGCGATTCTCACCAATATGGCCATGGCAATGCCTATCGATGGGATGATTAGTGTCAACTTTGACAAGATTATGTTGACCTCCCGGGACAATCCTACCCAAACGGTGGCATACGCAATGAAAAGAAAAGATTGTGCTACCATCAACCATGACATCCTTTGGTTTACGAGTTCAAATTCAATCCGTATCTGGCTATCCATGCGGTTGATGATGATTTCCAGTATGGCCTCTTGTCGTCTCTCGTTCTGACCGGGTTGACCGGGTGGCCCAGGCGCGGACATGGTGAATTCTCCATTTTGTTATATGTACCAGTCGATAGAGCCGTTTTCCCCACCAGGGCCGCCGTGTGCATGTCGCCGATCAGTCCGTAGTCCTCTATTGGAAGGTATGCCACCAGTTTTCCTCATCTGATATTGAAAAAAGTAGACGAAAGTTTTCGATAGGCTAAGTCCTGATAGCCGACTGTCAACAATGCAGGTCTCAATGCGCTTCGGGTATTGTACCGGGCAGAGAGGAAGAGAGGCCTTATTGACACCGTTACGATCATGGGTACCCTTAAGCTAGCTACCAAGGAGAGAAAATCCGGTGAATTGCAACCTTGCTCTATATTTGGGAGGAACTTCATGGACAAAGACAAAGACATTATCCTGATTACGGGCGCGACCGGAAATCAGGGAGGCGCCATAGCCAACCAGTTACTGTCCAGGGGATTCAGGATCAGGGCCATGACGCGCAACCCGCTGAGCCCCGCATCCAAAGCATTTGCCGATCGCGGTGCTGAGCTTGCGAGAGGGGATTTTGACGACCCGGAATCGCTTAAGCGCGCCCTCGATGGAGTGTGGGGCGCATACTCGGTCCAAAATACCTGGACTGTCGGAGTGGCCGCCGAAATCGAGTATGGGATACGGTTTGCCGAGCTGGCAAAAAAGATGGGTGTCGGGCATTTCGTTTACTCGTCGGTGGGTTCTGCACACCGCAAAACCGGCATCCCTCATTTTGACTGCAAGTGGGAGATAGAAGAGGCGGTTCGCAGGCTCCAGTTTCCTTCCTACACAATTCTGCGTCCGGCTTGGTTCATGGACAACTTCGATTCACCCTGGTTCAGGCCTGCTCTTGTCGAAGAGGGAAAGCTCAAAATCGCCTTAAATCCGGACACCGTGCTCCAGATGAATGCCGTGGAAGACATCGGCAAATTCGGATGGCTCGCCTTTGAAAAACACCTGGAGATGAACCGGGCTGAAATCGACTTTGCCGGCGATGAGCGCACGATGCCCGAGACTGCCGAGGTACTCGGCAGGGCAATGGGCCGCAAAATCGAATTTGAGAGGACGCCGATAGAGGAGGTCCGGAAATGGAGCGAAGACTTTGCGGTCATGCTCGAATGGTTCGATAACGTTGGATATTGCGCCGACATAGATGCGCTCGAGCGCAAGTATCACCTGGATTTCATAAAGCTCCCCCAATGGGCGGCCGGGGTCGACTGGAGCCTCAGGAAGGCGGCCTGAGCCAGGAGCCTTTTTTCTTTGTGGTTGGACAGACGAGGGCGATAATCCGCCCTCGCATTCAGCGGGAGGACATCGCCTTGGACGCGGACTGGATCGATGTTTCGGCGCCTATCATAAATGGAATGGTCCATTGGCCGGACAACCCACCTGTCATAATTGAAAGGGTTCTGGACATCGATCGGGGAGATGGCGCCAATGTATCGAGAATATCCATGGGTACTCATACCGGAACGCACATGGATGCCCCCGTTCATTTCCTCAAGCAGGGAGAGGGCATTGACAAACTGTCGATGTCGGTGGCCATGGGGCGCGCCAGGGTGATTCAAATAGAGGATATGGAATCCATCAAACCGGACGAGCTGGTCCGGCAAAGAGTTCGGGGCGGGGAGCGAATCCTTTTCAGAACAAGGAATTCCAATGGACACTGGCAGACCGGCCCGTTCATTGAGGACTTTGTGTATGTCTCTGCGGAAGCCGCCGAATACCTGGCTAAGCTGGGCGTGCTGATGGTTGGAATCGATTACCTTTCCGTAGGCGGGTATCGAGCCGACGGAGCAGCCGCTCATCGATTTCTTCTCGAAGCCGGCGTCTGGGTCGTTGAGGGTCTCGATCTGTCCGGGGTTGTCCAGGGCCACTATGAAATGATCTGCCTGCCGCTGAGAATTGCCGGAGGCGATGGAGCTCCGGCACGGGTGCTGCTGAAACCCGTGGATCTCTCCTCAAAGCCGGAAGGATGAACTAAAATGAACAACGAGAAAAAAGAATTCGGTGTGGTCGGGCTGGGCAGGATGGGAGGAAACCTCGCCATTCAGGCCATGGAAAAAGGTATGAGAGTGGTGGGCTTTGTCAGGAGAAACATTGGAGATGAACTTCTCAAAACACCCCTGGTCTCGGTCCGAAGCTTCTCCGACCTGAAGAAAGAACTCCATCCCCCGAGATGTATTTTTCTGTACGTTCCAGCCGGCCCGGTTGTGGACAGCCTCCTGGATGAACTGTCATCCATTCTGGATAAGGGGGACCTGCTGATCGACGGAGGAAACTCCTACTGGGGCGACTCGATTCGAAGGCATCGAAGAATGATGGAAAAGGGCATCCGGTTCATCGACCTCGGGACAAGCGGCGGGATCGAGGGCGCCCGCCATGGCGCCTGTTTCATGGCTGGAGGCGATAGGGATGCCGTTGCCCTGATTGAGCCGGTTCTAATGGATTTAGCTGTACCAGGCGGGTATGTGCATGCCGGACCTCCTGGGGCCGGCCATTTCACGAAGCTCGTCCACAACGGAATCGAGTTCGGAATGCTCCAGGCAATCGGCGAGGGCATGGAGCTCCTCGAGCATTTTCGAGACAAACTGGATGTGGCGGAAATTCTGCGCGCTTACAGACATGGGTCGGTGATCAGATCATGGCTTATCGATCTCATGGAAAAAGCTTACCGCGAGGAAGACGGACTTGAAAAAGTGCCTGCCTACGTGGACGACACCGGAGAAGTAAACTGGCTTGTCGAGGACGCCATGCGCATGGAAGTTCCAGTTCCCGTTATCGCCCAGTCTATTATGCAACTTATTGCTTCGCGCGATGACAAAAAGTTTTGGGCCAGGGCGATAGCAATGATGAGGCACGGTTTCGGAGGACACCGGTATGGCTCGGATGAAGCTGTCAAACGCGAGCGCAGAGAGGGACGGATTGGTGAGATTTTCCGTGACGCCGCATGAACCCTTTTAAAATCCAGGCCGCCAGTGCGCTTTAGAGGCATGTCTTTGACCCTGGAATCGAACTCTAACCGGAGTTCAGAGTCTAGCGTGGTGAAAGCGAGAAGAGAAGGCTCAGTCCTTGAAAAGGCAGTATTCCGCCTCAAGTCTTTTCAATTGCTATCGTAATCCCTTGTTGACTCCCACCGTTTCAGCCTCTCTGTCTCCTATCCCTGATAACCTTGAGAACCAGGAGGATCGATGGCGCCAGGTGAAAGAAAAGGTCGAAGATATCAATCGGCCTGGTCAATGTTCCCTGTTTCAGCATAATGAGCTTTTCCGCAACATGCGGCATCGGCTCGAACGGGGCGAGAAGCATCAAGATCGCGGCAACGATGAGCACCGGATATGGGATGGAATCTAGAAAGCGCAGCATGAAACCGAACTCCTTCATCCAAACTGCAATCGGGGTAATTCGAAACATCTTCAAATCATAGATGCCTTCCCACTGTGGCAAATTCTCGGATGGTCCCTCGATTTGGAGCAGTTTCCTGTCTGCCGGGGCATTGATTTTCGCCCAAAGCGTGAGGTCTCCCCAGAATTGTGGTGGAGTCTCCTTTGTCGAGACGTATTTGAGAATCTCCGATGGGCTCGGGCAACCGAAACGAACTGCTTCAAGTGCGAGTTGCTCAAGTCGCCCCAGGCCTGTCACCTTCTCGATTTCCGAGGTCCCCCTCGGAACCGCGTAGGTAAAGGACATCAACGAGATACAGAACAGGATTCCAATCGCCCAGTCATCAGGATCCTCTTCCTCAACCTGGAAGGCAATTTTGTGGTGCGACAGCAGGCAGTCCTCATATCCTCTGGTCTCTTCGTAATCGTTGGAGCAAATCTTAAGACCTATCCCAATGGTCTGTTCGAGCAGCTTGAGGCCGGTCAACCTTTCAACATTCATCCCCGATCCTTTCGGATTTTCAGCCTATTTGCAGTGGTTCTTCTTCCTGGAAGTCTTGGCCATCTTTCAGTAACTGGGGTTGTCGGCATATTCCGACGGGTTCGATGCTACTTTTTCGACGATTTCCACCAAATACGGAGTGATTTGATCCTGGATTTCGACGGCGGCCTGGACTTCCTCTTGTTTGTAAACACCAATAGTCTCAAAGGCCTCCAAAATCTCACGGACTTTCTCTTCACTCATGTCAGTTCCTCCTCAAAATCATACGATATGCCTTTCCCCAGCATAAGGTACGCACACGAGTCCTTTACAAAAAATCCCTCGTTGCATTGTGCTATCAGTGCTTGCAGTTGGCGAAGCATCCCTTTATCCTGTCATGAGCTTTGCCGGAACTCGTATTTTAGTATAAAGGATTTAGAGGAGTGATGAAGATGGTTTTGCGCGGCTTTTTTTTAATATTGATTTCTTTCCTGACCCTGTTTCCGGAGGCTGCTTATTCCCAATACGCGGATGCCAACCTGGATGTCCGGCGCATCAACAACTGCGTCTATGAAGTGATAATTCCAAAACCGGTGAATGATCCCATCACTTACGAAAAACCACTGCCTATGGATCTCCTGCCCTTCCAGATCCGCAACGACAAATATTACCCCGTTGGCACCGCTTTTGCCTGCAATGAAAAGGAATTCATAACCGCCGCTCATGTCCTGAACTTCGGGGTGAAGAGTAAGCTGGAACAAATCTTTATCAGAGATACGAACGGAAATGTATTCAGTGTCGACAAGATAGTAAAATTTTCCACCAGGCGGGACTTTGCCGTATTCACCATAAAAGAGACTCGAGATCACGAGTTCCTGGCGCCGAACCTCGCGCCTGCAATCGGCGATAAGGTATTCGCGGTTGGAAATGCCCTGGGACAGGGCGTGGTGATACGCGACGGCCTCTATACCTCCACTACCCCCGAGGAAGTAGACGGGAAGTGGAACTGGATCAGGTTTTCCGCCGCCGCCTCACCGGGAAACAGCGGCGGCCCTCTTCTGGATAAAAACGGGAAGGTCCTGGGCATTGTCTTGAGCAAGTCGCAAAATGAAAACCTGAACTTTGCCCTGCCCATTGCGGAGGTCCACAAGGATTATGAAAACCGCGCGGAGGTCTTTCACAAGATCACCCATGTGCTCGAAATCTTCGATTTCGTCAAAACCGGAACACTCGATACCAGTGTCAAGCTCCCTATGGCCTACGCCGAATTCAACCGGGCATATACCGGTATCCTCAATGAGTTCAATCGAGGCTTAAGAAAAGACCTTCTGTCGGAAAACCGGGCCAATACCTTTCCAAACGGCAGCGGCTCATTCAAAATGCTGCATGCCTCCTCTGCCGGCGCCTTCCCGCAAATCATCACCAGGCGTGAAGACGGTAACTGGGAAGCAGGCCAGCCTCAGAATATCAGCAGGGCTGAACTCGATAATAACGGCAAAATCGCCTACGGTTCCTTAAAATATACCTCGGTGGCCAAAATCGACAAACCGGAGAATCTCTCCGTCAAAGAGCTTTGCACCGACTCCAGGCTCCTCATGGACATGATCCTGAAGGCAGTTAACATTAACCGCACCATCGGGCCGGAAAAAATACGGATCATCTCCCTCGGCAAAGCCGACAATGAGTATGCGCATACCGATGCCTGGGGCCGGAAATGGCTGGTCAAGACCTGGCCCATCGAATACTGCGACCAGGCAATTGCCGCCTTCATTCTGCCGACACCCGACGGCTGTGCGCTCCTGTTGAAGACCGGTCAGACAGGGCTGCTGCTCGACGATTACATCGACGACCTGAAGGTTATCGTCGATTTTTTCAACATAGCCTACGGGGGCGCCCTCGATACGTGGCGCGCGTTTCTTGAATTGAAAGATCTTCTGCCCGCAACCCTGTCGCCTATCGAAATAAAACCTGAAGCGGGGTGCTTCGAGTACCGGTCGAGCAGGTTCAAAGCTGCGTGCAGGCCCGATTTCATGAAGATCAGCGACAAGAACTTTCTGGTCCTGGGATACAGCTTCTTCAAAGACAATAAGGGTGGATTCGTCTGGGATGTGAGCAAAATGGTCCTGTCGGAAGGCAAATTCGATAAGAGCGGTTTTGCTGTCACAAGACACATAAAACCCCTCGACAATTCCGAAAAATATACCGACTTCTGGCAAAGACTTTCGGAAGGGAAAAAGCCTTTCGACAAGCAGATAATGATCCGGGATGACAACACCGGGATTTCGACCGTGTACAAAAAGCCGGAAGCGGCAGGCGATTGCGCCGTACTCTACGACATCAGTTATATGAAAAGAGGTGTGATCGCCCAGGAGGAAATGCTGACGGGCCTGGAAAAATTCTTGAAAGAGATTTCAGTTTACGAAAATTAAGTGTTCTATCAGGCAGCCATCGAGGCGAGGCCCCATGCGGCGCCTCCGCAACCTCTGCCGGGTAGGAAAATGAGGTAGCGTTTTTCGCGCATTCAGTTCAAGTATCTATTATCTACCCGGTTTATTTACCCACTATACAGGTCCTGCCTTATTTCAATTGGAACCGGGCAGAGTTATTATAGAGCTACCCTCATAAGCGCCCCATTATTTCCCCGGAGGAGTCGGGTCCCCCCCTGACTCCTCTTCTCTTTTCAATACCGGGAAAAAGGTGAACGGCCCGGGATCTTCATCTTCGCAATTCAGTGCTGCCCGCAGCCTCCCGCCATTTTCCGAGGTACTCGAAAGCGTTCACCGCCGCAACTTCCGCGTTTGCTTCATAAGTATAGAGTTCCACGGTTACGAACCCGGAGAAGCCGGTCTTTTCGATGGCATGCAGAACTCCGGATATGTCTATCGCCCCGGCGCCGAGCATGAGATGATGGTGCTTTCTCGTCGCGGCGATGTCTTCCAGGTGATAATGTGAAGTACAGGACCGGAGTCTTCCGGCAAGAAGCGAGGGATCTTCTCCTACACAGAAGAAATGGCCGATGTCGAAGTTCAGCCCGAAAACCGACGGGTCCAGTTCCTTATAGATTTCTAGAAACTCGGAGCTGTTTTCGATCAGCAGTCCAGGCTCCGGTTCGATCAAAATCCGGACCCCCTTCTCCCGCGCCCGGCCCTCCACTGCTCTGAGTCCCTCACGAAAGAACTCCAGCCCCTCCGCACGGGAGATATCTTCGAGCGGACCTCCGGGTTCGGTGGAAATATGCGGTGCGCCCAATTTCTCCGCCAGATCGATACAGCGCAAAGTATAGTCTATGCGCCTGGTCCTTTCCGAAGGGTCTTTTTCGATCCAGGACGGATGATAGGTATCCCCGTCGGCGTGATGCATGAAGGCGTTGATATTGGATATCTCCATGCCGTTTTTCTCCAGGAGTAGCCTTGTCTCCCGGATTTCCCGGTCCGTCATGTGTTGAGGGTAGGCGTGCGGAACATCGGCCATGATCTCGATTCCCTCATAGCCGATCCGTGCAAGTATGCCGATAGTCTCTGAAAGAGAAGAACGAAGGAACGCGTTTGAGCTGAAGGCGAATTTCATCATCGAATCCTGCATTTTTGCGGGTTTATCAAGAAATCATATGCCTTTTCAGCGGCATATTCAGGACAATCCGGGTAGGTATAGAGTTCGACCGTGGCAAAGCCGCTGTACGATATGCTTGCCAGCGCATCAAAAATTTGATTGAAATCGATATCTCCCTCTCCCGGAATCAGATGGTAATGCTTCCTGTCCCGAATATCTTCCAGGTGAGTGTGAAAAATCCTCGAAGAAAAAGAGGAGATGACTCTGCCGGGATCTTCGCCGAGAAGATAGCTGTGACCAAGGTCCAGGTTGACGCCGAAGCTATCGCAGCCCATCTCGGCGATCAGTCCGTGCAGTTCTTCGAAATTCTCGATGAGCAGGCCCGGTTCGTATTCCATGCCGATCCGCACGCCTCCGGATGCGGCATAATCCAGAACCTCGGCAAGCGATTCCTTCAGATGCCGAAGGGAAATATCGGGACGCGTGCCCGGGATCATTCTGCCGGACGTTATGCTGACGTTTGGGCAGGAGAGGTAGCAGGCGATATCTACGCACTTTTTTGTGTATTCCACCCGCCACTTCCGAAGGGCGGGGTAGGGATGAGCAAGCGAGGGTTCGAAAAGCGGCTCCCAAAACTCCGCTCCATAGTAGCCCACGGCCGTATTGGCGTTGATGTTTGCGCACTCCAGGCCGGTTTTGGACAGGGACTCGGATACGGCGGCAAGGTCGGCCTCCGTAGTTGACGCAGCGAAGAGGTGAGGCGCGTCAGCCAGAATTTCGACCCCGGAGTAGCCGCTCTGTGCAATGAGTTCGATCGCCTCGGGCACGGAGAACCGCACAAAGGCGTTGGTGCTGAAGGAGAGTTTCATTCCGCCCTCATTCCCTTCCTCCACGGTAGGCGACCTTTTCCAGGGGCAAGACCGTACACGAAGGGGGCAGGGTTCCCGTTTGAATCACCACGTCTATGGTGATTCCCCCCCTGGCAAACCACAGCCCGGTTACCCGGATGAATTTCGGCGCCATGGCCTCCATGAGCCGGTTGTGAATGTAGACGGTGCAGTCTTCATGAAAGGTCCCATGATTTCGGAAGCTTCCCAGGAATAGTTTGAAGGACTTACTCTCCACCAGCCTCTCGGCAGGAACGTAGTCAACCACTATGACGGCGAAATCCGGCTGGCCCGTTATGGGGCATAGTGTGGTGAACTCAGGCGCCGTCAGCCGCACCACATAGTCGCTGCCCGGGTTGGCGTTCTGGAAGGTCTCGAGGATGGCATCCCCGGGATCTTTTGCGATTCCAGCGATTTTACCCAGTTGGGTGAATTCCGTTTCTACCGGCATTATATATTCTTCTCCGTTCAGGATACGTAGATGGTTGGATCGGCTATACCCGCTTCGGTAAAGCCTTTCCTGCGCAGAGTGCAACTGTCGCATCGCCCGCAGGCCCTGCCCTCCGGGTCAGGATCGTAGCAGGAATGCGTGATGGAGTAATCGATGCCCAGTTCAACGCCGCGCCGGATGATCTCGCCTTTTGTCATTCTTATGAGGGGGGAATGGATGCGGATGCGCATCCTGCCCTCTACCGACTCCTTGAGCGCGAGGTTGGCCATTTTCTCGAACGCCTCTATATATTCAGGCCTGCAGTCCGGGTACCCGGAATAGTCCAGGGCGTTCACTCCGATAAATATGTCCGGGGCATGAAGCACCTCGGCCCACGCAAGAGCGATGGAGAGAAAGACGGTATTTCTTGCCGGCACATAGGTCACCGGAATGCGCCGCTGCATCTCTTCAGCCGGAACGTCCCGGGGAACTTCCATATCGGACGTCAGGGCCGAGCCGCCGATTTCCCCAAGAGGCAGTCCGAGAACGTAGTGCTGCTTCACTCCAAGCGAAACGGCGACCCTTTTAGCCGCCAGTAGCTCAAACCTGTGCCGTTGGCTGTAATCGAAACTGAGGGCATAGATCCGATAGCCTTCATTCTTTGCTATGCCGAGACAAGTGGTGGAGTCGATTCCCCCGGACAGCAGCACGACCGCGCTTTTTTTTTCTTCTTCCACTCAAAATCCTCCCGAAAGCTCTCGCGGGCTATTCGTAGAGAAACATATAGAAAGCAACCGGGTCAACTATTGCATAAATTCGATTCTGAACAGAAGAGATGATCTCCCGGTCGGCGGTGACAAGCAGATTTTTCTTATCTCCTCTCGAAGAAATCCTCTGGATTATAGCAGAATCGGCAGACATATGAGTCTTGTCCGTGTAAATGATCTCCACGTTTCCCTGGGCGGCCCTCGAATCTTCAACCCCATCGAACACGAGGCACAGGCCCGCAAAAGACCGGCTCCTGGCGACCACGCTCTCCACGAACTGTTCTCGCAGATCGGTGAATCCCGACGGAGGGAATTGCTTTTCCCCATGCACTCGCAGCAGCACGTTATAGCCATCGACGAAAACGAAGTATTTCTTGCTCTCCCCGGAGCTGACAAATTCCGAAAAATTGCCGAAGGGCCGCTCCCGTCCGAGATCTTCGATGCGCGGTTCATACAGTGAGTACAGGCGCTCCAGTATCTGCCTTTTCTTATGCCGCACAGCCTCTTCCACCAGGGCTGGATCGTCCAACATGCCGATCTCGGAGAGCTGCTGCGCCAGCCCGAGAAGTTTGTCGATCCTGGGGAGGTTGGCAGGAAGCGGGTCAAGCAGGTTTATTCGACCGATCAATTCTTCCGCCCCCTCCTGCTTCTTCCCTGCTATTTTACGAATCCCAGGCAATTTTGAAATACGGTTCTTCTCGGTAACGAGAGCCTCTTTTACCTTTTCAATTTCTTTATGAACGACAAGAGAATCCGCATAGATGGTCTCTATTTTCGCCAGGGCCATATCGATTTCAAGCATCTTTGCCCTGATATCCGCCACCAGCCCATACTCCTCGTCAGCCTTCTTCTGCAGTTCGAAAGCCCGCCGGGTTCTTTGAAGCAAAGATTCCAGGAGATCGGATTCCTTTGCACCCGCTTCCCTGTCGATTGCCTGATACCGCTCGAACCACTCTTTTCTCTGTTTCGCAAGCGCATCGCCGAGTCTTCGGTCAAAGTCGCGCTCCAGTTCTCTCACCTTTTTTTTCAGTTCCTCGTTCTCACTTCTCAGTTGACTCACCTGTTCGATTGCGCGACCGTGGTCCACTTGGGCTTTTTCCAACTTCTTTTCGACTTTTCTGAGCCGCTCCTGTGACTCCTGGACCGGTCGCTTTTTCTGTTGCGCTTCCTCATTATCCAGGGCAAAAGAAAAGGCGGCGCCCCTCTCGCTTGAGAGGAATTTCTCAGCCAGATCGGGATGTTCCTCGATAAATGCGCCCCACACCGTCAAGACCGGGACAAGCGTACTGAAAAGGCTTTCATCCGGTTTCGAGGACCAGTAATCCTCCTCATCGAAAATATCGGTAATACCCTCTTCTGCCAGAAACCCCATAGAGTATAGAGCAATAAGAAGCCGCTCGGGGCGAAGAAGATCCCTGATGTTTCTCCAGAATTCCTTCAGATAGTCAAAATCCAGCGCGCCGAGGTAAGTAATTATCGCCGTATGTTCTATGGTCCACTCTTCCATGATTTCCACCAGGAAGGCGCGATCACTTTGCAGCTTACGCGCCAGCCGCCCCATGATAACCGGTTGAGTAACCATCCTGGAGAACTTGCCCGGCTGAAGTGAAAAACCTTCCAAAACCTGTCTTTTTAAAATAGGATTTGAGCCCAGGATTCTGATCCAGACGCCGGGAGATACATCCCTGATCAACTGGTCATAGAATTGTGCAGGCAGGTTGTGAAGGATCTCATCTACTCTCGGGTCAGTCTCCATCTTAGGCCTTTTTACCCGTTAGAGGTTCCGGACTCAGGCGTCCGCCCAAAGGAGAATACCAGTATGAGCGAGATTTCCATTGTCTTTGTGACAGCAGGCAGCGAGGAGGAAGCCGTAAAGATTGGTCGAAGCCTCGTCGAAGAAGAACTTGCGGCCTGCGCAAACATTGTCCCCCGCATTCGCTCGATTTACCGGTGGAAAGGGGAAACCTGCGACGAGCAGGAAGTATTGATCATTATTAAGACTCGGAGCCTCCTTTTTCCGGCCCTGCAAAGCAGGGTAAAACAACTCCACAGCTATGAAGTCCCTGAAATTATAGCCTTTCCCCTCGCTCAGGGACTGCCGGAATACCTCGACTGGGTAATCGCCGGGACTAAGGCCCTTTGACAGCGCTTTTACATCGAATGTTTTTATAGACCGAACTGCTATTTGTTTTCCAGCCTGATACGCACCGATTCGGCGTGCGCCTGCAGCCCTTCGAGTTCGGCCAGCCGCATAATCGACTGCCCGTCGCGCTCGAAGGCCTCACGGGAATAAGCAATAACGCTCGTCTTCTTCAAAAAGTCGTCGACCCCCAGCGCAGAGGCGAAGCGGGCGGCGCCGGCCGTCGGCAGGACGTGATTGGGACCCGCAAAGTAATCCCCGACGGCTTCGGGCGAATGATCCCCGATGAATACCGCGCCGGCGTTTTCAATCCTGCCAAGCCACGGAAGCGGGTCTCTGATATGCAGTTCGAGATGCTCGGGGGCAATCCTGTTTGCGAGGCCGATCGCCGCCTCGGTGCTCTCAACTATGAATACCGCCCCGTAGCGGGCAAGCGAGGCTTCGGCGATTTTCCTCCTGGGGAGCGCCGCAACCTGCCGGGAAAGAGACGTGCCGGCTGCCTGGGCCAGTTCTTCATCCGTAGTGATGCATATCGCGCTGGCCATCGAGTCATGCTCCGCCTGGCTCAGCATGTCCGCCGCAATGTAGTCCGGTCTCGCCCCGGAATCGGCGATTACCAGGATCTCGCTCGGCCCCGCGATCATGTCGATGCCGACTTCCCCGGCTACGAGCCTCTTGGCCAGCGCCACATAGATATTCCCGGGTCCCACGATCACATCCACGGGTTTTATTGTCTTCGTTCCAAAAGCCAGAGCGGCAATCCCCCAGGCGCTGCCCGCCTTGTGGATGCGGCCAACTCCGACCTCTCTCGCGGCGGCAAGCAGATAAGGATTGACGCTCCCATCCCGCATCGGCGGAGTGGTCAGTGCTATGTCCCGAACGCCGGCGAGCCGGGCGGGTATGGCGTTCATGAGCACGGAGGAGACGAGCGGCGTCTCACCTCCCTGCCCTCCCGGAATATAGAGCCCGGCAGCCCTCACCGGGCGCACTATCTGTCCCAGAAAAGTCCCATCGGGCCTGGTCGTGAAAGTCGAGTGCCTGAGCTGCCGCCGGTGAAAGTCTTCGATATTGCGGATGGCGCTTCGCAAAATATCGAGAAAGTCAGAATCGACTTCACCACAGGCGGCATCGATCTCCGAATCGGAAACCGTGAGTTCCTCCGGCTGCAGTCCGGGAGAGTCATAGTGTCGTGCAAAACGAAGCAGCGCTTCGTCGCCTTCGAGTTTAACGGCTTCGATTATTTCCGCCACCGCGGCTTCTAACGCGGTATCCGCGCCGGGTCTTCGCTTCAGTATCTCGGAGATCTTTCGCTCCGCCTCATCGGACGGGTATGGCAAGATGTCTATCACTTTTACTTCCCCTCGACTGCAATTACAAAAGCATCGGGAAATCCGCGGGTTCTCAGCCGCTCCATTTCCTCTTTGGCCGCCAGGATGTCCTCATAAGCACCAACCTGCACCCGGTAGAAAAGGCCGTTTCGCTCAGTGTGCGTAATGGCTGTATCCCTGTATTTCCCTTTCATTCTCTCCCTGAGTCTCTGCGCGTTCCCCTGGTCGCGAAATGCGCCGATCTGGATCATGAATCTACCGTAACGGAATGACGGAACGGGGGTCGGCTTCCAGAAAGTATCCTGCCCGACCTTGTATTCCGAGGCATACTGAACCGCTTCAACCCGCACCTTCGCCAGTCCTTTTCTATAACAGTCGAGGTCCTGGGCGCCGCGGCAGGATAGATCGATTATCCGGCCCGATACGAAAGGCCCTCGATCATTTATCCTCAGTACGGTGGATTTCCCGTTCTGCAGATTGGTTACCTTAACATAAGTACCCAGGGGAAGCGTCTTGTGGGCCGCCGTTTGCGCCCACATGTCATAAGGCTCTCCACAGGCGGTGGGCTTTCCATGGAAATAGGACCCGTACCAGCTCGCCAGCCCCTCTTCTGAATAGCCTTCCGCCGAGGGCAGAGGATAGTACCAGATGCCGTTTATTCGATAGGGCTTTTGGGATTTCAGCCCCGGGGGTCCAGGAGGTCCCGGCGGAGCGGGTGGTTTATGGGACTTGGAACAGCTCAGCAGGAAGAGGAAGGAGAGGATAAGGCAGACACACCATACCAAACCGATTCGCCTTTGCACCATCCCCCCCCCTCGACAAGCATAGAATCCTACGGGATGCAGAGTGCTCCTAACCACGAAGAGCCTGAAGCAGCATAGCCGCAACCAAAACGAGGTTCCGATTGAACTGCTGGTCTCTTTTTTAACACGAAGATCATGAAGAATTTTAAAGCTCTTACTGACAAATCTGTAACACTTTGATTTATCATCTAAAGCTCTTCGTACTATTACTATCCGGGGCTTTCTTGTTTTTTCAGCAAGATTTTTGCGTAGCCCTTTGATTTAACAGTTCAAATCCTTCGTGTGCTTCGTGCCTCCTTCGTGCTCTTCGTGTTTAAGAACTCACTTCCAACGTCCTCGGAATATGCGGGATTTTAAGGTACGGATAAATCCCATAACACAGCCACGTAGGGTGTGCACGGCGCTATCGTGCACACCGGCATTGCGTCACAATCGGGTTGACGGTGGGAGCGATGGAACCGCACCCACCCTACGGCAGGCCGCTTGGGACTGATAGCGCGCGGCGCGCTACCCAATAGCTGCTGACTGCGTCCCTCGTGTCACCGTTCTGAAACACGGCTACCAGTTCCCCTCGGTATTCTCTTCCATCTTCGCGAGATCTTCGAACCGGATGTCTATCCCGAGAATTCCGATAATCTCTTCCGTTTCATCCCGGATCGGCGCGGAAACCGTAATGCAGAGCGCCCCGGTATAGCGTGATGAATAAAAATCAGTTACGTGCACCTTCCCGTCCCGCATGGGCGCGATGAACCATGGCCGGTCGGACAGATCCTCGCCGACTTTTGCGCTCTCGTACTTGGCCTTGTCCACTATGTGGGTGATGTTCCGGGTGATCTTCCGGCCAAGCTTGTCGGTCACATAGATATACTGGATAAACGGGTTGATTTCGAGAAGGGTCTGCAGAAGGGGTTCCTGCCGCATCGGATCGAGGCTCTTTATCATGTCGCTCTCGACGACCTCTTCGACAAGATGTGCCGCCAGGGCGTAGGCGCGCTGCTTGAGCCGGTCGAATTCGCTTATGAAGAACTCAGGCAGGTAGCGCCTGGACCAGCGCTCGAGTTCTTCATTGGAAATCGAAGTATTCCGCCCTTTTTCATACTCGTGCATAACCCGTTTGTAAATTTTGAGAATCCCCGGATGCCTTTTATCCAGGCGGCGCTCCCCTTCCAGTTTTAGCCGCTGGTTTACCCAGTAGGCGACGCTCGCCACTCCCGACTTATCCGTGATAATGATGCCGATAGGCCGGTTGAGCAGCTTATTGGTATCGAAGAAATTGTAGATTTCCTCGTTTTTTACCAGCCCGTCGGCATGAATCCCAGCACGGGTCGCATTGAATTCTTCTCCGGCGAAAGGATAATTGGGAGGGATCTTGTATCCCAGTTCCGCTTTGAAGTACTCGGCAATATCGGTGATAGCGGTGGTGTCTGCGCCGTCGAAACTGCCCTTGAGTCCAATATATTCGAAAACAAGACCTTCTATGGGGGCGTTTCCGGTTCGTTCCCCGAAGCCCAGAAGGGTGCCGTTCGCTCCACTGCACCCATAGAGCCAGGCGGTAGCAGCATTGACCAGCACTTTATGAAAATCGTTATGCCCGTGCCATTCGAGCAGATGTCCCGGGACGCCCGCATCATCTATGAAAGACCTCACCAGCTTGGGAACGCTTCTCGGCAAAGCAGCTCCGGGGTAGGTTATACCGAACCCCAGGGTATCGCAGAGCCGGATTTTGACATCGATCCCGCTCTCCTCTCTCAGGCGCATCAGTTCTATGGCAAGCGGAATGCAAAAGCCGTGGATATCGGCACGCGTGATATCCTCGAAGTGGCAGCGGGGAATAATGCCTTTTTCCACCGCGGCGCGGGCGATTTTGAGGTATTTCTCCATGGCCGATTTTCGATCGGCTTTGAGCTTCAGAAATACATGGTAATCGGAAACCGAAGTGAGAATCCCGGTCTCTTTGAGCCCCAGTTCGGCCACTAGGTCGAGATCCTCCTCCACGGCGCGAATCCATCCGGTGATCTGGGGAAAATCGTGGCCTTTCGAGCGGCAGACCTCAAGCGCCTGGCGGTCTTTGTCCGTATACAGGAAGAATTCCGATTGCCGAATTACCCCTTTTGGACCGGAAAGGCGGTGGAGCAGTTCGAAAATGGTTTCGATCTGTTTAACCGTGTAAGGAGGCCGTGCCTGTTGCCCGTCCCGGAAGGTGGTATCGGTGATGAATATCTCATCGGCCGGATCGATCGGCAGCAACATATGATCAAAATCGATGCGGGGCGCTTCCTCATAGGGGAAGATATCACGCATCAGGTCCGGTTCGTCCAGGTCCAGGAGGTTTCGTCGCCTCAGGCACGAATGTTCATGGTCCAGGACCCGCTTTTTGGGGTTCCAGCGAGCCATAGTCTTACTTCCTTCGGTCGCATTCGACCTTTATGCATAGTTCCAGAAGCTGATTTACATCCGCCTCCGACGGGGCATTGGTCATAAGGCACGTTGCCTTCTGAGTCTTCGGGAAGGCGATTACATCCCGGATCGAGTTGGAGCCGCTGAGAAGCATAACCAGGCGATCCAGGCCGAAGGCAACCCCGCCATGAGGAGGTGCGCCAAACTGAAGAGCCTCCAGCAGGAAGCCGAACTTTTCCTGCGCCTCTTCTGTCGAAATCCCGAGGACATTGAAAACCCGCTGCTGGGTCTCCTGCTGGTGGATACGGATACTTCCGCCTCCAATCTCGGTTCCGTTCAGCACCAGGTCGTAGGCCCGGCTGCGCACTTTTTCCGGCCGCTCTTCGAGAAATTCCATATCGGCTTCGAGCGGTGCGGTAAAAGGATGATGAACGGAAGTGAACCTCTTTTCCTCATGATCCCATTCAACGAGCGGAAAGTCGGTCAGCCAGACAAAATTATACTTCTCCGGGTCAATCATTCCGAGTTGCTGACCGAGCCGGACCCTGAGGTTTCCGAGTGCATCGTTTACCACCTTGCGCTGGTCGGCCACAAAAAGAATGACATCCCCCTGTTCAATTCCGAGTCGCTCGGCAAGTCCCTGCTGCACGCCTTCCTGCAGGAACTTGGTTATAGGGGACTGCCAGCCGTCCGCCTGGATCTTTATCCAGGCCATGCCCTGCGCACCGAAAATTTTAACAAACTCGATAAGATCATCCAGCTCTTTTCTCGACAGGTCCTTTCCGCCGGGCATGCGCAGCGCTTTCACGATACCGCCCCGCTCCACAGCCTGCCGGAAGACACGAAAAGCCGACTGTGCAACAATATCGGTTACTTCCGTGAGCGGAAGTCCGAAACGGGTATCCGGCCGGTCCGTCCCGTAGCGGTCCATCGCCTCCGCATAAGTCATGCGGGGAAACGGCGTCTTGAGCTCAAGGCCCTTGATCTGTCCGAAGATAAGACCGATCCAGCCTTCTATCATCTCATAGATGTCTTCTTCCCGTATGAATGACATCTCGAGATCGATCTGCGTAAATTCCGGCTGCCTGTCCGCCCTGAGGTCCTCGTCCCGGAAACACTTGACTATCTGGTAGTACTTCTCGAAACCGGATACCATGAGCAACTGCTTAAATAACTGCGGCGATTGCGGCAGGGCGAAAAACTTGCCCGTATTGACCCGGCTGGGAACAAGATAGTCGCGTGCGCCCTCGGGAGTGCTCCGGGTGAGCACCGGCGTTTCCACTTCAATGAATCCCAGGTCGTTGAGGTAGCCGCGGGTGAGCTGAGCGACCTTATGCCTCATGAGCAGGTTTTGGTAGAGTCTTGGACGGCGCAGATCGAGGTAGCGGAACTTGAGGCGAATGTTCTCGCTTGCCTCCACATCATCTTCGACATGAAACGGCGGTGTCTTGGAGCTGTTCAGAATGCGCAACTCCGATACGGCGACTTCGACTTCACCGGTGGGCAGCTTTGTATTGGTCATACCCTCGGGGCGAAGCCGCACCTTCCCCTTTACCGCAAGAACGAACTCGTTTCTAAGGCTCCCGGCATGTTCATGGGACGGCTCATCGATCTGCGGGTCGAACACAACCTGAGTGATTCCCTCCCGATCCCGCAAATCAACGAAAATGAGCCCGCCGTGGTCACGCCGCCTCTGCACCCACCCCATGAGGATGGCTTCCTTCCCGACGTCCACGGCCCTGAGGCTGTTGCAGTTAGTCGTCTTTCGCCATTGTCCGAGCTGATCGAGCGAAACCGCGCTCTCCTCCGGAATATCCGCCAGATTTTCCCCCTGCGGGGGTTCAACATAATTCACCGGGATTCCTCCAAATTGCCTATTATTTCGATCACATCTTCAAGCGGCAAAACCCGTTGAGATTTGTCCACCATATCCCGAAGCTGTATCTCGCCCCTGTTCAACTCATCCTCTCCAAGAATGAGCACATACCGCGCCCCGCACTTGTCCGCACGGCGCATCTGGCTCTTGAGGCTGCGCCCCTCGTAATCCATCTCTGCTTCCATGCCCTTTTCGCGCAATGCCTGCACAAGCAGAAAAACGCGCTCCTGCGCCTGCTTGCCCAGGCCCGCAACATATACCTTCGGCACACGTCCGCTTTCCTGCTGTTCCTGCCGGAGCAGCAGGATGAGCCGCTCCATCCCGATGGCAAAACCTATTGCGGGAACTTCCGGACCGCCCAGGTCCCGAACAAGTCCGTTATAGCGGCCGCCGCCCCCGACTGCATTCTGGGCGCCGAGCCGTTCCGTGATCACCTCGAAGGTGGTGCGCACATAGTAATCGAGACCGCGTACGATACGGGTATTGATGACATAGGCCGTTCCCAGCCTGTCGAGATAGCCCTTTACGGCCTCGAAGTGCATCCTGCACTCTTCACATACATGGTCGATCAGTAACGGCGCCTTCTCGATCAGCGCCTGGCAGCGTTCAACCTTGCAGTCAAAAACCCGAAGGGGGTTGGTTTCCCTGCGCCGTAGACAGTCGGGGCAGAAATCGTCACCCTTCGAGGATAGAAAATCCTTGAGCTTCTCTCGGTATACCTGGCGGCATCCGGCGCACCCCAGGGTGTTTATATTGAGCGCCACACCGGAAATGCCGATCCGCTTCAAAAAAAGGACGAGCATGTGCATGAGTTCCGCATCGATCAGCGGGCTGTCTACGCCGAAGACTTCCGCATCGATCTGGTGGAACTGGCGATAGCGCCCTTTTTGCGGACGTTCATGCCGAAACATCGGCCCTATAGCATAGAACTTCTGAAGTATGGGATCGGAGTAGAGGGAGTGCTGCACATAGGAGCGAACGATGGATGCGGTCGCCTCCGGGCGCAGGGCAAGCCGGTCTCCGTTCCGGTCCTCGAAGGCGTACATCTCCTTCTCGACAATATCCGTGCTCTCGCCAATGCTGCGAGCAAAAAGCTCAAGCTTTTCTATCACGGGAGTCCGTATTTCGCGGAATCCAAAATCCTCCAGCACCTCACGCGCCGCTTTTTCCACCCGCTGCCACCAGCCGATCTCTGCGGGCAGTATATCATTCATGCCTCTTATGGCCTGAATATTATCCATTTTAACTCCGAAATCTCTCGATCAGCCGGCATTACGCTATCTCTGGAGGAAACGCAACGACCGAGTCGATGTTGTCCGCGCTGGACACCAGCATGACAAAACGATCCACACCAAACGCTATTCCCGCGCAGGGTCCCAGGCTCTGCAGGCACTCCAAAAAATCCTCTGGCATCGGGTAGACGATCCCTTCGGCTTTTTCTTTGGCGGCGATAGCGGCCTGGAAACGCAAGGCCTGTTCAGCGGGATCGGTCAATTCGCTGAATCCATTGGCGAGTTCGATTCCCGCCCAATAAAGCTCAAATCTTTCGGCAACCTCGGGCTGCCCGGGTTTGATCCGTGCGAGGGCCGCCTGAGCCCGCGGGTAGTCTTCGAGAATGCACGGGGCCGGCCATCCAAGCCGCGGTTCCACTTTCCGGACAAGATCCAGGTCAAAAGCATCCGGGTCGGGGTCGGGACCGGGCGCCCAACCGGCAAACTCGAGGAAGGCCTCCCGCACGGTGTAGCGCGCCCAATTCTCACCAGGATCGAGCTTCCCGCCCCTGTGCGCAAAACCTGAAACGGAACCGAGATGAGAGCAGACGGCTCGGACCATTCTTTGACAGTCCTCCTGTAAAGCTTTATAATCTGCCCCTGTGCGGTACCACTCCAGGATCAGGAATTCAGGGTGGTGCAGCCTGCCGCGCTCATTCCCCCGGAAGGCCGGAGTGAGTTGAAAGATCTTATCGTATCCCGCTGCGAGCAGCCGTTTCATGTAGAGTTCGGGGCTCGTAGTAAGGAACCTGCCGTCATCGGCTGGAATTGGCCGAATATGTGTCTCGGGGGCCGGAGCGCCGGTCAGAATCGGGGTTTGAACCTCAAGAAAGCCTTCAGCCTCAAAAAATGCCCGGATCAGCCGAATTACCCTGCAGCGAATCTCCAGACAGCGGCGCTTGCCGGAAAGGATGTCGCATTCATCCTTTTCCATCAACCTTTCACGCGCTCTACGTATTGCCCGGTGCGGGTATCGATCCGGACTACCTCGCCTTCCTCGACGAAAAGCGGGACCTGGATGATGTACCCAGTCTGCAGCGTTGCAGGCTTGGTTGAGCCCGAGGCCGTATCTCCCTTTATACCCGGATCGGATTTGATAATCTTCAGTTCCACGAAATTGGGCAGCGACAAACCGATGGGACGCCCCTGAAACAGGAGCACATTCACGATCAGGTTCTCAGTGAGGAAATTTGCGGCTTCGCCGACTCCGGCTCCGGACATCTCGACTTGTTCGTAGCTCGACATGTTCATAAGATGAAATGTGTCGCCATCATTGTAGAGGTACTGCATTTCCTGCTCTTCCAGGTCGGCAGCGGTAAACTTCTCACCCGAGCGGTAGGTGCGGTCAAACTGAGATCCGGTAATCATGTTTCTAAGCCTGCACCGGTAGAGGGCCTGACCTTTGCCCGGTTTGGAAAACTCGAAATCGACGATAAGATAGGGTTCTCCGTCTATTTCAAGTTTGAGGCCCTTTCGCAAATCACCCGCGGTCAAAACGACTCCCATTGGCTGGTCCTTTCTTCCGATTTTATTGTTCAAATTTATAATTGTACTAGCTTTTTCTTCAGCGGGTCAATATAGTTTTCGTTTGTCCCTTACGCAATGAATTTTGGGGCGTGCGCGCCACGCCCTGAAACGATGATGGACGCTCAGGCAAAAAGGAGGAGACACATGAGCGAGATTTTATCGGTAAAGGCTAGAGAGATCCTGGATTCAAGGGGTAATCCGACCGTTGAAGCAGAAGTCCTTCTGGACAGCGGGTATGTCGGCGTCGCAGCCGTTCCGTCGGGAGCATCGACGGGTTCGCGCGAAGCGCTCGAATTGCGTGACGGTGATCCTGACCGCTACCTGGGAAAGGGAGTCCTCACCGCAGTCGCCAATGTAAACGATGAAATCGGGCCGAAGATCCTGGGTTTCCAGGCAACCGATCAGACAGGCATCGATCAGTACATGATCGACCTCGACGGAACGGAAAACAAGAGCAGGCTCGGTGCCAATGCCATACTGTCGGTCAGCATGGCGGTGGCCAAAGCGGCCGCAGCCGAAGCCGAACTCCCCCTCTACCGCTACCTTGGAGGCGTATCGGCAAATCTTTTGCCCGTACCGCTGATGAACGTGCTCAACGGCGGCGCCCACGCAGATAATAACCTGGACATCCAGGAATTCATGATCGTCCCCGTGGGAGCGCAAAGCTTCCGTGAAGCTCTCAGGATGGGCGCTGAAACCTTTCACCATCTCAAAAATGTCCTGAAGTCCAAAGGTCTCAATACGGCGGTCGGAGACGAAGGCGGCTTCGCCCCCAATCTGGCCTCCAATGAAGAGGCCATGGAAGTCCTGATGCAGGCGATCGAAGCCGCAGGCTACCGGCCGGGCGAAGACATCTTCATAGCCCTGGACGCCGCGGCAAGCGAATTCTACGAAAACGGCCTCTATACTCTTGCAGCCGAAGCCCAGCCGCAAAAAACCCCGGAAGAACTTGTGGAATATTATGCGGACCTGGCGGAGCGCTATCCGTTGATCTCTATTGAAGACGGCATGGCCGAAGGCGACTGGGACGGGTGGAAACTGCTCACCGACAGGCTCGGAACCACCGTTCAACTGGTCGGCGACGATATTTTCGTGACGAACACCAGTATTCTTTCCCGCGGCATCACCGAAGGAATCGCCAATTCCGTTCTCATCAAGCTGAACCAGATCGGCACCATATCCGAGACGATGCAGGCGATCAGCATGGCGCAGCGCGCGGGATACACCACGGTTATCTCCCACCGCTCCGGAGAGACGGAAGACCATACCATTGCAGACTTGGCGGTAGCTGTGGCGAGCGGCCAGATCAAGACGGGCTCCCTTTCCCGGTCCGACCGGCTCTCGAAGTACAACCAACTGCTCCGGATCGAAGAGGAACTGGACGCCTCCGGCTACTATGCGGGCTTCTCCGCCTTCCGCATCGCGCTTTAGCCGCCGCCGGAAGACACGGACGGTTCCCGCAGGCGCCTAAGTCCGGAAGGCCGATTACAGCAACTGTCGAATGATCCCGGGAACTCCTGTCAGCAGGCCTTCCCGGGATTACTTTTCACTTTCCCGGTTTTCCGGGCTTGACTCCCCTTTCCGATTCAAGTACATATAGGGGGTTAAACGACGGCGGCATACCCAAGTGGCAAGGGAGCGGTCTGCAAAACCGTTATACAGCGGTTCAAATCCGCTTGCCGCCTCCAGAAAATTCAAGGGTCAGCTCACAACGGGCTGACCCTTTTGTATTTATCGGGCTCCATCTGCCGGACCTCTTCATCGAATCGGGCAATCAGGCCCACTCCTTTCCTTCATCTGCACTGCGGGCGAGATCCGGCGCCGCCCCTTTATTCATCCTTGACATAATTGTACGAATTAGTGAATTTATTGATTATCGCCCTAATCGATACCCTCTCAGCGACCAGCATCCATAAACAAGGGGAAGCAATGAAAAAAACAGCAGCATTCGCAATAGTGTCCATCTTCCTGGCGTTCATCCTCGCTGGCTCGGCCCTGGCCGCCGCTCCCAATCTTCAGGGAACCTGGACCGGGACCGCACGGAAGGTTACAGACGATCGATGCACCACGGAGACCATCACCCTCGCCCTGACCCAGTGCGGCAATCTCTTTCGCGGGACGCTTGCCGTCAGACCGGCTTCCAGCAGCACCTCAACCTCAGTCAAGATCGTTGGAAGATGGACCTCGGATAATTCGCTTTCCTTTCACGGCAGCCAGGGCACTGTGGTGGTAAGATCGGCCCTGCTCTTCGGCAAATTTGCACCGGCCACGTCGACTCACAAAAGGAGGATCATCGCCTCGGAGTTCTCCTTCACCAGTAGTTCTTCAAATGCCAATATCGAGTACGACGGGTTTTCGCTTTCTCAATCGAATTCGCCTTTTTAGAGGTTCATGACTCCAGGCAATGGGGGCTAAGAGATGTGGTGCAAATTTGCTTTGATGCTTTCGATGCTGTCTCTGGCGGCGCTATCCCAAGCGGGCGCGGCCCGGGCGGACGATATCTCGGGGCTGATGGAAAACCGGATCACGATTACACGACAGAAGATCCACTCCCTTCAAGGTACGAATCCGGAACTTGAAAAAGTCCTGGAAAAGGACCTTCAAACGATGAACAGGTGGAAGGCCCGCCGGGAATTGCAGTCTCGAAAGAACACTTCCGTTCCTGCTGCGGAGTTGTTTGAAGCGGCAGAAGCATGCCGGGATGAAGCCTTCGATTGCGGCCCTTGAGCGCAAGTCGGGATCTTCCGTCCGATAAATAGAAAACCCGGGGAAGTGCCCCGGGTTTGAATCCCATTCAATCTATTTATTATTGCAGGCTTGCGTTTCCTACCTGCTCTGCACCTCGTCCACGATGAGACCGCCCACAGCACCGGCGGCGGCGCCCGCGGCAGCGCCGACAATCAGCGGAGCGCCGACTATCGCAGCGGCGCCGACACCTGCGGCCGCGCCGATCCCGCCACCGCTCAAGACCCGCTGTTCCCTGTGGCTCATGCCCGCACACCCGGCGAAGCAGCAAACAAGTGCGAGGATAACAAATCCTTTGATTAACTTCATGTCTACCCCCTCCTCATAATAACTAACAAACCGTTTTTCTCCCCCTCATATCGTAGATGCACCTTAGCACTATTGATCAAGTGTTGTTAATAAAAAAATGAATTACCTGAGGCTCTCATGCAGCCGAGACTGAAGATGCGCCTGCATGACAGACCTGCCCGACAGAGTTGTTTATGACGCGCCTCAAATGAGCAAGGCGAAAAGGCTTTTCAATATAGTCGAACACTCCCATGCTCAAAGACTCACGCTTTACACGCGGGTCACACGACCCGGTCATCAATATAAAAGGAATGTCGGGATACCTCGCGGAAACATAGCGGTAGAGATCCAGACCTGATTCTCCGGGCATATTGAAATCGGAGAGTACGACATCATACCTGGAATTTCCAAGGTAATGCCTTGCCTGGGCAACACTGTCCGCAAGCTGGAATTCGAATCCGCATGCAGTCAGGTATTCTCCCATCAGGAACAAAATGTCCTTATCGTCATCGACTATCAGTAATTTCGCCATGCCCGTAGTCCTCTAAATGCAGGTCCACTTGTGTTAAAACAGTGCAGGTAACCTTTCAAGTCCTTCAATAAAAACATAGGCGAAGTAAATAGCTATCAGCACGTATAGAGACCGGTTAATGATGGTTAAAACCATGGTGTCTCATCCTACACAAGGGCTTGATGCCGTTTTGCCTCACTTGAGCCGCTGTCAGCTCATTCGGATGCAACCATTATGCCAGGTGATAGATATAGAGCTGGAGCGGATTCAGGGGCGGTACGGAACAAAAAAGCTGTAGGCTTTTCCCTACAATGGTGAATGGATTCAGACACATAAAGGAGGTCGGATAGCCGTTGCCGCATGGCGGGCGTCCCCACTGCTTTGCCGCCCTCCTAATCCCCGAAAAGTGCGGGGCGACAAAGAGCGGACGGGACGCCGACAGAGGGGCGGCTACTCTTTGAAGTCGGAGGGGTTCAACCCGCATTTGTGCAGGAGTTTGTAGAATTCTGCGCGGTATCTGCCTGCCATGGAGGCCGCTCGCGAGACGTTACCCCTGGTCTCGGTCAGCAACTGGATGCAATAGGCTCGGTCGTGCTCTTCCCTTGCTTCGTTCAGCGGCAGCAGACTCTTTCTGCTGGGGGCTTCATCGCCTCCCAGGTAGAGGCATTCGGGAGTGATCACCGAATTGGACGAAAGCGCAACTGCCCGCTCCACCACATTGGCAAGTTCCCTCACGTTGCCCGGCCAGCTATGGAGCATCAGTCTCTGCATGACTTCCGGAGAAAACCCCTGGATGTTCTTGTGCATGCCGCGATTGAAATTCTGCAGGAAGTAGTTGGCCAGAAGCGGCACGTCTTCAATTCTGTCGCGAAGCGGAGGCAGAAATATGGGTATCACGTGGATGCGGTAATAGAGATCTTCCCGGAATTTGCCTTCGCGGATCGCTTTCCACAGATCCCGGTTGGTGGCCGCGATGAGGCGAATGTCCACCCTTACGGGCGCAACCCCCCCGACGGCATAGAATTCACGATCCTGAAAGGCTCGGAGAAGCTTGACCTGGAGAGACGGGGGAAGCTCCCCGATCTCATCCATGAAAAGAGTCCCGCCGTCCGCCAACTGGAGAAGGCCTTTCTTGGGCTGCTCCGCCCCGGTAAAGGCGCCTTTTACATGCCCGAACAGCTCACTTTCCAGCAATCCTTCGGGAATCGCCCCGCAATTAAGAGCGATGAAGGGACCTTTCGAGCGCGGACTGCTCAGGTGAATCGCCTTGGCCATCAATTCCTTGCCCGTGCCGCTTTCTCCATAGAGGCATACAGTGGAATCGGTGGCGGCGATCTGGGAAACCTGGCACAGTATGCGCTGCATCTTTTCACTGGAAGCAATTATGTTGTCGAAGTGGTAGCGCTCCTTGACCATGTGGCGCAATCGGTCCACTTCGACTTTCAGTCTTCCGACTTCAAGCGCCTTTTGTATCCGGTAGAGCAGGTCCTTGGCTTCGAACGGCTTGGTGAGAAAATCGTATGCCCCCTTTTTTGTCGCTTCGACAGCACGTTCGATTGTACCGTAGGCGGTCAGAATTATCACGGGCAGGTAGGGCTGAATTTTGAGCAGTTTCTCCATCAGCGTTATGCCGTCGTCACCCTCCATCTTGAGATCGAGCACAGCGGCGCTGAAGATAATATCCTGCGCGGAGGCAAGGGCTTCCTCCCCTCCTTTTGCAAGCGTAACCTCATATCGGGCAGCTTCCAGGCGCGCCTTCATCAAGGTGAGCAAACCCGGATCGTCATCAACCACTAGAATCTTTTCGGCAGCCATAAAACCTCAGTACAGGAGTCCCCGTTCTTTTTTCTCTATCTCGATATCGATCTGGCGGGAGCGTTCGATCTGTCCCTTAAGTTCCTTTATCCTATCGTCTCTGGCCCTGATTTCCTCTTCAAGCCGCTGCCGATCCGTCTCCAGGCGCAACCGGTCCGCTTCACCTTCATTTTCCTGGGCGCTCTCAGGCGGCTTTGCAGGCTCTTCCGGCGCATTATCCCTGGGCTTGGGATCTTCACGCACCCGGCGTTTTTTGACCTCTTTCTGAAGATTTTTCTTCAACAGATCGATCCATACCTGCGCCTGATAACTCCAGGGACTCTCGGGTGAGCTTTTGACCAGGTCTTCCAGGTGCTTAAGCCCCCGGGCAGGGTCATAATAGGGGCTTTTAGAGTATATATAGAGAAAACTCAGGTTAAAAAGGGCCACTGCACATTCCCGGGGATCCTTGCAGGTTTTGAGCACCGCCTCGTTTTCGGCAAGAAAACCGGCATAATCCCAATTCTTCATTGCACTCTGAGGGGGGAAAAGAGGCGCTGTTTCGGTCTTTTCCGGAAAAGGCTGCTCCTTTGGCGCCGTGGCGCAGCCGGCGTTCAGAATCAGGGCCGAGCACAGCGCGGCGGCCGAGAGGATCTGCAATAAACGGTTAAGCATCGTAGATAGCTCGCTTGGAGACGTTGGTCTTACTCGCCTCCGGACTGGTAAAGTTGGAAACGGGCAAAGTGAAATGAAAGGCGGCGCCGTGTCCCGGTCTGCTTTCGGCCCATATTCTGCCGTTGTGGGCCTCCACAATATGCCGGGCTATTGCAAGCCCGAGTCCGGTACCCTGCTGACCCTTCACCCTGCTGTTCGCGCTCTGGTAGAAGTGCTCGAATATGTTCTGGATTTCTTCCCGGGGTATGCCCGGTCCATTATCGCTCACCTTTAGCTCTACCTCGGGTGAGTTCGAATTGGAGAGAATAGCCTCCACCCGGATTTCTCCCCCTTGCGGAGAGAACTTCAAAGCATTGCTCAAAAGGTTATCCAGCACCTGCTGTATCCTTCGCTCATCGGCTGAAACCATCGGAATCCGGGGATCGAATTTTGTCAGCACCCGGATTTCACGCTTGCGCGCGATCAGGTCCACAGCGTGCACACTGTTTTCGATAAGCGCGTTGAGATCACAAGTGGTAAAATCATAATCCATCATCTCAGCCTGCATTTTCGACAGGTCGAGGATGGACGAAATGCTCTGAAAGAGCCGCTGGCTATGGTTGCGGACCACATCCAGGATTTCCCTTTGACTGCCGGTCAGCGGACCGGGTATTCCTTCGAGCAAAAGCGCCGTACCCTCACGAATAGCCGTGAGCGGGGTTCTCAGCTCATGAGAGACATGCGCGGTAAAATCGGCTTTCAGGCGGTCCAGCCTCTCCAGTTCCTCAGCCATGGAATTGAACGCACCGGCCAGTTCTCCCACCTCGCTCGGCCCCCTGATATCGATTACCCGTGTGAACTCACCCCGCCCTATATGCCGCATTTCCTGCGCAAGTTTTCTCAGCGGGCGGCTGATTCCCCGCGCTTGAAGATAAGCGATAAAAGATCCCCCGGCAATCCCGAACAGCGCAAGCCAGAGCATGATTTCCGCAGCCGACGCCGCATGATCCCGCGCCGTGGACATCCTCATCGAGGTTGACTGGTCCCTCAGGCGAATGAGTTCGTTGACTCTTTCTATTATCCCCTCGCTCATGCGCAGCTTCGTCTGCTCGGAGGCGCCGTTCTCATTTACGACCTGGTTGAGTTCCTGGTTGTAGAAGGCGTGGAGAATGCCCACCTCGGCAAGCAACTCCTTTTCCCGGTCTGTATCGATGATGGCGCCGACCTTCAGCATCGCATCCTGGAAATCGTCCTGGTTCTTTTTGTATTCCTCCTGGAAGGAGAGGTCCTTCGTCAGGAGGTATTTTTCACCATTTCGCATTTCGGCCAGGAAGGATTTCAGAAGTCTTTTTTCTTCGTTGATGCAGGTTGTATCCACGGTGAGAGCGGCCGTGTTGAGCTGAGTGACCAACTGGAGCTTGGAGAGGGCAAACAGGCTCACCACAAGCACAAGCGCTATCAGGGTACTCTGCGCGAGCATTACCCGAGAAAATATCGGCAGCCTCATGATGTTTTCCGACTATGGCCTTTCGCTTCGGTATCTTTCCTGGAGGTTTGATCCCCGGCCATCGGCACACAAAATCCGTGCCAGGCTAAGGAAAAGCTTTCATATTCCAATCCTGCGTCAGAAGCGCCGCAGGCTCTCCAGGCGCCCACAGGAAAACCGTTCCCTCTTATGCCCACCCGGCATATTCCGGTGATGTCCCCCCACAGTAGTATAGTGCAGGGAAAACACTGCGCCATTGTATGCAAAACCATTCATCCAAACAAGTACTCCAGGCAACAATTCCGGAAATTGTTTCTCATTCGGCCGTAAGCTGGTAGAATCTCCACGCCGGGAGGCGCCGACCGGCTCGGACGCCGCCTTCGGCTTGTACAACCCCACGTGATAAAGCAACCGGGAACATCATGTCCCGTCATTCCGGCAGTGCTTCTGAGCCGGAATCCAGCCGATTGAGTTCTGGGTTTTATTGTGTGGGGCAGTACTCAGGCCTTTTTTCCAGGAGTTTTCCTCTATCGACCAGATTGTACAAGGATATCTTATGGAGACAAACAGGAATGCAGTCGACCCGCGGGCGCTTTTGGACTCCTTGAAGGAAACGGTTATCGCAGTCATAAAAGACCCATCCGGTTTTTACCGCACCATGCCCCGAACCGGCGGCTACATCGATCCGGTGATCTTTGTCGCCTGCATGGGACTCGCCGGCGGCCTCATTCAATCGGTCCTCGGCCTCATTGGCATCGGCCCCGTCAATTCCCTGTTCAGCGCGCTTTCCTCAATTGTGCTGGGCCCTATATTCGTCGCAATCTTCTCCTTTATAATCGCGGCAATTCTCCTCGTCATCTGGCGAGCCATGGGGTCACAGGAACAGTATGAGGTCGCCTACCGGTGCATGGCCTATTCCCTCGCCATCACTCCAATCACCGCGCTCTTGCACTTCATCCCCTATGCAGGTTCCCTCATCGCGATAGCGTGGAGCACCTACATCCTCGTTTGCGCCTCAGTGGAAGTGCACCGCCTGGAGGCGAGGAAGGCATGGATCGTTTTCGGCGCAATCGCTTTGATTCTGGCCATCGGTTCGATCAGCGTCCAGCTTTCCGCGAGAAGGTGGGAAGAAAGGCTGGGACACGTTGAGAGAAAACTCAGCGATATAGAGAAAATGAAACCGGAAGAGGCCGGACAGGCTATGGGCGAATTTCTTAAAGGCATGCAAAAGGGAATGGAGAAGAAGTAGTCTCATTCCACGGATTCACCCGAGTGCAACTCAAACAGGGAAGGAAGAAATGAAAGTGATACGAACCATACTCGTTTTGGCGCTGGTTCTGGGAGCTTTTGCGACTTCATGGTCCAGTGCGGGAGTGATGAGCGTTCAGGTCAAGGAAGGGCAACTCCGGCAGACCCCGTCATTTCTGGGCGCTGTCGTGGGACCGGTGAGTTACGGAGAGCAGATGGAAATCCTTCAAAGGCAGGGAGACTGGATGGATGTAAGAAGCTCCGGCAATCTGCGGGGGTGGATTCACCAGTCGGCGCTGACGGAAAAGCAGATTTCCATAAAACCCGGCGGCCAGGCTCAACAGGCAGCCACCTCAAAGGAAGTTGCACTGGCGGGCAAGGGGTTTAACGCAGATGTAGAGTCCCGTTACAGGAGCACCCATACCAGAGTTGATTTCTCTTGGGTGGATCGGATGGAATCCATCAGAGTGTCCAGAGAGGAGATGATCAGGTTCCTTGACGAAGGTGCGGTAAAGTCTGCAGAGGGAGGTGTGAGATGAGGCGCTTTTCGAGAAGTCTGAAACTCCTGTTGCTCACCGCTCTGTTGATTCTCCCGGTGATTTTCCTGAATGGCTGTGGAACCACCCAATCGGGTTCGGGCATTGGTGTGGCGGATGTAATAGGGACCGCCGCGGTCGGAATTATTCCCGGGGCCCAGACTGCCGCTGTTGCAGGCGCGGTTGCCCGCGGCGCCGTTGCGGTGGGAAAGTCTTTTCAGGACATCACCCCGGAGCAGGAATACTACATCGGCCGTGCAGTAGCGGCCAATGTGCTCGCGGCGTACCCGCCGAGTACGGACGACACCATCAACCTCTACCTGAATCTTCTCGGACAGACCCTTGCACAGGCCTCCGACAGACCGGAGACTTTCGGAGGCTATCATTTCCTTATGCTGGACTCCCCCGAGGTCAATGCGTTTGCCGCGCCGGGCGGCCTGATTCTCGTTACGCGCGGCATGATCCGCCTGTGCAAAACCGAAGACGCCCTGGCAGCGGTTCTCGCTCACGAAATAGCACATGTCCAGGGAAAACACGGCCTGAGAGCCATAAAGACAAGCAGGCTGACGAGCGCTTTTACCATCATGGCCACGGAAGCCGCAAAAGCTTACACCCCGGTGGGCATTTCACAACTGACCGAGGCATTTGAGGGCTCCATTACGGATATTACCACCAGCCTCATGAACAACGGCTATTCCCGCGACCTGGAGCGGGAGGCGGACAAGGGCGCCATCAGCATACTCACCCGCGTCGGCTATGATACCGGCGCGCTCACGGCTATGCTTGCTGAAATGCAAAAGCAGGTAAAGCCCGGGGGACCGGGTTTCGGAAAGACCCATCCCGATCCGAAAGAGCGTATAGCCGAAGTGCAATCCCTTGTGAGGGTTACAGGTACAAAAGCGGCTGCCTCCGCCCGGCAGAAAAGGTTTGAGGCTGCGCTGAAAGGCGTGTAAAGCCGGATTGGGCATGAGACATGAACAGGACCTGTCTGAAATGCCGATCCTCAATGACTCATGCCCGGCCCAACAGAAGTCACGGGTTAGATGAAAAGAAAATTTATCGATGGGATCATTGTAGGGCTGGTGGCTTCTCTCGCCGCTCTAGGGGTCTGGCGAACAGGTGTTCTTGACAGGTGGGAGTTCGCTACCTGGGCGTGGCGCGTCCACTCTTTTGCCGGGCCGAGTCCCTCGACCGACAGGATAAAGCTGATACTGCTTGACCAGGCCAGCCTCGACTGGGGCAAAAAGCAGGGCCTCTCCTGGCCATGGCCCCGCGAGGTCTATGCGCCCCTGATCGATTTTTGCACGCGCCACGGCGCAAAAGCCGTCATCTTCGATGTCATTTACAGCGAACCCTCCCTGTATGCTGTCTCGGATGACCGGGCGCTCGCCGAGGCTGTTTGCCGCGCATCCGCTTTCGTAGGTTCGATGGTCCTCTATCCCGATTCGGATCATTCCACCTCGTGGCCTGAAGGAATTCAAAACCGGCTCTCCCTGAAGATCGACAATCTCGGGAAACTGGGTTACGGCCTGGAGGGAATCTCCATGGCCTCCGCTACCTTCCCTATTGAGGAAGTGGCTTCCTGCGCCACTATCCTGGGCAATGTCATGGAGTCTTCGGATGTGGATGGGGTGTTTCGCCGGGTTAGCCTCTTCCGAGCTTTTGACGGCAGAGTGGTCCCCTCCCTCGGGCTTGCCGCACTCGTCGCAGGCTCTCACGACTGCGCAAAAGAGGCCGAGGCCCGACCCGCCGGCCGGGTGGCAGTCGGGAGTATCGAAGCCGATAGCATTCTCAATATTTGCGGCAGGGGCGTCCCCCTGGATGAACATGGGAGGATGATCCTTCGCTTTCGCGGACCGGCAGGTACTTATCAGTCTTATAACGCCGCCGATATTATCGAATCGGAACTGCTCGCCAGGTCCGGCGCGAAGGAAACCGTTCAGAACCCCGGCTCTTTCAAAGACGCCTATGTTTTTTTCGGTTTCTCGGCCCCCGGCCTGCTCGATCTCAGGCCCACTCCTCTGAGCAATATCAGCCCCGGAACCGAAATCCACGCCACCATGCTCGACAACCTCCTGACCGGCGACTTTCTTCGCGATCCCCACTGGTCTGTCGTGGTCCTATCGACAATCCTGCTCTCTCTTTTTACGGGCATTTCCGTTGTCATGCTTTCAAAACGGGCATGGCACAGTGTGGCGGCCTTCGCCATTCTCTCTCCCCTGCCTGCCGGTCTCGGCTTCGCCGCTTACCCCATGGGGCTCTGGTGGCCTATTGTGCTCCAGGAAGCCGCGGTGCTCTCGACCCTTGTGGGGGCCATAGTAGTCAATTACGCTACTGAAGGCCGCCAGAAGGCGTTCTATCGGCGAGCTTTCAGTCAATACCTCAGCCCAGCCGTCATCCAGCGCATCGTCGACGACCCCTCACAGCTTAAGCTGGGTGGCGAACGCCGCGAGTTGACGATTTTTTTCTCCGATCTCGAAGGATTCTCATCTTTTTCCGAAAAGCTGCCTCCGGATACCCTTACAAAGCTTCTCAACGATTATCTCTCCGATATGACCGACATCATTCTCGATGAAGGCGGCACGCTCGACAAATACGAAGGCGACGCCATCATCGCCTTCTGGAATGCCCCCCTGGCGCAGCTTGACCATGCGGAAAGGGCCTGCCGCGCCGCTCTGCGATGCCGGCAGAAGCTCTCCGAAAGACGCGAAGAATTCAGGCGCCGTACCGGAACTGTTCTGCGCGCCCGTATCGGAATCAACACCGGGGAAGTGACTGTGGGAAATATGGGGTCGAGCAAGCGTTTCGACTATACCGTTCTGGGCGATGCGGCCAATCTTGCCTCGCGCCTCGAAGGAGCGAACAAGGCTTTCGGCGCCTACATGATGGTATCCGAGTCGACGTGGCAGAAAACGAACGGCAAATTCGCCGGGCGTGAAATCGGCCTCATCCGGGTTGTCGGGCGTAAGACTCCGGTGCGGGTGTTCGAACCTCTGGCAAGGCTTAATGATGCGGACCTGTCTGCTTTAGAGCTTTTCCATCGGGGCCTCGCCCTCTGTTTTCAGAAAAAATGGCGGGATGCCCTCCACCTTTTCGAGCATCTCCCCGATGATCCCGTAGCAGGAGTTTACGCCAAACGGTGCCGAAAGCTTCTCGATACTCCCGGCGCCGACTGGGATGGCATCTGGAACCTCACCAGCAAGTGAAGGTGAGGAAATACGAGGCTCTCCCGGCGCCCCCGCCAGGATTTCGACCATAGGGGAGCTTTCCGGCATGAAATCCACACCAGAATTCCCTTGATTGGCTGCTTTCATCGGGTTTCCCCGCGCACAAGCACCAGCCTTTTGGCTTAGCAGGCTGTGTTGAAGCCACTCTAAATCAACATCCCATGCTCATACTTCTCATCCACTCCTGGTGGAGAGACCATGCGCTCTAATCTTAGATGCCAATCTCTGAAGCGGTTCTATTGCATGTTCAAAAAAAATCTGGTGACCAGAGCAGAGCATGCTTGTTCTCCCGCTAATTCCATCTACTTCATTCCACTTTCTGTGCTTTGGACAATCACCGAAGCATAGACTTAGCCATTTGCACCTCTCGCACTTCTTGGGGAGTGTACTTTTCCGATTTCCGAATTCAAGGTGTTTTTTCAACCCAAAAAGGTCTTCAAACCGATCATCCAATATATTGCCCAATTTAAGTTCAGGATAGACATAAAAATCACATGGAAAGACATCGCCATTATATTCTATAACAAGATACTGACAGCATGAGGACTCCATATGGCAAAGATGCGCTTTGCCGAATACTAATAAACTAATAACAGCTTCGAAGAATCTTATCGATACTCTATTGATATCTTTAGAGGACCAGATATCGAAAAGCTGACATAAAAATCTCCCCCACTCTTTCCCGGAAAGGGAATAAGGCATGAGTTCGTTCCCGCCATCGCGTTCAAGGCAGGGAATGTATTGGTGATGATATATACCCAGATCACACAAGTGATCGTAAATAGCCTTGGTTCGAGAAACACTGCGCGTTGTTACCAATGTAAGGGCATTAAATGCCACACCATTTGCCTTCAAAACACCAATGTTTTTTACAACATCGCTATGAGTCCCAATTCCTCCCGGAGTTCTCCGGTAGCTGTCGTGAAGGTCCTGAGGCCCATCGAGGCTTACACCCAGCAGGAATTTATACTCCTTCAGAACCGCAATAAGCTCTGGGCTGATATTTGTGCAATTGGTTTGCAGCAGGTTTGCGACTCTGGCCCCCTTGCGCCCTTTCAGCTTTTGGAGGTTGACAGCCGTCTTAAAAAATTCGGGCCCCATCAATGTCGGCTCACCACCCTGCCAAATGAAAGTGTAGACGGGCTGGTCGGTTGCCATATATTTCCCGATGAGAGATTCAAGGACAACATTATTCATCCGATGTCGCCCTACCCCGGGGTACAAGGATCCCCCCTTACCCAGGTAAAAGCAATACTCACAACGTAGGTTACAGTCGGAAGAAACCGGCTTTATTAGTAATGGGAAGTGGTTCATTTCTTACTGGATACAAGCGGGAAACGATATCTGGCCTTAGTCCCCGCAGCGCCTTTGTTTCCGGCGCCTCTGACAAACCGTTTTTCATCACCGGGACGGACCACATAGGACCAGTTGGAGAATTTCCCCGATTTTTCTGATGCATTTTTTATAATCAATCGCGAACGCTGTTTTTGGCGGATTCTTTGGTTAACCGCGTCGGGATCCCAATTGTCGAGTAGACTGGCGAGCAACTCATTGCCTAAAATCTCATATCCGCCGGCGCCGTACATGTTCTGTAATTCGTTTGGGTCTCTACTGAGATCAAATAACTGGTGAGGATGGCCATGAGTGTAAAGAAGCTTGTAGCAATCCTTTCGTATCATTCGGCACGGACTGCAGACGCCCATGTCATTGTACTCTGAAATTGCAGAGTTCTTCCAGCCATGCCCATTGCCCTGCAATAGGGAGACAAAGCTTCTGCCGTCAAGGGGAGCTTCGGTGTGGGTTTCAACACCCGTGCATAAATGAAGCAGTGTCGGCATTAAATCGACCAGGGATACCACCTCTGAAACTCGCTTTATTCCAGAATGTTCAGGGACCCTGATAATCAGAGGAATTCGCGAGGACCATTCGAAGAATGTCTGTTTGAACCACATACCTCGTTCACCCAGCATCTCACCATGATCGGACAAAAAAATTACGATTGTATTGCTTGCAAGCCCGGTTCTGTGGAGGGTTTGCAATATGTTCCCAATCTTGCGGTCAACATAGCTGATGTTAGCATAATATGCATGACGAGCGTCTTTGATGTTTTGTTCCGTAATTTTGAATTTATCTCTTCCATGGGAATAATAAAGCCAGCGGCTATGAGTATCCATGGCCTCCGGATCTGTTATTGCAGGGACTTTGGGCAGGTCTATATCTGTATCTTCGTAGAGGTCCCAGAACTCTTCAGCCGCAGTGTACGGCGAATGTGGATGCGAAAACGATACCGTTAAAAAGAACGGTTTCTTCCCTATTCCCCTTGCAACATCATACAAGTGTTGCACTGCATGAAATTCGACTTCCTCGTCATGATCTATTTGCAGGCTCCGAATACACTTGCCGGACTCCTGGACCACCTTTACGCTGATGCCTGTCGGCGCTTCTCTTTCCCCTTTCCTCCAATCAGGGGTCCAGGAATAATCCGCTGGATAGATATCTGTTATGAACCTCTGCTCAAATCCATGTAACTGGTCCGGCCCGACAAAGTGCATTTTCCCTGACAGTGCGGTGCTATACCCATAATTTACCAGATGATGAGCCAGCGTCGGATTGTCTGCTGAAAACTCGCTGGCATTATCGAAAGCGTCGATGCTGCTTGGGAGACGCCCGGTTAGCATAGAAAATCTCGAAGGAGCACATATTGGGGAATTACAGTATGCATTGTCAAAAACCACACCTTCGTCTGCAAAAGACGACAAATTAGGCGCCTTTACAACAGAATTGCCATATACTGGCAAAGCCTGTGCCGCCATTTGATCTGCCATTATCAAAAGCACGTTCGGCTCTGCCATACTTCCCTTTGCATTCATTTAAACACTCCTGGGATATCTTATTTTCATATTTACGCCCAACTGTTGCGTATTCTACTAAAAACCTGCACCAGAATTGCCAGTGCAATACAGATTACCAACCCCAATGCAATGGGTCTTTCAATGAAAATCATCAGGTTTCCATTGCTCAAGAGCAGGGATTGACGTATTGAGTTCTCGAACATTGACCCCAATACAAATGCAAGCAACAGCGGAGCCGGATCCAAATCAAGCCGGCGCATAAAAAAACCAACTATGCCATATACCATCATGATGATCACTTCGAAACTATCGCCATTAACTGTGTAAGCACCCACGATGCAAAAGAAAATTATCAGTGGTGCTAGAATGGAATAGGGTATCTTCAGCATCTTTACAAATATGCCAACCAGCGGAACATTTTGAATTACAAGCAAAATGTTACCGATAAGCATGCTTGTGATGACACCCCAAAACAGGGCAGGTTGCTCCTTTATCAGAAGAGGCCCGGGCATTATTCCGTGCATCATTAATGCAGCCAGCATTATGCCGGTTACTATATTGGCCGGTATGCCCAAGTTCAGCAAAGGCAAAAAGGATGCCTGGGCAGCAGCGTTGTTTGCGGCCTCAGGGCCCGCAACCCCTTCGATTGCACCTTTTCCGAATCGTTCAGGGTTCCTGGAAATTCGCTTTTCCAAAACATACGACGCAAATGAAGCCAGAATTGCGCCACCACCAGGCAATACTCCCAGAACGAAGCCAAGTACTGACCCCCTCGCAATAGGATTTGCCGATGCCTTCCAATCCTTTTTATCCGGCAGCATCTGTCGTAGTTTTTGGGGTTGCTCTATTATCTGTGAATCCTCCGGGCGGCTTGATACAAGTACCAGCAACTCACTGATTCCAAACAGCCCCATCGCCAGAGTAACTATGTTGAAACCATCCATCAGGGAGTACACACCGAAGGTAAACCTTTCCTTCCCTGAGACTGGGTCAATACCAACGGTGCTGAGAAACAACCCCGCACAGACCATTAATAATGAGTTAATCAAAGGGGTTGCAGATACAAGCGTGACAAGCAAAAGCCCCAGAGCTACGAGAGCTGCGTATTCAGCCGGGCCAAAATCAAGAGCGAATTTCGAGATGATCGGACCGAAAAGCGCAATACCGATAAAAGATACGGCGCCCGCAATCAAGGAGGCGAAGGCGGATGTTCCTAATGCTTTGCCGGCCTTCCCTTGCTTTGCCATCTGGTAACCATCGATGCACGTAACTACTGATGCAGCCTCTCCCGGCACTTTAATGAGTATTGATGTTATAGACCCTCCATACATGGCCCCATAGTAGATCCCGGCCAGCATGATTATTGCGCTCGTTGGCTCCATTCTGAATGTAACCGGCAAAAGGAGGGAAATTGTAGCTGCCGGACCGAGCCCGGGGAGCACTCCTATTGCTGTACCGATAATTGTTCCAGTCAGGCAGAAAAACAAATTACTGAGGCTTAAAGAAATAAGAAACCCCGATAGCAGGTTATTGAGCAGGTCCATAGGTTACCGCCTTCCTACCAGAGAATTCCATGCGGTAGATCTACAAGTAACAGCTTTTCGAAGATCAGTGAGCTTATTGTGAGAGTCCCCGCAGTTACAATAAGAGTCTGAACCCATGAGAGTTTTTCCAGGTAACGTAGAATAAACAGAAAGGCGATCCCGATGGTGACGACGTACCCTATTCGTTCCATACAGACAGCGACTGCGACAAGGCAAACGCAATATAAAACTAATTTCTTGAATATCATGGGGTTTGAGGGTGCCGGGGAGAGGCGTCTTGTCCTTACCAATGCCAAGACACTCAGTACTACAAACGCAATTGCGACGGAGAGCGGGAATAATCCTCCGCCAGGCACGCCGCCTCTCCAGACCCCTAATTTATAGGCCTGGTACACCGCAAGGCACCCCAGAAAAATCAGGAACGAGTATACGGCACTTTCTTTGTTTTTCGAATTCATTGGTGATCCCCCCCAAGAAGGAGAAGGGCCAGGTCACAAGTTACTCTTCCGTTATACCAACCTTCTTTCCAAGTGCTCTGTAAATGGAAACCTGATGTTCAACAAACTTGAATGTTTCCTCTTGTGAGAGCATCTGCGGAATGCTTCCGACTTGTGCGACCATTTGCCGCCACGTCTCGTCTTTCTTGATCTTCTGAAGAGCTTCCTTCCAAACCGAAACTGCCTTCGGGTCCATGTTGGGCGGACCATAGATTGCGCTCCACCCGGAAATATCCTCCATTTCTTTTAGCCCGAGTTCCGCAACCGTTGGAACATTGGGGAGGTTAGGCAACCGCTCCGGCGTTGTCACAAACAGCGCTCTGGCAGTACCGGCCTTGATGTTCCCAATCACGGCTGCGAGGGGGTTGCAGTTAAAATCCACATGCCCTCCTAGCAAAGCCGTGCCGGCTTCCGACCCACCTTTAAAAGGCACAGCAACCGCAGCGTCATTGGAGATTCCGGTCAAGTCGAAAAGCATTTGCGGAGCTAGAGCCTGACTTGTTGCAGGGCCGGCCGTGCTATATTTGAGCTGACCGGGACGCTTCTTAATTGCCGTAATGAGATCCTCTAAAGTCTTATATTCGGAATCAGCCTTAACGATGCAAACAAATGGATCCAAATCCAATAGGCCAAGCATAGTGAAGTCGTTCCATTTGTATGGGATGTTAGGTTGAAGCGCCGGGGTTATTGCCTGTGAGCCAATGCGCCCCAGCAGGAGGGTATACCCGTCAGGCTTGGCCGAGAGTACCGAAACCGATCCTGTGATTCCACCTGCTCCGCTCTTGTTAACGACCATTACAGCCTGCCCGAGATAATTGGGGACTACCGCGGCAAGATTCCTTGCACTGAAGTCAGCCGCTCCAGCTCCATAAGGGACAACGATCGTGATCGGCTTAGTCGGATAATCGGCTGCAAACCCAGATCCAACTGCGAGAGCCATTCCCAGTAATGCCCAGCAAAATGTGAATTTCCGCATATGTCCCCCTAAGTAAAAGTAGTGTACCGTTTCGACTTTGGTTTTCTTGTATCACGGGTTTGTGCGCGTTTCAACTAATTTCTTGTCGGCGGTAATTAATTGTGATACTGTGAAGTTGTCTCTCACGCAAAGGGGCGAGAATGTTCGAAAAGATTAAAAATGAGAATCTGACATCTTTGAGCATACGGAAAAAGAGCAGAAACACAGTTCTTGGCTGTATACGCGATGAAGGCCTGATACCACGCACGGAGATTTCCGAGATAACAGGTTTGACAGAGGCTGCAATTTCGAGGATTACGAGAGAGTTGCTTGAAGCCGGGCTTCTGCGCGAGGTTTTAACCGGCAAGGGTGAGGCTAAAAAAGGACGCGGGCGTCCTCTGGTCGGTCTCGAGTTGAATGATAAAGGCGCGTTTGCTCTGGGCATAGATATGTCTGCGATATCACAATCGATAACCCTCATAGATCTATGCGGAAAGATTTTTTCCAAAAGAGAGCTGAACTTCACCTCTATGAAGGCCCCCCTCGCAGTACTCAGTGCTGCTGCCGAAGAAGCAAAACGAATGATATGTATCTCAGGCATTCCGGAGACGCTCTTGCTCGGAGCAGGAGTGGCTGTCGCTGGCGTAGTAGATAGCAACAACAGAGTTCTAATCAAGGCTCCGAATCTTGGATGGGATAATGTACCGGTAGCCGACCTTCTGGAAAAACATCTCAACATGCCGATTGTCGTTTCAAGTCGCCCCGGCGCCATTTTGATGGCGGAGCATCGCCGCGGCATCGCGAAGGGGAAAAATGAAATAGCGCTGTTTCTGGCCTCTCTCGGTATCGGCGGGGCCATCATGGTCAGTGGAAGCCTTGTTGCTGGGCACAGAAATTCCGCCGGGCAGATTGGGCATCTCCCTGTAACCTCAGGAAGCGAGATCTGTACCTGCGGGCGCAATGATTGTCTGGACACTAAGGCTTCCGGGCATTCGATATTGACCAGGTTAGGCCTTGTACCTAGACGGGACTCGAAAACCGGACATGGTCCTGCGGATTCAAAACTGCTTCTCGAGGTTAAGGATAAAGCCGAAAAGGGTGATCTTTCGGCCCGGCGGTCACTAAATAAATCCGGCTTCCAGCTTGGCCGTGCTCTCAGAGGCATCGGTACTGTATTGGATCCGGAAATCATTATTATTGCCGGGACACTAGCCCAAAGCCAAAATTATATGCATGGCGTCATACAGGGATTCGGGAATTTTAATGAGATACAACTTTCGGCGAGTGCAATCTCGGAAGATATTGCAGCTGCATGGCTGGCTCTCGATGTCTTTGCTTTTTCGGAAAACTTGGAATTTTCTCGGTTCCAGGCTTCTCTTGAGTAACTACCCAAAGGAATGAAATGATGCAAAATTCAATCAAAAAGGAAGTCGATCGTTCAAAGCTTTTTACTTTTGCAGTTATAACCGATACCCATATCAACCAGAGGGAAATGGAGTGTAACTCCCCATTTGCTGTAAACCGCCTCGCTAACGAGCGGATGAGGTATGTAGTCGGCCTGCTTAACAGCCAAAAAGAGTTGGCTTTTACCATGCATTTGGGTGATCTTATTCACCCTGTTCCAGAGATGAAAAATCTCTATTCGGAAGCTGCTGGAAGATTTTGTGCACAGATCTCATCTCTTAGGTCACCGATATACCTAGCTCCAGGCAACCACGATGTAGGAGACAAGCCGGTCGATTGGAGTCCGGCCCGAAAGGTAAGTGATGAATATATCGATCTTTGGACAAAGACATTTGGAAATCACTATTATTCTTTTGACCATGAGGGATGTCATTTCTCGATTCTGAATGCTCAGATTCTGAATTCAGGACTTGCATCCGAGAGGGAACAGCGCATATGGTTTGAAGATGACCTGCGCCGGAACAGTGGCAAGAGATCTTTTATTTTCCTGCACTACCCACCTTTTATATGCCACGATGCCGAATCCGAAAACTACGACAATATTGCAGAACCAGCCAGGGCTTGGCTTCTGTCAATGCTATCCGAGCACAATGTTGAAGCTTTGTTTGCCGGGCACGTGCATAACTTCTGGTACAATCGCTATCTAAATACAAAATGTTATCTGGTGCCGTCCACTTCTTTCGTCCGCCAGGATTACAGCGAAATGTTCAAGGTGCCGCCACCGGAGGCTTTCGAACTTGGGCGTAACGATACTCCGAAATTGGGTTACTTTCTGGTCCATGTTTTTGATAACGGCCACAAACTAGAGTTTATCCGCACAAACGGGTTGACCACGGACCAGGAAAGTACTGGCGAGAACCAACTGAACCTCATCTATCAAGAGTCACACAGCCTCGGTGCCTGTCACAATATCGGGTTTGATCTTCGTGAATCCTGGGCCGACCGAATCGGCATTCCTCCCAGCGGTGGACTGGATGAGTTTGATCGAAAAGATGTCCGTAATGATTATCCCTTACTAGCTCTGATGGAAATGGGAGTCCAAAATTTACGAATTCCGATGCAGGATTTACGATCCGACGAGGGGTGCCGACGAGTATCGGACCTGAAGGAACTCGGGTTCGAGTTCACCGTCTTTTCGTTTGGCATTCCTACTCCGGACGACCTCTTGGCGATGGAAAACAGTAAGCACCTCCTCTCGTCATGGGAGGTTTGCGTTTCAGTCTCCCAGCTCGGAACCCTTGCTGAGCAATGGTCGCGAATTTCCGAGCGCCTCGGTTTGCCAACTTTTATTTCTCTGCTCGGTGGCAATGAGCAGCATACGAAAACCCCAAAGACATACTACCACTTCATCAGGCATGGATTTTCACCGGAAGACGATGGCTTTGTCCAAAATATCACCAGTTTATTCAGAACGGCACCCCACTTCAGCGGGTTGGTTTTTCGAATTGATGGAGGTGCGAGTGTTTACCAGTCTATTGGAAAGATTTCTACAATCTGCCACAAATATGGGATCAATGGCTCGGTGCACATGAAAATGTCCAGCGAAAATCCGGCAGAGCCGAAAACTGAGGAACTATGGGCCTCGAACAGAATAGCTGCAGCAATGTTTTCTGCGGTCTCGAATACGGAGATCCGGATCTTCGTGGACACGCTGATAGACGTAGATCGAGGCTATTTTGCTAGGAAGGGAGTCATTGACAGGTTATGCAATCCTCATATGGGTGCACGTGTATTTAAGAACCTGCAAGCGGCACTTGCTAAGTACGTTGGATGTGGCGTCCTAAGTGGTCATGGAGTGAATGACAGTGGAGAATGGATTGAGATTTCCGGGGATAATCATGATTGCGTTTTGTTCCTGCCTGAGGGCAATGAATTTAACGCAAACCTTTCCGTTGAAAGGATGAGTACAGCAGGTTCCATCAAGCTGATAATGCTTGATTCTGGGAGAGAAATAGATCTCGATCCAAATGATGTGCCTACCAATGACAAGATCGCGCACCTGTTTGAAACCTCTTTAAATCAACCATTTCTGATATTTAGTTCTACCGTCTCTTGATGGGATATGTCTGAATGGAAGGGGCTGCCAAGAACTTGGAGTGTCAGGAGCCGACAGTTGAGTCCGCTTACCAGGGAGTGCTTGTTGATAGTCCGCAAGTTGCTCAGGGAGCATTACCACTTTTTCCCGAAACAGGATATGGATCTAATTAAATCTTGACAGATAATTTCAAACCGCTGGACATGTTTGCCTCAGCAGTGTAAAGAAAGCTGGAATCATGCGACTTAAGAGGAGGGTCACATGGAGCCAGCACAAGTGCTTGAGTTTTACGTGAGTGGGCTGCCGGACAAACGAGAGCGGTTTCGCGAAATGATACACAAAGAACTTGATAAATTCTTGGATCAACTGATGGGGGTTTTTGAAGAAAAGGAGCGCCCGACCCTGTCTGAACTCAGTGACATGCTGACACAGACAAGACAAGATTTTTTGGGGGCCTGTCTTCAGCATCTGATTGAAGAGAAGTATTCGGATACGTTGCGTTTGAAAGAAAGCACGTGTCCTCATTGCGGCAAGGTTTGCCGCAAGAAGCGTGAAATCGGGAAGAAGGTTGCGACGATGCAGGGTCCTTCTCGGTCAAGTCACTCGAATACGGCTCTCGTTGGGTTGTGTCACTCATGGGGCGCTCCGTTCGTTAGAGTTGTCCCATGTTGACTTATCAGATAATTATCCTCATGTCCAGCCTGGATTTCCTAGACAGGCTTCGAGGAAGGCATGGTAGCAGTTTTTGTGTAAATCACTTAAATCGCTATCTTGGTTCCAAAATTGGTGGCAAAACCAGTTTTCCTAGACCGGACTTGGCATGTGCCTGAAACACGCTGGGTACTGGCCTATATATCGGTTCCAGCACCGCTTTTCTCAAAGCATTTTCGGAGTATTCCCCCAGGAAGTCAGAATCGTCTCCGATGTCCCCTCCTGCCCCCTCCTACATGATCGAAGATCATAGAATACGCCGTGTAGAAATCCGGTGTGCTTCCTGATCCACACACAGCCTGATGCCTCCTACGTGGTCTCAGCCTTGGAATACTACTCAGAATAGGTGGGCGACAATCCTTGGGCGCTTACCAGATGACGGGGATGGGATATTGTCGAATCGAAGAATCCGGAGAAAGCAGCGACAAACCGTGCGCCAGCGCCTGGCAGACTAACATGCGGTCGAAGGGGTCTTTGTGGATATCGGGCAACCTGGACAGCATCAGGACTGCTTCTTCTTCCAGCGGCAAAGACTCAATCTCATGCCGTGCCCTCATTCCGGCAATGAATTGAGCAGGTGGAGCCGGCAGCGGAAGGCGCCCCAAAGCGTGTTTGACAATGATTTCCCAAACGGACACGGTACTGAGAAAGACGACGCCGGAATCATAATGAAATACTTCGCGCGCGCGCTCGGAGAGTTCCGTCGAGTCGCTGATAATCCACAGGAAGGTGCAGGTGTCCAAAAGAATATTCAAGGTCCCTTCCCATTGAATGCGTCCAGAAGGTCGTCGGGAAGAGGCTCGAAGAAACTCTCCGGCACTTCGAATTGACCTTTGGCCAAACCGATCGGACGTTTGGAACCAGTCTTGGAAGGCAAAGGGCGGATCTCGGCTATCGGCACATTTCTCCGGCAAAGCAAGATCTTCTCCCCTTTCGCAAGGCGATCGAGGTACTTTGACAAATGTGTTTTTGCTTCGTGAATGTTTAACTTGATCATGGTTCAATATTAAGGTGGAAACTAAACTAAGTCAATGACTCACTTTTGACAGTCGCACGGCTATTTATTTTTTAGTATTGCCTCCTCGCAGTAGTCTTATATGGCAGCGCTTTGAGTCTCACTATTGCTTTCACCTGTTCGAACTCCGGATCCTTATGGACGAGAACGGCTTCTTCGGCGATGGCGGTGGCAGCAATCCAACTGTCGCAGACGGAGAGATTATGCATAGCTGTTCCAACCTATATACGACTGAAATTTAACTTTCTTCTTCCTTAATATCGAAGAGGATGTCTTGGCGGAAATGCTTCCTGATCCGCCCGATAGCCATTAGCGGGAGGCAGCCTGTATAGAGTGTAGTTGATCATGAAGCCACGGTGCAGTTCGTGGCCTTGAGGGCCATTACTATCATCGTCTGCCATGCGCTGACCGCCGCCGAATCCGGCTGCATCCGCCGGCTACCTCATGTACAGGAACCATGAAAGGCCAACCGTGATTACCAGGGCCACCACCTGCAGGGGCATTCCCACCTTCACGAAATCCATGAATGAATAGCCCCCGGGGTCCATCACCAGAGTGTTTGCGGGCGAGGAAACCGGCGTGACATAGGAGGCCGAGCATGCTGAAGCAACAGTCATTGCGAAAGCTTCGGGTGGAACGCCGATGGTTAATGCAACATCAATCGCAACAGGGGCGATGATGATTGCCGTCGCCGAGTTGGAAATAAAAAGCCCGGTAATGGATGTCAAAAGAAATACCACCGCCAGCATTCCAAGAGGCCCCATCTGCCCTATGATGCCGATGAGAAAGCCGGCCGCGAGATCGGCAGCGCCCGTCTTGTTCAGGGCAGTGGCCAGCGGGAGCATGCCCACAATCAGCACCACGCTCTGCCAGTTCACAACCCGGTAAACGGCTTCGAGACGGACACACCGAGTTGCGACCAGGGCCAACGCGGCCGACATAACCGCTACAACCATTGGAAGCAGGCCCGAAGCGATGGCCGCCAGCATGGCAACAAGTATGGCCATTGCCGTCCCTGCATTTTGTCTTGCCGCGGGAAAGGACTTGTATTCATGCGGCAGGGTCAGCAGGATGAATGTTTCCTGCTCGGAGCGAAGCTTGAGAATGTCTCGCCAGCTTCCGGAAATAAGCAGCACGTCCCCAAAATCCAGTTGCAAATCTGAGACATTGGTCAAGACGGGCCTTCCGCGCCGTCGAACGGCCAGAACGGCCACCCGGTGGCTGGACCGGAACCTGCCCTTTTTTAGTGTCTGCCCTATCAAAGGCGAACCGGGGGTGAGCATCACCTCCGCAAATCCCAGTTCCTGTACCGCCTGCCTCCGGCCCTGTTTACCCAGAGGCGGCAGTACCTCAAGCTTTTCATCCGCAATGAAGCGCTGCGACGAGTCCCTGTCACCAATCAAGTAAATGATATCACCCGTTTTGAAAATGATATCCGGGTCAATGGAGTAAAACGTCCGCTTGCCGTATTCTCTTCTTTCGTAACCGGAAAGGCTTATGCCATAGCGTTCGCTAAGACGGCTCTCTCTTATTCTTTGTCCCGACAGGGGCGAACCGCTAAGAATGCGCAGTCGCATCAGGCGGTCCTGAAAGCCGTAAATTTTGAAAAGGTCCGACATGCTGTATTGCTGGCGCTCGGTTTGTGCGCGCTTTTCCCTGGACAGCATGCGCCGCCCAAAAAGCAGAATATAACAAACGCCGGCAATCAGTATGGCGACGCCAAACGGCGTGAAACTGAAAAATCCAAAGGGCGGGAGCCCCCGTGTTCTCAGGGCGCTGTTCACGATCAGGTTCGGCGCCGTTGCTATGAGAGTCATCATGCCGCTGATCAAGGCGGCAAAAGCCAGGGGCATCAGCAGGCGCTTCCGGTTCAATCCCACCTCGCGTTCGATTGCCAGAACGACAGGAATAAAAAGAGCCACAACGGCGGTGGAACTCATGAAAGCGCCTACTCCACCCACAACGAGCATCAGGCACAGCAAAACCCGTCTTTCAATTCCCCCGCCGGCGCGCACCACGGCCTCACCGACCCAGTGAGTCACTCCCGTATGCCGCAGCGCCTCTCCTATTATGAACATCACAATGATCACCAGGACCACCGGCTCGGAAAAGCCGGCAAGGGCCTCGTTCAACGTCAGAACTCCGCTCAGCATCAGCGATAGCATGACCATCAACGCCACCATGTCGCCCCTGGGCCTGTTGATGACGAACATGACCGCCGCGGCCGAAAGAACACCAAGTACCGTCAGTAGTTCCCTGCTCAAGTCCTCCATGGCTCGTTCTGGTGATCCTCCGTGTCACTCCCCTGTATATCCGGGTCCGACGTTTTCCTTGCTGAAAGTCAAGCATTTAATTTAAGTCCGCGCGGCTGATCGGCAATGTCAAATGAGACACTTGCTGATGAAGTGGTAATCGTCCGACATGTATGCAGACCGCTCGCCTGGTTAAGGATAGAATAGGCGAGGAATCTGACGGCAATTTCGGAGTTACAGGGGTGATAGTGCAGAAAATCTTGAATATTTGGTCTCAACCATGGAAGAGCCATCGGGTATGCCAAACTGTTCTTCTGCAAGAATGAGCGGTTTCGACTTGAGTCGTTAGCCTTCTGTGTATATACTATGATAGTGTTTCAATACAGGTACGCGCAGGATGATTTTATGGCACTTAGCATCAGGAATCCAAAAGCGGAAAAGCTGGCCCGCGAAGTTGCAGCGGAAAGTGGAGAAAGCATCACAGAGGCGATCATCCACGCCCTGGAGGAGCGACTTGTGCGCATCAAGGGAAGGCGCTCAACTACGGAAGTCGTTGATGAGATCATGAAGATATCGATGCGGTGCAGGGCGCTCCCGGAAAAAGATTGGCGCGAAGCAGACGAGATCCTTGGCTATGATGAGATGGGGGTCCCAAAGCAATGATCATTGACACGTCAGCCCTAATCGCAATTCTTCTCGGTGAACCGGAGGCCGAACTTTTCGCTCATGCATTAGCGGACGCTCCACAGAAGCTTGTGAGTGCCTTTACTGCGCGTTAGAGACCGGAATTGTGATAGAAGCAAAGAAGGGCGATCTCGGGGGGCGTGAGTTGGATCTTCTCATCCACCAGGCAAAGATTGAAATCGTTCCCCTGACAACTGAGCAATTGGAAATTGCTCGATCTGCCTGGAGAAAGTACGGCAAAGGCCGACATCCGGCGGGACTCAATATTGGAGACTGCTGTTCCTATGCTTTGGCAAAGTCGGCCGGCGAACCCCTTCTTTTCAAAGGAGGCGATTTTTCCAAGACAGACATTGAAGCAGTTCATTGTAGATTCTGATCCTGGCCGACGACCTGCCCCGCTGCGTGGATCTCCCCTGAGTCTGCTTCACTTTCGAATGCGACCGACTCTTATCTGACTTCAAAGTCAGAGTCTCGTTCAAACAGGCTGAAAACCGGCGGTCTCGCTGGATTCCAAGACTGGATTCCCCCGTCTGCCCTCTCCCACGTGATCGAAACTCGTGGAAGAGCAAGCCATCTGACGCTACCTAGTTTTTCGGTGTGGATTTCATGCCGGAACCTTCCTCGGTGGTCTCAACATTGGAATACTACTCAGAAAAAGACTCAATAGTATTGCCTCCTCGCAGTAGTCTTATATGGCAGCGCTTTGAGTCTCACTATTGCTTTCACCTGTTCGAACTCCGGATCCTTATGGACGAGAACGGCTTCTTCGGCGATGGCCGTGGCAGCAATCCAACTGTCGCAGACGGAGAGATTATGCATAGCCTTAATCTCTATGGATTTCTCCAAAATCGCCTCCGTAAGATCTATTCGAATCAATGGCAGAAGATCGAGGCTTCGAGCAAAATCGTCGGATTCCGCCCTGCCCGCGTTTTTCCAGAGACGGTAGCGGCCCTCCATGCAGGTCATAAACGAAACGCAGACATTCGCGCCTGAGCGCAGGAGATCTTCCACGGTATCGGCCCCATCTTCATCGTTCCAAAGGGTTAACAGCGCGGAAGTGTCGAATACGTACGACTCAGAAACGTTTGCCTTTTTGGTCTTCATCTTCTCTTTCCGCGCGTCTTTCTACGATCAATCGCTCCGTGGAGTATCTTCCGGACCCGCGCCCTCTGAACGCCGCCACAGGGTCTTTGGGCAACGGGATAACCTTTATACTTCCGCCCTCAACAATCCATTCGACGCTCGATTCGGGCTCAATATTGAAATCTCTCCTGATTCGAGCCGGGATAGAAACCTGCCCGCGCGCCGTCACCTTGGCTTTCATACCAGCGCTCTCCTTTCATGTGACTTATCGTTTACATGATATTGGATTATAAGTCGTGTCTAAGTTGCTCGTCAAGCAGCACGAAGCCATACGAGCATGTACATCAACGGCAGGCTTGCAATACTTCGATTCACCGAATGGAAGGCGGAGTCAATATCGAGGAAGCTGTCCCTTCGCATGGTGCGCCTCGGGTAGACGGCGACGGCGCGACTCATTGAACCATCCCTCCCTGATTTGAGAAGTTGGGACTAATGGCTACCGGTTTTTTCCGCACACAACCTTGCCTTTATCACTCCAGTAGCAGCAGCATGGGAATATACGCAGGATATCGTACTATCCGACCGTGGATGTCGATGTTGGTCCCGCCGTCCCGGTCGTGCTCCCACGCCGTCATGAAGGTGGAGATCCCGCCGGCTACGGCCGGAATCTCGCGATCAGCGGCCGATCGAGGGCCGCAGACCTCAAATTCAAGGCCTAAAACTTCATTCGGGAGAGCCTCGCGGGCCCCAGATGCCGTATTCACCGCCTACGTATTTATCCTGCCAGGCCAGAAGATATTTTTCCCCGCGAGCATCGCAAGCTACATCAACGAAGAGCTGGGGAGCTACCGTATCGACGATCTCGTAGACGTTTCCCGGAACACCATCCCCGCTGAGGTAACGGGCGTAGATGGCAAAATCTGTCCCGCCCGTGTCCTGATCAGACTGCCAGGCGACCAGGTATTGATCGGCCCGGGCGCACGCGGCCACCTTGGGGAATTCCTCTACAGCCGGCCAACCGGCGATGGGAAACTCTCCCGTAACGGCAGGGTCGCCACCCGTCAGCGCACTGCCGGTCGCCGACAAACGAACGCCATAGATATCCACACCTGTGCCGCTTTTGACTACATCCCAAGTCACCAGATACTCGTTGCGGGCCTGGTTGTAACTCACATCCTGGAAGTCCCTGTCCTCCGGCCCGCTGGAAACCAGGAATGGGTTGGCAGGAAAACCACTGCCGTCTGCGAAGACCCGCCGGGCGCTGATATAGGTGGGCTGTCCGCTGGGAGCATTTGTCCACGTCACCAGGAATTCCTCCTGGGTGCTCCCATAGGCCACCACCGGACGCCTCTGGTTGGAGGTCCAGTCGCAAATCGAAAAAACGGCCAGGCCCGCGTCTGGCCCGTTCCAGGGAATGAAACGCCCGTAGACATCCCAGTCACTGCCATCGCCCCAAGTACCGTATGCAAACACCACCAGGTAGCGGTCGTGGACCGGATCATAAGCTACCGACGGGTTCATCTGTTTATTGGGGATAGATGCCACAGCAAACCAGCTCAGTAGTTCCCCGGTGCTGGAGATGCGCCGGGAGTTGCCTGTGGCTCGCGCTTCGAAAATATTCTCTCCTTTTTCTCCCATACTGTTGGTCCTCCCTTTGCCCTGGTTTTCTCGCCGATAAATGTTGGGTCAATAGCAGGCAGGCCAATCCGGATGGCCATTAGTTTCATCCTGTCCGCTTGCTGAATAGATCGGCAGTCAGCAGGACTGACCCCATAGTGGAAAATTAAGTAGATAATAGGGAGAATTACTACATACTACGTGAGAGACATCAGGTGAGAACGAAGATTCACTTTCTGATTTCTCAAACCGAGCTTTGCCCGCAGATTGTTGCGGTGGGTCAGAACCGTCTGCTCCGCCACCCCCAGGATTTCCGCAATTTCCTTGCTGAGCTTGCCTTCCTTGATCAGGTTGGCGACTTTGATCTCCATGGGTGTAAGGCCAGCGAATTGTGTAGAGAGATTTTTTAGAAAAGGTGAGACTATTTCATCAAGTTGGGACTCAATGAGTTCGATATACGTTTTTTGATTTTCATCCAGATGGCCCCTCTTGAGCTTATCCAGGAAAGGCAAGACCGATTCCTTCACATTGGAGAGAATGCTTTCTCCCATCTCTTTGGCATCTTGCTCTCTGCGCTTGAGCAGGACCTTCAGGGCAGTATTGATTTCTTCAAGCTGATTAGCCTTCTCTTCCAGTTCGGCTTCTCTATTGAGCAGCGCAGACTCGAGTTGCTTTCGCCCGGTTATGTCCCGGATGGATTCAATTGCGCCGATCAACATTCCGCCCATGTCATAGAGCGGCGATGCCATTCCCCAGAGGTATGCGCCTTTCCGTTCACAGGACTCGGGCGCCAGCACTTCGCCAAACAGCAAACTGCCCTGCCTTTCGCTAATATCATACAGAACGGAGTGTTCCTCATTACTCTGCATGACGAGGTCAATCAGCATAGGTCTCGGCTTTCCATAGAACGGAACGGAATAGGCGTAATCGCCCCCTCCGAGTATTTTTTCCTTGGGCATGCCGGTCATTTTTTCAATTGCCCGGTTCCAGGCGATTACCTTCCCTTCCCGGTCGATTACGAATGTTCCATCAGGGAGAAATTCGATGATATCCGTTAATTTACGGCGTGCGGCCTCCAGTGATTCCCGCGCTCTTTGGGCCTCAGTGACGTTCCGTATCGCCGAGATATGCACCCTGCGGCCTTTCCAGGAAAAATAGCGGGCCGTGGTCTCCACCGGGAAAACCGATCCATCCTTTCTCCTGTTCAAGCGCACGGGGGCCTTTTCTTTTTGTCTAAGCCCGTCAGTGAATGTTTGCTCCGGTTCGGCGGAAAGGTCCGTATCGCTCAACTGGAGCAGTTCTTCCCGTGAATAGCCGTAAAGCTCTGCGGCAGCCAGGTTTGCTTCTATGATCCTGCCTGTGTCATTGTCGATCAGGAGAATCGCATCCGATTCCATCTCGAACAACTGACGATACTTTGCCTCGCTTTCCTTCAGGGCCTCTTCGGCGCGCTTTCGCTCAGTCAAATCGGCGCCGATGCAAAGCAGTCCGGAAAAAGTCCCGTATTTATCTTCGAGGAACTTGTTGGTCCATGCAATCCAGACTCTTGTGCCGTCTCGCAAAACATTTTCGTTTTCGTTATTTGCATACTCTTCTGGATTTGCCAGAATATCTTCCATCATCTCCCGCAGGTTCTTCCCGGATGAATCCGTTTCCGGCATAATAGCGCCGACGACTTTCCGTCCCAGGATGTCTTCGGCCTTGAAGCCAAAGAACCGCAGGGCAAAATTATTCAAAAAGACTATCCGTCCGCTAGTGTCAAGACGCAATATTATGCTGTTCGCATACTCCACGAGTTCCCGGTACTTGGCTTGGCTCTCCTCGAGTGCTTTCTCTTCACTGTAGCGTTTTGTGATGTCGCGGCTGACGGTAATTACCGACTGGAGAGTTCCATCAGATCTCACCTCAAGTATAGCCCAACTCTGAAAATAAAGGGTCTCGGCGCACACTCGGCAGGCAAATTCAGTGGTGGCGCTTTTGCAGGTCCTGGTCACCTCGGCAAGGATAATATTCCAGTACGACACAATCTCTATTCCAACAGCCAATTCGGCGTGCGTTTTGCCTATAATGCCTGTTGAAGTAAGTCCAGTGAACCTTACGAAGGCCGGATTGGCGTAGATAATATGCAGCTCGGAATCGTAACGCGTGACCATGTCGGAGAGTTTATCGGCAAACAATTCGAACAGTTCGTCATTCTGGAAATCCGGTGCATGAGGTGGTCTATTGCACTGAGCCATTGCTAAGTCCCTGGGAGGTAACCGGAATACAGTCAATGTTGACGATATCCTCGGGGGATATGCCCCCCTTCCGTCTCGAAAAGTTCCGGTGTGCTGCTCTCCGTACACCCCTTCGGTCTTCCATGGTTTGAGGGCGCACGAAGGAGACGCTACAAACCCTGCAGGATAATCTCCAGGGCCTTTTCACAATAACCGGACTTTATACCGGCCCAGCCGACAAATGGATGATCCAATCCCATTATTACAAACCAGACGATCGCCAGAACGGCGGCCAGCAGGCTTGTCAAAACGAGATGGGCCATCATATGGTCTGCACTGAAAAAGAGTGCGCATCCAATCGTGACAATGGCCCCGGAGATCAAGGCGAGCCACATCATCTCCGGCATCTCATCCTCTGCGGCCTGTAGTCCATTCGTACGGCTCTTGGCCAGGTTGTGCATGTCCGTCAGGAGCTGACTGTACAAGGTCTGTTCGCGCAGGTCGCGAGGGTTCAGCGTACCAAGTTTCCGCCATAAGTCATGAAACGCATCCTCTGTTGTTTTGCTCCGCTTCATTTGAGCCATCGCCGGATAATTCCTCATTGATGACCGACCTCATATACGACGCAAGGGACTCTTTTATGGGTTTGGCCACATCCTGGTCGGGATACAGGCTACTATCTCGATAGACTGCAACCGCCTCCCCTGCTTCCAACGCTGCATACTGTTCCGTCTGTTCATACTCCTGCCAGACCATGAAGATGGCGAACCCCAGCAGCACGGCGTAAACAGTGCCCAGCGCGCCGAAAATGTAACCGGCGATATTGTTGTGAGAGGGCTCGAACCTACGTCGCATGAATGTTCTGACCACTGCAAAGCCCGCCATGGACAGCGCCACGAATGCAGCAGTGAGAATCAAAAAAGGCAAATAATGAATGGATGGACAAGAGCTTTACCGCAATAGACATATACCCCCTCCCGGGTAGAACCGACGGTGTATCGAAGAGAGATTAATACCGGGCATTCAGGAAGATCAATCAACCAGATATGTCCAACACCCTGGTGCGCATAGATAGGCATTTTTTTGATTTTGTCAGTACGAATTGTATTCGGTGAAAGGATTTCGCACACCCAATCAGGGGTCACAGAAATTCAGTTAAGGAGGCCCTATTTTATATCCCAGGGAAGAAGCCGCTTTAAGGTGCCGCCTTGAGGGTCTGGGCGTGACAACCAATTCACCGTTGATGATTTCTCCGATCGAGTTTTCAGGGATGGTGCAGAGATCCTCATATGTTGCTTTCTTTTTTGCAGACTCGCTCATGCGTGCGCTCCTTGTCATTCCTGCAGAGTTAAGAACAATAGGACCTTATGCTCCTTGCTGCAATGAAAAAGCAGCTTGGCTCTCTTGAATCCCTCGGTGCAGATCCACGATGAAAGCGTGGCTCCTCGGCTGGATTCCGGCTCAGGAGCGCCGCCGGAATGACGGGGTGGTAGGACTCCCGGTTACTGTTGGGCTGATTCGCGCTTTTTTGCACTCCTCGTTGATGATATGAAAGTGTATTGGTTCTCGAATACGGGGCCGATTCTCTGGTGGCGTCGGATTGAAATATTGCGCGCGCCGTGTGAGGATCTTCCGCTTAAGCCGTTGAATAACCGCGAAAATGTGTGGTAGTCTGAGAGCAAGCTGGGCTCCAGGGGACTTCCTGCCTGTCCGCCCGGCATTGTCCGGACGCCGCTGTGAATCAACCCAAGCTTTATTTCGAGGATGCTTATGTCCTTTAGTCTTTTTCCGAAATCTCCAAAGTTTTTCGAACTCTTTCGCGAGCAGAACCGCATCATCGTCAATGCGGCGACCGTACTGCGTAAAATGGCTGAAGACTTCGTGAACTGCGAGGATCAGTGCCAGGTGATCAACATGCTGGAAGCCGAAGGCGACGTTATCAACCGAACCATCCGGTACGAGTTGTCCACCACTTTCATAACACCGATCGACCGTGAGGACATTCACGAAATCAATTCTTCCCAGGAGACGATTCTCAATCACATCCAGGCAGTATCGAACCGCATCGGGGTCTACGGAGTTACCCGGGTCCGGTTTCCGGCACAGCGCATGATTGCAGATGTGCACGAGATGGTCACGGGCATCGGGGTGATGCTGGGAAACCTGGGAAGCGGGCAGGAAGTCTCCGACACCGTATCGCAGCTCAAACAGATGAAAAAGGAATGTGAAATGCTGCTGCTCACGGGCCTTGGCGAACTCTATGACGACCCTTCTCCCGAGCCTGCGCACGTCTTGGACGTAATCAAATGGACCCAGATCTACGACCGCATCGACAAGCTCTTTAACAGAACCTGGCAACTGACCAAGTCCATTGAAGGGATCGTGCTCAAGAATGCTTGAGATTCCTCTGCTGCTGATAGTGGTCATTGTCGTCGCCCTGGCCTTCGATTTCACCAACGGTGCGCATGATACGGCCAACGCCATAGCCACAGTCGTATCCACCAAGGTCCTCTCTCCCGGTATCGCCGTGATGATGGCGGCTATTCTGAACGTAGCCGGGGCGCTCATCGGCACTCACGTCGCCCAGACGGTGGGCAGCGGGATCGTGCATCCGGACATGATCAAAGGGTGCCAGGTCCTGACTCTGGCGGCCCTTTGCGGCGCTATTTTCTGGAATCTTCTGACATGGTATCTGGGACTGCCCTCCTCCTCCTCCCACGCCCTGATCGGCGGCCTGATCGGCGCGGCCCTCGCCTATCGCGGAGCGGAGGCACTCAACTTCTACTCCATTTTCAGCAAAATCCTGGTTCCGCTGGCGCTTTCACCTCTTGCAGGGTATGCGGCCGGCTACCTCATGATGCTCGCTCTTTCCTGGAGCTTCCATCACGCTCATCCGCGAAAGGTCAACAAGGCATTCAGGAAACTCCAGATTGTCTCCTCCGCCTTCATGGCCACCAGTCACGGCACGAACGACGCACAGAAGACCATGGGCATTATCACCCTCGCCCTTTTCATCGGACACCAACTGCCCGATATGTCGGTGCCCCTGTGGGTTCAGCTTGCGTGCGCTCTGGCCATGGGCCTGGGAACGGCGACGGGAGGGTGGAAAATCATCAAGACCATGGGGCATAAAATCTTCCACATGGAAGCGGTGCACGGTTTTTCAGCCGAAACCTCGGCAGCCGTGGTGATCTCGGCGGCATCGACGATGGGCGCCCCGATCAGCACGACTCACGTTATTTCCTCGGCAATTCTGGGAGTGGGTTCCTCCAAGCGCCTCTCCGCCGTACGATGGGGAGTCGCCGGGAAGATGGCCATCGCATGGATACTGACCATACCGGCTTCCGCACTGGTTGCGGGTGTGTGCTTTGAGTTGCTGTGGCTTATGGGCATGGTCGATTAATGATGCGGATGCTCATGCAGCGATACTTTATTATTGACAGCCGCCAATCCTTCCTATAATATTTCAAAGGGTTTGGTTTGCATCAATGCACACACTTGACCCGCAACTCTCCTTCTCCCCTTCACAACCTGCACGGGTAGGCTCTGTTCGGGTCCATCGACTCACAAACCAGACTCCGGGGAATCTCAATCCCCCGATCCTGTATGGCTTTGTAAAAGCGAAGCCGGAGTGATTCGAATTCCGGTCATGCGACTGCAGGATCTTGAGACACCTTGCCTGGTCATCCTTTCCAAGCGGCAAGGCCTGCCAATCCCGCGGGCTTCTTCGCGCTTTCGGGCCGAATTCGATTCGCCGGAAAGGAGGAAGGCCATGAGTTGGACCATCGATAAAGCAAGATGCTGGGTGGACGAGGCAAAGCAGTTCTACATCATCAACGGCAAGAGAGCCGCCCTGGCCGAATTCACAAGACCGGACGGACTGTTTACCGAAGGTGAAATGTACGTTTTCGTCCTGAACACCCGGGGCATCGTCCTGGCCCACGGTGTGAGCGAGCAATTCGTGGGACAGGATTTTCTCGATCTCACGGATGTGGACGGCAAGGCTTTTATTAGAGAAATAGTTGACATCGCCAATGCGGTGGGCTTCGGGTATGTCGAATACCAGTGGTATCATCCGGTGACCCGGAAGCTCAAGACCAAGACCGTCTACTTCGAGAAAGTGGAAAATGTGATTATCTGCAGCGGCGTCTACCTGCCGATGCACGAGGCTGGCGTCCTTCCTGCAGGGGTTTTCGGAGAAATGAGACGCCCGGCGCTTCACTGCCGCTGAGGCTTATCTCTGTGTCAGGAAGACGTAATGGTTGCCCCCCTGGTGTGCGATGCGAATGGGGAGGGCATCCACCGGTGGTTTGAATTCGCCTTCTTCCGCCGCATGCTTTGCTACGTAAAGAATCCTCCGATCCAGGGTATAGGGATCGGGGGATTCAAAGGTACAGCCGTATACAATTATCTCCCGCTTGAAGATCCGGCTGAGTGCGTTTATTTCCGGAGAACTCCCCCATCTTTTTTTGTCCATTGGACCTTCCGCCTTCTGGGACATCGTGTAGAGGTAGGCCAGAAAATCAGCCTGATATACATGCCTGAAATCCGGCTGGTGAGAGAACATGTGCTCGACGGCCAGGCGGCGATAGGCTTCGTGCACGCCCTCGGCTTTACCCAGGGCGTCGGCCACGGAACGAAACAGGCAGTTTCCATCCCCTGACACATCGGTTACATCGAACAAATGGGTCAGTTCACGGCCGACTGCCGGGTCTCGACTATCCTGGCTGCCTGTCTTTCCCTTCTCCTGCGAAATCTTACTCGAAGAACCTTCGCTCTTCACTCCCTTTTGGCTGGAGACCTGTTCCCGGATATCGGCGGAAACGTATTCACTGTATAGTCTAAGGGCCTCAAGACTCGGAACGGGCTGGCTAATTTTGCTGTTCCACCACGCCTGGTGCGCCTGCCGGGCAAGTGTTGTGATTTCATCTCCCAGATTTCCACCCAGTTGGCCCTGGCTTCCAAGCCCCGTCTGCCCCTGCATCAACAGACTTCCCTTCTGAGGTACGCTTGCCTTGGAGGAGGTGAGCAGGCTCTCTTTCTGGGGAACATTGACCTTCGACGTTGTGAGCAGGCTTTCCTGTGGAAGGTGCACACTCGACTGGGGCGATGAGAGAAGACTGCCCTGCTGACTGGAAACAACCGGGACCTGGTGGCCGGACTTAACCGGTTCCTGCTTCGGCTTTGAGGTGAGTCGATCATAGCAGGTGTTGCACACCCGCACCTTTTCGTACAGACCGCGGTGCGGAAGTTCCATCGTGTGATCGGAGCATTTCGAGCAGAAAACCTTGCCGCATTCGCGGCAGTGATGGCGGCGTGTAAAGACGCCGAAAGCGGTGTGGCACAGCATGCAGGTGGGCGCCTCTTCGTCGGGCACCCATTTTACATCCGCCATGATCTGCTCGGAGAGTCCTTTTCTGTGGCCGAGGGCGGTTGTTCCCGTCACCACCCCTTTTTCCAGTTGATATTGATTTGTGCGCGTCCGCGCGAACTCTTTGGCAAGCTTGTATGGGTTGATGGACCAGTTGAAGGAGCCTCCCGTGATTTCAACACGTTTCCAGTCTTTGTTCTTATGAGCAGTATAGTCGTTTTTTTCGAAACTGTTCGAGCTGAGCCTCCAGGAGTTTCAGCCCCTTGTCGAATGCAGTCTGGCTGAAATCGGGGAAGTACTGCTCTCCGATATCCACGTAGGGGCCTTTCAACTGGGAAGGAAGCACCTTGGCGGTGCGGCGGGGAGGGGCAGGCATGATGCTCTTGAGACTCGTGATAAGCCCCGGTCCCCCTGTCCTCTCGTTCATCTCCGCGGTAATCCAGCTATCGGAAACCGTAATGTTGTGCAGCATTCTCCAGATCGTTTTTTTGTGCGCATCGACGTAAGCTTTCCAGAGCGCCGGACCGCGAGACTCAACGGGGCGCGGATTGTTGTCATCGCCCGGGGGGGAGATGTTCATGAGTCCGTCATAGACCAACTGGAGATAAATGAGGGTATTGTCGCCGATCTGCTCCCTGTAGGTGCGCCTCAGGGAAATGGTTCCTCCCAGGACGAGGTTGAACCCGTAGCCGAGCGGGACGGACTTTTCTATGCTGGTGGCCGTACTGAAAACAGGACGCCAGTAGAGGAGCACCCATTTGCTCTTCTTGGTCTGAAGTGTTGACAGAAAGAGGCAGATTTCGATAGCGCCGAGGCTCAGGCTGGTGCTGAAAGTCAGGAAGGCGCTTTCGGCAAAGGGGGTCTTGAAAAGATTGAAGGCGCCCGGACTCGTGATGCTTCCAATCTTTTCTGCTACCGGCGCCAGGTGGGTCGTCACCCAACTGCCGATGGCCCCTCCCGACGGGTCCACTTCGGGTTTGCCAACCCATTGCGCATTCTGATCGAACATGGGCAGCGAAATAGTGAAGGTAAGCGACTTTCCCTCATTATCGGGATTGGGGTCCGCCGAGACATTGGAATAATCCAGGTCCACCTCGATTCCAGCGCCTACGCCAACGGAGCGGCTCACCTGTTTGCCTTCCCTTTCCTCCTCCCACACATCCCCAGTATGAGGATCGCTGCCTCTCCTGATGTATTTGGGCTCGGCGGTCTTCTCCAGGCTCCCCTTGAGCGTGAAAAACTCCGCCGCGGAAGCCTCCGCCTCGATGCCCGAGAAGAGTTCCTTGCACTCGGTTCGGGTGATCGGCTCGCTCATGTACTGAAATACCTTCTCCAGCATCTCCCGGGTCTGCTTGTCATTCATGAGGGAGATTTCCGCGACCTCCCGAAGGCGCCTGAGATCCTCGACGGTCGGCTGATCGAAGCGGCCTCCTCCCTGATAGAGCCGGTTCGCGCTCACCCAGGCGCGGGCGTTGGCCCATTTCTGACCGAGCCAGGCCGCCCACTGGTTGACATCCTTGAAAGCCATGGCTGTTTTTTCTTTGATAAGTTCCATGGTCAGGGCGACTTCGAGGGCCTTCGGAATGGAAGCTTTGGCGGAGGCCTGAAGAGTGAGAGTGCAGACGGTCTTGAACGTGCGCGTATCCGATAGTTCGATGGAGGCATCATAGACGAGCGCAAGGCCAACGTTTAATTCCAGGCTGTCTTTGGTGGCCAGCTTGAAATCCGCGCCCCAGGAAATGCCCAGTTTAAGGGAGATACCGAACTGTCCCGTGTCGTAGGCTTCAATGCCGGCAAGCAGACCCGCGGAAACAGGCAGGCTCAGTCCCACCGACAACGGCGCGGTAGCAAACCCCATACCCATGACGGCGGTGGCGCCGATTGGGCCGCAGGCTTTTCCGGCGGCGATCATGCCTATGCTCTGGAAAAGATCGAAAGTCACGGTTGCGGTGGAACAGTAGACATTGAGGGCTTTGTCCACCTTGTCCAGACCCTGGAGCCACTTGAGTTCGTCCTTTGCCCTGGCGCGCATCCGGTTGAGATTTTCCTGGTCTTCGAGCGCCTCCTGCGTCCGGTCGAACATGGCGTTGTACTTGGCATCGAGAAAGGAGAGATCTTCAGCGAGGCCGTGGTGGCGGAGTTCGGTTTGCTGGATGACCTGAGCGCGCTTTGTGATGGATTCGCGAAGCGGACGTGGATCGGGGAGCTTGATTCCCAGTGTAGAAAGGTATTTCAATCTCGTCTTGTCGCCGGCAAGGATGGACTCTATACGCTGGAGTTCCTTCGTATCCCTGTCCTGCTCCTCATAGAGCTTGGGGATCTTGTCTATGATCTGCTCCATCTCCTATTTGAGGACCCCGATCCGTTCCTCCTGTTCCCGCAGGGAAACGCTCACCTGCTTGACCCCATGAATGAGGTCCTTACTCATCTTGAGAAATTCCGTATCGGTGCTTTTCAGGAAGACTTCCGCCTCCCCGGTCTTACCCTGCCAGGACTGCTTCGCCTCCTTTTTGAAAGCCTTGCTCGTTCTGAGTCGCTCAATGTAGGTGTTGGCCTCCGTTATGCGGGATTCCAGCGAAGCGATCTGGCCCCCGAGGATGTCTCGACTCTCACTCTTCTGCGCGTAGCGAGGAAGAACGCTTTTCATCTCCTCGATGCGCCTCTGGCACCGGGTGATTTCCCGGTTCAGCAGATCGATACCGGCCGTGGTTTTGTCCGTCCTTCCGAAAAGCGAATAGTTGAAGCGGGTGACGGGCGAGGAGGAATCACTCGTGAGAAAAGCCATGACCTCCTTTTTGGTCTGCTCCTTCTCCTGCGTGGCGAACTGGAGAGTGTAGCCCTCCTCTCTGGCCAGGCGCAACTCGCGCTCGAAGAGGCTGCCGAAACGCATCTCAATGGCCCGGCGCTTCTCGAACTGAAGAACCGTGTCCACACCGACCTCTTCGAGCTTCAGCATGACTTCGTCCAACTCGGCGGTCAGCCAGGCGAGGTACTGCCTCAGGACCTGGGACATCAGCTCGTTTACCGGGCCGGAGGTAAGCGTGCGGGCTTCCTTGTCGTATCTTTTGGCGAGTGTGGGGTTGCCCGCCCGGAGATCGTCCTGAAACACCTTGTTGAAGGACAGGGAGAGCACCAGGGAAATGCGAAGAGCGGACAGGTCCATGAGCTGTCCCTGGACATCGCTCAACAGATCGATGATATAGGTCTGATAAGTCCTCAGCAAGCCCTCGTTACTCACGACCTTCGAGCCCGTTCTACTTTCCTGTTGCTGGATGTAGGACTGGAATTCAGGGTTGTTCTTCATCCTGAGCTTCAACTGTTCGATAGTCATGGGGCTCATCGATGTTCCTTTTGAGTAGTCGGTTCGTTACCGAGCGGAAGATCTATGTGAAAACGGGTGTAGCAGCCGGGTTCGCTCTCTACTGTCAACTCGCCTCCGTGGTCCCTCACTATCCCGTAGCTGATAGAGAGCCCGAGGCCGGTCCCGATTTCCTTCGGCTTGGTGGTGAAGAAGGGATCGAATATCCTGTCCTGAATATCAACCGGGATACCGGTTCCAAAGTCCTCCACGGTAGTACGAATATACCGTTGATGGTGTTTCTCGATCAATTCCGCTTTAAGCAGAATCTTCTTGTTTTCGCTGTAGTCGGGGTATCGTTCGTTGAGAGAGTCCCGAGCATTGGTCATGAGATTCATGAGCACCTGCTGTATCTGTTGACCGCGGCACTTTATCCCCGGCAGCTCATCGGGAATAGCAAATACAAGCTCAATCTGGTCGTGGCGCATGACTGTCTGGATCAAAGACATGACCGAGGAAATAATATCAGAGAGTTGGTTGGGACTGTGAAATTGTTTCTCCTGCCTGGCAAAAGTCAGAAGATTTTTGACGATTTCGGCAACACGGCGAGTTTCGTGCAATATCTCCCCTGCGTATTCCGCCGCGACATCCGCAGATGCGTTCCGGTCGAGAATCAACTGGGCGTAGTTCATTATGCCGTTAATGGGATTATTGATTTCGTGAGCCACACCGCCTGCCAGGGTGCCGATGGACTCCATTTTTTGAGACTGCATGAGCTTTTCCTCCAGCCTGCGAATCTCGGTAATGTCCCGGTTGTTCACAACCACACCCTGTACCCTGCCCTCATTGTCAAGCAACGGGTAATAATTTACATCGATGATTCTGCGACCGAGCCCCATAACATCCACAGAATCCTGGTAGTGAACCGTCTTTCCAGAAACCGCCAGATCGAACATGGGCCGGATTTGTTCACGAAAGGCCTGCTCCCCCACCAGGTCGGCTATGCTCTTACCTATTGCATCATCCCGAGCCCAGCCATAGGCCCTTAGCAGGCTGTCGTTCGCGGCCTCGAAAACATAGTCGCGGCTGACCAAAGCCAAATAGTCCTGTGAAGTAGCGACTATTCGTTCGTATTTGTGAAGTGTCTCCTCGGCAAGTTTGCGCTGTGTTATGTCGCTGTGAGAGCCCGCCATACGAGACGTCTTTCCGTACTCATCCCAGCCCACAGCTTTTCCTCTGCCGCAAATCCATCGCCATTCTCCGTTCTTGGCCTTGAACCGGAATTCAATGACAAACGACGAGTTCTCTTCTATGGCTTTTTCGGCTGTGCTCAGAGCATTTTGCACGTCGTCAGGGTGGATACGCTGCACCCAGTTTTCCTGATTGGCAGGGAATTCGTCGGGCTCGTACCCAGCCATAGTATAGAAGGTCGGGCTGAAATAGGCCTCTCCCGTCAGAACATCCAAGTCCCAGATGGCATCCGAAGTTCCTTCCACCGCCAGACGAAATCGCTCTTCGCTATGGCGGTATGCCTCCTCGGTCCTTTTGAGTTCGTTGAATTGCTCCAGCAGATCCCGCAGACTCTGCCGAAGTTGCGCAGTCATGCTGTTGAAAGCCGTGGCGAGGCGCACCACCTCCCGAGGACCTGCCACTTTTGCCTGCAACTCCCTTTCGCCCCCGGCGATACGCGAAGCCGTCTCAGTCAGATCGATCAGCGGCGCCGCCAGGCGCCTCGCAGAGAGAACACCGAAAAGACCAGCGAAAACCGCCAGTGCCAGAGTGATCGCTATCGCAGTATAGATGTTCCGTATCGGCTCGCGGTAGGCTTCTTTCCACGGCAATTCGGCAATGACAGCCCAATCCGGAGTAGTCAGCGGCGCATAGGTGCCGACCACCGTGCTTCCCAGGATTCCGCGGTATTTTTGGGCGAAGACAGGCTCCGCAAAGGTCCCGTTCCGGATGAATTCGCCGACCGCTTTGAGACCGGCAACATTCTCGCCCTTCAAGACCCTGCCCGTATCCTGAAAGGCGAGCAGATTGCCCTGTCTGTCCGTAACATAGACGTAGCCGGTCTCCCCGATTTTCAGCCGATCTACTATCTCCCACATGGATTTGAGGTTCAGTTCGGCAATCAGGGACCCCTGGACCGCACCCAAAGCGTTTTTCACCGGCAGGGCCATGATCACCATTGGCTCACTCGAGGTCGGATCCATGTAGGCCGGGCTGATCGCCCGCTCAAAAAGAGGATTCTTCGAAGGCAGACTCTCCTTGAGCCTGCTTATAAACTCATTAGAGGCATAGGAGGAGAGCCGCGAAGAGTGGGCAAGAACCTCATTTCCTTCGTCCAGCAGCACCAGGTGTCTCAGAGCAGGACGGAGCCCTGACAGCGTCTGGAGAACCTGCCTCTGTTGTATGTCCGTCATCTCCTCAAACGGGCTCAACTTGATGGCGGTTTCCAACACGCTGAAGTTCTCATTGATGAAATTGCTCACGGTTTTGGCCGCATCCTGCGCCGCGAGTTGCTGTTTGTTCAGAATATCCGATTCCCGAGCCTGGAAATCGCGCACTGCGTCCAGTCCGCTATAGAGAAGGAGCACCACCACGCTCAGCGAAAAAAAAGCCGCCGCCATGGCTGTAGTCAAACGGGGTTCCGCGGCCCTATTTCGTCGCCGACTCTTCATTGAACCTTTTATCCCTTTAGGGAATGACCTCATCCGCCTGCTTCAACAGTCCTTCCGGAACCTGCAGTCCCAATTCCCGCGCAACTCTGTAATTGAGCTGAAAATAGCTCTCTGCTGAAATCACAGGAATCGAACCGGGGGACATTCCTCGCAGCACCTTATGCGCCTGCTGTGCCGTCAGGCTTCCGACCGCAAGGTTTTCCGTGGCCACGCCGAAGACGGTTGAATAGTTCCCCAGTGTGTACAATACCCCACCTATCGGTATGCGATGCTCGGCGGCAAATTGGGCGATTACTGTAAAAACCGGAGGGGTTCGCGCCAGGGGTTCTGAAATGAACAAGACGGCGTCTATACCGATATCGGCGGCTTTAGCCCTTGCATCAAGATCCTCGGTGAGGTCGGAGGCGCTTTCCGCGGGCGCCTCCACCAGGGTCACGCCCGATTGCGCTGCCACTCTGCGCAAAGCAGCCAACTGTGCAACGACAACCTGGGCTTTCCTGGCATAGGGCACCCAGAAAGATTTCGCGTGCGGCGCCAACTCGTGAAGAATCTCGAAACGTTTGAGAGCGAGATCCGGTCCCGGGTAGCGCACGCCCGTCATATTCCCTCCCGGTTCGGTGACACTGTCGACCACATCGGTGCCCTCTATATTGGTTTGACAGAACACCACCGGAATCCTGGTTCCTCGGGTGACTTCCTTAGCAGCGATTGCAGCTTCCGTTGGAAAGACAATCATCAGGTCGACTTTGTCCTGGACAAACTTGCGCAGGATACGCTCCTGGGCGGGCAGGTCAAAGTTGGTCATTTGAACGTCATAGAGGATGTTGATACCCTCCACATACCCCAGGTCCTTCATCGCGGCCCTGAACCCCTCAACGGTGGAGAAGAAGATATCGAGCCCGCTGAGGATACCGACACGATGCACTTTCGGCTTTGTGTTTTCACAGCCGCAGATGAGCAGGCAGGCCGTAACGGCTAACAGGAGCAATGCAAAGCCCTTGACGCAGAGTCTTAAACGTACGTTCCCGGATTGCTGAAACCGGCGGAGAATCGGGCTTTTTTCTTTCTGCATTCCTTCCGGCCCGCGAGAGGACTGCGAGAGTGCACAGAGGGCGAACGAAGCATCCTCGATTCTGATACCCTTCATATTGGCTTCCTTGCATTAAATGGCCTCTGTATGCGGCAGATCAAACAAACGGGAGACTGACACGAGACGGCAAAATATTGCAAACGCAGAGCCTGTCGCATTAGGGGGCTCTCCCTTCGTAGAATCGGACGATTTTCCTGAAATCAAGAGTCTGAACAGCAAAGGAAAACGCGGTGTTTGCGCCGGTATCCAGTCCAGCCGGCACGCACTGACGTGGTTTGAATTAGAATGAAACTTTATTTGTCCCTCTGGCGTGATTCTTTTTAAAATGAAGTCTCATATAATCTTGCATATCCCCTCCTGGACATCTGAAACCATGTAAAGGCGCCGCGTGGCAGGGCTTTTAGAGGCAGTTCAAGAGAAGACCTGGATGCAGTCCCGGGCTGGATTCCGGCTCAGAAGCCCTGCCGGAATGACGGAGTGGGAGGCCCCCCGGCAAACCGGTTTGGCATAGGAGAGGGGACCTTACCATGGGAACCAGGCTTTTTGGCAAGTTCGGCCAATATCGTTGTGACGTAGGCTGTAGAGGGCAAACCGACGCACTTTGGGCTCCTCGGGCTGTCGCAAGACCTCACCTGCCCCGTCATTCCGGCGGCGCTCCTGAGCCGGAATCCAGCCGAGGAGCCTCGCTGTAACCACGCCTTTAGCCACGCCCTTGGCGTGGTTTTTAGGCGGATGAGAATTTATTTTGCCCCCCTGGCGTAGCCTCCAAAATTGAAGTTTCATATAAGCGGCGCCGCCTCGTTTGGTACGGGGTTTTATCGAGGACGAAACTTGGATTTTTTCTCACTGGCGTGCTCCTCCAAAAATGAAGTTCATATAAGCGCAGGGTTCAAGCTTGGAGTCGAGTAAAAGGCTTGCAGAAAGACGACCTTGCGAGCCCTGGCGTCCATTTTATTCATTACCTTCAAAATACCGCCTGGAGGGCCAAAAGGTTCATGAACTCTCCAGCCGGATTCACCGTGGAATATTCGACATTCCATCGAACGGTGAGCCGCTTGTCCGGCAGGGCAAGGACAGCGCCGATTGAAAATGTGCTGTAATCATTGTCTGCGCTCTTGTGACACATGTCCATGGTGTTGAACGTGCTGTAGCGATAGCCGGCCAGCAGTTGCCAGTATTCCGTAACCGAATACTTTACGCCCGCCATGGGGCGCAGCACGCTGGTATCCCATGAGGCTACCGCGCCGGACCCTCCGATGGCAACAGGATGCCGTCCAAAGTTAATCAATACGCTGTGCCACTCGTTATCCACCGCAATGATCGTTTTCTGCGTGACGTTATATTCAAAGCCGACTCTAAAAGCATAGTAGCTCATGCCGTTGTCGCCGCCCGTGTCCACCCCGTTCCAGGTGTTGTCCGTATGTCCATGCCCAACGTCGCCTTCCAGCCCGTACCGGAATGACCATCCCGCATCGCCGTGAAGACCGAATCGATGACGCCAACTGCTCCCGCTGCTCTTTAGAAGGTAATCGACGTTGCTCGGAACCGGCGAACCAGGTGAAAAGTGCGCCCGGGTAACATCCCAATTCCAGGTGTCGTCCAGGTAGGTCAAGCCGTATCCCGCCGATAAGTGCTCTCCGAGAGGGATCCCCCAGGATAGCCCCAGACGGTATCCCGATTGTTCTATTTGCGAGACGCGGTTGTCTGTGAAGCCATTCCACATGTAGTCCATTCCGATACCAAGAGTCCCGGGAAGCGCTCCCGGACGGAAAGTCTGGTAAGCGCCGACGCTTGTCAGCAGCGCCGTGGGTTTTCACAGATTCGAACCGGCTGAGGATTACCCGGACCGGGCGGTATGAGTTTCTTGAGCCCGTATGTCTCTCCCCTGAGGTAGTTCAACGTCCAGTAGGCCAGTAATTCAGGCTTTTCGACGGAACCCAGCGCCGCCGGGTTCTGGACCACCGAAGCCGCGCTGCCTTCAGCGCCTTCCCAGGCGCCCCCGGCCACCGCCGCGCGTTCAAAGGGACGCGTAAAGTATTGCAGATCAAACAAGCGAGAGTTGAAGGACTCCACATCCCCGGCGAATCCCGCCCCAGACGTCAGCACAATAAAGAGCATCAGCATGATTGAGAGAGTTTTCATGAGAGGCGCCTCGGATTCTTCGAGTCATTGCAATCTCCCTACAAATTCATCTCCGCCGCCTGCCGCAAGCATCCCACAAATGCTTTTTGAAAGAAAGGCTTATCCTCCCGCGGTGGACAGGAGAGACGTGCCAGGCCTATGCGCCTGTTGAGTTACGATGAGTTCCAAATCAAGGCGGCCTGTAACGGGTCAGTACTTCACATGTGCAGTACGAGGCAGTGTCTTGTCATTTGAAATGCAGCGAAGGATGGAATGGATTTTCGACCCAGAGTCGGCACGCCGTGCGAAAGGCTTGTGGACCTGTGAGACTGTCAGGAATAAGCATGAAGGCGTTGAGAACAATCGCCATCGTCAACTGACCATGCTTTCACGATGAACAATATGGCTCCTCTTCGTTATCATCGCCCGGCGATCAGCGAGGCGATGGTGCGGGAGAGTTTGATCGTGTCGAAAGGTTTGCGGATAACCTCCCGTATTCCGGCTGCGCGGGCGCTTTCACTCAACGACTGATCGAGATAGCCGGTACATAGAATGATGGGAATATCGGGGCGCACTTCCATCATTTTTTCCGCCAGTTCTATGCCGGTCATCAGCGACATGTCGAAGTCGGTCATAACCAGGTCGAAGAATTGGGGCAGGAGCCTGAACAGATCCAGCGCCTCTTTTGCATTTGTTCTTGATTCCACTTCATAGCCGAATCTTTCGAGCATCTCGTGGATAAGCGGTCGGGTCGCCGGGTCATCCTCGATCAGGAGGATATGGCCGCCGCCCTTGACGATAGTGGCTTCGCCTTCAACCTCATCCAGACTCACGTCGGGTGAAGCGAGCGGCAGAAATATGTGAAAAGAGGCGCCCTTGCCGACCTGGCTCTCCAGGGTCACCACGCCTCCATACTCCTGTACTATTGCCTGGACTATGGCCAGACCAAGCCCGGTGCCCTCCCCTTCGGCCTTCGTGGTGAAATAGGGCTCAAAGATCTTGTCCATATATTCTTCCGGAATCCCACAGCCGTTATCAGCCACGGTGAGCTTCATATATTCTCCCGGCTTCAACTCCTGCCCATACTTATACAGCGTTTGCCCGAATTGCTCCCTGACAAGGGAGACCCGTATAGTTCCCCCTGTCTCTCGCACCGCGTGATAGGCATTGGTGCACAGGTTCAGTACCACCTGGTGCATTTGCGTGGGATCTATTTCTACGTCACAGTCCTCTTTGAAATCCTGTACGACCGCAACCGACCTCGGCATTCCTGATCTGAAGAGTTTCAAAGCCTCCTTGAGAACGGGTGCAACCTGCATGGCCTTGCGCCGGGCAACCGTTCTCCTGCTGAAGGTGAGGATCTGTGCAATAAGTTCCCTGGCGCGATTCGATGCCTTCAACACCTGCTCGAGTTTTGGGCGGATTTCTTTGTCCTTTGAGGGAAGACCGCCCAGCACGAGTTCCGTGTAGCCGAAAACCGCGGTCAATATATTGTTGAAATCATGCGCAATGCCACTGGCCAGGGTACCCAGGGCTTCCATCTTTTGCGCCTGGATGAGCATCTTTATGAGTCTTTGCTGCTCCTCGATATCATGCTTTTTTTGCGTTATGTCTCTTACGACATGAACCAGTCCGCCGAACTTTCCCCGGACACTCCTTTGCAGCGATTTTATTTCGTAATACCGTCCCTCGGCGGCATCAAATAATTCTTCTACCTGGACAACCGGGTCGAACTCCCGATTCTGAGCTTCAGTTTCTCCAGCCCGGCGGAAAACCTCGAGATATCTTTGTTGCATGGCCTGAGGCAAAAGACCCTCCATCATGCTCCGACCGGCGAGGTTTGTGCGAATGAAATCACCGCTGCGGTCCTGAATGAATATTCCGTCATCAATAGTATCGAACGCCTCTTCCCAGTTCTTTCTGGCCTGAACAAGAGATCGGTAGGTTCTCTTGAGTTCCAGCGCGCCGCATGCCAAAAACGGCACAATGATGGATGCCCACAGAGAGGCGGGCGGGACCCAAACGTAGGCGCGTACAAACAGGACAAAAATCAAGGCCGTCAGGACGGCCAGCAATCCCGCGCAGAGGAAGGCAGCGGTAACGGCGTGGTATCGGGAAAAAAGCACAAAAGCAAAACCGGCCATAAGTATGGGGAGGAGCAGTGTGAGTCTGTCAGGCATCTGCTTTATCGCGGTATTGTCCAGCAGGTTGCCGAGGGCATTTGCGTGGAGTTCGACACCCGGCATCCGGTTTCTATCGGTGGTAAAAGGGGTTACAAAGCCTGCCTCTACCCCGTGGACCGTAACTCCGACGAGGACAATCATTCCCTGAAAAGACTCAGGTGATAGCTTCCCATCGAGAATATCGATAAAAGAGATTCTGCGAAAAGTACCGCTGCGCCCGTAATAATTGATTCTCATGGGGTGGGACTGCAGGATGCCGGGAGAGCATGCCTGGTTGTCTTCCAAAGCGAAGCGGTCGGCCTCGAGGTTTAGTGATTCATGGATTTCGGATGCAAAGGACTTGAGGGATTCGCCCTCCGTGACCACCCGGTGATAAACAGTCCTGGCGATACCGTCCGCGCCTGTTTCGACATGGACGTGTCCAATCTTTGGACCGGAGAGGGTTTTCGCGGGGCGAACGATACGGCCGCTTTCGTCCAGGTACGCCGCTAGGATGACTTTTCCGAATCTGTGCATGGTGGCGGCCAGCTTGGCATCGTCCTCGGAGGGTTCGGCAAATACGATATCCAGGCCAACCACATCTGCAGAATCGAGCCTGCCGAGCAGTTCGGCGTAATGTCCGCGCAAAATGGGCCACCGGCCAAGAGCGCCGAGAGTCCTTTCATCTATTTCCGCGATGATGATTTGTTTGGGAGGTTGCCTGCCCCCCCTGAGCCGAAAAAACAGATCGGAAGTATGCCAGTTTACTGCTTCGAAAAACCCCAGGAATTCACTCCCCAGAACCAGGAAGAGTGTCAGCAGGAATGCCGCGATATAAGGCGTTCTGTCCCGTAGCGCGAATGATTCCGGCATGCGGTGGATTTCCGTAAAAGAACCTGGACTATCGATCATAGAGCAAGGAAAATAATGGCGCCCACCATGGCCCCGGCCCCGAACAACTCCCATGGAAAACGCTTTATTTTGAAGCTCTGCGGCGAAGAAAAGTGGCCTTCGAACCCCTCCGCATTGACGGCGCTCGCACGCACGTGGTAGGTCCCGGCCTTTTTCGGCTTGGCAATTGTGATACCCGGTTCGCCCACCTTCTCGTCAACGACGATTTCACCGAATTCCTCGTCTCTCGCCATCTGAAAATGATAACTGAAGCCCGGCCCCATATCCTGCCACTGAATGGTGATCTGCTTTCTGCTCTTTTTGGGAGGCGCAGAGACGGGCGCGGGCGGCGGCTGAAGCAGGGCAAACTGAAGCACGTCCGACCACAGGCCCCTGTAGCCGTCCTCAGCTATGGAGAGGACCCTGAAGTAATAGGTTTTCGGCTCCAGCTTCCGTGTCTTGTATTCGACCTTGTCCAGCAGTTCGCGCTCATCGACAATTTTGAGAAACGACGGGTCTTCGGCAATCTGCATCTGATAGCCGACCGCGTCTTTTACATTGAGCCATGCAAACTCCATCGAAACGGTCATGTATTCTTTCCCGTTTACGGGAGACTGTACGAAAGGAGGCACGGGATTCACACGAACGTGTATTGGGATCGCGGCTGAGGGCAGGCCTTCCAGCCCCTTGGCGTCGATTGCCGTTGCCTGGAGAAAATAGGCGCCGTCGGCAAGATCCGCAATTTTGGCGGCCTCGTCCGGTTTGGCAGTGACGTCCCTGAGCACGTCCCTGATTCCCGGGTCCCTGGCCAGCAGCACCCTGATCAGAACGGTATCCTCGGGGGTCTCGAAGCGCAACTCAACGGGCATTTTCCGATAGAGCGGCTCTGGAGCGGCGAGGCGGGGAGGAGGCAACAATTCCACAGGCCTCTCGGGCTCTTTGCCCTTTCTTATTACCGTACCGGCGCCCTCTTCCAGCATCACCTCTCGCTGCCTGCCCCGGGCCGCCACCATGCCCTTGAGAACCTCGATCCGGGTGCTTTTCCGAAGATCGTGGGATACCCTGAACTCGGTTCCGCGAATCGCGGCGGCGGCGGAAGGAGTCTGTATTTTGAAACGCGGTTCGCTTCCGGTAGCTTTCTTTATACGGGTGATTATACGGCCGCCTTCCAGAAACAACTCCCCGATGACACTCGATGCCTCGCTTTTTCGGGCCTTGAGTACCTGCAGGCAGGTGTCCGGGTTCATGTAAAAACTGGACCCGTCCTCAAAAGTTGCCTCCAGGATGCCGTCCTGGCCCGTGCGAAGGCGAAACCCCTCCAGCAGATGCCCGCCCGGCCCGATACTTTCCCAAAGCGTTTCTCCGGCACGCTGAATTTCAACCGTGCCCTTCAGAAATGTCACCCTGCCTCCTCCGGGCACACCCTTGAGAAGAACAGAGGGAATGAGCAACTTCTGGCCGGGATAAATCCAGTCGGGGTCCCTGATTTGGGGGTTGGCGCGGGCCACCCTCGGCCAGTCTTCCAGTTCCTCCAGGTAGTCCCCGCAGATATTGATAAGCGTGTCCCCACGGGCGACGAGCACTTCCAGGTCCCGGCCACAGGAGGCAGGGCAGGCAAGGGCCAGTTGTGCAAATGCGATGAGAATACCGATGCAGAGCCACTTCCACAGCATAAGCCTCTCCTTGGCTATCCGCGTACACATCCGCGACTACCCGAAATTCACCCCCTCAGTGAGACCGAGAAATCACAACTAGGTCCCACCTGCCTATAACTGATCAGTTTATCTCACTATATGGTAAGAGGCAGGTTTTGTCATTTGAAATGCAGATCTGTGGCTGCTCCCGAAATCTCAAGGGTGAGGCCGCCTGCAGATGCAAAGCGAGGTATTGTGCGGATAGCAGCTTCAATCCGTATGAATTACCACCGAAAAGGCGCTGAAGGTTACCCACATGGTGTCGTTTTCCTTGATATCTAAAGATAATCTGCTTTTCTCGGTAATAATGGAACATAGCTCGGTACCGTCGGGAATGCGTACGATGATCTCCGTCATCAGCTTTCCGCGGGTTATTCGGCAGACCTTTCCGCAATACCGGTTTTCCGCCGAGCAATGCGGCTCCTCCTCACCCTTGTAGAGCACCACCCAGGGAACCTTGACTTCCGCGGTCGCCAACGTTCCGGGCTTCAGACCGAGACGCTCCCGGCTGTAGTTGGTGATAATCGAACAGACCCGCGCCTCCCCCAGCGACACCATTTCTATCACCGTCTGAACGTCGCCAATCCGGACGGCATCGATTTTGCCGAAAAAGGAGTTGCGTGCGCTGGTCTTTCGCTGATTCTCCTTGTCCGCAAAATACTGCGCCGCCTTTTGAATCTCGTCGTCGGAGAATTCCACGTAGGAAGCCGCCAGGTTCGGTGTCGAGTGGCCGAGGATCTTCTGGACCACGGGCAGCGGAACATTGCTTTGCATCATTTCCACCGCCCTGGATCTTCGGATGGTTTCAGGCGTTCCAAGCTCTCGCGGAATACCCACCGCTTCCGCCCGTTCGTAGAATTTGCGGCGCACATGCGAGGGGTCTACCCATAGGGCCTTCCCACGAGCTTTCGAAAGAGGAAGTTCATGGAGGATCCGCCGAAGCTCCTCGGAGAGCATTTCGGGGATCTGCACATCGCGCGGAGACGCATTGTCACCCGCGGCGCTCTTGCGAAGCCGCACCATCCGCCTGTCGCAGTCGATATCACGCGACGGGTCCAGGCTCAATGCCTCATTCAGCCGAGCGCCGGTATACCTGATGAGAAGAAATATCAGAAAGACTCTTTTACGGGACAGTTGCAGCGCCGGTTTTCCGGGAGACTCCGCCCACAGCCGAAAGGCTTGTTCAAGTTGCTGGAGCTGCACAATGTCCAGGCTGCGAAGTTGTTCCGACCCGTCCAAAATCCGGGAGTGGCTTTTATTGCCGGCGATATCGGCTGGCTGGTCCATATAATCGATCCTTGTGCAAAAAGTGGCTTGACAGGCTTTAAGAACTCGGTTACATAATTAACACGAATATTATAGTTTTCGTGTTAGTTGCTTGTCAACTCCCTAGTGCTGCTTCACCCAAACAGACGAACGGAGCCGTTATGAACAAAACTGCCGAAGCGGCCGCCAAAGTCAATGAAGCTATAGCCTCCAGCATCGAGCCGCAAACCGGGCCGGCCGGCCGGTCATGGACGGACGGACTGCGGTTCGACCGGGTAGAGCTGGCGGGATCATTCGGGGACCTGGGAACTCTTCTTCCCATCGTGGTCGGTATGATCCTTATCAACAAGTTGAGTCCCACAAGCGTTTTTCTCTCTTTCGGACTCTTCTACCTCATCACCGGATTTTACTACCGTCTTCCTGTTCCCGTACAGCCTTTAAAGGCGGTCGGCGCCATTGCCATTGCGTATCCCGCCGTAATCACGGAACCGGTGATAGGCGCCTCCGGGATCATTTTCGGCGCTTTGCTCATCGTACTCTCTCTCACGCGCATGGTGGACACTCTTGCCAAACTTTTCACCCAGCCCGTTGTTCGAGGCATACAGCTTGCCTTGGGACTGGTCTTTCTGAGAAAAGGAATAGAGCTGATTGTCGGCAAGGATCTCTTTCTTACCGGAGCTTCAGCAAACTTCACCGATTACAATATTAACCTCATCCTCGGAGTGGTTGTTTTCCTCATGGTGTTGGCGCTGCTCGATAACAAGAAAATGCCCGCCGCACTCGCCGCCGTCGCAGTGGGTGTTGTCGCCGGTCTTGCTCTGGGGGGCCACAACGGACTTACTCTTTCTTTCGGACCAACTGAGGTCCGCACCATGATACCGAGTGCGCACGATTTCTGGATCGCCTTCATCATGCTCATACTTCCGCAGATTCCGCTGACAATCGGCAATGCGTGCGTGGGAACGGCGGACACCTGCCTCACCCTGTTTCCGAATGATCCCCTTCTGTCGAAAACCACGCCCGGCAAATTCGCCCTGACCATGGGCCTGGCAAATTTCCCGGCAGGATTTTTCGGAGCCGTTCCCATGTGCCACGGTACGGGAGGTTTGGCGGCTCACTACAGGTTTGGGGGAAGAACCGGCGGCGCCCCGATAATGATCGGCGCAGTCTTTGTTGTCATGGCTCTGGCTTTCGGGCAGCTTGGCTTCGGCATCCTGGCGCTCATTCCAAACGCAGTGCTGGGAGTGCTTCTGATTTTTGCGGGCCTCGAACTGTGTCCGCTGATCAGGAGCCTGAAGACCAACGAAGAGTTTTTCGTAGCTCTTCTAATCAGCGGCATTTCCCTGGCGGTGCCGAATATGGGTTGGGCTTTCGGTATTGGGATTCTCGTGGATCTCTTCATTCGCAAAGCCGGGATCAAGATATGATCTTCGGCTGTGCTGCCGGGTTAACCGTATAGAAAGGCACTGGGTTCCCGCCTAAAGCCGTAGGAATGACGATGTGCAGGCATCGCGAGAGGCGATAGTCTATCAGAATATTGACCGGTTGCGGGGGCTACGGCCCCCGTTTTCTTTCGTGTTAGCACCAAAGAGAGGACTGATACAATTCCCTCTTTGACAATGATTGACAATCATTGTCAATGCTTTTAAGCTAAAGATACCCAATTGAAAGGAGGTTCCACGACGATGAACGTCAATCTAACCCCTCAGCTTGAAGAGCTGGTCAAGAAGAAGGTGGCTTCCGGCCTTTACAATTCGGCAAGCGAAGTGGTTCGCGAGGCCTTGCGCCTGCTGGAAGAGCAAGACCGCGTGCGGGCCGTCAAGCTCGAGCAGTTGCAGCATGATATCCGCCAAAGGCTTGAGAGCGGCAAGCCGTCGCCGTGGAATCCGGATGAGATCAAAAAAGAAGGCCGCAAGCGTCGCGCGGCCAGAGCAACGGGAAAGGCCGAGGTCTAAATGTCCGTCATCATCAAGCGGCCCCGCGCAAGAAGCGACCTTGTGGAGATTGCGTCCGGACCCGCTGGCGGCGGCTTATATGAGACTTCATTTTTAGAGGATCACGCCAGATGGACAAAAGGAAGTTTGATTCTCGTTCAAACCACGTCCGGCAACTTGGCTCCTCGGCTGGATTCCCGCTCAGGAGCGCTGCGGGAATGACGGGGTGGTCAAATCCTACTGTAGCCCGAGGAGGACAAGTACGCCGGTTGCCCTGTACAATCTACGTCGCAACGAAATTGGCCGAATTTGCCTTAAGGCCAGGTTCCCATGGTTGCAGGTCCTCTCCTATGTCAAAGGGGTTTGCCGGGGGCCTCCCATCGTCATTCCGGCAGTGCTTCTGAGCCGGAATCCAGCTCGGGAACTGCATCCGGGTCTTCTTTGAACTGCTTCGAAAAGCCGACCAGACTGCCCCCTTTACATGGTTTCAGGATGTCCAGGAGGGGACGTGCAAGCTTATGAGACTTCATTGCAGGGTGTGGAGCTGTACTTGGCGCCTTTCACATCTTCTTTCCCGGCGCCTGCTTCCGGGCCGACAGTTGCTGAAGCGCCGCCGGATCGATGGAATCGAGCACCTCAAGGAGTTGCGCCTCATCTTCATGCTTGAGGGACGCCTGAAGCACTTTTCCACCGAACACGGATATGTCCGTCAGGACTTCATCGAGATTTTCACGCACCAGGACGCATAGAGCCGAAGTGCCCGGTTTCAAATGCCGAGCCAGTTCCTCCATGAAATCCTGGCCTATGCCCGCGTGGGACATGGACCCGGAGACAGCTCCCATGACCGCGCCCGCGGCCGCGCCGACCACAGCGAAAACCGGATTCAGAAACATAACACCGAAGAGGCTCCCCAAAAATCCGCCGCCAATCGCGCCGCTAAACGTGAGATGGGTTATGTGATGCACTTTAATCGCCCCACTCGCGGTTCTTCTCAGCACTATGGCATCCTCCAGGTCAACCAGGTGCGCTTTGTCCATTTTCATCAGGGCGGTGCGGACTTCCTGGGCACTGAACTCCTCACCGAAGACGCTGATTACCAGGTCGCTCATGTTGCACCTCCTTGTCATCCAGGTAACGGCACAACCTTCCCCACTGGAGCGAGTATAATATAAAGCTGTCCATCGGAGAAAGCTCGGTTCATTCAAGGAAAATGCTTTAACACCATGGCCTCGTCGATCCCGATGCCCGGCCCTCCCCTTCAACTTTCACCCAAACCAAACAGGATCGTAACACAACCGTAACATGAAGTGGCTATACAGGGGGCCACTGACTTGTTGCTACTCAATCATACCAAGAGGAGAGAAAGATGAGACTGACCGGATTCGTTGCACTTCTGTTTATCCTGTTTTCCAGCGTGACCAGCGCCTCGGCCGGCAATCTGAGAGTCGACGGTTCGACAACCGTGCTCCCGATTGCTCAAAAAGTAGCGGAAGCATATATGAAGGAACACCCCGATGTAACGATCGCCGTATCCGGCGGGGGGTCGGGAAACGGGATAAAAGGTATTATCGACGCTACAATCGATATAGCCACCAGTTCACGGTTCATCAAGGACGACGAAGTAAAGAAGGCAATTGAAAAAGGCGCCTATCCGGTGCCTTTCGCCGTCGCCTACGATTGTATCGTTCCCGTCGTAAATCCGGCGAACCCGGTCTCGAATCTCACCCTGGACCAGTTGAAAGGCATCTACAAGGGGGAAATCAAGAACTGGAAAGAACTGGGCGGCCCGGATCTGAAAATAGTCGTTATCTCGCGTGACACTTCCTCCGGGACCTACGAGGTATGGGAAGAGAAGGTGATGAAAAAGGAACGGGTCTCTCCGGCAGCCATGCTGCAGGCATCGAACGGCGCCATTGTCCAGGCCGTCTCGACCAACAAATTCGCCATCGGCTATATCGGTCTCGGGTACATGAACCAGAGCATTAAAGCTCTGACAGTCGGTGGAGTCCCCGGCAGCGAAGAAACCACTCTAAACGGCAAATACCCCATCTCCAGGCCTCTTTTTCTCTTCACCCGCGGATGGCCCACCGGAGATGCGAACAATTTCATTAATTTCGTACTGATGCCACAACGGGGTCAGAAACTGGTACGGGAGGCAGGATTTGTTCCGCTTTATTAATGCCTCTGACTCATTTCCCGGTGCTTGCTGCAGCACGGTCGACGACACCACTCCGGCTGCGCTCGCAAGCGCCGGAGTGCTGGGAAGCCGTAAAAAAGACTGGATAATTCGACAGCTTCTCCTGGTCGTCGCCCTGGTCTCACTGCTCATCCTGGCCTCCATCCTGCTGTTCCTCTTCGCAGAGGGGATTCCGATTCTGAAGAAGGTATCCCTATGGGATTTTATTTTCGGGCATGAGTGGTACCCCACCTCCGAGCCGCTATCATTCGGCATATTTCCGCTGCTCATCGCATCCCTCGGGGTGACAGCGGTATCGTCTTTTTTTTCGGCCCCTCTCGGGATCTTAACGGCAATCTACATGGCGGAGCTTGCCTCTCCGAGAGTGCGGGCAATCATGAAGCCTGCCGTGGAACTTCTTGCCGCGCTGCCTTCTGTTGTTGTCGGATTTTTCGGGATGGTCGTCGTCTCCCCTTTTCTGCAGGAGACCTTTGATCTGCCTACCGGGCTGAACCTGTTCAATGCAGCCCTGATGCTCGCTTTTATGTCGGTTCCCACTATCTGTACGATCTCGGAGGATGCGATCAGGAGCGTGCCACGGGACCTCAAGGAAGGTTCTCTGGCGCTGGGCGCCACCCACTGGGAGACCATTCGCAGAGTGATCCTGCCCGCCTCTCTTTCCGGCATCAGCACGGCCACCATTCTCGGCATCTCCAGGTCAATAGGTGAGACCATGGTTGTGCTGATGGTCGCCGGCGGCGCCGCCGTAGTACCGGAATCTCTTTTCGATCCGGTCAGGCCCATACCTGCCAGTATTGCGGCCGAAATGGCCGAGGCGCCATTCCGAGGAGATCACTACCATGCTCTGTTCGCCCTTGGTGTGATCCTGTTTATTTTTACAATGTGCTTCAACCTGCTGGCTGCCTTTATTGCAAACAGGCACAAACAGGTTGGCGCCGCATCATTATAGGTGGACGAGGGAGGAGTCGATCAATGCAGGAAAAAAACGACGCAGGCGCCAACCGCACCGGCGCATTATCGGAAACAGGAATAACGCGGCGCAGGAAGTGGAGCCAGCGCATCGTCTTTCTGGTGTTCCGCTCCGCGTCCTTTGTCAATGTTACGGCTCTCGCACTTGTCATCATCTTTCTGGTGAAAAACGGCTGGAGTTCACTCAGTCTTTCCTTTCTCATGGAGCCCCCGAAAAATGCCATGACCCAGGGGGGAATTCTTCCCTGTATTGTGGGCACCTTGCTCCTGAGCCTTGGCGCCATGGCTGTTGCACTTCCCCTTGGAACCGCTTCGGCAATCTATCTGCATGAATATGCCCGCCAGGGGCGAATGGTTCGCCTCATCAAGTTCGGAGTAACCAATCTGGCTGGAGTACCGTCGATTGTCTTCGGACTGTTCGGCCTGGCGTTCTTCGTTACCTGGTGCAAACTCGGGGTGAGTGTTCTTTCCGGAGTCCTCACGCTTGGCGCCCTGATTCTGCCGATCATTATCGGCACAGCCGAAGAAGCGCTGGCAGCCGTTCCCAAAAGCTACCGCGAGGCTTCGCTGGCCCTGGGCGCCAGCAGGTGGCAGACTGTCTACAGGGTCGTATTGCCTGCATCACTGCCTGGAATTCTTACCGGTGCGATCCTGGGGGTAAGCAGAGCCGCCGGTGAAACCGCTGCTATCATGTTCACCGCCGCGGTTTACTTTATCCCCCACCTGCCCTCTTCCCCTTTTGACCAGGTGATGGCTCTGCCGTATCATATCTACGTACTCGCAACAGCCGGCACGCAAATCGACCTGACTCGTCCGATCCAGTATGGAACCGCCCTGGTGCTCATCCTCCTGGTCCTCGGGACGAATCTGGGCGCCATTATCTATCGGGGAAGGATCAGGCATTGATTATCAGGGAACCATCCGCGGGTTATTATCCCTAAGGAGACATGCGTGAGAATACTCTTTCTTTGTACGGGAAATTCCTGCCGCAGCCAGATGGCGGAAGGCTGGGCCAGGGAATTGAAATCAGGACAAATCGAAGCTTTGTCGGCAGGGGTCGCTCCTCATGGGATCGACCCGCGAGCGGTGAAGGTGATGGCCGAGGCGGGAGTGGACATATCCGCACAGACGTCGAAGCACGTCGCTACGTTGGCGGACACGGACTTCGCTTATGTTATAACTCTGTGCGACAATGCACGGGAGTCCTGTCCATTTTTCCCCGCAAGGGTGAAGATCCTCCATGTGCCGTTTGACGATCCTCAACACACGGCGCCGGAGGGCGACTCCGAAGAAGAGCGACTCGCCGTCTACCGGAGAGTCCGGGATGAAATCAGAAGTTTTGTAGACAGACTCCCTGAGGCGCTTTTCGAAAAACAAACGTGATGGATTATCCGAGATGGACCATTCCAGAATCCTGGTGGTGGAAGACGACCCCGACATTTCACAACTACTGGCGTTGACGATCAGGAAGGGCGGCTATGAGGTAACGGTTATTGAAAACGGCCTGGAAGCGCTCGAATGGGTCAGGCGGCAGCCACCCGGCCTCATCGTGCTCGACCTCATGATTCCCGGGATCGACGGCTTCGAAGTCTGCAAGGAGTTGAAGCGGGATGCCAGGACCGCCGGTATTCCGATCCTGATTCTGACCGCTCGTGGGGAGGAAATCGACCGGATCATCGGCCTGGAACTCGGGGCGGACGACTACATTGTAAAACCCTTCAGCCCCAGAGAACTCCTGTTGAGGATACGCGCCATACTGCGCCGCGTAGGAAGTGAGTACGTTCCGGCCTCGGTTTTCCGCCTGCCGGACTTCGAAATAGATTTCGAGGCCCACCGCGTAAGCCTGGAGGGCCGTGAGATATACCTTACGGCGACTGAATTCAAACTGCTTACCCACCTGGTGCATTGCCGCGGGAAGGTCCTTAACCGTGAACAGTTGCTGGACAAAGTGTGGGGATATCATTTCGACGGTTATGCGCGCACGGTCGATACGCACATACGGCGCCTGCGGCAAAAGCTCCTTGCGTACGCAGGCTGGATAGAGACAGTGAGGGGAACGGGTTACCGTTTCAAGGGATAGTGCATGCGACCGAAGTTCAAACTCAAAATCCGCCTTCTGCTCCTGCTCTGGGGGCTTTTCTTTCTTGTGCTGTTTATCCCCTCCACCTACTACAACCGGTATCTGAAGCAGGAGATTCTCAACGAGGGCAGGATTCGGGCCAACCGTGAGCTTTCGTTGGTCAAAGAACTGATAAAGGATCAGGAGTTCCCGGGGGCGGAGCAACTGCACCACTGGCTGGAAAAGGTCGCCCGGCAGTTGAAGCTGAGAATAACATTCGTAGCCGAAGGCGGACAGGTTATTGCAGACTCGGATGTGCCTTATTCTCAGATAGCCTCCCTGGACAATCACGCCAACAGGCCGGAGGTGGCCGAAGCGCTCAGCAGTGTTTCGGGAACGAGCACCCGTTACAGCGGCACGCTTCAGACTGATTTGCTGTATGTGGCCGCAAGGATCGAGCCTCAGGGGCGGATTCCCGGCGGCGTTCTGCGCGTCGCAGTACCTCTTTCCGGCATATTTTACGGCGTGGCCAGGGTTGAAAATGTCCAGTACATCACGATCCTGATCGGCCTCCTCGTCTTCATGGGCATCAGCCTGGGCCTGATTGTCAGTACGAGCTGGTCTATCAGCACCCTCTCCCGCGCCGCCGGACGCATCGGGCAGGGAAATGTCAGAGTACCTCCCCAGTTCCGGCCGGGACATGATTTTTACCCCCTCGCCAAGGCGATTACCGAGACCGATGAGCGGATGGCATCCTACATCGATACGATCACTAGCCAGAAGATGAAACTGGAGAGCATCCTGGAAGGCATTGAGGAAGGAATTTTCCTGCTCAATTCAAATGGAAAGATAGTATCCGTCAATAAAGCTGCGAGGGAGATGTTTCCGCAGATATCCCAACTGGTGGGGCGACTTCCTTTTGAAGTCGTGCGCAGCCCGGATTTTCAATCGGCGTGCAACCGGGTTCTTGCCGGAGAGATCTTTTCGTATCACAGCGAGGTCTCAACTGGAACGGATCGATATTACCACGTGAACGTTGTGCGAACCGAACATCCCACACCGGAATTCAGCGCTATCCTGGCTCTTCACGACATATCGGAACTCAAGCACCTGGAAAGAATCCGCCGGGACTTCGTGGCCAATGCATCACACGAACTGCGAACTCCCCTTACTTCCATCAAGGGATACGCCGAACTTCTGGCAGGAGATGATAATGACCCCGATATGCAGCGCTCCAGTATCGAGACGATACTCAGGAACACCAATCACATGATCAAGCTGGTAAACGATCTGCTTCAACTTGCACGAGCAGAGGACTACACCCATAGCGCCGACATTCGGCCCGTCAGTCCGGCTGAAGCATTGACCGAAGCATGGCGGGCATGCAGTCCGGCGGCCGATTCAAAGAATATCATGCTTCGCAACGATATTTCCGGAACCGATATGCTCGTCATGGCCGATTTGGAACAACTCACACAGGTATTCCGTAATCTTCTCGAAAACGCCGTCAAATATGCTCCTCCCGACTCAGTGATCGAGGTGGGAGCGCGGGCTCAAGACGGCAATATCTTTTTCAGCATCAGCGATGAAGGACCGGGTATTCCAAGGCAGGATCAGCAGAAAATCTTCGAAAGGTTTTTCCGTGTGCAGAAGCACCGTTTGAAAGAATCCGGCAGTACCGGCCTCGGACTTGCCATCTGCAGGAACATTCTGAGAAACCACGGCGGCTCGATCTACGTTGAGAGCCCCCGGGCCGGGAGGCAATCCGGCGCCGCCTTCCACTTTACCCTGCCGCAAGCAAGCCCATTGGGCAGTGAACAGAAAAAAGCAAATTCCGATGGGTGACAAGATGCCTGTGCACCAAGGAAACCGAGCGTGGGCAAATAAGGGAGAGTCGCTTTAATGACCAGGGAAGTAAAGATTTCAGCACGGGAAGTGAATTTCTACTACGGTGAATTCCACGCATTGAAAAGCATTTCCCTCGATGTTTTCAAAAACCGGGCGACTGCCCTTATCGGGCCTTCCGGCTGCGGGAAAAGCACCTTTTTGCGCTGCCTGAACCGCATGAACGACCTCATATTGAACAGCAGACTTGAAGGCGCCATTTACCTGGATAACCAGAATATCTATGCCCCCGATATCGATACCGTACTGCTGAGAAGAAAGGTGGGGATGGTCTTTCAGAAACCCAACCCGTTTCCCAAGACAATCTTCGACAATGTAGCCTACGGTTTGCGTGTAAATGGGATCAAAGACAAGGACATACTGGCTGAACGGGTTGAGAAGAGTCTGAAACAATCGGCGCTCTGGGACGAGGTCCGGGACAGGCTGTACAAATCCGCGCTCGATCTCTCCGGCGGTCAGCAGCAGAGGCTGTGCATCGCCCGTGCGCTCGCCGTCGAACCGGCAGTGCTCCTCATGGATGAACCCGCGTCGGCTTTGGACCCCGTCGCTACGCAAAAAATAGAAGAACTCATTACCGAACTCAAGCAGTCCTACACCATCATCATAGTCACCCACAACATGCAGCAGGCCGCCAGGGTATCGGACTACACCGCCTTCTTCTATATGGGCGCCCTGATCGAGATGGATTCCACCGAGGTCATCTTCACACGCCCCGGGAAAAGGCAGACGGAGGATTATATCACCGGACGATTTGGCTAATATCGGATGATGGGCCTAGACGATTACCTCCACCTGAAGGAAGCCGCTTCGTCGGGACAAACGTACTTCATAGCCCAGTCCGCACAGGATCTTCCTGATGGCGTTATTCTCCGGGTCCATCATGCTCGAAAAACGCGAAATGCCCTGCTCTTTTCCAATTTCAACCAGTTTGGCCAGCATCGGTTTGCCCAGACCGCGCCCCTGCCAGTCGTCCCGTACCGCCACGGCAAGATCGGTGGTATTCTCATCCCTTTCGAAAGAATACCTGGCAACGGCTATGACGGCTTTTTTCTCCTCTTCTTCCACAACGGCAACCAGCGCGAATTCGGTTTTATAATCCACATGCGTAAAACGATGGATCATATCCTCGGGGAGAGCGGGAAGGCGCCAGAGGAAACGCAGGTATATGGACTGCGGGGTCATCCTGTTGAATAATTCAACGAGAAGGGGCCCGTCGGTACACATGACAGGCCTGATGAAAACCTCTTTTCCATCTTTCAGGCTGAGGCTGCTCTCATACTGACAGGGATAGCTTCCATTCGGGATCATCTGCCTATCTCCGTGCGAGGAGATGCACCTACCCGGACACCGCGCGTTTATTGCTGCAGGGTTGAGTACGCCGCAAGATCAGGAACACGCAAAATGTTCCACCATGCAGACATAATCATGCCTGCACCCCAGTTAATCAAGTCCACAGGCGGCATATTCTTACTACGGGTTGGGATTTCCGTCGGCCCACGCGGAATACCTTGAATTCAGCCCGGCAGGAATGTAGTATTCCTGCGCCGCTTATGGCAGACTCAACAGAACTGAGGTCTCAGCAGTTCAACTTTTCAGTATTTTACAGGTATACACTATGGCCGGCAACTTCATCGTCCTCTACCTGGCCTTTGGAGGATGGCAATTCCGTAAACAGGCAATTTTGAGCATATCCTCGCTTCTCCAATCCGGACCGGTTCCGGGCAAGATTCTGGTCTTTACCGATTTCCCGGCTGACTTCGAGTCACTCCCGGTTCAAACCGAACTACTCGAAAAGCAACAGGCCAAAAGATGGCGCGGGCCATACGGTTTCACACTTCGGATAAAAATAGAATTGCTTCGCGAAGTATTGAAGAAATATGGTAACCCCGTCATTTTTATAGACAGCGACACTCTCTGGCTTAACAGTCCAGCCGGCATATGCCGCCTCATCGAGCAAGGCGCCTGCGTCTTTCACGAAAGAGAGCCGGACATATCCGAGTCTCACTTTCCCGAGTACCTGGCCGCGGCGCGAAAAAAAGATCTTCTGCTGAAAGAGGACCTTCCGGCGACCGACCTGCAGCGGCTATGGTACTATAATTCCGGCGTGATCGGACTGCCGGGCGATTTCGATCCGGATATCCTGGTCCTGATCGCACGGTTTTGCGACTTCGTCTGCAGAGATGCCCCACGCAAAATGCAATGGGCCGAACAATTCGCCTATTCCTACATTTTCCAGAGCATGGGCATCAAAATGGACACCTGCGCCGGGGATATATTCCACTACTGGCGTGACAGCATCAATCTCTCCCGCCAGATCAGGAGTTGTTCCACGCAGATGCTCATCGAACTCGGCCGTGACAGGAAAAAGATATACGCGTTAATCGAAGCCGGAAAGAACCGCGAAAGGAGTTTTGCCAACCAGGTCCTTGTCCGAACGAAAAGACTCGGCCGCTCCCTGAGAAAACGCCGAAGAGAGTTCCTGGTATTTGTGGAAGCATTGAAGCACTCTCTGCACGGCAGGAACTAAAACTGCTCCCTCACCAGCGATGCAAGCTGCTCGGGAGGGTATATGATGAGTTCGTTTTTCAGCAGCTTTTGCAGGAAATAGTCATCTGTCCGGTAATGGCGAGTCATGTTCTGGCGATTTATAAGTCGCAAAAAGCAGCGGAAGTCTGGAGAGGACACTCCGAGAGGCCCGCTGAAGCACGAAAGGTTAAAAGTCGAAAACTTCAGTTCGTGGTAAGTGAGAAGAGCCCGCCTTACCCCCTCGGCCATTGCCCCGATATCCTCATCATCCCATTCCATGAAATTGGAGGCACCCGGCCATAATGCGTTCACTTCGTTGACTCCTATGGGTGAAAACGCCGTGAACCATCTGCTGGGGCCGATTTCACCCAGCCATCTTTCACCGCCTTCCTGTTCTGACTCGACGAGATCGAGCCAGTAGCAGGACGCATTGTCCTGATGATAGGACTTACTCCGCTCCAGGAGCAGCGCATGATGGGTCGTTGCAACCGGGGAACCGACTATCTGGACGTGGGGATGAACCACGCTGGCGCCGGCCGGAGGCATAAAGTTGAGATTAATTGTGAAGTAGCGCGCCTCCGGATCGGACTGGAAGCACCTCTTGATGAACTCCACGGATACCCGGAAGGCATCGAAGAGCAGCGAGGAGGGAAAATCGTTCAGGAGACGCCCGTGCTTTTCTCCAACCATGACGACGGCATGATAGGGCGCCACAGGAAAAAGGTTGGGAAAAAGCGCCGCCTCCCCTCTCACGAGCCTGCCTTCCGTGAGGAGATATTCCGGATACCGCGGGGAACACCGCCGCCATTTTCCGTCACACATGAAGCACGGTTCCTTCGTCTCCTCCATCCGACTGTCCAGGTAGGCATAATCCGTTTCCGGAAACAGGATGGCGACCTTTCCTTTCAGCCCTTCGGAGAGGATGCTCTGATGGCCGGTGAGCGGATCGAACCGCACCTCCATCTTCTGCCTGTCCAATTCGAAATTCTTCATCGGATTGTAAAATTCAGAAACCTGCTGCAAGGCTTTGAAAGAAACCCTCCCCATTTGACGCTCCTCTGCAAGGCATTTGCTAAGATATTTCCTCACTCCCCTATTCCAATCCAAGATCCTCCATGATCTTGAAAACAAACCGCGCCGGCCACTGTACCGTCCCGCCTCCGAGAGCGAGTGCAACTGCAACGGTTTCAATGATCTCACCACGGGTCGCGCCGAGTTCAGCAGACTTGCTGACATGGTACTCGATTCAGCCGTAACATGACTGGCTGATACTTATGCCCAGTGCGATCAGTTCCTTGTATTTCTGCTCCAGCGCACCGGATCTGAGAGCATTGACTTCGAGTCTGTCCAATTCCTCAAATGCGCTGACTCCACTCCTGGACATAATCTCATCATACTTCTTTCTGGTCTTTCTGATTTCTTCCATGGTTTTTTCCATGTCTTGTGGAAACATATCTTTCCCCTCCCTGATAGTATGGATCGATCCAATACCACCGATCATTCTGAGGATAGTGATCGCAAGCCTCACTCCTCCAAACCTTAGTACAGCTCAACAAAATGAGTGTCCAGAACTGAATTGGTTCTTGTCTGCAATCGAGAGTCTTCGCTCAAGCCACGCTTGAGGCGTGGCGGCCCGGCTCTTATGAGATTTCAAAGTCAGATCCTTCGTTCAAACAGGCCGAAAACCGGCGGCCTCGCTGGATTCCGGCTCAGGAGCGCCGCCGGAATGACGGGGCAGGTGAAATCCTGCATAGCCCGAGGAGCGCAAGTACGCCGGTTTGCCCTATACAATCTACGTCGCAACGATATTGGCCGAACTTGCCAAAAGGCCACGTTCCCATCGCTCTCGGTCCCCTCTCCAATGCCAAACCGGTTTGCCGGGGGGCCTCCCACTCCGTCATTCCGGCAGGGCTTCAGAGCCGGAAACCAGCCCAGGAACTGCATCAGGTCTTCTTTTGAATTGTTTGGAAAAGTCGGGCTACGCGGCGCCTTTACATGGTTTCAGCGTGTCCAGGAGGGGACGGGCAAGCTAGTACCGTGCTTGTCTCGGCCATTTCCCGGCTACTCACTTTGAGGAGCGCATTATCCAGATTGCGACCTGGAAGTAAATCGTGATTCCAAGGGCATCGATAATGGTGGCTATAAACGGGCCGGCAGTGAGCGCCGGGTCTAGCCCGATCCTTTTAAGCAACAGCGGCAGAAGGGCGCCTGCAAGATTGGCGGCAAGCAGGGTGGTCAAGAGCGCGCAGGCCACGATCAGGCCGAGCATCATGTTATGGTCCTGCAAAAATACCCGGAAATAGGCCATGATTCCCAGAGCAAGCCCGAGCGCCGCTCCCATGAGAAGCTCGCGCCAGAAGACTCGCAGAAAGTCACCGGGTTCAACATCCCCCAGGGCAAGCGAGCGCACCACAACGGTGGCCGACTGGGTCCCGGCATTCCCGCAGGTGCCGATCACCAGCGGGATGAAAAAGGACAGCGCCACCATCTCTTTGATGGCGTCGGCATTCCATTCCATAATGCTCGTTGAGAGCAGCGAGGTGAAAAGCAGAATCGCCAGCCAAACGAACCGGTTCCAGAAAAGTTTGGTCAGAGGACGCCGGAAATACTCTTCTTCAAACGGAACGACGGCGGAAATCCGGTGAAAGTCCTCCGTGCCCTCCGCTTCGATGACATCGATAACGTCGTCAACAGTGATGATGCCTACGAGCCGGTTTTCATCGTCGACCACCGGTACGGCGATGAAGTCGAACTTGGCTATCATGGAGGCGACCTCTTCGACATCCATCCGGTGAGGGACCGAGATCACCTTTGGCTCCATGACATTTTCGAGCCGCTCCTGCGGCCTGCACAAAATGAGGTCCCTTAGGGAAACCATTCCAAGCAGATGTCTCTGCGCATCCGTGATGTAGATATAGTAGATGGTTTCTTTGCCCGGCGCCTGCAGGCGCAGTTGGGCGAGTCCCTGCGCAGCGGTAATATTTGCCGGAAGGGATGCGTACTCGGTGGTCATTACAGCCCCGGCAGTCCCCTCTTCATAGTCCCAGAGCCGGCGGATTTCGTTGCGTTCGGCAAGGGCGATGAGAGGCAGCATTCCTTCCCGGATATCGGGATCAACCGCCTTGAGAAGGTCCACGCGGTCATCCGGCTCCATCTGCTCGACGAAACGCAGCATCGTCTTGGGATCACCGCTCTCTATGCAGTGCCGCTGGGTTTCCAGCGAAAGGTGCTGAAAGGCCTCAATGGAGATGTGATTGCCGACACGGCGAAGCACATCGATTATCTCCATCGGGTCCAGTTCGCCCTGGTCCAGTACCTCGGCGATGTCCGAGGGATGGCATTTCTTCAGTGCATCGATATCGAGATTGTCCTTATCCGGGATCTCCGGCAGGATGCAGGTTGTGTTCGTAGTACGGGAGTCCGGGTGAAACACAGCGCTCATGGCGGCTCCTTCCCGTCTTGTCTTCCGTCGGACGAAAAACAAGACCGAAAGTAAAGTCGGGCCCTCAGCGCTTCAGGGCGGGCATTCTACACTCGGGGCTGTTCTCCGGCCTTACCGGCGGCAGACAAGAAGAGGCAAATATCGGGTCTGATTGTTCTCGCAGAGCAGTTATAGCTACAACTGCCAGGGTCCCCTTCGTTCATTTTCGACTCTTCGTTCATGTTCATTTCCGATGCCGTGGGCGGGTTGATACAACCCCGATTCCGGCGGCCTTTACTCTATCCGTTTCGAATTAGAAACGGATACCGCTTTATAAGAGTTTAAGAGATAATTGGCAAGTTTTTGCTTTCTCTCGATACTTTTTTTCTGAAAAGGGCAGTGTGTCGAAATCCTGTTATTTGAGTGTCTTTCTCGTGCTAATTTTTAGAAAGCCTGGCCGATGCTGAAGTGGAACTGGTAGGGAGAGAAAGTATTCTGCTCGGGCGGGTTGAGTTCATAGCCGACATCAAATCTCAGCGGTCCCACGATGGTCAGGTAGCGTAGTCCGACACCCGCCGTGTACCGGGTATCGGCCCAGGAAAAATTATTGACCTGAGGCGCTACGTTTCCGAAATCGAAGAAGAGGACCCCCTCGAAAGGATTACGAATGGGGAACCTCCACTCGAGACTGCCCTCCAGGAGTTGCATGCCCCCAATAGGGTTGCCGTTGCTGTCCAGAGGTCCCAGTCTCTGGTAAGGATACCCCCGGACACTATCGCTTCCACCGGCAAAGAAGCGTTTGAAAATAGGCACAACGGAGGTGTTCCCAAGGGGTTCGATGGCGCCCCATTTAATCCTGGCAGCCAGTGTTCCGAAATCGAAAGTGGGAAGATAACCCCTTCCTTCGAGCGTGAGCTTGAGGTAGTCCACTTCCGAGCCAAGATAACTGGTTGCCCATTCCATATTCTGCAGGATGCGCCAGCCCTTTTTCGGATTAAGGGCCGAATCGATTCTTTCCCACGTGTTGCCCCCGATGATGGAGGAGACGTAGTAGTCCTGGTGCTCGCGGTCGTTCTGGAGCCGCTGCGCAAAAGCCAGGTCAACATCGAGCAGATCGTTGGACTCAAAGTTGTAGCCGAGAAAAGAGGTGAACCCCTCCGTCCACTTATACTCGTAGACCGGCCTTATATATATCTTTCGATTCTCGAATGACTCCTCATCTTCGTGAAGTATGCCCCCATCGACCAGGAGCGATCCCCGACTCCCAAAAAAATAGGGCTGAGTGAACCTGCCTTCCAGGATCTGACGCAAAGCACTCGCCCTGGCGTTTATCTGGAGGCGCCTCCCGTCCCCCAAAAAGTTTCTTATCTCATACTGCACCTGGCCGCGTGCCTGGTCTTCGGTCCCGTACCCCACTCCCACCCGGACAGTCTGCTTCTTCGACTGCTTTACCAGGATGCGGATAGGAAGTACTGTCTTCCCGCTCTCCAGCTCCTCAACCGCAATGTCGACGAATTGGAACAGGTCGAGTGCAAAAAGTCGCTGTTGAGTCGTCTCTATCTTTGAGGAGGAAAACACTTCGCCTTCCTTGAATGTCACCTCCCGCAGGATAACATGACTCTCGACTGTCTCATTGCCTTCGACCCGGACAGCTCCGAAGGTACAGACCGGTCCGGCAGTGATTTCCACAAAGATTTCAGCACTGTCGGCCCCCTTATTGAGCCTCGCGCGCAAGTCAAGCTTGGCTTTCGGATAACCCTGATCGGCAAGGTATCTGAGAGCGCTCTTCTCGATGTCGTTATAGCCGGGGGTAGTAAATCTCTCGCCGACCTTCAGAGGCAGCCTCTTCAGTATCCCATTGCGCCATTTATCCGGGGAGGGGCCGTCCAGTTTGAGGTCAACCCCCGCGACAATCATCGGCGGCCCCTCTTCCACGCGTATTATGACCCGGACATTGTTGCCTACCATCGACTCGATCTCGTGAGAGAGCAGTTTCATATGGTAGAAACCCTGGCTGAGATAGTACTTCTCAATACGCTCCAGGTCCTGGGCAAGGATATCCGTATCAAGCGGCGCCTTGGTAAACCAGCGAAATCTTTTTTCCTTGGTATCCAGGATCTTCTTGAGATCTCCAGAAGGGATGATTTTATTGCCCTCAAAGCGAATGGAGAGCACATGGAGTTGAGGTTTTGCAGTATTTCCAGTCGCTTGAGGCTGCTCTTCCCCGGACGCAAATGCAAAGCCTGCAAGCAGCAGTGGGATAAGCGCAAAGAGAAGCAGCCTGGAGGAGACTCGGGGATTCAAAAGCTTCCCTGATGACCTGCATCGCACGCAGGCTGAAGTGGTTACCCGTCCAGGAAGCGAAGAGAAAACCTCACAGACCGAAAGAGTTTCTTTCGCCCCCCGGATCCGGGCTCCTGTTTCGATTCAATTACATTTGTTTCAACTTCTTCTCGGCAGCCTGAGCCTGAGGAGTTCCAGGATACTTTTCGACCAGACGTTCATAGATGATCCGAGCGGCTGTGGCGTCACCGATTTGCTGGAAAGCGGTTCCCTGCCGGAATAGAGCGTTGGGAGCCTTGTTTCCTTTTGGATATTTATCCATCAACTGCTGGTAAGATTCGATCGCATCCTGGTATCTTTTCTCGGCAAAATAGGACTCACCGATATTGAAAAGCGCGTCATCAGCCTGTTCAGCTTTGGGATTTTTGGTGAGAATTCCCTGGAATTCCTTCCTGGCAGCCTCATGCTTGCCCTGCTTCATTAACTGAGCGCCCTTCTCGAAAGCAAGTTGTTCGGGGCTCTTCTCGGGAGGTGCAGGAGTCGCTACGGGTGGAGGCGGCGCTTTGGGGACGGCAGCCGCAGGAGGCGGCGCGGAAGGAGGCTGAGGCCTTACCGTGGGCGGAAGCGGAGCTTCTGCCGAACCGCCGGAAGGCGTACGCTCAGGCTGTATCGCGACCGGAGGAGCTACGGCGGCAGGCGGAGGCGTAGAGCGCTGGAGTTGGTCCAACTTGTGCTCAAGCTGTTCGATCCTTCCCGTCAGTGTTCTTACCCGCATCTGCAATTCCTCATAGCGGGCATAGACTTCACCGCTACGGGTGGAAGCGCCTTCAGTGCTTTGAAGCCGCCTTTCAATGGCGCTTTGCCGCTCATTGAGAATAGACAGATTCTGCTGGATGGTCGAGGTTTCCTGGGTGGAAGCGCAGCCTCCCGCCGTGACTACCCAGAACATAACCCAGACCATCCCGGAAAACCGAGATAAATTTCTTTCCCGCATACAAGACCCTTTCGACTTGAACCCAACTCGTTGGCTTCAAAAAAATTGCGCGAACTCCCCCTGGATGCCAAAAGACCGGCCTCATGATATATCAACAGGGCCGGTCTTTAAAATACCAACGACGGATAGGGAATGATTTTAATAATTCAATACAAAATGCGCGCGCCTGTTCTTTGCCCAGGAAGCTTCATCATGCCCGGTTGCTACGGGGCGTTCCTTGCCGTAGCTGACCGACTTAAGGCTCTGGGTCTGAAGTCCGGAGCTGGCGATGTACTGAAGCGCGGCGTTTGCACGCCTCTCACCGAGCGCCAGGTTGTATTCGGTTGTACCTCTCTCGTCACAATGTCCTTCGACGGTGACCCGAACCTTCGGAAAACGCTTCAGGAATGCAATCTTCTCGTCCAGCACTCTCTTGGCAGGCTCGGAGAGCGTATAGGCATCATAGTCATAATAGATGTCCTGGTTCTCGAAAGCGCGGGCTTTATCGAGGAACTCCCTTTTTTCCGCTTCAGAATTGATCCCCAGCGCCCTGAAACGTTCGTCGTCAAGGCCCATTGCGCCCGCTCCAACTCCCGGCTGTCCCATGCCGGCCCCTTCTCCTCCAAAACCCGGCTGCGAAGGAACGGGCTTCTTCGAACATGCACCCACTGCAACAATCAGGGTGAAAATGGTGAGGACTGCTAAAAGATTACCAGCTCTGTTTTTCATTACTAACCCCTCCTGGCTGTCTCTATCTCAACGATTCGTTCTCGGTGACCAGTCCGGCAGCTCCTGCGACCCTCCCTGCCGCGTCAGGCGTGTGGCGCCGGTCCCATTAATTAACAGTGCCCAGATTGCGGGTCCCCCCTGTCTTGTGGAGCTGAAAGCTATCATGCGGCCGTCGGGCGACCATGTCGGGGATTCATTATTGCCTTCTCCGCTCGTGAGGGCGCGATTCTCGCCGCCGTCCGGACGAATAATGAAAATGTTATGGTGTCCACCGGAAACACCACTGTAAGCGATCCAGTCACCTTTGGGCGACCATGACGGGGACGTATTGTAGTTTCCGCTGAATGTCAATCGTTTCTTCTGTCCGCTGCCGACATCGAGCACATAGATCTGAGGACTTCCGGATTCATTGGATACATAGGCAAGTTTCCTGCCATCCGGCGACCAGTCGGGAGAGACACTGATGGCTGAGCCGGGAGCAAGGCCGAATTTCTGCAGGACCTGTCCTGCGGCGCTGACGAGAAAAATGTCCTGTTTGCCCTCTTTGGTCACTGTAACGGCCAGTTCCTGTCGTCCCGGCCTCCATGCCGGAGTGATGTTCATCACGCCTGCCCCGCATATCAGGTGCTGTGCGCCGGAGCGCAAGTTGACTCCATAGATTTTGGGCGAGCCGTCACGGTAGCTCACGTAGGCGAGTTGACTCAAATCGCTGCTCCAGGAAGGAGAAAGAGCAAGATTGTTATCCCGCGTTACCTGCACCGGGTTGCCCCCGTCAAAATCGCAGTAAAATATCTCCTTTGCATTCCCCATGCGCTGCACGTAGGCTATCCGGGTGTCGAAAACCCCCCTTTCTCCGGTCAGCGCAAGCAGGATTTCATCGGCGAAGTCATGCACCATCGAGCGCCAACTGCGGATATCTCCTTCATAGGCTTTACCCTTGATAAGCCTGCCGGAGACGGTATCGAAAAGCCTTCCCTCCATTTTAATGGAGGAACCGTGTATCTGGTAAGAACCTCTGACCAGAAAATCAGCGCCTATTCGCTTCCATTCGGCAAACCTGATACCTGAGGCATCGATCCCCATGGTTTGAGGATTCTCCAGGAAGCCTTTGGGATCGAGCGGGCGAAAGATGCCCGAGAAATCCAGGTCCCCGGAGAGTACGGCGCTCATTTCCCGGGCCATTTGCGTCTGCTCGGCAGACAGGTACTTGAAATCGGGAACGGCGATAGGGATTCTCTGGAAGCTTGGCTTGTTGATATCGACATCAAGTACCTGCGCGGAGGCCCCTCGGCACAAGGCGCTTCCTGCCAGCAAGAAGAAAATACAAAGGCAGATCGATAGAATTTTCCTGCAACGGACCATAAAATAACAAGCCTTTCTGGGCCAAATCACGATACACGTCCTGGCTGGAATGTGAGTCTTAATACATTGATCTGAATCGATTCGGGGACTGGCGGCATGGGCGCCGCTCTCTGGACGGCGCGAACAGCCGAGTCATCAAACAGCGAATTACCTGAAGTCTTGAGAACCTGCGATTTGAGAACTTCGCCGCTTTTTTGGATATGCACTTCGATGACCGTCTTAAGCCCGGCGATGCCCTGGTCGTTTACAAGCCTCCACTCCCGCTGTATCTTTTCCTTTACTTTTTCACCGTACATGCCTACCAAAGCGTTGACAGCCGTGCTTCCTTCCGGGCTCCCCGAAGTACTTCCCTGCACTGCGCCTCTTGCTCCCCCTTGAGCAGATCCCGTCGGAGAACCCCGTACCGCCGCATCCCCTCTAGATGCCCCCTTTGAGGACTTTTCCGGCGGTTCCTGGGCGGCAGGTCTATTCGCTGCGGAAGGTTTTCCCTGGCTGGCGGGTGTTTGCTCTATAGCGGTAGAAGTGCGCGGCACCACCTTCGGCTTGGCAATCAGCTTATCCAGGTTTTTCTCGATCGCTGCAAGGCTTTGAGGCGGTTCGGCAAACTTGGGCGCCTCTTTTGGCTCGATCTTCTTAATGGCAGGCGCATCATGCTTTCTCGACGGTTCATCGAGCTGCAAACGCTTAACCGGCACGGCAGGCTGGTTTCTTCCGGTCGCCCTGGGCGCAGATGTGGTGCTCTCCGTTACCCTCGGCTCGTCAGCGGCCTTGGGGCTGCCCTTCGGAGCGGTTGTGCCCGTCCCGATATCCTGCAGAGAAACCAGGTTTACCGTGCAATAGGGAGGCTTTATGGGCTGGCGCGGAATGATCCATGCGCCAATGAAGGCTGCGCTGAAAAGCAGCACGTGCACCAGAAAAGAGCCCCCTATCCCCGCAACCAAGTCATTTTTTGGAATTCTTCTTGGAGATAATGTCAGGGATTCCATGATACTTCCCCCCCCACCGGCGGCTTGGTCCAGATCATAACAAGAAATCAGTTCTTGCCCTTCTTTTTGCGTTGCCCACCTTGAGGTTCACTCCTGGAAGGCTCGGTAACCATTCCGATCTGGTCGATTCCCGCCTGGCGTATGCTTCCCATCACCTGCATGACGTATCCGTACGGAATCGTCTCATCCGCCCGCAAAAAGACCCCTTTGCGGTCCCCCCGGTTCTGTGTGATGGCGCCAAGTTTGGATTCGAGTTCACCAATGTCCACTGCGTTATCGTTTATATAAACCTGCCGGTCCTGAGTGACGGTCACCACCAGTCGTTCATCGTCAGAGGGAATTGCCGGTGCGGAACTCTCGGGTAGCTTGACATCCACTCCCTGGGTCATCATCGGAGCGGTGACCATAAATATTATGAGCAGGACCAGCATTACGTCAACGAGGGGCGTAACGTTAATTTCCGCAACCATGCCTTTCGAGCCGTTACCGTTTACCTGCATGTTATCCTCATCCGGTGTCCATCGAAAACCGACAAGCCTTGAGCAGTCAATTCCATGTCCTTGGGCCTTTCTGCGAGGCCGGCGGCAATCAATCCTGCACCGCAATCCTTGCTTCCAAGCCTGCGGCCATTTCTTCCTGTCGTCCCTTGCGCATCAGATCGCGCTTGAGCATGTTGAGAAAATCCGATGAAAAGTGACTCATCTCGCTTTCGATCACGCGAAGTTTTGTGGAAAAGTGGTTGTAGGCGACGACCGCCGGGATCGCAGCGCCCAGGCCTATGGCTGTCGCCACAAGCGCCTCCGAAATACCGGGCGCTACGACCGCAAGATTTGCAGCGCCTTTGAGCCCGATTTCCTGAAAACTGGTCATAATCCCCCAGACGGTCCCGAAGAGGCCTATAAAAGGCGCCGTGCTTCCCGTTGTCGCCAGCAAGGGAAGGAAACGCTCGAAGCGCTGGCGCTCCGCGGTCATGCCTCCCTGGATCGCCCGTTCCACATTCTCGATAAGGATTTCGGGGTTGCCGGAAAGCTCGACCAGGTTTCTTGTATCCAGCGATTTGCCAACCCTGCTCAACTCTGCATAACCCACCCGGAAGATCTGGGCAAGATGGCTCTCTTCGAGCCTCTCGCTCTCCCGATATAGGGCAGAGTAATTCTTCTTCTGCCTGAACATGCTGATGAAATCGCCCGATTCGCGGTTTGCGCGTCGGATCAGTCGATATTTGAGCAAAATGATGCACCAGCAGGCGATGGAGAGAGCCACGAGCAGCAGGAGAACGAACTTTACCATCGGTCCTGCGTTGAAAATCATATCCAGCACCGTATCGCCCGTGCGATAGGTAGCCGGCGCTTCGGGAGCAGCGTAGAGTATTCCTGTCAATATCTGCATAAACATCAATTCATATCCTCTGGGTCTGATCGCATAAGTTTCACAATGTTGAGTATGTTCCTGAGCGCTTTGGCCGCGGGCTCCATTATGTGTATATCCGTGAAATGCCGCGTAAGCTCCGAGGATGACGGGTTAATCTCCAGGAGGTGCGCTTTCCTTCTCTTGGCGATTCTCGGAAGTTGGGAGGCCGGGACAACACTTGCGGAAGTACCGACAACCAGCATCAGGTCACACTTCCCGGCGGCATCGAGTGCCTGCGCATAGGCTTCGGGAGGAATCCCCTCACCGAAAAATACTATGTCGGGGCGCAACGGGCCCCCACAGGAACACAGCGGCGGCAGTGTTGCGAAGGAGGTCTCTTGCCTTGTATATACTCTAAAGCAGTTGTCGCAGTGCATGCTGCGGAAATGTCCGTGAAATTCCACAACGCTCGAGCTTCCGCCCCTCTGGTGCAGGCTGTCTATGTTCTGAGTGACAACCGTCTTGATTATGCCGAGCTTTTCCAACTCTCCAAGCGCCCTGTGCCCATCGTTAGGGCCTGCTTTTTCAAAGAGCGACTCCATCTCTATTAGCATTTTCCATACCTTTCCGGGGTTTTCCCGAAAAGATTCGATGTAGGCATACTCGAGCGGGTCGTATTTGGACCATAGCCCATTTTTGCTCCTGAAGTCCGGAATCCCGCTTTCCACCGAAATTCCGGCGCCGGTAAGAGCTATTGCGTGACGACTCTCAAGGAGCAATTCGCAGAATCTTCGGTATTTTTCCATATTTCACCAAAATGATTGAGTTTTCCAGTTTTGACGGCCAGTAATCGTAGTTCTCCGGGAAAGGCTTGTCAAGGCAATTAATACTCCTCCAAATCGAGCCCCCAAGCTGAAAAGCGGTCAACAAAGGATCAGAGCTTCCCTTTACTTCACCCCCCGGCTATCCGGCTAACGATAAATCTTGAGCACCTGACCGATCCGAACTTTGTTTTTCGTTATCTTATTCCAGCCGCAAATCTGCTGGCTCGTGGAGTTATACCTCCTCGCGATGGCATCGAGCGACTCCCCTTTGGCCACCTTATGAAAAAGAGGACCGCTCGGTTTTTCAACGGACTTCATGGAATCGATGCGGCTTACGAATTCCTTTCCCCTGCCTGCTGGAACCCTGATAGAGTAGGCGCCCTTCGGAATGTAATCGGCAATGAGCCACGGATTGAGCAGCCGCATCTCCCTGTAGGTGGTTCCCGCGGCCTCCGCGGCAGCGGTGAGAGATATTCCGCCCGAAAGATTGATGTTCACCTTCTCGGAGAGCACCGGTTTGTATCCGGCCCCTTTAGGCAGGTGGTATCCATATTTTTCAGGGCTTTTGAGTACTTCCTTGATCGCCAGAATCCTGAAGATATAGCGCTCGGTTTCCTGTGGCAGCTTAAGTAGGAAGTAGCTGTTTACTTTCTGCTTTTTCATCTCGTCCCGCACCCGCTTCTCACCGCAATTATAAGCAGCGATCGCAAGCGCCCAGTTGCCGAAGGCGCCGTGCAGATTTTTCAGGTATTTAAATGCGCCGGCAGCGGCAATTTCAAAATCATAGCGCTCATCTATCGCAGCACTCTGGTTCATACCATAAGAGGTCGCCGTGGCCGCCATGAACTGCCATGGCCCGGCTGCCCCGGCGGAAGAGACTGCGTTGGGCATCAGGTCGCTTTCGGCCACAGCCACATATTTAAGGTCATCAGGAAGTCCCCTGGCAGCCAGTTGTTTTTCCAGCCAGGGGAAATAGCGCTCCATCCTCTTGAGCCAGAGGTAAACCTGTGCATTGCTCTGCGTGACGATCGTAAATTCCCTGTCGAATCTTTCGCGCACATCCGAAGATTGCATGGGGACGGGTTCCCCGCAAAGATCAGCTTTTTCAGGAAGTGGAAAATAGGGAAAAACAAAAACGGGGGCCGGCGCCCTGGATTCAACTCCCCCCCAACTCCATGCGCCACAAAAACCGCTCATCATGATCAGAACAAGCACCAGGATTCCGACCCTGCATTTTTTCTCTACTGGCATGCTTTACTCCTGCCGATATATCCACAAAACGTCACTTTAACCGAGAAGAAGAGTATGGAAAAATATTTACTCGAATCAGAGCAGCTCAGAAAGGTCCTGGAGAAGACCATCGACCTTTTTCAGGACTACCAGTACAACCAGGGGTATGAAGAACCCCTTGCCAGAACGAAGGCGGTTACCGACATTCTCACCTCGCTTCGTAGAATCAGAGGCGGGGGCGCCCCCCACAGCTCTTAGATTCGCCGCCGCCTTCTTATTGCTGTGAGCCTGAAACGGATTTTTTCAGGCTATTCATGCGCTCCAGGAAGCGTGCAGGCGGCATTATCTCCATTACGCGCAGCTCCAATATTTCCTCCCCGCCCGGCTTCAGAAACACGATAGTAGGCACGCCGCGCAGTCTGAACCGGCGGACGATTTTCTCGTTCTCCGAATCGCCCTTTTGTGTCAGGTCAACCCGCATCATAATGAAGTCCCGGGCCGAAGCCTCGATTACGGATGCATCCTCAAAAGTGAGCTTGTCCATCTGGCGGCACGGGCCGCACCACTCAGCGTAGAAGTCGATTATGACGGGCTTTCCCGAGTTTCTTGCTTCCACGAATGCCTTTTCCGAATAAGGCGTCCATTTGACTCCTTCTCCTCGGGCGCCTCCCGTCCATAGAACCACACAGGCAAGACCGATGGCAAGGACACCCGTAGCTCTTCTGATCCACTTGAAGGCCTCGGAGGAAGCAGCGCTGGAGTCGAGCCAGCCGAGATGAATACCGGCGGAGATCGCCACCGTGGCAAGAAGTCCCGTGGCCAGCAGATCTGAGAAGAGCGGTCTGACAAAATAGACTGCCATGCCGAACAGCACCCATCCCATCAGCTTGCGCACCCAGAGCATCCATTCACCGGACTTCGGAAGCTTGGTCAAGCGCTCGGAGAGCAGTGCAAGTACAAAGAGCGGCAGTCCCATGCCCAGGCTGAGGCTGAAAAAAATCAGAAAGCCGAAGTAGGGATCGCCAATTCCGGCAACCCACACGAGAACGCCGATGACAAACGGCCCAATGCAGGGCGCAGCCACTACCCCAAGAGTGAGCCCCATAAAAAGGCTGCCAAAGTACCCCGCATAATTCCTGGCGGCTGCCCCGGTCACGAATGAAGGCAGCCTGAATTCCCATAAACCGAACATGCTGAGGCCGAAGAACACGAGAATGAGGGCAACTGCAATCAAAGTTGCCGAATTCTGGAGTATTGATCCGAGCAGTTGGCCGGACAGGGCGGCCGTTACTCCCAGCATCGAGTTCATGAGCGAAAGGCCAAGCACATAGAGCAGAGCGTGAAGTACAATCCCCGAGCCCTTCCCCTCCTTTCCTTCCACCGACTTCGCTCCGAAATAGGAGATTGTGACGGGAATAAGAGGATACACACACGGGGTGAGGTTCAACGTCATACCACCCAGGAAAATCCCAATGATCGTCCAGAACAGTCCCATGCCGGATGCGGCCTGTTGGGCAGGCTCTGCCGCCAGTGCCCCGGAAATCAGAAGGAAGGAAAAAGCAGATCCAAAAACGATAACCTCAATCTGTCGCTTCATTGCGTGTCCATTCACGGATTTGATCCTGATTTCCATAACAACCGGACCGATAAAGTCAAGGCGCTCAGGCGGCTTCCCGCTTCTTTGACGGATCGCCGCCGTCGATCAATCCGTGCATTTTATAACCTGATTCACGGCTGTTTAAAGCTAAAAATCGGAGTGCCGCGTTTTTGGCTGTGAAAGCCACTCTGGAGTTGACAGAGTGCTGTTTTCACGATCTTCCTGAATTGGTTGACTTTAACCCGTATCGCCTTACTTTCAAAATAGGTGAACTCTCCATATTCTCCAGCAGTTATGTCGATCTGGAGAGTTATTGATAACTATCTACCTGACTTGCTAAGGAGTGACAGCCATGTCGAAAAATTTGCCCGTCAAAGTGTTCGGGATAGCCCTGGCAACAGTGCTTGCCATCGGCGCCCCGTCCATTGTGACGGCAGACCAGAGCCAAAAATCCTATTCCGATAAGGACAAGTCTTATACGGAAAAAGATAAATCCTATTCCGACAAAGACTATGGAAAGTCTTATTCGGACAAGGACCAGACTCACGGCAGTTCCGGCAAAAGTGACTATTACAACCGGGATCGGGGCTATTACCGTGGAGATCACGGGTACGACAGAGACCGAGGGTATTATGACAGAGATCGCGGCGGATATTATGGCCGCGATTATGACAGGGACCGGGGACACTACGACCGCGGCTACTATGACCGCGGATACGACAGAGACCGCGGATATGGTGGAGACCGCTCCTACTACCGCGGAAGAGATGATTATTCCCGTGGCTATGACCGCGACTACGGGTCACGCGACTATGGATCGGACTATGGCCGAAGCTACGACAGGGGCTACGGGCGTGACCGGGATTACAGGGGCGGCGGCTATGACCGGGATTACGGCTACCGGGGCCAAGAGGGCTATAAGGGTCATGAGAGAGACCACGGCTACCGCCATCATGACCGCGACACGGGTTACCACAAAGATCACGGCTACCACCACAGGGACAGTGGATCGGATGGCAAGAGTTCGGACAAAAGCGCCGAGACCCGCGACAAAGACAAAGCTGATGCCGCTACCCTCAAAAAAGACAAAAGTCATAAGGCCGATAAAGATTTAGGCACGGATAAATCCGCGGCCGAGAGCAAGTCCAGAAAGTCTGAAAAGGCACTGGATAAAGACAAAGCCGCAAAATCGGATGCTGCAGGCAAGAGCGACAAGGGAAGTTTTGAATCCTGGAATAAGGATGCAACCACTACTCAAAGCGGAAGCAAGTAGCGTTTCTCATCCTCGTCGGTGAAAAAAATCCCGGGATTCCAAACGGCGAAATACCGGGATTTTTACTTTTGCGGGCGTGTGGGTCATACTCTCCGGCTAGCCTTTTTGTTGAATAGACTTCACCTTCTCTACCAGGTCCTTTCCGTCAGGACCCAGAATACATTTGTAAGGCAGAGCGCACGACTCCCCCCAGAAGGATTTCCTCCGGTCTTTGGAAAAAGAGGCAAAAAACAGGTCCACCGAACCGTATGCTTCCAGCACCACTTCATTGAGCGCCTGCCTCTCATCCTTCAGTTGCTCGGCCCTTTCAAAGAGCTTCACCATCAACTCATCGTTTGCTTTTTCACGGTTGCCCTGAACAAAGTAGATCCAAAAAGGCATTGCCGTCTCTTCAGCTTCATAGAGGTCCATTGAGGTATCTTTGAAAATCTCGTCGACTTTGCACGCCCGGCTCACACGTCCCCATACATACACTTCAGCCCAGGCCGCGGTCCCCTCGGTGAACCACGTGAACGGTCTGTTCGGCCGCCATTTTGTCTTGTATCCGTACGCATATTGCATCTTATGGAACAGTTCATGCGCGGAGGTGGGTTGCCGAATGCCTTTCTCCTTCATCCATGCATACGCATTGAACTGAATGGGCCCGTCCGGCGGATCGGCAATCCCGTAGCAATCGAGGTCCTTGAATACCACCTCGATCTTGCTCTTTCCCGGAGCGGTGTAGGGCGTCCGTCCGAAAAGCGCCGCATACTTTTTCCAGGCGGTCTCGAGATACTCGGCGGTTTCCCTGATCACACGAGGATCTTTGATATTGTCTCTGGAGTGTGTGCTCCGGTTCGTCCATTTAAGAATGAAATGCTCAGTCTCAAACCGGCTTTCAAAAACAGGCATCCGGCCTTCATCACCGTGGCCCTGCCAGAGGGTTTCCTGAAACGAGGAGCAGCAACCGGTTGTTACGGGCAGGAAAAGAGCCGCCAGTAAAAGGACCATCCCGATCGGTTTCACAAACTTCATGATTCTCATCGCTCCTCTGACGCAGTTCTTTGATTGATCAATTTTACACTGCGATTCTTCCCGAATGCAAACAAAATGTGAAGGGAGATATCAATGATCCTGTTGCCTTGGAGTATATCCGCTTCTCGCTTGTATTCAGTAAGCCTTAGTGCAGAAGAACTGTGCGCCTTCGCTGGGCAAAGAGTTGCCTTGAGAACCGCACAAACGCGAGAACCCCCTGCTCAGCCCTTTCAGGAGGCAGGGGGTTCTCGCATTCCAGGTTCCGCCAGGCAGCGTTTCTGGAAGCGCTCAGAGAGAGCTTTGATTTCGCCTGATTTTGAGACAGCTTCAGGGCTGGATTTCGAGAATCTCTATATTCCGGATGCCTTTGGGGGTCTGCACCTTGACCTCATCGCCTTCTTCCTTGCCGATGAGCGCACTGCCGATGGGGGAGGTCACGGAAATAGTGCCTGCCTGTACATCGGCTTCATAGGGACCGACGAGGCGAAAGGAGTTCAACTCTCCTGTTTCGAGGTCCTCGACGCTCACTTTACATCCAAAGATCACTTTCCCGTCGACTTCCTGAGGCAGATCGACAATCTGGGAATTGGCAAGTTTATCCGTGAGTTCCTGGATTTTCCCCTCGATGATGCCCTGCTTATCTTTGGCTGCTTCGAATTCGGCGTTTTCAGAAATATCTCCGTGGGCCCGGGCCTCTTCAATCGCCTTGATCACAGCGGGCCGTTCCTCTTTTTGAAGCCGCTGCAACTCGGTTTTGAGTTTTTCGTACCCTGCCCTGGTAATGGGAGTCCTCGTCATCCTAGCTCCTTTCTAAAGTAAAAACTGCGGCCATGCGCACCGCAGTTCATTTTTATAATCCGATTTATAATCCGAATAGGCGCCATTATAATACTAAAGATTGAAATCTCTCAGTAAAAACTGAATCCGGGAACGCAAATAGTCGCATCATCTCTGCTTCGGGGGGAAAATCATCCCGACCCTGATTTTCGATTACCGCTGTTTGTTCACCTCGTGATAGAGTACCCGGTTGAAAATCGGAAATCGCCAGACGGCGCCATCTCCCCGAACGGCAACCAGGGAATTGAGAGAGGCGGTTTTCCAGGACCTCATGAGGGATACCTATGGGCTTCAACCGGAAAGATCTTCTGGGAATACGCGACCTGGAAGCAAGCGAAATAGAATACATCCTCGATTTATCCCATTCGCTCAAGGAAATCAACGCGAGGCCGATAAAAAAGGTGCCGACCCTCAGGGGCAAGACGGTGATCCACCTCTTCTACGAGCCGAGCACACGGACCCGCACTTCCTTCGATATCGCCGCAAAGCGCCTCAGTGCCGACACCTACTCCATCACCGCCTCAACCAGTTCGATAGTAAAGGGTGAGACCTCCCTGGACACCCTCAAGAACCTTGAAGCGATGCACCCGGATGTTTTCGTGATCCGCCACTCTGCTTCGGGCGCTCCACATATGCTGGCAAGGCAGACAACCGCTTCGGTAATCAATGCCGGTGATGGAATGCATGAGCATCCCTCACAGGCCCTGCTGGATATGTTTACCATACGGGAGAAGAAAAAGAGGCTCGACGGCCTGAACATACTTGTAGTGGGGGACATCTACCACAGCAGAGTCGCCCGCTCGAATATACTTGGCCTGAGCACGATGGGATCACGGGTATGCCTGTGCGGCCCGGCCACCCTCATACCCCCGTATATCGAGGATATGGGCGCCCAGGTCAGCTACCGCCTCGAAGAGTGCATTCCGGATGCTGATGTCATAATGGTGCTGCGCCTGCAAAAAGAACGGCAGCAGCAGATGCTCCTGCCCTCCTTGAGAGAGTATTCCATCCGCTTCGGGATAAATGCAGACAGGCTCAGAAATGCTAAAAAAGATGTGCTCATCATGCATCCCGGTCCGATGAACAGGGGTGTGGAAATCAGCCCGGAAGTGGCTGATGGCCCCTATTCGGTTATCCTGGACCAGGTAACGAACGGCGTCGCAGTCAGGATGGCGCTGCTCTATCTTCTCGCGCAAAGATAGTCATCTTGCCGGCGACGACCGGCTTATCTTCCGGAGTAATAATGGAACCTCTCCACAATTCAGGCTCATTCGTTTTCCGCAACGCCAGGGTGCTCGATCCGAGCCAGGCGCTCGATGCGGTGATGGACCTTTACGTTGAAGATGGACAGATTTCCGAAATCAGCGCTCATATACAAATCGGCAAAGAGAAGCTTGCGCAGACCCGGGAAATAGAGGCCGCCGGCAAGTGGATCGTTCCCGGACTGATAGATATGCACGTTCACCTCCGGGAACCGGGAGAAGAGTACAAGGAAACCATAGCAACCGGCACGATGGCGGCTGTCGCGGGAGGTTTCACCGCAGTGGCATGCATGCCTAACACCCATCCCGTAAACGACTGCGCCGCCGTTACTCAGTATATCCTGGAGAAGAGCAGAGATCAGGGCGCCTGCCGGGTTTTTCCCGTAGGGGCCATCAGCCGGGGACTGCTGGGAGACGATCTTGCGGAATTCGGGGAATTGCGGGAGGCGGGCGCCGTTGCGGTTTCTGATGACGGCAAGCCGGTGATGAACAGTCTGCTCATGCGGCGCGCGCTGGAATACGCCAGGACCTTTGATCTTCTGGTGATCAGCCACAGCGAGGATGCAGACCTGTCTTCCGGCGGATTCATGAACGAAGGCCCCGTTTCCACACGTCTTGGAATGCGTGGCGTACCGAAGGCGGCCGAAGAGATAATGATAGCGCGGGATATCCTGCTTGCGGAACTCACCGGAAGCAGACTGCATATTGCCCATGTCAGCACGGCGGGTTCCGTTGACCTGATCCGTGAGGCAAAAAAACGCGGTGTTCCGGTGAGCGCGGAAACGGCGCCCCATTATTTCACGCTCACCGATGAGTTGATTTCCGGTTTTGATCCCGTGTACAAGGTCAACCCACCGCTAAGAACCGCTCGCGACATCGAGGCGATCAAGGCGGGCCTGGCCGATGGAACGCTCGATGCGATAGCTTCCGACCATGCACCCCACAGCTCGGTCGAAAAGGACCTGGAGTTCGAATACGCGGCAAACGGCATGATCGGACTGGAAACATCACTTCCCCTGATACTCTCGCTCGTAAGAGAGGGGACGCTTTCCCCCCTGGAAGCAATCGCAAAGGTCTCCTGCAACCCCGCCGCAATTCTGGGGGCGCCGCTGGGCGCTCTCAAGATCGGCTCGGCTGCCGATTTAACACTCATCGATCCGGAAATACACTATACTATCGATGTGAACAGTTTTAAGTCCAAGAGCAGGAACTGTCCCTTCGACGGGATGAAAGTACAGGGCAAGGCGGCCATGGTGCTCGTCGCGGGCAAGCAGGCTCTTTCCAACCTCTAGATTCGACAGACCGTCAATGCAGCAGAGTCAGAAGCCGAAAATTCTTGTTGTGGATGATGAAAGGAGCATGCGGGAGCTTCTTGAGATTCTGCTCCTGCGCCAGGGCTACGACGTTCAATGTGCGGAGAGCGGTCTGCAGGCGCTGGATGCAATCCGTCAGACTCCTTTCGACCTGGTCATCACCGACATTCGCATGCAACCGGTAAACGGCCTGGACGTCCTCAAGCAATGCAAGGCAATCTCTCCCCGTACCGTCGTCATTATGATTTCGGCCTATGCAAGCACCGAGGTTGCGGTGGAGGCCATGAATGAGGGCGCCTACGATTACTTTCCCAAGCCGTTCAACAACGATGAGATTCTTTCGGTAATTTCGAGTGCCCTTCAGGCCCGTGGGGGCGCTGAAGAAGCAGGCAAGCTGCGCGAAGGGCCTCTCTATTTCGGGTGCCTCATAGGCGAAAGCCCCCAGATGCTCAAAATATACGAGAGCATTCAGCGGGTAGCCAAGACGAACAGCAACGTGCTCATTACGGGCGAAAGCGGTACGGGCAAGGAATTGGTCGCCAAGGCGATCCATCGCCAGAGCCCCAGGCACGATCAGCCATTTATCACCGTCAACTGCGGTGGAGTACCGGAAACGCTCATAGAAAGCGAGCTTTTCGGCTACAAGAAAGGCGCATTCACAGGCGCGGCCCAGAACAAGAAGGGACTGGTGGAGGCTGCCCAGGGAGGTACGCTTTTTCTCGATGAGATAGGAGAGCTGTCGCCTCTGCTCCAGGTTAAGCTCCTTAGGCTCGTACAGGAAAAGACGGTTAAGATGGTCGGCGATACCGAAGACATATCGGTCGATGTGCGGATCATTTCTGCGACCAATCGAGACCTGGAGAACATGGTGATGGAGAAAACCTTCCGTGAGGATCTCTACTACCGGCTCAACGTCCTGCCCATCCGAATACCCCCTTTAAGGGAACGCCGCCCGGACATCCCCATTCTTGCGCATTATTTCCTGTCCAAATTCACCAGGGAATTCGACAAGGACATCCATAAGCTCTCATCCTACGCCATGGATATCCTTGCCAAGTATGAGTTTCCCGGCAACGTACGGGAACTGGAGCACATTATAGAACGCGGCGTGGCGATGGAATCCTCCCGCATCATCCTGCCCGACAGCCTTACCCTGTCCATGTATAAGCGCAAGGAGCAAAACCATTCCCCTGGGACGACTGAGATCCCCGTCAGCGGATTCGATCTCGACCAGCATCTCGCTGAAACCGAAAAACGCATGCTTCACCAGGCGCTCCTGCAAACTGGAGGCGCCAAGCTAAAGGCTGCTCAACTGCTCGGAATTACTTTCCGCTCCTTCCGCTATCGTCTGCTCAAATATGGCCTTGCAACCGAAGACGAACTGAAATCTCAGGGTGAATAGGCTGTCGCCGCCATCGAAGGCGGAGTCGCCTTTCGACGGCTCAATCTTGACCGAGAGTAAAAAAAAACGACCTCCAGGTGTTTTCGGAAAGAATCCGGGTATTATAATCAGGATTCCACAAGGGGAAGCAATCTTTTGTCCCTCGCTTTTACTTCCCGGCGGGAAAACGCTTGACCTTTCCCAGGAGTTCCAATAAACGGAACTCCATTAAAGAAATCGAATAAGACAAGGAAGTGACTATGCCCAAAAAAGATATCGACGGCGACCAGATGATGGATGATTTTGAAGAGGATTCCGGATTGGAATTCGAGCAGAGTGAGGAACTCGATTTTGCGGGCGATGATGATCTCCTGCTCGAAGACGGCGAAGAAGACGATGAAATGCTTCCCTCTGTTCTCTACAAGGGAATCACCCGCCCGAAAACAGAAGAGGACTGGAGGCAACTGCTGCTCGAGGCCAGCAAGGAAGGCGTTCCGGAATACAAAATTACGGATACCTATCGCGACGGTTCTCTTTTGACTCACCCGGTCTTCGGTCTCGGGGTGGTGTCCAAGGTAATCTCACCACGCAAAATGGAAGTAATATTCGAAACCAGCAAGAAACTCATGGCCATGAACGTGGTCCCTCCGAACATGGCCGCATGATCCCACGGGACTCGGCATCACATCTTCAACGCCGGGACCAGCCATTTGTTTACCTCTCCGAGTAAAAACGGATAGGTGGATGAAGTTCCGGCGACTACATTCCCATTGAAGAGGTGATTGTCCCTTCCTCGAAAATCGCTGATGACTCCGCCGGCCTCTCTGATCAGGAGCGCGCCGGCGGCTATGTCCCATGCTTTGAGCCCGATCTCCCAGAAACCGTCCACCCTCCCCGCCGCAAGATAGGCGAGGTCTAAAGCTGCCGACCCGGCCCTTCTGATCCCGCTCACGTTCAGAAATATCGATTTGAAAGTCTTCAGGTAATCATCCATGTAGCCCCTGGTTCGAAACGGAAAACCGGTCGCCACGAGCGCCTGCTCCAGTTGCACGTTTTCCCTGACTTCTATCCTGGCGCCGTTCAACCAGGCCCCCCGGCCTTCCCCGGCAGAAAAAAGCTCATCGCGGACCGAATCGAGCACGAATCCCAGCACGGGCTTCGTGTCGAGGCACACGGCAATCGACACTGCCACGAAAGGAAAACCGTGTATGAAGTTCGTGGTCCCGTCAATCGGGTCTATCACCCAGGTATAGCCCTGCTGGAGACCCTCGTTTGCCGTTTCCTCGGACATGATGTGGTGATCCGGAAAATTCGCTCGCACCAGGTCCAGGATCAGCCTCTCGCACTGCTCATCGATAGCCGTGACATAGTCCGACGGCCCTTTGAGGTGAATCCATGAAGCAGAGACCTTCCCCAGATGTTCCCGAATGAGTTCCCCCGCTTCACGAATCGCCCTGATTGCAACTTCTTCCATTTTATCGAGCATTACGGCCTCTCAGTCATCGATCGGTATTTTTCACACCCGCTTGCAAATGCACGCAAATCAGCATAGATACTATTTAAGTACTCTCGAATTCAGATAAGACGCCATGAATAATCCGAACTGATCAGAAACGGAGCCCGTAAATTGATCATTGACGTCCATACTCATATCTTCCCACCCGAAATCGTCCAGGAACGCGGGGATTTCTTCTCCGGCGAACCTGAGTTTCGCCTCCTCTATGAATCTCCCCGCTCCAGGATGGCAGTCGCAGAGACCCTCATCGACTCGATGGACGCCTGCGGGATCGATTACTCCGTTGCTTTCGGCTTCCCATGGCGCACCAGCGCCATACGCGAGCGCCACAACGATTATGTTCTCCGCTCTGCCTCGAAATACCCGGCGAGATTGATTCCGCTGGGATGTCTCGACCTTTTCTCCGAGCACTGTATCGACGAAGCGAAGCTGCTCTGCGAAAAAGGCATTCGCGGTTTTGGTGAACTGGCTCTCTACAGCGACGCAGGGAATATCGGTCTTGCCATGGACAATTTCAAGCAAATTGCGTTGCTGTGCAAACAAAAGAGACTCATTCTGCTCACTCATGCCAATGAACCGGTTGGGCACAGCTACCCGGGAAAGGCGCCTTTCGGTCTGGACCTCTATTACGCAATGGCCCGGGAATCCTCGGGAACGCGCCTGATCTTCGCCCACTGGGGAGGGGGAATATTCTTTTTCGAACTCCTGAAAAAAGAAGCCCCTGAGGTGCTTTCCAATGTCTACTATGATACTGCCGCCTCGCCTTTTTTGTATAGAGAAAGCATCTATCAGGCGGCAGCAAAGATTGCGGGAACAAACAAGATCCTGTTCGGCAGCGATTACCCGCTCATATCACCCACCCGCTATTTCTCCGAAATCCGGGAATCGGGCCTCTCCGATGCAGAGGCTGCTGCAATCCTGGGCGGGAATGCAGCCAGGCTATTCGGCATACAATGAACATGCGTGGAGACATCCAGTACACAATCCGCCCCCAACCACCATTCCGGCTGGATCTCACCGCCTGGGCGCTGAGGCGCGGCGCCGCCAACAGGATCGATTGCTGGGACGGGCTCACCTACCGGCGGGCGATGGTATTGGAAGGTAGGACGGTCCTGGCCTCCGTGGGGCAGAAAGGCGCCCCGGAGCAGCCGGAGTTGCTGGTTACACTCTCCGGCAAGGAACTCTGCAGCGAAATGCAGGAGGCATCGAGAAAGGCCCTGCTTCGCCTGCTCGGCCTGGAGATCGGCCTCAGCGGCTTCTATGCCATGGCGGCGGATGACCCCTTTCTCCGCCCCTTGGTGGAAAGATTCAAAGGAGTAAAGCCGCCGCGGTTTCCCACTCTCTTTGAATCGCTTGCCAACGGAATCGTCTTTCAACAGCTCTCGTTGGCTGCCGCTGTGAACATACTCAATCGCCTGGCAGAAAGATACGGCGCACCGTTTCACGACTCGACCGGCTCCTGGATTGCCTTTCCGGAACCACGTGCGCTTGCCGCGCAGGACACCGATGAAGTAAGACGGGTCGGCCTGACGGTAAATAAAGCCCGAGCCCTTGTGGAGGCCGCCCGTACAATTCAGAAAGGCGCCCTGAGCCTGGAGAGCATTGAAGAGCTGGACAACGAACCGGCTCTGGCAAAACTGATGACGCTTCGCGGCGTCGGCGTATGGACTGCCGATTATGTGCTTTTGAGGGGCGCCGGGCGGCTTGGCGTTTTCCCCCGAAAGGACGCGGGCGCCCGTGGAGGGCTGAACCGCTGGCTAAGCCCCGATGTAAAGCTCACCGATGACGGCTTCGATGACGTCCTTTCAAGATGGCGCAATTACGCGGGCATGGTCTATTTTCATCTTCTGCTTCGCGGATTGGCGGAAAAAGGGACCATCCAGTGAGCGAGCCTTCAGAAAAAACCATCTACTCGATCGGTCACTCGACACACGGCATCGAGGTTTTCCTCAGTCTGCTTGCCCGGCATGGTATCCAGCTTCTGGCGGATGTCCGAACGGTTCCGAAATCCCGAGCGAATCCGCAGTTCAACAGCGACTCTCTCGCTGAGGCAGTCCGTTGCGCCGGAATGGAGTACAGGCATTTCCGTGGACTGGGAGGATGGCGCGGCTCAAAGCTGCGGGAATCCCCCAATACTGGCTGGCGCTCGCCGGGATTCAGGAACTACGCCGATTACATGATGACCGCCGAGTTCGATACCGCGCTCGAAGAACTCATTGCCGCGGCGGGCCGGCTGTCAACCGCCATCATGTGCGCCGAGGTTCTGCCCTGGCGCTGTCATCGAAATCTTATCTCCGATGCGTTGACGGTCCGCGGCTTTCGGATCATGCACATTATCGGCGAAAGCAGTTTCCACCAGCACGCGCTGACCCCGTGGGCGAATGTGTCCGGCACACTCATCACTTACCCGCCTCAGAAGCAATGAGGGAGGCTATCGGGAGACATACAATGAAGATCTTCATCTGGCGGCACAGCAAACTCTTATCCAGTTGGTCGATGTTCGATGAACCCCACATTTACCGGGACAACTACCTTCAGGCGGAAATCGCCGTACTGGCGGAATCCAAAGAGCAGGCTCTCGAGCTGATTGAACAGGATGGCCCATGGAACCTCAGCGACCTCCAACGTATCGAACCGAAGGTCCTTGAACTGGACCGGCCTGCTGTTGTAAGCAGATTCGTGCATTTCGGTTAACCAAACTCAGAAGATTCATCCCGGAGGCCGTAGCCCGACTTTGAGGAGTCTATTCTCTTTTTTCATACCAGGCGCCCTCCTTCTTTCGGCCTCCATTATTCTGATGCGCTTGGATCTGCCTGCAGCGCTGCTCTCCAGGATCATCCTGTTTTTCCCTTGGGCGGTTTTTGCTGCCGGCCTGCTTCTCGGCTGGAGGTTCAATCGGAGCAGGCTTGTCTTCGCCGTTCTTCTGCTCACGATTGCAGACCAGTCTTTGCGCTGGTTTGGCCAGGGCGGCCTGAGATTGACTGTCGCGAGCCGCCTTGCCTTCGATGCGGTTGCGGTTCTCCTGCCCTTAAACCTCGCAATTATTTCATTCATGAAAGAACGCGGATTCCTGAGCCCGAGCGGCATGCGCCGCATGTTTTTCATTTTTGCCCAGCCATTGATACTCTTCGCCTGTTATCATTTCCAATGTTTTGATGCTGTCTTCCAACTTGATCATTCACTTCTCCGGGAAACCATTTTCAGGTTTCTCCCGATGGCGCCTTTCTCAAAGCTTGCATTGCTCACCGGCTTCCTGTCGTTCCTTCTCATTGGATTGAGATATTTCGTGGTCCGGGGAGCACTCGGATGCGGCTTTTTCTGGGCGCTGGCGACTATCTTTTTCGCGCTCTCCACAAGCCGCCCCGGAATCACTTCCAGCTTCTATTTTTCCACCGCAGGCCTGATCCTGGTCGTCGCGGTGCTGGAAGCCTCCTACCTGATGGCCTTCAACGATGAACTGACCGGGCTGCCCGCAAGACGGGCGCTAAACGAGTTCCTTCTCAGGCTGGGAAGCCGCTACTCCATAGCAATGCTGGATATCGACTTCTTCAAGAAATTCAACGACAGGTACGGTCACGATGTCGGGGACCAGGTCCTGCGAATGGTCGCATCGAAGATATCCAAAGTAGATGGCGGCGGGAAGGCTTTCCGATACGGAGGTGAGGAGTTCACGGTAGTGTTTCCGGGAAAATCCCAAGATGAGGTTGTTTCTCACCTGGAGCAACTGAGGGCAACCATCGACTCGTCCAAATTCACGATCCGCAGCCGCACACGCCCGGACATTTAATTGAGAAGGAACTATCAGGCAGAGACAATCACCAATTTCAACCATATTCCTTAGGCGGCGTTCCTTGTTCTTTTCTGCGTATCGGTCCTGGCATTTCTCGGCGCTCTCTGCGACTCTGCAGTGAATTCCCTGTCGTCTATCCTTGCGCCCTTTCGGGCTGCCGGTTCAAATATATGCGAACCACGCATCCTCGACTCTTTTGAAGTTGGCTATTACTCGGGCGCTTCCGGATACGATATCGCCGTGGCCGGGCAGCAGCCATTCGGCGTCAAAAGAGGCGAGTTTTCTGATGCTGTTCTTGAGGGTTTCGCCGTTGCCTCCCGGGAGATCGGTGCGGCCGAGACCGTCCCGGAAAAGGACGTCTCCGGTGAAGAGCGCTTTTTCGCTGGACCAGTAGAGAGCCACAGAGCCGGGGGAATGACCGGGCGAGGGAATGACTTCCAGCTCAACGCCTTTAACATCCAGTTTGCCTTCCGCCAGAAAGAAATCGGGCGTATATCCGTCCAGGTCGAACGCCGGTCCCATGTGCCTTCCTATATCCTGGATCATCCGATAATCCTCCATGCTGAGAGCGAGCATGGCCGGAAGGTTCTGGAAAAGCTTCGCCGCCTCGAAATGGTCGGGATGCCCGTGCGTTACGATCACCAGATCAATATCCGCGAGTTCCACGCCGAGGGATTTCAACTGCGCCGACACATGCTCGAACAGATGCAGGTGTCCAGGATCTATAAGGATTTTCGCCGGGCCGTCTATAAAGTAGGTATTACAGTTGTTCGCGGACATGGAGGTCCAGGGAAACCAGTGCAGGCTTTCCAATATTTTCATCTTGATCCTTTCGCTCAATTTATATTGATACTGCTCAGAATTTAAATAATATGCAGGACCAATCATTGGCAACCTAAATTGTGCGGCATTAATTTTTCGGCGCCGACATCAGCTTTGAATCCGTGCGCCAGGAGGATGATATTGTGAGTATTTCCCGTAATCCGGCCAGGCAGAGAGCGGACATTCTTCTCCTGAACGGTAATGTGTTACTGCTGGATAGCGATTCCAGTTCTATCGATCCCGGCGGCATAGCGGTTCGGGACGGAAAGATCGAGGCCGTGGGGCCTTCTGGTGAAATCGAAAAGGCCTACGAGGCGCCGGAAACTCTCGATGTTTCCGGATGTGTCGTGCTTCCCGGCCTGGTGAACGGCCATACGCACGCCGCGATGACCCTTTTCCGGGGACTCGCGGACGATCTCCCCCTCATGCAGTGGCTCGAAGAGCACATTTTCCCCGCCGAAGCCAGGCTGGATGAAAAATGGGTCTACTGGGGAACCATGCTGGCCTGCGCGGAGATGATCCTTTCGGGGACAACGACCTTTTGTGACATGTACCTCTTCGAGCACAAGGTGGCCGAGGCCGCCAAAACAGCCGGAATGCGTGCGCTTGTGGGAGAGGTCCTCTATGACTTTCCCTCGCCTTGCTACGGCCCCATTGAAAACGGCCTGAAGCACACGGAATCGCTCATCGAACGCTGGCGCGGCGATCCCCTGATCCGCATCGCAGTTGAGCCCCACGCTCTCTACACCTGTTCTCCCGGCCTTCTCGAGAAGTGCGGTGAAATATCCCTGAAACACGATGCGCCGCTCGTGATCCACCTGTCCGAAACAGCAAGTGAGGTAAAGCAGATAGTCGAGCGCTACGGCAGGCGCCCGGTGGCCCACCTGTCCGAACTCGGACTGCTCGGCCCGCGCCTTATTGCGGATCACTGCGTGGAACTGAACGACACTGATATCACTATGCTCTCTGAAAACCGCGTGAAGGTGATCCATAATCCCGAAAGCAACATGAAGCTCGCTTCCGGAATCGCTCCCGTACCGAAACTGCTCGCGGCCGGCGTGACTGTCTCCCTTGGAACCGACGGATGTGCAAGCAACAATAATCTGGACATGTTCGGGGAAATGGATACCTGCGCCAAGCTCCATAAGGTAGCCAACATGGACCCGACCGTTCTCTGCGCTGCCGATGTTCTCCGGATGGCTACCTCCGGCGCCGCCGACGCCCTCGGCTGGAAAGATCAAACCGGGATGATCCGACCCGGCATGCTGGCCGATATAATCGCTGTGGATTTTTCAAAACCGCACCTGACACCGGTATATAACCCGGTCAGCCACCTGGTATATGCAGCCGGGGCCGCCGACGTGCGGCACAGCATCATCGGCGGCCGCCTGGTGATGAAGGACCGCAAGCTGCTGACGCTCGACCTCGAGGAGATATTCGTCCATGTCAGGGAATTCGCCGCGCAAGCCGGAAGATGAACCGCAAAAGGAAGTCGACTGGCTGCTTCTTGACGCAGACTGGCTGATCCCGTGTGATCCGGGGATGAGCCGCATGCGCCGGGGCGCTGTTGCAATCGATGGGAACCTGGTTGCGGGAGTGGGGACCAGCGCTGAGCTGAGGAGTACGTTCCGGGGCCGGAAGGAAGTCGACCTCAGCGGCTGTTTGCTCATGCCCGGCCTCGTCAATACGCATACACACGCGGCCATGAGTCTTTTCAGGGGAATCGGCGATGACATGCCATTAAAAGAATGGCTGGAAAACATCATATTCCCGATAGAGGCCCGATGCGTTAATCCTGAGACCGTCTATCTTGGGACCCTGCTCTCCGCGATAGAGATGATCAAGGGAGGTACAACCACCTTCTGTGACGGTTATTTTTTCGAAGAACATGCAGCGCGGGCGGCAATCGATTCGGGCATGCGGGCCGTGCTCGGCCAGGGCATTCTCGATTTTCCCTCGCCGGATTCACCGGACCCATCACAATACCTCTTCAGGGCGGAGGCCTTTCTCTCCGCTTTTCCGGCAAAGTGCGGGCGAATTTACCCTTCCCTTTTCTGCCATGCCCCTTATACCTGCGGCCCAGAGACTCTGAAAAACATAAAGGCTTTGTGCCGTCAGCACGGCATCCTGTTCCAGACCCACCTCTCCGAATCAGCGGCCGAGGTTGAAGAAATCCTGCAGCGATATGGCCGGCGGCCGGCAATACATCTGGACTCTCTCGGCATACTCGACGAGTTGACGATCTGCGCCCATGGGATCTGGCTCTCGGAGGAGGAGAGAGCTGTCCTTGCAGGATCGGGCGCCTCGATAGCCCACTGTCCGGAAAGCGCTATGAAACTGGCTTCGGGAGTGGCGCCGATCCAGGATCTCATTGCCTCGGGCGTCAAGGTGGCCTTGGGCTCGGATGGGTGCGCCAGCAACAACGATTTGGATCTTTTCCGCGAAATGGATGTCATGGCCAAACTGCACAAAGTCTTTTCAGAAGACCCCCTTGCCTGCCCCGCCGAGCAGGCGCTGCACATGGCCACGCTGGGAGGCGCCTCCGCCCTTGGCCTGGCGGAACAAACCGGCAGCATCGAGCCCGGAAAAAGAGCCGACCTGATAGCGATCAACCTGGATCAGCCTCACCTCGTTCCGGTCTATGATCCGGTTTCGCTCATCGTCTACGCGGCCCGGGGAAGTGATGTGAGATTTTCATGGATAGACGGAAGCCTCGTCCTCTCTGAAAGGATGCTCCTTACGCTGGACGAAGCCGAAATCATCTCAGAGGCAAAACGCAAGGGTATCGAGATAGCACGACATATCGACCGATAAGGATGAAAGGCTGCACTATGCAGTTATTTCTCTTCGAGACCCCTGTCCAGTTTTTGAATCAGAGTCTTGCGGTTTCTATGCTTCGTTTCATAGTTTTTGATCTTGCGGATATCGCCTTTGGACATTGCCCTTAATTTCGAGCTGACCTGCGCAACCGTGAGACCGTCGTAGTCTTTTATCGGAAGGTTCCTGTCCGGAGACTTACCTTCCCGATCCCTCTTCTTTTCCTGTTTTGTCTCTCCCGTTTGCGCGCGCTGCTTATTGACAATGCGGGCGGCCACTTCTTCTTCCCGTCCTTTGTAACGGCCTTCTTTTTTGAAATCCTGCTTCAGTTCTTTGTATTCCCGCTCTCTTTTGGCGCTTGCTCCCCTGGGCATCGTGTCTTACCTCACTTTTCATAGTAATATTTGAATCTTACCTATTACTATACTAGCAATTCTCAGGAGCAAGTAAATTGGATTGTCTGACAGAGAGTTCATAAAAAAACGGAGCCGGGACAAAAATTCGTCCCCGGCTCCGCCGGTGCGTTCACAATTTCTTACGGGAATCGAGCTATTTTTTGATCTGGTTGTCCCTGTACTGCAGGTAAGCGTCTCGCATGGAAACATACGGGTCGAGTGCGGATTTTTTGAAGTCCTCGTATTCGTCGATCCTCAGCGAAGCATTGTTCATGAACTTTCCGGCTTTGACTGTGGGACTTACCCAGATCTCGGCGGGAATCCAGAAAAGAGGATTCATTGCGCTGTCCACGACATACCCGATGAAGTCCCTAGGATTGGATGGTCCGAAGACAGGAAGCATCAGGAAATCTCCTGACCCGGAGCCCCAGACCGCGAGAGTCTGCCCGAAATCCTCATCCTCCGGCTTTATGCCGAAGTTTCTTTCTGCGACATCGAACAAGCCCCCCATTCCCATCACGGAATTGATCACAAAGCGCGCAGTCTCGGTACCGGCTTTATCGGATTTGCCCTGCAGGACCGAATTGATGAAACGGGCAGGAAAGACGATGTTTTGAAAGCCGTTGCGGATCGCCGCTCTGAACCCCGGGGGGAAATAAGCGGCATAGATGGTGGACACTGGCTTTACCACCCAGTAAAAAAGCCCATCATTGAATTTGAACATTGCCCGGTTGAAGCCTTCGTGTGGATCATGAACCGTTGTCCCGTTCGCGGGTTCTTCGGGCTGCATCGGTGTCAGGGCGGCTGCCGAAGCCTGCTGGACGGCGTATGGAACGAACAGCGCCGGAGCACAGAAGAGTGCGAAAATCAAAAAACCAAGTAGTCCATTCCTAAAGTGTCTGCACATGTTCATTCAAAAGCCTCCTCATCAGTTTTCGCAAACCAGAGATTAATATTAATAGTACAATAACGAGATGCAAGCAAAGGTATGCGTTTTTTACTTTTCCGCGGCTGCACTCGCGTTGGTTGTTAGGGAACGGAATACGGCTATTTGCGCATTATCCCTTCCAATTTCCGGACCTCGCATTGCATAGCGCCTCATGTGTAATATATTTTAGTGAGCCCGAATGTTCAGGAATCCCAAGCGTGGATTCCGGCGCTTATATGAAAGATCGTGCGATACTACGCTCTGCTTTAACATAAAAGAAGAGCCAAACAGCTAACAGCCCGAGAAGAGGCCACTCTATTGGATAATTTCATGGATCGTTTCAGAGGATCATCGGGGAATGGAGGTCGGAAAAACGACCCCAGCCAACGCAGGATGCATTTTTCCATCTGGTACTTTGTTGCCGCCCTGCTGGCAATCATGTGGTTCCAGACTTACATGGGCGAGCAGCAGAGCAACCGACTTTCCTACTCGGAATTCAAACAGTTGATTATGGATGGAAAGGTTGACAGCGTCACCATAAGTCAGGATAAAGTTGTCGCCGGCCTCAAAGAGGTCCGTGATCCGAACAATAGGTTCGTTTCAGCAATTCGGGTCGAGGACCCCGACCTGGTTCGGGAGCTTCAGAGCCGTGGAATCAAATACAGTGGTGCGGCTGAGAATAAGTGGCTGGGTGTGTTGCTCTCCTGGCTGCTTCCACTTGCGCTGTTTTTCTTCCTGTGGAGCTTCCTGATGAGGAGAATGAGCAGCGGTCCACAGGGAGTGCTCTCGGTCGGAAAAGCCAAGGTCAAGATTTATGCCGAAAAGGAAGTGGGCATAACCTTCGACGACGTAGCGGGCATTGACGAAGCCAAAGCCGAACTGGAGGAAGTGGTCCAATTCCTCAAAGACCCGGGTAAGTTTCAGAAACTGGGCGGCAAGATCCCGAAGGGAGTACTCCTGGTTGGCGCCCCCGGAACGGGAAAGACACTGCTTGCCAGGGCGGTTGCGGGTGAAGCCGGCGCCCCGTTCTTCAGCATGAGCGGATCGGAGTTTGTCGAAATGTTCGTAGGTGTGGGAGCTGCGCGCGTCCGCGATCTCTTCGGTCAGGCGAAGGAACATGCACCATGCATCATTTTTATCGACGAACTCGACGCTCTGGGTAAAGCTCGTGGTTTGAACCCCATCGGCGGGCATGACGAGAGGGAACAGACTTTGAATCAGCTCCTGGTGGAGATGGACGGCTTCGATCCCCGAGCCGGGGTCATCATTATGGCGGCCACAAACCGTCCTGAAATACTCGATCCCGCCCTGTTGCGCCCCGGTCGTTTCGACCGGCATGTCGCAATCGACAAGCCCGATATTCGCGGCAGAGAAGCGATCCTGCGCGTCCATTCCAGGGAGGTCAAGCTGGGGCCGGATGTCGACCTGAAAAAGATTGCCGCAATGACTCCCGGATTTGTCGGCGCCGATCTTGCCAACCTCATCAACGAGGCTGCGCTCATTGCCGCCCGACGTGACCGGGAAGAAGTCACCATGTCCGATTTCCACGAAGCAACGGACCGCATTGTGGGTGGGCTCGAAAAAAAGAACAGGGCCATGAATCCCAAAGAGAAAGAAATCGTAGCCTACCACGAATCGGGACACGCCCTGATCGCCATGATGCTTCCAACAGTAGACCCCGTAAGCAAGGTGTCCATTATTCCCCGCGGAATCGCGGCTCTGGGTTATACCCAGCAACTCCCTACCGAAGATCGGTACCTGATGACAAAAGATGAACTCAAGAGCCGCCTGCTCGTGCTGCTGGGAGGCAGAGTCTCCGAAGAGATCATATTCGGAGACATTTCGACGGGCGCTCAGAACGATCTCCAGCGCGCTACCGATATAGCACGCAGGATGGTTATGGAATACGGGATGAGTGAAAAACTCGGTCCCTTGACGTTTCTGAGCGAACCCCGGTCCGCTCACCTGGACCTCGGCTTCGGCGGTCGGGAACGGGAATACAGCGAACAGACCGCCCAGAAAATCGACGAAGAAATCACGGAGATTATCGAGAGCACGCATCGCAAAGTGCTGAATATGCTTACACAGGAAAGACCGATGCTGGAGAAGCTCGCCAGGATTCTGCTCGAAAAAGAGTCGATCGACGGCGTGGAGTTGAAGGAATTCTCGGACGAAGTCACCGCCGAGTTGGCTCAAAAAGGGCTGCAAACCGCAGCCTTCGAGGGAACTCCCCCCTCGCGGACTTAAAGTACAGCTCCACCGGGACTTCGCGGTTAAAAATTTACACCTTGACATCTGCTCTTCGTGGGGTATATATAGTTTTTCCTTTACCGTGACATTTCGATTAGGATGAGTTTTTATATTCAGGAAGATTTTCAAGGAGGTCTCGATTGGCAAATCATAAGTCAGCTATCAAGAGGGCAAGGCAGAGCGAAGATCAGCGTCAGCGCAACCGTGCACAGAAAACCAGAATGAAAAACGTTGTCAGGGCTCTTGAAACCGCCATCAATGGAAAGTCGCATGAAGATGCCGCCGCAGAACTGAAGCAGGCTGTATCCGTAATCGAGAAAACCGCCTCCAAGGGCGTTATTCATAAGAATACCGCATCCCGGAAGATCTCCCGCCTGACCCTGAGAGTGAATGCTCTCCAGGCCTGATCGGATCGGAAAAGCTGGATTCCTAAGCCCGCGGGTTAAAACCCGTGGGCTTTTTTCTTTCCAGGCAAAGATCGACAACAAGTGATTCAAGCTGGGCATCCGGCGGGGTCCCTGAACTCTTTATCGAAACATCCGTCTGCCCTATGGCGGTGAGAATTTGGTAGAGGTCATCGTCGGAAAAGAGTGAGGCCTGTTCGCGGGCCTTTTTCACGACAAAAGGATGCAACTTCAGCCGTTGAACCAGATCAGCCTCTGAGATCCCCAGGCGCAGGCCGTCTCTTATCTGCCAGATAATGCGAATCTGCCATGCAAGCGTCGACAAAATCACGAGGGGAACCGCTCCCGCTGCGATCATGCTCCTGAGCGACTTTATCGCCTTGCCGGCCTGGCGGGCTTTGATCTGGTCAAGCAGGTCGAACATCGTAAAACTGCGCTGCGAACTGGCTGCTTCCTGGACGTCCTCGGCTTCCACCGTAGCCTTTTCGCCGACGAAGGTGCATATCTTTTCCAGTTCGGATGAGAGGGTATGAAAGTCCTCCCCTGCGATCTCCACAAGCAGCGAGGCGGCACGGAAGTCAAGGTTTTTTCCGCGCTCCCTGGCCCGGTCCACCAACCACCTGGGCGCCTCTCTTGCCCCCGGCGGGCGAAACTGTACGACCTCCCCCTTTGCCCCGATGGCCTTTGCCAGCCCTTCGACCGGTTTCTTGCCCGAAGCCGTCAGGACCAGGCAGGCAGAGGAGGGAATACGCGCGATGAAGGATTGCAGCACGGCCTGGTCCTCTTTTCCCCAGGTCTCTACATTCTCCACCATGATAAGCCGGCGGCCGCCGAACATCGGTGCGGTTGACAGCCGCTCGACGACCTGTCCGGCAGTAATCTCTTTTGATACAGTCCGTTCGCCGTTGAATCTCTTGGCGCCGCGGGGCAGCGCGCCCGCGAGCAGTTTCTTCCAGGCTTCCTCCATGGGAAACGCGGCATCTCCCAGGAAGAGGTAAACCGGTTTGATATTGCCGGAATCAACTGCTTTTAAGAAGTCTTCGGATTGCATCTCAGAAATTGCTCAGGAACCGGTCATGAATGCGAACGGCCATCTCACGGGCCAGGAAATCAAGTGCGCTGCTTCTGTTCTCGAAGCCGGAGAGCCCGTCCGGTTGTGACGAAGCGCCGGTGAGCCGGTATACCTTATGGTATTGAAAATTCGGATCTCTCCAGAGGACCTTACGGGTGGCCTTCTCCTCGCAGCGTATATCAAGCGTGATGTAGAGGCGGTTTTCAAGGGTGATTCGGTCGGACACGACATCGGACGGACGGTGGGCTACCGAATGCGCCTGTATGGTCGTAACAGTACCCTTAAAGACTGCTTCTGCCTCTTCCACGGGAACCACCTTCATGTTTCCCTTCCTGAGAAACTCCTGCCTGAGCGCTCCGGCCACTTTAGCGCCCAGATCGGGCTCCGAGGTCTGGTTGTCGAATACCGGAATGGCTATGTATTTCAGACCGGGCTTCGGACCCTCCCCGTCCCCCGAGAAGTGATAGCCGCATGCGGAGAGTGAGAGAGAAAAGATGATCAGGACGGCTGCCATTAGAATTCTGCGATTCATCGGTCTTTCCCCCGTTCCAACCTGCGCCCCCTTCCACGGCGGCGCCCCACATCATTGGCAGCGCCGTCTTCCACGGCGGCGCACATATCCCGTTCTTCCGAACCTCACGCCACGACGATATTTATCAGCTTCTTCGGAACGACCACAATCTTCCGCACGTTTTTCCCCTGGATGAATTCCCGCACGCGGGCGTCCCGAAGCGATATTTCCTCGAGTTCCTTGTCGCCGGCATCGGCCGGAACGGTAATTTTGCTGCGCAGCTTGCCGTTTATCTGTACGACAATGAGAATTTCCTCGGCCTGGAGCGCGTTTTCATCCCATTTCAGCCAGGGGGTTTCCAGGAGCATCTTATCGTGTCCCAGCGCGGCCCAAAGCTCCTCGGTGATATGAGGAACCATGGGAGAGGAGATGGCGACAACCGCTTCCATGGCTTCTCGCATGACCGGCCAGAGCATGGAGTCCGCGGGCTTGTTCTCCAGCACCTGGTAAATCTGGTTCACCAGTTCCATAATCGCGGCGATCGCCGTATTGAAATGGAACCGGTCGCGAATATCGTCGGTTACCTTTTTGATGGTCTGGTGCGTCTTACGGTGCAGAGCGGCCAGTTCCTTCGACAGGCTGTTTCCTCCTGCATAAGGCTGCGCAGCCAGCAGGTTTTCCAGGTTTTCGGAGACCATCCGCCACATCCTGGAGAGGAATCGGAATGATCCTTCCACTCCCTGGTCGCTCCAGTCGAGATCTTTTTCGGGTGGAGAGGCAAACAGGCAGAAGAGTCGCACCGTATCGGCGCCGTATGTCCGGATCATCGTATCGGGATCGACCACATTCCCCTTCGATTTGCTCATCTTGAAGCCGTCTTTTATGACCATTCCCTGTGTGAGCAGGTTGAGGAACGGCTCGTCCACATCGAGATAGCCCATGTCCCGCAACACCTTCACGAAGAATCGCGAGTAAAGAAGGTGCAGGACCGCATGCTCGATTCCTCCGATGTACTGATCGACCGCCATCCAGTATTTGACCCGTTCCCTGTCAAGAGGACCGCTGTCGAAGTCGGGACAGGTGTAGCGGGCAAAATACCAGGATGATTCCACAAAGGTGTCCATCGTGTCGGTTTCCCGGCGAGCATCTCCACCGCATTTCGGGCATTTTGCCTTGTAGAACGGTTCATAGACGGGCAGAGGAGAGCCGCCGTTTTCCAGCAATTCCACATCGAGCGGAAGCTTTACCGGCAGGTCTTTTTCAGGAACGGGAACGACTCCGCATTTGTCGCAATAGATGATCGGTATGGGAGCGCCCCAGTAGCGCTGACGGGATATGCCCCAGTCGCGCAGGCGGTATTGAACGGTCTTCTCACCCAGGCCTTTTTCGGCCAGCATGGCGGTTATGCCGTCACGAGCCTCGGCGGAACTCATTCCGGAAAACCGGCCCGAGTCGACCAGCACTCCGTCATCTTCAAACGCCGCGGTAAGCTCATCCGCACGCGGAGCAACTTCGGTATCCGCCGGTTTGATAACGACCTTGATCGGCAGCCCGTACTTGGTTGCGAACTCGAAATCGCGCTGGTCGTGGGCCGGAACAGCCATTACCGCCCCTGTGCCGTACGCCATGACCACAAAATTGGCCACGTAGATCGGCATTTTTATACCGGTAACCGGATTGATGCAGTAGCTTCCGGTGAAGACTCCCTCTTTTTCGAGCAGTTCCGCCTCCCGCTCATCGCGCTTCGAGCGTTTGGCCCGTTCCACGAAATCCAGCACCGCAGCCTCTTCCGGCTTTCCGCGGCACAGATCGGCCACCATCGGATGCTCGGGCGCCATGCTCATGAAGGTGGCCCCAAAGAGCGTATCCGTGCGGGTGGTAAATACGGTGATGTTCCCGGCGCCCGATTCGAGAGGAAAAACAAGCCTGCTTCCGGTGCTCTTTCCGATCCAGTTCTGCTGCATGATCAGCACGCGCTCCGGCCAGCCGGGCAGCTTGTAGGTGTGGTCCAGCAGTTCCTCCACATAATCGCTGATTTTGAAGAACCACTGCTCCATCTCTTTTTGCACCACCACCGTGTCACAGCGCCAGCAGGCGCCGCCTTCCACCTGTTCGTTGGCCAGAACCGTCTGACACCGTGAGCACCAGTTCACATAGGAGCTTTTTCTGTAAGCGAGGCCCTTCTCGAACATCTTCAGGAAGAAAAGCTGCTCCCAACGGTAGTAGCTGGGATCGCACGTTGCAATCTCGCGTGACCAGTCATAGGAAAAACCCAACTGCTTGAGCTGGTTACGCATGTAGTCGATATTTTCGTAGGTCCATTTCGCCGGGTGGGTGCCCGCCTTGATCGCAGCATTTTCAGCAGGCATTCCGAAGGCATCCCAGCCCATCGGATGCAGCACGTTGTAGCCGAGCATCCGCAAAAACCGACCGACCACATCACCGATGGTGTAATTGCGGACGTGCCCCATGTGAATGCGGCCCGAAGGATAGGGAAACATTTCCAGCAGGTAGTATTTCTCCTTGCTCCTGTCTTCTCCTACCTTGAAAATCTGGGATTTCTCCCATTTTTCCTGCCATTTGTTCTCGATGGGCCTGGGGGTGTATTTTTGTTCCATAGGTTTCCTCATGCTTCAAAATTTATGGCGCCTCTCTCACCGGATGAGGCAGGCTCGCAATCTATCAAAATAACAGATCGCGCTGGAAATTGAAATAAAACATCAGCCCGCTTTCCATCCGCCATAGTAGTTGAACAGCGCACGAAGCTGATTTGAGTCCACCTTGCTTGAATGGACATATATAATCCTGCCCAATGAAGCGATCTCCCTTCCGTCCGCAACTATCCGTGCTGATCCGAGGGAATCGCTTCGGGAGGTGGAAATAAGCTCGCCGGTAATTTCCGCCGAAAAACCCGGTCTGAGGTTCGTGGTGAGCGTGACGTTCTCGACAAGCGACATTACGGCGGACAGCTTGAAATCGTGTGTATGAATAATGAGCCAGCCAAGCAGTTGAGCCATAGCCTCGATGTACATTACCCCGGGGATGAGCGCCTCTTTGTTGAAGTGCTTTCGGAAATACTCTTCGGACAGGCAGAAGGTCTTTACTCCTGCAATGGATTTGCCGGGAACCAGGCTGGTGATACGGTCATAAAGAAGGAGTCGCATAGGATTTTATCCGCAAATGATCCGGGAGGCTCGGTCCCCGGAGATGGCCGTGTTGCCCGTCGCCCCGTGAAAGTGGGCGCTGCCGGATTGGAGTCCGGCAAAGCACTTTGGAAAATGGCGTGACCTCGTCAGGCGGCTTTTTCGATAATGAGGGAGGCGCACTGCCCCTCGCAACTGAGCGCATTAACCAGGATGCGGCAGGCATTGGAACGGAGGTTGCGGCCGCCCTCCCATTGTCGCCTGACATGGATATTTTCAGGGACTATCCCTGAACCGGCGATTTTCAAACCGATAATCGCACTCATCACCGGACCGGCGGCATACAACTCCCCCATAACCCGAGAGGCGGAAAGGCAGATCGGTCCCTCTTCTTTTCCGAAAACCCTGCCTGCTGCATCCATTTCGTTTTCAGAGCCTGGTCCGCCAAGCATCAGCAGGCCGATATCGCCCGGCCGTAGCCCGGCGTGCGAGAGCGCCTGCTCCATGGCGCACGAGATGGTGTCGGCAGAGGCAAAGCTTCCGGATTCATCAGTTCCGGCCGCAAATCCGTAGCCCGACAGGGCTGCGAGGGGACGCACCCCACGCTTTTCGGCCAGCCGTCGAGGCTCCAGGACAAACATCGCCCCGCCTTCTCCCAAAAAAAAGACGATGGGCTGCCCGTTCGTCATTATCTGCCCGGCGCCGGCAGGACCGATCAACCCTTTGAGCTTTGCGCGCGCAAGGCTGAGCGGCGATATTTCCTCGCTCACCCCCCCGGCCAGCGCCGCCATGGCCTTTCCTTCCCTGAGAGTCATCACGGCCTCGGCAATTGCCTGGACGGATGCGTTTCCGTGAGGTGAGAAGACGCTGTTTTCTCCCCTCAGGCCGAAGTGAATCGCAGCCTGGCAAAAGGCGACATTATTGAGCATTCCGAGAGGCCAGAGCGGATATATCTCACGGTAGCCCGAGGAAAAGAACCTGTCGAAGTCGAGTTCTCCCGAGGGACTCAGGGACTTCAGCACCGATGGGAGAAGGTCCTCGATATGGTAATCCACCATTCCCATCCCGGCGAAAAAGCCGATCTGCTCCGGCGAGAGGGCGCAACCTCCTATGCCGGAATGACTCAGCGCCTCTTCGGCGGATTTCAGAAGAAGGGAAAGGTGTTTCCCCATTGTCCTGGAGAGCTGGGGGTGGACATCCGTCCTGATTTCGGCAAAACTCGCGGCGGGGGCTGTCAGGCAACCGAAGGCGCTGCAATCCGAATCATCGGCCGTCGAAGCGCATACTTTTCCCGAAACAAGCCCCTGCCATATTTCGGCGACCGAACTGCCCAGGCCGCATACGGCGCCAAATCCGGTAACGGCGATTTCTTCTTCTGCACGAAGAGCCTTCATTTGGCGAATTTGCCGAGGCACAGGCATGCATTCTGCCCGCCGAAGCCGAATGAGTTCGACAGGGAAATGCTGTGCTCCATTTCCCTGGCCTTATTGGGGACATAGTCCAGGTTGCATTTCGGGTCCGGGAATTCGTAGTTGATTGTGGGAAGCACCACCGAGGCGTTCATGCCCATTATGGTGAGGCCCGCTTCGATTGCGCCTGCCCCGGCGATGGTGTGCCCTGTCATGGACTTGTTGGAGCTGACCGGGATCTGCCCTGCCCTTTCTCCAAAAACCCTTTTTATAGCCACGGTTTCAATATAGTCGTTCTGAACGGTGGAGGTCCCATGGGCGTTGATGTATTCGATCTCCTCAGGCTTCAGCCCCGCGTCCGCAATTGCGCCCTGCATGGCGTGAACCGCTCCGTCGCCTTTGGGATGGATGTCCGTTATCCGGTAGGCGTCAGCCGAGGAACCGTACCCCCTGACTTCGGCAAGCACAGGCGCATTGCGCTCCAGGGCATGTTCCAGGCTCTCCAGGACCAGCGCCCCGGCGCCCTCGGACATAATAAAACCGTTTCTCTTCCGGTCGAAAGGGCGTGAAGCCTTATCGGGTGAGGAATATTTTTCCGAGAGCGCACGGATCAGAACGAAACCGATGAAGCCCGAAAAATTCAGGTTGGATTCGCACCCTCCGGCGATCATCACATCGGAGCGCCCTTCTCTTATCATCCGGGATGCTTCGCCGATCGCCTGGGCGCCGGCGGCGCATGCCGAGACGATAGTCAGGCCGCCTCCCCTGCAGTTGAAGAGCATCGAAAGAATAGAGGTGGCGACATCAGGTTTTCGGCGAAAGAAGTTAAAATAGGAATAAACCCCGTTTTTGACCAAACCGTTGATATCCCATCCCTTCCCGTCGCTGAAGCGATAGAAGAGGAGCATGTCGTCAACTGTGGGGTTTTCCCCATGATAGCCCAGGCTCACTCCTATTCTTTCGCGGTTTTCGATGGAGTCGAGGCGAGCGGTCCGGGCGGCTTCGGCCGCCGCGGAAATCATGAGCTTCAGGCCGCGGGAGCTGCATTTTTCAATACCCTGAAAACCGTTTTCCGGAAGAGTGCTGATCCAGGAATCATCCACCTGCCCTCCAATACGGCACGGCAGGCCTTCTGTTTCAAAGGAACGCAGGGTCTCGATTCCCGATACGCCCTTTCGCCCGTTGTCGAAGGTTTCGCGGCTGTCTTTCCCGATTGGCGTGATCATTCCCAGGCCGGTCACCACCACCCTGGTTTTCTTGTCAGACATGCTGAAATCCTGAAAGGCCCGGGTCCCGCAAAGCAGGCCCCCTGGATCACGAGGATGGTTGAAATCAGAAAACCTTTTTCTTTTCCTGCACTTCCTGCAGCCACGAATCGATGAGATCGTCGCCGTTGGTGAATGCCGCCGGTTCGTTGCATGCCCCGCACACTATCCTCGATTCATCCTCCAGCTTCCATTCCCCGTTCCCGCATTCGGCGCATTTTTCCGGCATGGTGTCCAGGAGGCTCATCACCCCATCCACTATCGACTGCACGGTAACCATCGCAGGCAGTTCATCCATGTCCATGCCGGCGCTGATGGCGTAGCCGGACCCGTTGTAGCGCAGGTTCAGCACTTCGGCGGCATTCGCCGTCAGTTTGCCGTCGGCGTCAATTGCGGATTCTTCGCCGAACATCTCTTCCATATGCTCCAGAATGGTATGACGAGCCATTTTGATTCCGAAGGTCTGCTCAAGGCGATAGTTGATGTCGAGAAAATCAAGCGATTCGGCGCCCAGGTCCCGAATGAGCGAACTCTCGGGCTTGACCTTGTCCGGTTTGATATCGATGCCCTCGGCTATCGCCTTTGTCACTTCTTCGAGAACCTTCTGCTCACTGATGAAAGTCTGCTTCATTGTAGAATGACCTCTTTATTTTGATTTGGGCTTCCCTGTCCACGCGGGGCGGTATAGCCTGTTGCTCAGTCCATTGTCAACCACGATGGTCTGTCCCCTGATCGCCCTCGCCGCCGGGCTGCACAGAAACAGCGCCGCATCCGCGATCTCCTCGGGAGTTACGCAAAGCTCCTCGGGAATATGCTCGATCTCTTCCATGTACTGCCGCAGCACTTTGAATGAGTCCGTTTTGACAATGCCGCCGCAGACGGCGTTCACCGATATATTTCTGGCTGCAAGGCTCTCGGCGCAGTCCCGCACAACCGATTCCATAGCCGCCTTCATGCTGCCCAGGGGATAAGACGGATTATAGTAGCGGCTCCCAAGGCTCGATATGAAAACGATCTTTCCGCCTCCGGCCTCGAGTAGCGGCAAGGCGGCCTGAATGCAGAAAATATTGCCCATGAAGTTGATCTCGACCAGGGCCTTCATTTCCCTTTCGAGCAGTTTTTCAATCGGCTTGAAGGGGGCCCTGGCCGCATTGAGCACCAGATAATCGAGCCTGCCGCTCCGCTCGGCCACTGTCTCGAACATCTCCTTTACGGAAGCCCTGGAGGCAATGTCTGCGGCAATGGGAAAAGCCCTGCGTCCCAAGGCTTCGATCTCCAGGCAGACCTCCTCGGCTTTGGATGAGGAGGAACCGCCGGACTTGGAGTGGTTCACGACCACGTCGGCGCCGGACCGTGCAAAAGCAAGCGCTATAGCCCGCCCTATGCCGCGGGAACTTCCCGTAACGAGAGCTGTTTTATCAAGAAATAGGGTCTTTGTATTTTCGCTCAAAGCACTACCTGTTATTACAGTCGACAGAAATTATCTTCCAGCGGGTATTTCACGTCAGGGGCGGCATTCTAACACAGCGGCTGAATTTTACAACCGCGAGCCCGGAATCAAGCAGGGTGAGGCACTGACGGCGACGATCCGTCCTGCGCCGTTACTGTTATTCGAGAAAATACTCCAGAAAAGGCGCTCCGATACGGAAATTTCTCTTTCTCATACTTATCTGTTAATTTCATTTTGCAGTATGTATATTCACACCCTGGGATTCCGGCCAAACAGCCCTGCCGGAATGAGGGGTATAGCGGTCGGCGCTTTGCCATTACATGAAATTGACTGCTTTGACCATTATCGGAACATGCATTCCCGTAGGGTGGGCACGGTTCCATCGTGCCCACCGTTTTCATGGAAAATGTGCTGCCCGCCTGCCCTTGGTGGTGGGCACATGAAGCCGTGTCCACCCTACGTTTGTCCATTGAGCAGTGATGATTGGAAGCGGTATTTTTGAAGGGTAAACCAGGCGCCGAACATACGATGATTCCGCCGGGTAGAAGTGGAGGACGAATTGCCAAACGAAAAGTACAAGTATCTTCGTGAAGATTTTGGGGAACTGCCGGCTCGCCTGGAGCATCTCACCATCTACCTGAACTTTTTCGATGACCGGGTTGAAGCGGAGAACTGCATGGAAATGACCGCGCGAATCGACCTGGAAGAACTCCGGTTCGATGCGCGCGACCTCGAAATCGTAAGCGTTGAACTCTGCCCTGGGCCGCAATCTCCCGGCTCCCCCATGAAATACGACTATCAAAAGAGTAATGATAAGCTGATCGTGTTTCTGCCGCGCAAAATCGCCTCGGGAGAGAAGTTCTTCGTTCGCGCGAAAACAGTCTGCCATCCTACTGAATACATGCTCGAAGGAATATATAAGGACGTCACTCCTCCCGGCGCTCCCCAGCAGTACATGTCACAGTGCCAGCAGTGGGGCTTTCAGCGGATCATGCCCATATTCGACGACTGCCGAGCCAAGTGCGCCATGACCACCACACTCGAGGGGGATGTCGCCTATACCCACCTCATCAGCAACGGCAATATCGATCCGGTGAAGAATCCCGACGGAGTTCCCGTGCGCAAGCCGGGCGATACGTCCAGGCAGGTCATCACTTTCAACAACCCCATTCCCATGGCGCCCTACCTCTTTATCGCCATCGCCGGCACATGGGATGTCCTGCGAGACTCGGCGACCTACGACACCGGCCGTACGGTAAAGCTCGAATACCTTGTGCCTCCCGGAGCGACCGAAGGCGCCCGAATTCCGATGAAAATTCTCCAGAAATCCGTCCTGTGGATCAAAGCCACCCAGGACTACGAATATACCGGGGACACCTATCGCACTATCTGCATGAACCGGTCGAATTTCGGCGGGATGGAAAATGTCGGCAACACCACGATCGTCACGGACGCCGCCCTGGTCGGAGAGCACACACAGGACCAGTTCCTGCTCTACGCCCATGCGGTGATCGTGCACGAATTCGAGCACAACCAGTGCGGAAGCGAAACGACGATGGACACCCCCTTCGACGTCTGGCTGAACGAAGCCTATACCGTCGATGTGGAGCGACAGTTCATGGCCGATGTCTTCGATCCGTCCATGATGCGGCTGCACCAGGTGGACAGCATCCGCAACCCCCTGCTCGGCCCGCTTGCCATTGAAGACGCGGGGCACGCCGGACGCATCGTGCGCGAAGGCTTCAACGACCCGGATGAACTCATAGACGGCGTCACCTATGTCAAGGCCGCCGAGGTGATCCGCATGCTTCGCCTCCTGCTGGGCCGCGAGAATTTCAAAGCCGGAAAAACTTTGTACTTCACGCGCTACCGGCATGGAAACGCCACGACCGACCAGTTTTTCGAGTGCTTCGAGGAGGTCTCGGGCAGGAAGCTCGACGGATTCAAAAAAGAGTGGCTCTATCGTATCGGATATCCCAGGGTTCGGACGACAACCCGGTACGACCATGAAGCCGGGCGATTCGTCATCAACTTCCGCCAGGAGGTCGAAGCAGGAAGAGCCCCCTTTGTCGTGCCCGTTCAACTGGCCCTGGTGAACTCCCGGGGCAAAGACATTTCCGGAACCGACCGCATTTTCGAACTCAAGGAACCGGAAGCCGAACTGGTCTTTGAAAACCTCCCGGAAGCTCCGGCCTTCGCTTCGATCAATCGCGACTATTCCTTCTACGGCACGTTTGAAAACGAGAGCGCCACTATCGAGACGCTCACGCTGCAGGCCCGCCTCGACCCGAACCTCTACTGCCGCGTGGACGCCATGCGCAAGCTCACCGACCGCGAACGCATCAAGCTGCTCAACGGCGACATCTCCGGGATCGACCCGCTCTGGCTGGGACTCTACGGTGAAATTCTGGCCGATGAAACCCTGTCTCCCTCCATCAAAGCCAACTTTTTGCGCATCGATGAGCAGCCGGTTGACCGCGCCTACAGCACCTGGTTTCCCGAGCTGGTCAAGGCCAGGGAGGAATTGATGCTTGCGGTGCACAATCTCTACCGCTCGCAGTTGCAGGAGCAGTTCGACAAGATCGATACCTACGCACTCTGGTCCCCGGAAACCATGCTGGAAGGAATCGAGCACAGGATGCTCAAAAGCGTGCTGCTCGACCTGATTACAGTCAAGGACAGGACCGAGGGACATATGACCATCCTGGACCACTTCCGCCGCGCTACCACGGCAAACGACAAGGTCTCGGCCCTGGTCGCCCTTAATCGCAGCTCCGCTCCCGAACGCGCGGAAATACTCGAAGAAGTCTACCGCCAGTGGCATACGAATATTTCCGGGTACGCCAACTACCTGCGGGTAGTCGCGAGCGGCGCGCGCCAAGACCTGTTCGACCAGGTGGAAAAAGAGCGCCGCCGCCCCAGCTTCGACATCACCCAGCCGACCTGGTGCCGCGCCCTCTTCCTGACGGTCGCAGCCAATAACAAGATGATCTGGAACGAGAACGGGATAAACTGGATAGCCGACCGGGTAATCGAACTGGCCCCGATCAACTATACGAACGCCGGACGAATGCTGAACACCTTCCAGCACGTGAAACGAATGAAACCGGACCTTCAGCGCCTGGTGCTCCCCGCCCTGGAGCGGGTGGTCAACGCCGTCTCCGACCAGACGAGCCCGGCCATCCACCGGCAAGCCAAGGCGTACCTGGGCTGACAACACGATAAGCTGCAATCTCAAATGGGCACTATTGTTTGAACTGGAAACTTTTTTGACTCTTTTTTCCCGGCTATGCTAAAAAGAACGCCAGAGTTCCGTTGAGCGCCGGACTTCTTCCCTGCATATCCCGCCTGGGTGGTGGAATTGGTAGACACAAGGGACTTAAAATCCCTCGGTCGCAAGGCCATACGGGTTCGACTCCCGTCCCAGGCACTAAAGCTTTGACGGATGCACTTGAGCGATATTCCTGAGATTGAGCGATTGAGTACACCGGAAAAGATCCTGCTGGTCGAAGACCTTTGGGACAGCATCGCTTCGGATGAATCCGGAGTGCCCACTCCTAAGAGCCACACGGAAGAGCTGGACAGAAGACTCAAAAGAGGCCTCTCTCATCCCGGGAACCTCCTGACGATCGAGGAACTGCAGGCAAGGATTGAAAAAAGAAGATGACATATGTTCTGCGCTTCCTTCCCGAAGTGGAAGAGGATGCCATCAATGCTTTTGCATGGTATCAAGAAAAAGCACAAGGTCCGGGCGAGGTTTTACCTATTGAAGAAATCGGCAAGCAATCCATAGCCTTAAGGATGAAATCCGGCGAACATGGCGCTTGAATGGCCGGAGTTCACCCAACATTTTCGGGTCCGATTGAGAGGTTCGGGAGCTGTACCGGGATTCCGTGGGGGGACTTGTCGGGAGAGGGTCCCTACGCGCATTCAGGAGAGTGACTGCATTGACAACCCCTGGGTATGTGTATTTTGTGGAGTCGGAGCGGGTTGCCTCACCAAATGGTCGCGTCAAAAGAGCCATTCCCGGGTTAAAAACACCAGAATGTACAATGGCCGACTGTGACCACTCTCTCTTTGTCCAGCAAGGTTTTAGCGTGGGCGCCTTTCAATGGCCGACTTCCGAAAGGAGGGCTGACAGCATGATTTTTCCGGATGCCCTCTGCTGGAGGTTTTGTTTGGGACCGGACATCCGGTTCATATGGTAACTTTTGTGATAGTCAACAAGTTGGCAAGGTGAACTATTGCGTTCCGCTTGTCCGAGGGCCTGATCAGATTAAATTTCGGAAGACAACAAGATGAAGCTACCGTCAACGATGC